>NZ_LT598496.1:5145264-5788422 GCF_900091425.1 Micromonospora krabiensis
CGCAGATCAGCGCGGCGACGCTCGCCGGCCCGGGGCCGGTCGCCACGTACACCAGCACCTGGATCACCGGTACGACCAGCGCGAGTGGCCCGTACACCAGCAGGTTGCGCGGGCGTGCGGCCCAACTCGCCGGACGGAGCGGGTGCCGCGCGACCAGCGCCGCGTCCGCCGCGTCGGCCCGACCCCGCGCAACCCGCAGCGCGGCCAGCACGGTCGCCGGCCCACCGGCCATCGACCGGGTCGCCTCGGTCAGCTCCGGTGGGGACGGCACCAGCGAGATCGCCGGCACGCCCCGCTCCCGCAGCCGAGCCTGCTGCACGGCGAGCTGCGTGCGTACCTCCGTCAGCTCCTCCCGGGCCGCCTGCACCGACCGCGCCTGCTCGCCCGCGGCGGACGCGGCGGCCCGGCGTACCCCGTCGAGCTGCCGCGCGGCGGCCAGGTAGTCCTGCCAGGCGGCCAGGGCCGCCTCGGGTGTCGCGGCCGGCGGCGCCGACTCCCGGTTCCCGGGCGTCCGCTGACGGCCGGGCCCGCTGGGTCCGGGACGGCCGTCGCGGGCGGCCGCACCGGCCGTCGACGTACGCGTGTCGCCGCTCATGCCCTCGTCCCCTCGTCGCGGCTCACGCCGTCGTCCCCTCCTCCGCGAACGGCACCAGGACGACGCCCTGCTCGTCCGGTCCGTCCCACAGCACCACCCGAGCCGGGCGGGGCCGCCACTCGACGGGACGGTGGAAGACGGCGGCGAGTTGGGCGCCCGGCACATCCACGGCGGCGACGGCGGCGAGCTTGTCCACCGCGTCCTCCGGGCCCAGCAGCGCCGCGAACGGCGGCACCACCCGCCACCAGCCGAGCAGGTGCCGGCCGGCCGACGGTCCCTCGTGCAGCAGCGCCCGCAGCCGCTCGGTCGGCAGCTCCTCCGCGCCGGCCCGGTCCAGCCCGAACGCCACCACGTAGGTCGGCTCGTCGTCGTCGGCGGCGTCCAGCAGATCGCCGAGGTCGACCATCGTCGCCGGGTGCCGCGCGCCCAGCTCCGCGGTCAACTCCTCGGCCAGCGCACCGTACGCGGGGTCCGGCGCGCTGACCACGAACCGGGCCGCGCCCGCCGGATGGTGCGCGGCGGTGCTCCGCGCCGCCGTCGCCAGCAGTCGCGCCGCCTCCGGGCCGGGACCCAGGACCGCCAGGTTGCGGCCCGCCGCCGGCCCCAACGGGACGACCACCGTCGACCGGGCCACATCCACCGCCCGCCCCAGCAGGGCGGCCGGCGCGAGTGCCTGTCCGGCGACCGCGGCCCGGTAGCGCGGGTCGTTGCGCAGCAGCGGCCGGGCCCAGCCGGCGAAAACCACCGGCGGCGAGGAGCCCTCCGGCCGCGCCGACCACAGCTCGTGCCGCAGCCGCTCCACCGCCTCCGGCTCGTCGTGCGGGTCCGGGTGGCGGACCAGCCGCTCGTGACCCCGGACCGCCCCACGCGGCCCACCCAGGCCGCCGGCGGTGTTCACCACCGCGCTGCCGACCGGCAGGCCGGCGGCCGAATCGTTCGTCGGCTCCAGCACCGCGCCGCCGCCGGGCAGCGCCACCCGGACCGGGAACTGGCCGAGCAGCGAGTCCCGGTGCCCGGCCTCCGAACGCCCCGCCAGCCCCATCTCGCCGGCGCCGGCCAGCACCAGATGTACGCCGTACGCCCGGCCCGCCCGGGCCAGCCCGTCCAGGCGTGCGGCGATGTCGCCGGCCAGCCGGTCCCGCTCGGCGAAGACCAGCGGCAGGTTGTCGACCACGCACACGATCCGGGGGAGGCCGCAGTGCTGACGCAGCTCGGCGAAGCGCTGCCCACCCGCCCGCCGGCCGGCGTCCTCCCGGCGGCGTACCTCCGCCGTCAGCTGGTCGAACAGGTCCCGCACATACTCCCGGTCGGCGGTCATCGCGGCGGCCCGCACCTGCGGGATCCACGAACGGTCCCGCTCCGTCTGGAGGAACTCCACGAAGGACTCGCCCTCCGCCAGGTCCACCAGGTACAGCGCCAACTCGTCCGGCCCGTACCGGGCGGTCAGGCCGAGCAGCGCGGTGGTGAGGAAGGCCGATCGCGCCGCGTCCGACCGGCCGCTGACCAGCCAGTGCGGCGTCAGCTCGGTGAACCCGAGCGACACCGGCCGCCCGCCGGCGTCGCCGACCGTCGTGGTCAACCCGTCCGTCGAGTCACCCGACCAGCGTTCGCCACCCGTCGCCGGCAGCAGGTCGGCCAGGGCCAGCCGGGACCCCGCCTCGATCTGCGCGGCGAGCCGCCGGCACACCGTGTCGATCAGCTCGGCCGGCGGGTCCGCCTCGACGAACACCGGCGAGTTCAGCCCGCCCGGGTCCGCGCCGGGACCACAGAACGAGGCGCCCGGCGGGTCGCCCAGCAGCGCGTACGCGTTGCGCATCGACAGCGTCGTAGCCCGCGGCAGCGGCGACCGACCGGCGTGCGGCCCGGTGCCCGTCCCGCCGCCGTGTTGACCGGTGCCCGCCCAACCGGCGACCACCAGGTGCAGCCCGGCCGACGGCCCCTGCTCAGCCAGCGCCTCGATCCGCGCCAGGTCGGTCGGACCCGTCGACTCGGGCAGGGCGGCGATCACCAGCAGCAACGTCCGGTCGTGCCGGCGACGACCCGACGCGCCCGGCGCCACCCACTGCTCCGCCTCCGTCAGCACGGCACGCAGGCCGGGAACGTCCGTCGCGGGCGGTGGCAGCAGACCCGCGTCGGCCAGCACGGCGAACGGGGCGAACGTCGTGCCGCCGGCGTCGACCGCCCGGACCAGCAACGTGCCCGCCGGCGCCGCCCCCAGCGATCGGAGCAGCACAGCCCGCAGCAGATCGCCCACCCGCGGGTCGCGGGCGTCCGCGTCGATGCCGAGGTGACCGGTGCCGACCAGGGGCACCAGGGCCGGGAAGCGGGCGTCGTCCAGCGGACCCGCCGTGCCGACCCGGACGAACGGCGGTGGCCCCTCACCGGGAGCGGTGTCGGCGGTGAGCGTCTCCAGAGGAGCACCCGACCAACCCGGTGCCACCAGCGCCGCCACCGACCGCAGCCGGTCGGCCAACTCGTACTGCCGACGCTGGTCCGCCGGGGCCGGTCGGGTCTCGTCCAGAATGCCGGCGGCGGCCGTCGCGGTGGCCGCGGCACGACGGTGCAGAGCGGCGGCCCGGTTCGTACGTCCCTTCGGACCGGCCACCGCGTCCACCCCCTCAGTCCGAGGCTGGCAACCCCTCCCCGAGCAGAGACGGTATCCCAGGTCGGGCCGCACCTCCGGGAGGTGGGGCGGCGCTGCGCGGAAGTCGTCGGAGATCTCACCCGGCGGCAGCGGCCCGTCACGATCCGCCGCAACTCACCCATTGGGTACGGGGCGGTAGACCGCTAGCCTCAGGAGGTGGAATCAGTGCAGCCCCCCGCCGGTTCCCAGGTGTCCAGCGGGCAGCCCGCAGCCCTCGGCGTCCCCACGCCGGCACCGGCGCCGGCGCCCGCGCAGGTCCCGGCGCAACGGCCCCCCTCGGAGCAGCTGCCGCCGCCCCCGGCCACCCCGACACCGGAACGTCCGCGCCGCCGCGTCCGCACCGTGCTGACCGTCGTGGCCGGCGTGCTCGCGCTGCTCTGCCTCGGCGGCGGGATCGCCGGCTACGTGCTGTACGACCGCGCCACCGCCCCCGACCGCAGCGCCCCCGATGTGGTGGTGGCCAATTACATCCAGGCATTCCTCAATGACCGCAACGATACGAAGGCGGAAGGCTTTGCCTGTGCGGGAGATGCAGATCTGGACGGGCTGCGAATGTTCCGCGATGAGCTCGTGTCGCGCGAAGGACGGTTCGACACAGAGTTTTCGGTTCGATGGGGCCCTTTAGATGTTCGCCAGTCGGGAGATACAGCCACTGTCGAGGTTGATCTAATCATTTCGGCCGTAGTCGACGGCGTCACTCAAAGCGACCGCCAGCGTTGGCGGTTCGAGACTAGGCAGAAGGATGGCTGGGGGGTCTGCACCGCCCAACTCGCGAGCTGAGGTTTCTACTCGACCCAGAGCAGGTGGACCGGCACTTCGAGCGTGGTCGGCGCCTGCCCCCGCCAGGCCCACCGGTACCACTCCTCTTCCGGCGTGACCCGCACGCAGATGTCTCCTTCGGCGCCCGAGTAGGTCTCGGTCACCGCACGCAGATCCCGGCGTTCCACCGAGTCCGCGATGTGCACGACCCGGCGGCCGGCCACCGAGTCGGCCTCGATGACCAGCGTGGGCGCCGGATGCGTGGGACCGTCCAGTGACACCAACCGGAATCTGGGATCACCGGCCTTGGGGCTTGAGCGTGGGCGGTCGGCGACCGTCTCGACCCAGACCCGCTCGACCGGGATCAGTGGCGCGAAGACCTCGACCTGTTCGGCTTCGGCGCGGTACCACTCGTGCTCCGGAATGATCGGGACGTAGGTGCGGCTGCCCTGCACCACCCGGTCGTCGGCCCGCAGGTCGCCCCGCCAACCGAGGCCGGGAAGCCCGACCAGGACGCGCCGCCCGCGCAGCTCGACCCGGCTGGTGGCCGGCACGATCTCGATGGGTCGCGGCGGTCGTGGCGCCCAGTCCGGATGATCCGCGAAGGGGTCCGGCATCGGCTCGTTCACAGCGGTTCGCGCCTCATCCCGTACGCCTCAGCGGCGCCCCGCGCGTCCGCATGAACGGCACCGGGTCGATGGCGCCGGCACTGCTCCGGTCTCCGTTCTCGTGCACCTCGAAGTGCAGGTGCGGGCCGGAGG
This sequence comes from Micromonospora krabiensis, assembly GCF_900091425.1. Lineage (GTDB taxonomy): Bacteria > Actinomycetota > Actinomycetes > Mycobacteriales > Micromonosporaceae > Micromonospora > Micromonospora krabiensis. Next base: position 5,150,024 of record NZ_LT598496.1, read on the forward strand.
AGTTGCCGCTGCTGCCGACCTCGCCGATCACCTCACCGGCGTCGACGTGTTGACCGACGCTGACGCGGGGCTTCTCCACCATGTGGCAGTAGCGGGTGATCAGGTCACCGGCGTGGAGGATGTCGACGAACCAGCCACACCCGCCCTTGCCCGGGTAGCCGTCGACGTCGCAGCTCAGACCGCCGCCATTGTCGGGGTCGCACCGCGACACCAGCACCCGGCCGGACGCGGCGGCGTGGATGGGGGTGCCCTTGCCGGCCCCGATGTCGACACCGTTGTGCCCCGGACGGCTGGCGGTGCGGAAGCCGGAGCCGACACCGCCGGCGATGGGAGCGGTCCAGCCGGAGGCCGCGATCTCCTGTCCGGAGGCCGCGTCACACGTCTGACGACCGGCGACCAACGCGGTGCGGGCGGCCCCACCGGCGAGAGCGTCGACGATCTGGGCCGCGAGCGTTTCGTGCTTCGCGTACGCGTCGGGGAAGGCACTCACCTGTACCTTCTGCGCGGCGACGGTGAGCGGCAGCCGCTCCCACTCCTGGACGGTGAGCAGCTTCTCGTAGAACTTCCGGGCGGCGTACTCCGGGTTCATCCGCTGGGCGACGCTTCCCCAGGAGGCACGCTGTTGGAACAGACCCACCGAGTCGTGGTCGGCCCCCACGCCCTCGTTGGGCAGATCCCCCGACTGGGCGACGGTGCGGTTCGCCAGGTTGCGCAGCCCGGATTCCTGCATCGCGGTTGCCACGGCGACGACCCAACCGCGGGGCGGGACCTTCATGTCCTGCCCGACCTTGATGATTCGGGCCGCGTTGCGGAGTTGGCCGTCCCCGTACTGGCTCAGTCGGGGCATCCGTCCGGTCACGTTGACCTCGAAGTCGCCGGTGCACTCGACGCTCATCTGCGTCATCTGCTCGGCCGAGTCACCGCCAAGCTCGGTGAGGAAGAAGGCGGCCGTGCCCCCGGTGCAGCAGAGCAGCGCCAGGGTGGCGGTGAGCGCGACGGACAGGGCGCCGAGCCGGAGGCGCCGACGAGGCCGACCCGTTTCGCCGTTCATTCCTGCTCCCAGTCCACCGCGTCGACCAACCACTGCCCGTCCGGTGCCACCAACTCCAGTCGGAGCCGGCCGCTGTCGAGGGGCACGAGCACCTCCACGAACGTCGCGCTGCGGGGCCGGACGGTGGCCTTGTCGATCACCTGTCCCGCGGGGACCTCGGTCGGCACCGCGTCCGCCAGCTTCGCGGTGAGTTCCGGTGTGGACAACGGGCGCATCCCGTCGTGCCACTGCGCTGCCGTGATGTCCGGCTTGCCCAGCCATGCGGCGACGAATCGGTCCGCCGTCTGCTCGGGGGTCAGCTCTCCGGGTCGGGTCACCGGAGTGGGGTCGCTCGCACTGCCCACCAGGCCGTCGTCACCAGCGCTCGGCTCGACGGTGGTGATCGGCTCGTTCGGCCGGTTGGTGAGGCCGAGCGTGGGGTCGCCGGGACCGGCGACGAGTCGCGCGGCGCCGATGATCCCGAAGACCACCACCGCCAGAGCCAGCGCGATGCCGAGCCGGGATCGCAGCACCCGGGTGACCAGGAACTCCAGTGCCCGTCGCATCGCACTCACCGCGCCTCGGAGCGGATCCGCGGCGTTGGTCGATCGGGGCTCCGCTCGGTCGAGCCCGGCCGGTAGATGACGAAGGACGGCTTCTCCTCCGGCACGTCCGGCTCCGTCCAGGTTGCGGGCTGGCGGCGGCGCGGTCGGGGAGCGGTGGGGCGGGACGATTCCGGACGCTCCTCCGGCGGCTCCTTGGCGCCTTCCCGACCGTCCGGCCGCTGGCGGTCCGTGCCAGCGGGCTTCGCATGCACCGGGTCCTCATGCCGCGCCTCGGGCCGCAGGCGGGGCTGCTCCGCCACGACGATTTTCCGGCGGCCCATGGTCGGCTCGGCGGTCCCGCCCGGCTCGGCCACGTCGAGACGGGCCGCGACGCGCATGTCACGGAAGAAGCGACGATGCCAGGAGCCCGCGGAGCTGACCGCCTCGCTGCTGTCCTTGCCGCCGAGCTGGGTGATCCGCCGGTAGGGCCGGAGCAGCAGCCAGCCGACCACCCCACACAGCCAGACCAGCACCACCTGGAGCCAACCGGGCAGGGTCGGTGTGCTCATGATGAGGTCGACCGCGAACAGGTAGATGGCGGCGCCGGTGCCGAAGATGGCGATGTTGAAGACGGCGGCGACCACGGCGTTCGCCAGACGCCGCAGGCCGGCACTCGCCGGTCTGAGCAGCCCCACCGTGCCGAGAATCGGCGCCGCGATCACGGCCCATCGGAAGATCAGGAAGCCGAGCAGCACCAGCAGCGACGCGGTGAGGTCGAACATCGCGAAGAGCACCGACGCGAGCACCGCGATGAACCCGGCGCCGATCCGGTCCATGTCCCGGACTCCCTGGAGGTACTCGTACGCCTCCGGATCCTCGCGCTCGATCTGCGCGGCCACCGTCATCCACTGCTGCTGCTTGGCCTTGATGATGACACTGCGGGTGGCGGGGTTGTTCCGGATGGACTCCGCCTCGTCCCAGTTGAGCGACTTCGCATCGTAGAGCGCGCGACCATACTTCTTGGCCGTCTCGCTGTCCGCAGAGCCGAGCGCACCCCGCAGCCAGTTCCGATACAGCATCGCTTCGGTAGCTGTATCGCTCGCGCGGACTGCGGGCGGTCGCTTGTCAACACAGGCGTCCGGGTTCGGAACAGCGCACTTCTCAGGCGGGATGTCCTTCGAGGCTGGACCGACGGCATCGTGTACCACCCCGAGAGTGGTCACGAGTGTGCCGTCCGCGACGTTGGCGGACTTGACCGGCCACGCCGCCAGCGCGGTGACAGCCACCATGACCAGCAGGGCCCAGCCGGCTGTGGTCATGGCATTGCTCATGTCCGACTGGCGGGAGCGCCACAACAGGTAGAGACCGACAACGCAAAGCGTCATGATGCCGAAAACGCTGAACACCTTCTGGTAGACAGCCTTCGTTGCCTGCTCGACGAGGGGGTCAGCCCACTTCCACATCGAGCTGGGGTCCCAGGCGCGCTCCCGGAGAGCGTTCGAGGCGCCGACGATCGCGGTGGCGACCATGAACTCGCCGTTGGCGACGGTGTTGCTGAACTTGTAGTCCGGATGCAGTACCGACGAGGCGCATCCACCCTCGACCCGGTAGGTGGTGTAGCCGTAACCGGCGTAGCCGTAGTCGGTGTAGTAGCCCTTCGGCCCTGGTTGCTTCGAGGACTCCGGGCGCGACGCGAACCAGCCCGCAAGCCCGGAATCCGGTGCGGTCGGAGTCGGCGGCTTCCAGCAGTTCGCTTCGGACTCGGCGACCTGCTGGAGCTTCTTCACGCAGGCGCGGAAGTCAGCCTGCCATTCGGCGGTCGTGCACAGCTCGGCCCGGGCCTGCGCGCTGACCGGCGGTGCTGCCGCGGCCGGTGTCGCGCCGAACAGCGGCCAGGGAACGGTGGCCCCGGCCAGTACGCCGAGGGCGAGCAGGAACGCGGTGATCCGTGCTCGGGCCCTCGCCATGTCACGCCTCCAGATCCGGCAGGGGGACGCTCGGCAGCACCCCGGCCGCCGCGGCGATCGCGGCGGGCGTGGTGTCGAGGTGTTCCAGCAGCCCGTCGACGTACGACACGTCCACCCGGACCTTCTGCACCCGCCCGTCGACGTCCCGCATCACGAACTCACGGAAGCCGAGTCGGGCAGCCGACGAGGTGTCGGCCGTCGACAGCGAGGCCAGTGTGGCCTCGTAGCCGTCGTTGACGGGGACGCGTAGCAGCCGCAAAGCCTCGGAGGCGATCTCGGTGTCCTCCGCGATCCGTCCGACGAAGACGGTGGAGACGAGGTTCTGCACGTCGAGGCCGAGGATGTCGCGGGGGTTCTGCGAGGCGACCAGCGCGGCGAGGTTCCACTTGCGGGAGTCCCGGGCGAGCCGGACGAGGAAGGAGCGCCCGGAGCGCCAGCCCTCCATGAAGTGGGCCTCGTCCAGGCCGACGAGCTTGCGTGACGACATGGACCCGCCGTAGCAGCGGCGCACGGCTAGCCGGTGCGCGGTGTGCAGCATCGGCAGGGCGAGGGCCTCCTCGGCGGACCAGTACTCGCGTTCGATCTTGAGGTCGGGGAGCCGGAGGCCGGCCATGGTTATCACGGTGAGCGCGGCGTCCGGGCCGAGCAGCCCCTCGGGTGGGCGCCCGAAGAAGAGCATCGCCAGCGGCATCTCGGCGGTGTCGAGCAGCAGGTTCGCCAGCTCCTTGCCGCTGTCGTCGTCGAGTTGACCCAGCGTGGTGACCACGTCGTCCAGGGTGGACGTCTCCTCGGCGGGCACCTGGCGGACGGCGTGCCGGAACAGGGTGGCCGTGGACGCCTCCCGGGCCACCTGCGGCGGCACGAGCATCATGCAGATGTCCTGCACCAGCATGCGTCGCTCGGCCCGAGCGTTGGAGACCGCGATCTCGAACTCCCGGTCACCGGCGGCGCCGGGGGCGAACTCGCTGCGCAGCGGCGTCGGGATCAGCGCGTACGGGGCGAGGGTGCCGTGCTCCGAACCGGTCAGGTTGAGCACCCGGGAGTAGGGGCGCAGCTCGGGCATCGCGCACAACCGGGCCAGCGGACCGGACGGGTCGAGGAGGGTCACCTGGACGCCTCGCCGGGCGGCCAGGTAGCCCAGGGCACCGAGCAGGGTGGACTTGCCGCCGCCCGGCTCGGCGACGAAGACGGCGAGGCCGGAGCGTTCGCGGACCTCCATCGGGTAGTGCAGGTCGAGGAAGACGGGCCGGCGGCAGGTGCCGGCCGTACGCCCGATCAGGTCGCCGCGTCGGTCGCCGACGGTGGAGGCGGCCTGCGGCAGCGCGGCGGCCAGCAGCGGCACCGGCATCCGGCGGACGTAGCCGGTGTTGGCGATGGGCTCGCCCGGGATGAACTCGCGGGCCAGCCAGTCCTGGTTCTTCGGGTGCTGCAGGGAGATTCGCAACTCGCGGGAGTAGAGCTGGATGAGCCGGCGGGCCCGCTCCATGCACTCTTCGCGGGTGCGGCCGCCGACCGCGATCCGGTGCCAGCCGTGCGCGCGGGCCGAGTCGACGGGGAGACCGGTGGTCATCTCGTCACCGATGACCAACGCGCGCTTGGCGAGCCGCTCCAGCTCCGGCGGGGCGTCGATGCCGTGCTCGGCGTAGTCGAGCTGCTGGGAGCGGATCATGCGGAGCCGGTGTTCGAGGTTGCGGAACGAGTCGCCCGAACCGAGGATGTCCACCCGGGTCGACAGCTCCATCGGCCACGGCAGGCGCTCGTGGAAGTGCAGCCAGGGCTCGTGCCGCTCGGGGATCTCCAACGGCTCCATCCGGCCCACGGCCAGCACGGCGACGTGCCGCTCCTCGCCGGTCATCCGGTTGACCAGCTTGACCGTCGAGCCGTAGGGGGTGCGGTAGCGCTCGACCTGTTCGGTGAGGGCGAGCAGGTCGCCTCGCTCCCAGCGCCCGTTGGTCACCGGCGACAGCGCGCCGGGCGGCGCCATGCAGAGCGCCACCGAGCGGTAGAGCAGCCACTCCAACTCCTGCGCGGTGACCCGACGCCCGCGCATGCCGAACGCGCCCAGCACCTCGTCGAACTGCTCCACGGTCCGGCCGAGCCGGCGGCGTTCGCCCTCGGCGACTCCCCGGCCGAAGGTGCGGAGCACGCGCTCGGTGAGCGAGTCGCCGAGCGACCGGCGGGCGAAGGTGACCCCGAGGTAGGTCTGGCCCTCGGCGTGGTTGATCGACATCAGGTGCCGCTGGGCGGCGACCAGGTGGTCGCCCCAGCTCGGCGTGCCGGGCACGTCGGGCAGCGGGGCGACGGTGTGGGCGTCGATGGTCCGGGCCCACTCGTCGGCCGGGAAGGGGCGGGTGGTGCGGCGCAGGTGCAGGCGGAAGCCGGCGAGGCCGGCGTACTGCTCGGAGATCGCCGCGAGCAGCGCCTCGCGTTCGGCGTCGGGGCGGAAGGCCCAGCGCACCTCGGGCAGCCAGTACCAGGCGGTGACCGTGTTGGGCGTGAAGGTGAGGTGACCGGCGATCTCGGTGATCGCCAGCTCCACCGAGGGGTCACGGTCACCGAATTTGATCTTCGGAGCGCGGACCCGGACCGGCTTGGTCGGTTGGTTGCGCCGCCCGGCCGAGCGTTCACGGGGCGTCGCCACCTCACGACCGGTCGACGGCACGGGCGCGCGCTCCGACCGGTCGCCTCGCGACCGTCGGGAAATCGGCTCCGGCTCGGGCGGGTGCGGCACCTCGGTGGGCCGGTCCGACCGTGGCTCCGCGTCAGTTGGTGGGCGGACCGCCGGCAACCGGTCGCCCGCCTGGTGCGGCACCCGTGACCGGGCCGGCGCGGCCGGCGCCGTCTCGTCGCCGGCCGGCGGCCGGATCGACGGGACTGCCGGGCCACGGTCCACCGGGCGGTGATCCGCCGCGCGGCGATCCGCCGGCGCGGCGGGAAGTCGCGGTGTCGGGTGTGCGACGGGGGCGGCGGGCGCCGGCTCCACCGCGGCGGGCTGCTGGGGGATCGCCGCGTGCTCGCGGGGCGGGGCGACCGGGCGGGCCGGTCGTGCGCCGCCGAAGAGGTCGAGGAACGGGGAGTCGATGTCCGGACTCTCCGGGACCGTCGGTGGCTCGCCCGTCGGAATCCGGCGGGGGACCGGTCGGGGGGCCTGGAAGACGCCCACCCCGCCGTGCCCCGGCGAGGTGGCGTACGCCGGATCCAGCGCGGCCTCGTCCACCTCCCCGGCCTCCGGGTAATCGAATGAACGCGCACGGTGACTGTCCGGCACGGCTGGACGGCCGGCCGGGGAACCCGGCGTGGAAGAGCGGCTCATGCGATCGCCTCACCCGCGTCGTGCGACCGCCCGATCGGCGTACGCCCGGTCATGCCAGCTCCTCCCGGATCCTGATCCCGCTGCCGACCAGGCGCGGATCGCGCTGCTCGGCGGCCGGCTCCCGGGTGCGCCGCCAGTCGGTCAGCGCGGTGCGGATCACCATGCGCGCCGGCCGGTCCGGATCGACGTACCGGAAGATGAACGACGTGGTCACGATGGCGAGCGCGATCTCCCAGGCGGGGAAGAGCTCCACCTTCAACGTGAACAGCCAGTGGATGAACATGTAGAGGGGGACGAGCAGCATGAAGAGCCCGTACTGGGCGTAGGGCAGGTGGACGGGAAGGGTGTAGCCGGGCGGCCCGAGGTAGACCAGGCGTGCCCGGTAGATGTCGTCGTCGGTGCGCAGCCGCATGTCGAGCCCGCGCCTACTCGAAGATCAGGTCGATCAGGTAGTCGCCGATGAAGAACAGTGTCGCGGCGCCGGCGATGAAGGCGAGACCGACGATCGCGATGGCCGAGCTGGTCAGCACCTTGGAGATCTCGCCGCGGCTGGCCCGACCGATGAAGATGACGCCGAGTACGGCGAGGAGGATCGGCGCGATCTTGCTGGCGAAGAAGGTGACGACACCCTCGGTGTCGATGCCCCTCGGCGCCGGCTCGGCGAGTGGAGTCGACGCCAGGGTCGAGAGCGCGTGGGCGGCGCTGGACGACGCCGTCTCCAGTAGCTCGATGGCGATCACTGAAACCTCCCCAAATCGCGGCCGGCGACGCCGCGGCGGTGCAGTAGACAAGCCTGGCGGGAAATGTGCTCACTGGGCGCAGCGGAGCTGACCCTGCGTTCGTTACTCACCACGGAGAGTGGTGAGCTTTGGCCGGATTTTTCCCGCTTCGGCCCTCCCTCCAGGCTTCGCCATCTCGATGCTGGGCAATTCCAAAGCGTACGGGCCGCCCCTGAATGCGACAAGCCGCGAAGAGGCTGCCCGCTTCGGCCCGGGCGACCGATCGTACACCTGTTCCAATCCGCATGTCAGGTGCGCCTCCGGAGGCTCCCCCCGGGCCGGCGGGGGTCGCCGCGGCGACCGGTACCGTCTAGTCGTGACCGATCTGGTACGGGCCCCGGCCCCGGTGGTGATGGGCGTCCTCAACGTCACGCCGGACTCCTTCTCCGACGGCGGACGGTACGCCGACCTCGATGCGGCCGTCGGACACGGCGTCCGACTGCGCGCGGACGGCGCGCACCTGGTCGACGTGGGTGGCGAATCCACCCGCCCGGGGGCCGACCGGGTCGACGCCGAGACCGAGGCGGCCCGGGTCGTCCCGGTCATCCGCGAGCTGTCCGCTGCCGGTGTGCCGATCAGCATCGACACCAGCCGGGCGCTGGTCGCCGAGGCGGCGCTGGCCGCCGGGGCGGTGGTGGTGAACGACGTCTCCGGCGGGCTGGCCGACCCGGACATGGCCCGCGTGGTGCGCGACGCCGGCTGCCCCTGGGTGCTGATGCACTGGCGGGGGCACTCCCGCGGCATGCGCGAGTTGGCGACCTATACCGACGTGGTCGCCGACGTCCGCGCCGAGCTGGGCCGACGCGTCGACGAGGCGCTGCGCGCCGGTGTCGCCGCCGACCGGATCATCGTCGACCCGGGGCTCGGCTTCGCCAAGACCGCCGCACACAACTGGCAGCTCAGCGCCCGCCTGCCCGAGCTGCTCGACCTCGGTTACCCGCTGCTCTTCGGCGCCAGCCGCAAGTCGTACCTGGGCGCGCTGCTGGCCGGCCCGGACGGCACGCCGCGCCCGACCGCGCAGCGGGAGGCGGCCACCGTCGCCACCAGCCTGCTCGCGGTGGCGGCGGGCGCCTGGGGCGTACGCGTGCACGACGTCCGCGCCACGGCGGACGCGCTGGCCGTCTGGCGGGCGACCGGCAGTCCACGCCTGCTGACCGGCGTCGCCGCGGCCGGCGGACCCGGCCCGCGGCCCGGCCGGGAGGGGGAGCGATGACCGACCGGATCGTGCTGACCGGCCTGCGCGCGCACGGCCGGCACGGGGTGTACGACTTCGAACGCGTCCAGGGGCAGGACTTCGTCGTCGACGCGGTGCTCGAACTCGACCTCGGCCCGGCCGCCCGCTCCGACGACGTGGCGGACACCGTCCACTACGGGGAGCTGGCCGAGCGCCTGGTGGCGGTGGTCACCGGGGAACCGGTCAACCTGATCGAGACGCTCGCCGACCGGCTGCTCACGGTCTGCCTCGCCGACCCACGGGTGGTCACCGCGACGGTGACCGTGCACAAGCCGGAGGCGCCGGTGCCGCACACCTTCACCGACGTCGCCGTCACCATGAGCCGGACGCGCCGATGACCCGGGCCGTCCTCTCCCTCGGCAGCAACCTCGGCGACCGGCTCGCCCACCTGCGCTCCGCGGTGACCGCCCTCGGCGACGCGGTGCGGGTGGTCTCCGGCGTGTACGAGACTCCACCGTGGGGGGACGCGGACCAGCCCGAGTACCTCAACGCCGTGCTGCTCGCGGAGGATCCCACCGCGAGCGCGCGCGACTGGCTGGAGCGGGCGTGGGCCGCGGAGCGCGCGGCCGGCCGGGTCCGGGACCCGGAGCGACGGTTCGGGCCGCGCACCCTGGACGTCGACGTCGTCGCGGTGTGGGACGGCGACGAGCCGGTGCTCAGCGACGATCCCGAACTGACCCTCCCGCACCCCCGCGCCCACCTGCGGGCGTTCGTGCTGCGGCCGTGGATCGACATCCAGCCGTACGGTCGGCTGCCCGGCCACGGTTGGCTCACCGACCTGCTGACCGACGGCCCGGTCGCGGCCGACGCACTGGAACTGCGCCCCCGCCCGGAACTGGCGATAGAGTCGACGGCATGACCCAGCGGAGCCAATCGGCATGACGCAGGCGAAGTCCCCACCGCCGGGCGGGACGGGGCCGGACGACTCGCGGATGGGCCCGACCCGGATCTCCACCCTGGTGGTCGCCGCCCTGGCGGCCGCCGCGGTGGCCTGGCTGCTGATCAGCACCTTCTACTACAGCGGCATCCCCCGGCTGCCCTGGCTGCCGGTGGTCACCCTGGCCGGGCTCGCGGTGCTGGAGGGCTACGCGGCGATCAACACCCGCGGTCGGATCGAGCGCCGGCCGGGCCGTGACCCGGTCAACCCGTTGCTGGTCGCCCGGTTCGTGGTGCTCGCCAAGGCGTCGTCGCTGGTCGGTGCGATCTTCGCCGGCTTCTACGCCGGGCTCACCGCCTGGCTCTTCGTCGAGTCCACCCGGGCCGCGACCGAGGACCGGGCCCCCGCCGGCGGCGGTCTGCTCGCCTCGCTGGCCCTCGTGGCGGCCGCGCTCTGGCTCGAGCGGTCCTGCCGGGTGCCGGAGCGCCCCGAGGACGAGCGCGAGCCCGACGATCGGGAGAGCCGCCCGGGTCAGCGCTGATCGATGCCCCTCCGGTAGGCGGCGCAGGCAGGGGGTTACGTGCGGCTCGCGGCGCGGGTACGGTGCCTGCGATCGGGGAGCGACGGCCGCGCCGGTCCATCCGCGCGGCGGAGCTGGACGACCGGCCGAGGGGAGGCGGCGTCATGGCGTACGAGCAACCGGGCCGCGACGGGACGGTCGAACCCTCGTCCGGGGTGCCCGCCGCCGTGCTCGAGAACGTCTTCGACGACCCCGCGCACGGCGAGCCGGGCCGGGACCGGATCGGTGTGCACATCGGCTGGGAGATCGTGCTGCTGCTCGGGGCGGCCGCCGTGGCCTGGCTCCTGTGGCGGGAGGACCCGGACGCGCTGCGCGGCGCGGCCCTGCGGTCGCTGCTGGTCGACGTCGTCGCCCTCGGTCTGCTGGTCCTCGCCGCCGGGCTGAGCCTGCGCACCGCCGCACCCAACCTGGCGATCGGCCCGGTGGCGGTCGCCGCCGGCCTGCACTTCGCCGAGCAGAGCGACGGCGGGGTGCTCGCCGCGGTGCTGCCCGCCGCCATCGTGGCCGCGGTCGGTGGGCTGCTGCTGGGGCTGGTCGTGGTGGTCCTGCACGTGCCCGGGTGGGCGGCCAGCCTCGGCGCCGCGGCGGCCGTGATCGTGTACATCGAACGCCGCTCCGCCCCCGTGCTGGTGCAGGGCGAGTTCGATCCGCGCCGGCACGCCGTCTACCTCGCCGCCGGCTTCGCCGCGGTCGCCGTCCTCGGCGGGCTGTTCGGTGCCATCCGGGCCATCCGCCGGCTGGCCGGCCGGTTCCGGCCGGTCGGCGACCCGGCCCTACGCCGGGGCGCAGTGGCCGGCGTGGTCACGGCGGGCGCGCTGGTCTGCTCGACGGTGCTGGCCATGCTGGGCGGTGTACTCATCGCCGCGAACGGCACCGGCCCGGTGGCACCCACCACCGGACTGGACTGGACGGTGCTCGCCGTGGGCGTGGCGCTGCTCGCCGGGACCAGCGCGTACGGCCGCCGCGGCGGGGTCCTGGGCACCCTGCTCGCAGTCGCCCTGGTGTCGGCCTTCCTCGCGTACGCGCCGGCCCGCGACTGGACGATCAGCCACTGGGCGGTCGGCGGGGTCGCGCTCGCCGTCGGGCTGCTCGTCACCCGACTCGTCGAGCGGTACGGGCGACCGGGCGCGGTGACCACCACCGAACCCGTGGAGCCGGTCGGCGACGGCGCGATCAGCACCGGCTGGGCCATGCCGAGACCACGACCGATGGACGACTGGCCGGCCCTGTCGACGCCGTCCACCCAGAGCCCGGTCGACCCCTGGCAGACTCCCCACTGGCAGGCCGAGCCGCGCCGGTGGGACGACGACGAGCGCTGACCCGGGCCGCGTCCACCGGGCCGGCGGTGATCTCGACGGCTAGGCTCGGCGACATGACCGAGACACCTGCCACCCCCACCGGCGGCCACTCGTTCGAGGAGTTGGACGCGCTGTCCACCGAGGAGCTGCGGGAGCGGGCGTTCGCACTCGCCCGGGAACGCCGCGACGTCGGCTTCTTCTGGTCGGTGCTGCAGCGCCTGCCGAACGCGGACGAGGCCGCCGCGCTGGACGGCGCGTTGAATTCGGTCGGCCCGACCGTCGACGAGGCCGCCGCGCTCTGGCGGGAGCTGACCGGGCACGGCTACGAGGAGTCCGCGCCGCTGCTGCGGGCCGCCTTCATCGACTACCTGATGAAGCACTGAGTGGCCGGCGCGCGATCGTCCGGTGGCCGTACCGGGACGGGGCGCGGCCGGCCGGGTGCCGCCCGGTCGGGTCTGGGCCGGATCACGGCGCTGACCAGCCGGACCGGCCGGGTCAGCCGCTACGGCACGGCGGCCGGCACCGGCACGCTCGCCGTTCTCGTCCTGGTCGCCGTGTCCGGCAGCCCGGCGTACGTCCGCTGGGTCGAGAACCACACCGACCCGAACGCGGCCGGCGGCTGGTACCTGCGGCTGCTCGCCTGGCCGGCCTGGCGGCTCGACGGCGGTGACCGGCCGGGCGGGGTGCTCGCGGCCGACCTGCGGGCGATCCTGCTGGTCGTCCTCGCGGCGGCGCTGCTCTACGTGCTGCCCGCCGCCCAGGTGGCGCGCGTGCCCGGCCCGGTCAGCCAGTTCTTCTCCGGCTGGGCCGCGTACGTGCTGGCCGCCGGCGTCGCGGCGGTGCTCGCGGTGCTGCTCGGGCCCGACCCGTCCCTGCTCAACGCGTTGCAGAGTGCGAGCGCCGGCGCCGGGTACGGCTTCCTCACGGGCTGGGTCATCGGCACCGCCAGCCTCGGCGGTCGGGCCTGACGGTCAGTCCGCGCGGCCGAGGTCCAGCAGGCGCTGCCGGCCGAGCACCCCGACCGGTCGTCCGCCGTCGGTGACGACCACCCGGTCGGCCGCCGAGGTCAACATCACCGCCAGCGCGTCGTACGCCGAGCCGCCCAGCGCCACCGTCGGCGCGTCCGGGGCGCCGTCGGCCGGCACCGGCTCCAGCGTCTCCGCCCGGACCGGGGTCACCACCAGCCGGCGGATGCCCCGGTCGGCGCCGACGAACTCCCGGACGAACGGGGTGGCCGGCGAGCCGAGCAGGGCCGCCGGCGGGGCGTACTGCTCCAGGTGACCGCCCTCGGAGAGCACCGCGATCCGGTCGCCGAGCCGGACCGCCTCGTCGAGGTCGTGGGTGACCAGCACGATCGTCTTGCGTACCTCGGCCTGCAACCGCAGGAACTCCTCCTGCAACCGGGTCCGGACGATCGGGTCGACGGCCGAGAACGGCTCGTCCATCAGCAGCACCACCGGATCGGCGGCGAGCGCCCGGGCGACACCGACCCGCTGCCGCTGGCCGCCGGAGAGCTCGTGCGGGTAGCGCTGCCCGAACTGCCCGGGGTCGAGACCGACGAGCTCCAGCAGCTCGTCGACCCGCTTCCGGGTGCGGTCCCGGGACCAGCCGAGCAGCCGGGGGACCGTCGCGACGTTGGCCCGCACCGTCTGATGGGGGAACAGCCCGACGTTCTGGATCACGTAGCCGATCCGGCGACGCAGCCGCACCGGGTCGGCCCGGGTGACATCCTCGTCGCCGAGCAGGATCCGACCCGCCGTCGGCTCGATCAAGCGGTTGATCATCCGGAGCACGGTCGACTTGCCGCAGCCGGACGGCCCGATCAGCACCACCAGCTCGCCGGCGCCGACGTCGAGGCTGAGCCCGCGTACGGCCTCGGTGCCGTCCGGGTAGCGCTTGCCGATCCCCTCCAGGGTGATCGACGCCGCGTGCGGTGCGGCGCCCGCGCGGCCGGTGGCGCCGGAGCTCTCCGGGGTAACGTCCACGTATGTCCTTCCGCCTGAGCTACCTGGCCGACCCGGGTAACCCGTGGTTCTCCTGGCAGTACGTGCGGGACAACTCTGACACGATCCTCGCGGCGCTGCGCGAGCACGCCTCGCTGACCGCCCGGGCCGTGCTGATCGCGGCGGTGATCGCGGTGCCGCTGGCCGTGCTGGCGACCTGGTACCGGGCCCTCGCCGGCCCGATCGTCGCGGTCACCGGGGTCCTCTACACGATCCCGTCGCTGGCCCTCTTCGCGTTCCTCGCGCCCTACCTGGGCATCGGCGCCGTCACGGTGCTGAGCGTGGTGGTGCTCTACGCGCTGCTCGTGATCGTCCGTAACACCCTCGCCGGCCTCAACCAGGTGCCACCCGAGGTCCGCGAAGCCGCCGAGGGCATGGGATACGGCCGGTGGGGGCGACTCCTCCGGATCGAGCTGCCGCTCGCCGTACCCGGCATCCTCACCGGGCTGCGGCTCGCCACCGTCTCCACCGTGGCGCTCGTCACCGTCGGGGTGGTCGTCGGCCGGGGCGGGCTCGGGCAACTGATCTTCGCCGGGTTCCAGAACAACTTCTACAAGGCCGAGATCATGACCGGGACCCTGCTCTGCGTCCTGCTCGCCCTGCTGCTGGACCTGATCCTGGCCGGGGTCGGCCGGCTGCTCACCCCCTGGCTGGCCCGGAGAGCGTCATGAACGCCATCGAGCAGGCCGTCCGCTGGCTCAACGACCCGCTGAACTGGACGAACCCGGGCGGTGTGCTGGACCGGCTCGGTGAGCATCTGGTGCTGTCCGCCGCCGCGGTGGCGCTCGGCTGTCTCGTGGCCTGGCCGATCGGGCTCTGGCTCGGGCACAGCGGCCGGGGCGGTGGCCTGGTGGTGCTGGTGTCGAACGTCACGCTCGCCGTGCCGACGCTCGCCCTGCTGACCATCCTCCCGCTGACGTTCCTCGGGTTCGGCCGGCCCTCGGTGATCGTCGCGCTGGCGGTCTTCGCGGTGCCGCCGTTGCTGGCCAACGCGTACACCGGGGTGCGGCAGGCCGACCCGGAGGCCCGGGACGCCGCGCGCGGGATGGGGCTCTCCGGGTGGCAGGTGCTCCGCCGGGTGGAGCTGCCGCTGGCGGTGCCCTACCTGGCGGCCGGTTTCCGGACGGCCGCCGTGCAGGTGGTGGCCACCGCGGCGCTCGCCTCGTTCGTCAACGGCGGCGGCCTCGGCCAGATCATCCGGGCGGGCTTCGGGTTGGACATCGCCGCCGGTGGCGGGCAGATCCTGGCCGGTGGTCTCCTGGTGGCCGGGCTCGCCGTGCTGGTGGAGATCGTCCTGGCGGTGGTCGAGCGGATCGTCACGCCCCGTCCGCTGCGGGCCGCCCGCCGGGGTGCGAACCGTCGGGCCGCCGACGCCGTGACCGGCGGCTGACCGCTTTCACCCGTCGCGTCCCAACCCATGACGATCCGGTGACAAAGTTCGCCCCAGGTTGTCGTACGCCGCGGGCAGGATGTTGGCTGGGACATCGCGGGCGAGCCGAAGTGGGATCGCCCGTCGGACACGCGGCCGGCCCGGGACGGGCCGCGCCGGGACACGGAAGGCGGGCATCATGCGCGCACGTACACGGCTGGCCGTCGGCGCGGCGGCCGCCCTCGCCACCGCCGGGCTGCTGACCGGCTGCGGCGACGCCGGTTCCTCCGGCACCGAGGCCCCCCAGCAGGGCGCCAGCGGTGCGGGTTGCGCACCGGTCGCCGGTGACCAGCTGGTGGTCCTCGACGACGACAAGAAGCTCCAGAACACCGACAACGTCATCCCCGCGGTCAACGCCGGCGTGGCGAAGCCCGAGCTGATCGCGGCCCTCGACAAGGTCTCGGCCGCGCTGGACACGCCCAAGCTGATCCAGCTCAACAAGGCCGTCGACGTCGACCGCAAGACCCCGAAGGTGGCCGCCGAGGAGTTCGCGTCGGCCAACAACCTGACCTCCGGCATCGCCAAGGGCCCGGGCGGGCAGATCGTGGTCGGCGCCGGGAACTTCAGCGAGAGCCAGACCATCGCCGAGCTCTACCGGATCGCGCTCACCACGGCCGGCTACCAGGTCCGCGTGCAGCAGATCGGCAGCCGTGAGCTCTACGAGCCGGCCCTGGAGAAGGGCGAGATCCAGGTCGTCCCGGAGTACGCGGCGACCATGGCCGAGTTCCTCAACACCAAGGCCAACGGGCAGAACGCGCAGCCGGTCTCCTCCCCGGATCTCGACAAGACCGTCACCGCGCTGCGTGCCAGCGGCGACAAGGTGGGCATCACGTTCGGCAAGCCGTCCGCCGCGCAGGACCAGAACGCCTTCGCGGTCACCAAGGCGTTCGCCGACAAGTACTCGGTGCGTACCCTCTCCGACCTGGCCAGCAAGTGCTCCGGCCAGGCCACGGTGCTGGCCGGCCCGCCGGAGTGCCCGCAGCGGCCGAAGTGCCAGGCCGGCCTCGTCGAGGTCTACGACTTCAAGGCCGGCTCGTTCAGCTCGCTGGACGCCGGTGGCCCGCAGACCAAGAACGCGTTGAAGACCGGCAGCGCCAGCGTCGGCCTGGTCTTCTCCTCGGACGGTGCTCTCGCCAGCAGCTGATTCGTCACGGGCGGTGACGCCCGACTCCTCGACGCCGGCCGGTCGCCGGTGGCCACGCGCCGCCGACGGCCGGCCGCGTCGTGGGCCCGTTCCCACGGGCCGCAACTCTCGGTAGGCTGCACAGCCATGCCCGCCTCGGTCGACTCCGACGCCAAGCGCAGTCCGGCGCTACTGACCGTGCTCTTCTGGATCGGGGTCGGGCTGGCCCCGCTGGCGGCGTTGATCCTGCTGATAGCGGACGGCAACGGCCCGCTGCGCTTCGCTGCGGTGCTCGCCATCGTGGCCGTGGTCCTGATCGGCCTGTCGATCGCGCTGCGCCCGGGCGGCGACGGCGGTCAGGCGCGCGAGGAGTTGCTGGACGAGATGGACCAGCTCCGCCAGGAGCTGCGGGGCGAGATCGTGGCCGCCGCCCAACGCGGGAACCAGGCGCTCGACCAGGCCCAGCGCGCCCAGGAAGCGATCGTCGCGGTACGCCGACGGCTCGACGCGACCGGTGCCGCCCTCGCCGGCGCAGAGGACCCGGCCGGTGCCGGCCGGGCGCGGGTGCCCGTCGCGGCCCCGGCGGAGGACGTGCCGCAGGTCCGGGGCCGCGCGGCCGGTCCGGAGGACGTGGCGCCCCGGCGCGGACGGGCCGACTGGGAGGACGACGAGGACACGGGCCGGCGGGCGCAGCCCGACCGGTACGGCGCCGAGCGTGCACCGGCCGGCCAGTACGGCACGGCGCGCCCGCCCGCCGGCGAGTACGGGGCGGAGCGCTCCCCGGCCGGCGGGTACGGCGGTGATCGACCCGCGCCGGCCCAGTCCGGCACCTACGGGGGCG
This sequence comes from Micromonospora krabiensis, assembly GCF_900091425.1. GTDB lineage: Bacteria > Actinomycetota > Actinomycetes > Mycobacteriales > Micromonosporaceae > Micromonospora > Micromonospora krabiensis. Next base: position 5,167,043 of record NZ_LT598496.1, read on the forward strand.
CTGCCCAGGCCGGTGGATACGGCGCTGCGGTCCAGCCAGGTGTCTACGGCGCCGCGGCCCGTCCGGCTGAGCACGAGGCCCGGCCGGAGCCGGGGCATCGCGGCGGCGTGGTTCGGCACACCGAGACCGTGCACGTGACGACCCGCCACACGATCGTGGACGGGGGACCGGCCGAGCCGGTCGGCGGCCGCTACGGCGTCGGGTACTCCGGCTCGTGGTCGCCCACGTCGGACGACCGGCAGTGGGGGGCCGGGCGTCAGGACGAGTCCGCCTGGTCGGGCGCGGGTGCCGGGGCGGAGGAGCGCTCCTGGTCCGGGTACGCCGGGTCGGACGAACGTGTCCGGCCGGGGGACGAACGCCAGTGGGCGGGACAGCCGCGCCGGCGCGACGAGGCCGGCTGGGAGGGACAGCGCGACGACCGGCAGCGCGACGACCGGGCCTGGGACGGCGCGCGTGACGATCGGGCCTGGGACGGGCGTCGGGACGAGCGGTCGTGGTCCGGGTCCGACGACCAGCCGAGCTGGACCGACCCGGCCGGGTCGGGCGAAGACGGCTGGGCCGCCCCCGCCGAGCGGGGCGGCCAGGACCGGCCGCATCGGCCCGACGACACCGGGGCGTACTGGGCGCAGCTGCGCTCCGGGGACCGGTGGGCGGCGGTCCGGGACGACGAGAACGGCCGGGAGTTGCGGGTCGGCGAGCGCCGGGCCGAGGTGCACGCCGACGCCACGGGCACCGAGTACCGGATGGCCGACCGGTGGGCTTCGGTCCGCCGCGAGGAGCCGCGCCGGGAGCGGGACGAGCCACGCCGGGACTACGACCAGGGTGGTGGCGAGGGCTGGCGCGGCGGTTGGTCCGAGCCGGAGGAGCGCGCGGCGCTCCCGGCGGGCGGCGTGCCGGTGCCGGACGAGTGGCGCCCCCCGCGCCAGCGGGGCTACCAGTCGACGGCCGACGCCGAGCCGGAGAGCGTGGGCCGCCGGGCCCGGCACGAGGAGGAGCGCTACGGCTACCCGCCGCAGGACGACGCACCCCGCGCCGGAGGCGCCCGCTGGCGCTGAACCGCCAGACGGGAGGTCAAGCCCGAGAGGTGTGACGGGCGGCCGCTACTTGTCGATGTCGCCGACCACGAAGAACATCGAGCCGAGGATGGCGATCAGGTCCGGCACCAGGCAGCCCGGCAGGAGGGTGGCCAGGGCCTGCACGTTCGCGTACGACGCGGTGCGCAGCTTCAACCGCCACGGCGTCTTCTCGCCGCGCGAGACGAGGTAGTAGCCGTTGATGCCGAGCGGGTTCTCGGTCCAGGCGTACGTGTGCCCCTCCGGTGCCTTGACCACCTTCGGCAGCCGGGTGTTCACCGGTCCGGTCAGCCGGTCGACCCGTTCCAGGCAGCGCTCGGCGAGGTCGAGTGAGACGTACACCTGGTCGAGCAGCACCTCGAACCGGGCGTGACAGTCGCCGGCGGTGCGGGTGACCACCGGCACGTCCAGTTCGTCGTACGCCAGGTAGGGCTCGTCGCGACGCAGGTCCAGGTCGAGTCCGGAGGCCCGGGCGACGGGCCCGGACGCGCCGAACGCGGCGGCGTCGGCGGCCGGCAGCACGCCCACGCCGACGGTCCGGGCCAGGAAGATGTCGTTGCGCCGGATCAGGTCGTCGAGGTCGGGCATCCGCCGGCGTACCTCGCCGATCGCCGCCCGGGCCCGGCCCGTCCACCCGGACGGGACCTCCTCCTTCAGCCCGCCGACCCGGTTGAACATGTAGTGGATCCGGCCGCCCGAGACCTCCTCCATGACGGCCTGGAGCGTCTCCCGCTCCCGGAAGGCGTAGAACATCGGGGTGATCGCGCCGATCTCCAGCGGGTACGAGCCGAGGAACATCAGGTGGTTGAGCACCCGGTTCAGCTCGGCGAGCGCCATCCGCAGCCAGGTCGCCCGCTCCGGCACCTCCAGGCCCATCAGCCGCTCCACGGCGAGCACCACGCCCAGCTCGTTGGAGAACGCCGACAGCCAGTCGTGCCGGTTGGCCAGCACGATGATCTGCCGGTAGTCGCGGACCTCGAACAGTTTCTCCGCGCCCCGGTGCATGTAGCCGACGATCGGCTCGGCGGAGACCACCCGCTCGCCGTCGAGGACGAGCTTCAGCCGGAGCACGCCGTGCGTGGACGGGTGCTGCGGACCGATGTTGAGCACCATGTCCGTGCCGAGCTGCTGCCCACCGGTGCCCGCCACCAGGCCCGCCCCGGTGCCGACGGTCAGCTCGCGGAGGTCCCCGGCGTCGGTGGTCATGCCCGTCATCGTGCCACGAGCCGGTCGGGCTCGACGCCGACCGGTTGCCGCAGCCACCAGTGCCCGCCGAGCCCGGCCGGGTCGGTCAGCTCGGCCACCGCCGACGCCCCGGCCAGCGCCCGCACGTACCCCGCCGGGTCGCTGGCGGCCAGGCTGAGCGGCGGTCGGCCGCCGTCGGCCCCGAGCGCCCGCAGTGCCTCCCGCTGCGACCTGAGGGCGTACGCGCACCGCGCGACCCGCTCACCGGCGGAGGCGACCGAGTCGACGGCGACGTGGGCGGTCACGTCGCGGGACCCGTCCGGCACGGGCGGAACCTGACGACCGTTGCGGTACCCGGTCAACGTCCCGTCGACCGGTCGGCCGTCCCGCAGGTGCCCGTAGTCGACGGCCAGCGCCAGCCCTCGCTCGATCCGGCCGACCGCCCCGGCCCAGGCGAGGTCCCGGCTGCGACCGATCTCGGCGCGTACGCCGTCCGCCCGGTCGGGCGGCGACCACCAGGTCGCCAGCCAGTCGGCGTCCGCGCCGTCGACCGGTCCACCGACGGTCTCGGCGCCGGTCGCCGGGTCGACCAGCACGTAGTGCCAGCCGTCCGGACCGGGTACGGCGACGTCGAGCGGCACGTTGTCCAGCCACTCGGTGGCCAGGAGCAGACCGGTGATCCGGTCCGGGATCTCGTCCGCCCAGGCGATCCCGGGGGGCAGGCCGTCCGGTCGGGGTGCCCGCTCCACGGCGGTGAACCGCAGCCGTCGGGCGAGCGGCTCGCCGGCGGCCTGGGCCAACGTGCGCAGCAGCTCCGCCCGACCGGCGCCGACGTCCACCACGTCCAACCGATCCGGCTGGCCGAGGGCCGCGTCGACCTGCCCGATCAGGCGCAGCAGCGCGTCGGCGAAGGTGGGGGAGGCGTGCACGCTGGTGCGGAAGTGGTCGGCCGGCCCGGCCGCGGAGACGAAGAAGCCGCCCGGCCCGTAGAGCGCGCGGTCCATCGCGTCCCGCCAGCGCACCGGCGTCGGTTCGTCCGTCCGCGGAACCCTCACCGTGCCGACCCTACGGTCAGCCGGGTCCGGGTCACGGTCGTGCCCCGCGCCGGGCGGTGAAGGTTTTCACATCCGTGTTTCGATCGGGTTGCCCGGGCGCATACTTGCCATCGACCGGTACCCCTTCTCGAGGACTGGATCGTTGCCATGAGCGCACCGCTGCGCCCGCGTCCGGCCGCCCCTCGACGGGCCGCCGCCACCACGGGCCGTGCCCTGCCGGATGCCCCGGCTGCCGTCTTCCCCCGCACCCTGACCGTCGGCGTCATCGGCGCCGGCCGGGTCGGCGCCGTGTTGGGTGCCGCGCTCGCCGCCGCCGGTCACCGGGTGGTGGCCGTCACCGGCGGGTCCGGGGCGAGCCGTGCGCGTACCGCCCTGCTGCTGCCCGCCGTCCCGCGGCGTTCCGTGACCGTGGTGGCCCGGGCCGCGACGGACCTGCTGCTGATCGCCGTGCCGGACGACGCGCTCGCCGGCGTGGTGACCGCCCTGGCCGACAGCGGTGTCCTGCGCCCGGGCCAGGTGGTCGCGCACACCTCCGGCGCGCACGGACTCGACGTGCTGGCCCCGGCCACCGCGGTCGGCGCCCGCCCGCTCGCCCTGCACCCGGCGATGACCTTCACCGGTACGCCGGACGACCTCGGCCGGCTCGCCGGCATCTCGTTCGGGGTGACCGCCCCGGCCGGGCTGCGTCCGTTGGCCGCCCGCCTGGTCGCCGACCTCGGCGGCGTGCCGGAGTGGATCGGCGAGGCGGACCGTCCGCTCTACCACGCGGCGCTGGCGCACGGCGCGAACCACCTGGTGACCCTCGTCAACGAGGCGGCCGACCGGCTGCGCGACGCCGGGGTGGCCCAGCCGGAGAAGGTGCTCGCGCCGCTGCTGCGGGCCGCGCTGGAGAACGCCCTGCGGCTCGGGGACGACGCCCTGACCGGCCCGGTCTCCCGGGGCGACGCCGGCACCGTCGAGCGGCACCTGGCCCATCTGGCCGCGATCGCGCCCGAGTCGGTCGCCCCCTACCTGGCGCTCGCCCGGCGCACCGCCGACCGGGCGATCTCCGCCGGCCGGCTGCGCCCGGCCGACGCCGCGTCGCTGCTCGGCGTGCTCGCCGACAGCCAGCGGGAGGTGGCGGCGTGACCGGTCGGGGAATGCCCACCGGTCGGGTCACGCTGACGGATCGGGAGGTGGGGGCCGCATGGAGTTGGTGACGACCCGCGAGGAGCTGGCCAAGGCGCGCGCGGCGCTGACCGGCACGGTCGGCGTGGTGATGACCATGGGTGCCCTGCACGAGGGGCACGAGACGCTGCTGCGGGCCGCTCGGGAGCAGGCCGACCACGTCCTGGTGACGATCTTCGTGAACCCGCTGCAGTTCGGGCCGAACGAGGACTTCGACCGCTACCCGCGTACCCTCGCCGATGATCTTGAGGTGTGCCGGCGGGCCGGTGCCGACGTGGTCTTCGCGCCGGGCCGGGAGGAGATGTACCCGGGTGGTGAGCCGCTGGTCCGGGTCAACCCGGGTCCGCACGGCGAGGAGCTGGAGGGGCACAGTCGGCCGGGCTTCTTCCACGGGGTGCTCACCGTGGTGCTGAAGCTGTTCCAGCTCACCCGTGCCGACCTGGCGTTCTTCGGCGAGAAGGACTACCAGCAGTTGACGCTGGTCCGGCGGATGGCCCGTGACCTGGACGTGCCGGTCCGGGTGGTCGGCGTGCCGACGGTCCGCGAGCCGGACGGTCTGGCGCTCTCCAGCCGCAACCGCTACCTGTCGGAGCCGGAGCGGGCCACGGCGCTGAGCCTGTCGGCGGCGCTGCGCGCCGGTGTGGAGGCCGCCGAGCAGGGGCAGGACGCCGCTGCGGTGCTGGCCGCCGCGCACCGGGCCTTCGGTGCCGGTACGCCGGGCGCCGAGCTGGACTACCTGGTGCTCACCGACCCGGACCTGGAGCCGGGACCGGTCAGCGGACCCGCCCGGTTGCTGGTCGCGGCCTGGGTCGGCGCCACCCGCCTGATCGACAACACGGCGATCGTGCTCGCCCCCCGACCCTGACCTCCGCACGACCCCGAAAGGCACAGTCCGATGCTGCGAACCATGCTCAAGTCGAAGATCCACCGCGCCACCGTGACCCAGGCCGACCTGCACTACGTCGGCTCGGTGACGGTGGACCAGGACCTGCTCGACGCCGCCGACCTGCTCCCCGGCGAGATGGTGGCGATCGTGGACATCACCAACGGGGCGCGGCTGGAGACGTACGTGATCCCGGGCGAGCGGGGCAGCGGCGTGATCGGTATCAACGGTGCCGCCGCCCACCTCGTGCACCCCGGTGACCTGGTCATCCTGATCTCGTACGGGCAGATGGACGACGCCGAGGCGCGGGCGTACCGGCCGCGGGTGGTGCACGTGGACGCGGACAACCGGATCGTCGACCTGAACACCGACCCCGCGAACGCGGCCCCCGGCACTGCCGGCTCCCCCGTCCCCAACCCGCTGGCGGCCGCCACCCACTAACCCACCCCACCATCCTCCACCCGTCTTCTAGCCTGCGATCTTGCAGTTGCGGCCCCTGGTGAGGGGTTCTTGTCCCGGTTTGTCCGGGCAGGAAGTGCACGATCGCGGGAAGGGCTGGCGGGGCGCGGGAAGGGCTGGGCGGGGCGTGCGGTCTGTCAGGGGATGGTCATTCTTCGTTACCCTTGTCACACCCGTCGACAGGCGGGCGGTGGCTGGGGGAGGCCGCGATGCGCCGTTCGTCGATCGTGTTGCTGGTGGTCGCCACGGTGGGGACCCTCCTCGCCGGCTGCGGGGCGGGCGACGGTGACGGTGACCTGACCGACGACTGGCCGGCCCTGCCGGCGGCCGGGCCGTTCACGCCGGCCGCCGGGGTGTGCCACGCGGGCGACTTCGCCGACGTGGTGACGCTGGCCGCGTACCAGCCGGTCGACTGTGCCCAGCCGCACCGGGTGGAGACGGTCCACGTGGGGGCCTTCCCATTGGAGTCGGCCGCGCCGCCCGCCGGCGGCTCCGGCCCGATGCGCGGGGCGTTCGCCGAGTGCGACGCGCGGGCCAGCGGGTACCTGGGCGACAACTGGCGGGCGGGGCGGCTGCGGCTCTCCATCGCCCTGCCGTCCGGCGCCGGGTGGTCGGCCGGCTCCCGCTGGTACCGGTGCGACGTGTCGGAGGTGAACACGGTCGAGGCGGCCGCCACCGTGGTGACCCGCACCGGCAGCCTGCGGGACGCGCTGAAGGGCCCGTCCCCGCTGCGGCTGGGCTGCCAGCAGACCCGCTCCGGCCGGGGCGGCGGCGTGCAGACGCTGCTGCCGGTGGAGTGCGCGACCCGGCACGACGCCGAGTTCGTCGGGGTGTGGGCGGCGCCGGACGGCCCCTACCCGACCCGGGACGCGGACTGGGTGCCGCTCTACACGGGCTGCCGGACGGTACTGGGCCGCTACGTCGGCGTACCCGACGACGCGGACCTGCGCTACCGCAGCGGCGTCGTCGTACGCCCGCCCGGCGCCGGTCGGTGGCAGGCCGGTGACCGGGGAGTGCGCTGCTACCTGTGGCTCAGCGACCGGGCGGTGACCGTCTCGCTCAAGGGCGCCGGTCCGGCGGGCCTGCCCGTACGCACGCGTTGACACCGGCACCCGTCGTCCGTGCCCGGCCGACGCGGCGGGCCCCCGGCCACCCGAACGGGTGCGGGACGAGGTAGCCGAAACCACTCGTCGCGCCCCCGGCATCTCGCCTGAGCGTCGTTCGCGGTTGACTGTGCTCATGGACCTACCGACCGTCGACCTGCCGGCCCTGCCCAGTCTGCTGGCCGCGCCCGCGCCCGGTTGGGTGGAGACCACCGACGTGATCGTGGTCGGCTCCGGCGTGGCCGGGCTCACCGCGGCGCTGCACCTGCGCGAGGCGGGCCTGCACGTCACCGTCGTCACCAAGGTCAACATCGATGACGGCTCGACCCGGTGGGCGCAGGGCGGCATCGCCGCGGTGCTCGACCCGGTGGACACGCCGGCGGCGCACGCGTCGGACACCGAGATCGCGGGCGTGGGGCTCTGCGACCCGGAGGCGGTCCGCGTGCTGGTGGAGGAGGGGCCGACCCGGCTGCGCGAGCTGATGCGGCTCGGCGCCGAGTTCGACCGCAACCCGGACGGCTCGCTGATGCTCACCCGCGAGGGCGGCCACCGGGCGGACCGGATCGTGCACGCCGGCGGGGACGCGACCGGGGCCGAGGTGCAGCGTGCGCTGCACGAGGCCGTCCACCGCGACCCGTGGATCCGGCTGATCGAGCACGCCCTGGTGCTGGACCTGCTGCGCGCCCCCGGTGACGGTCCGGGCGGGCTCGGCCCGGCCTGCGGGCTCACGCTGCACGTGCTCGGCGAGGGCAGCGAGGACGGCGTCGGCGCGCTGCTGGCGCGGGCGGTCGTGCTGGCCACCGGCGGCATGGGTCAGGTCTTCGCCGCCACCACCAACCCCGCCGTCTCCACCGGCGACGGGGTGGCGCTGGCGATGCGGGCCGGCGCGGCGGTGACCGACGTGGAGTTCGTCCAGTTCCACCCGACCGCGCTGATCGTGCCGGAACGCGCCCGGGTGCCCGGCGTGGCTCACGCGCAGCAGCCGCTGGTGTCCGAGGCGCTGCGCGGGGAGGGCGCCCACCTGGTGGACGCCGACGGCAAGCGGTTCATGGTCGGCCAGCACGAGCTCGCCGAGCTGGCGCCCCGGGACGTGGTGGCCAAGGGCATCCACCGGGTGCTGCTCGCGACCGGCGCGGACCACGTCTACCTCGACGCCCGGCACCTCGGCGGGAGCTTCCTGGCCGGGCGCTTCCCGACCATCGTGGCGTCCTGCCTGGCCATCGGGGTCGACCCGGCCACGGACCTGATCCCGGTGGCGCCGGCCGCTCACTACGCGTCCGGCGGTGTCCGCACCGACCTGTACGGCCGTACGTCGATCCCCGGCCTGTACGCCTGCGGCGAGGTCGCCTGCACGGGCGTGCACGGCGCCAACCGTCTGGCCAGCAACTCCCTGCTGGAGGGGCTGGTCTTCTCCCGCCGGATCGCCGAGGACATCGCCGCCGGCCTGCCCGAGCAGGCCCGCCCGGCGGAGACCGGCGCCTGGGTCGGTGGCAGTGGTTGGGTCGTGCCCGCGGACGGCGTACCGGCGCTGCAACGGGCGATGACCCGGGGTGCCGGGGTGCTGCGGTCGGCGGCGACGCTCGCCGCGACGGCCGGCGTGCTGACTGAGCTGGGCACCGGTCGGGGCCGCCCCCGGATGGCGGACTGGGAGGCGACGAACCTGCTCACCGTGGCGTCGACGCTGGTCGCCGCCGCGTACGCCCGCCAGGAGACCCGCGGGTGCCACTGGCGGGAGGACCACCCGACGGCCGACGACCGGTGGCTGGGCCACCTCGTGGAGGCGGTCGGCGCACACGACCGGTTGACGCAGCAGTGGGAGGGAAAGCCGTGAGCGCGAGGAGTGAGCCGGGTTTGCGAGCCCCGCAGTCGCGAGGAGAGGAAGCTCGGTGAGGGAGTCGACGGAGCAGGCGTTGCGGGCGGGTGGCCTCGACCCGGCCGACGTACGCGCGGTGGTCGCCAACGCGCTGACCGAGGACCTGGGCCCGGACTTCCTCGACGTCACCAGCGTCGCCACCATCCCGGCCGAGCAGACGGACACCGCCGACCTGGTGGCCCGCGCCGACGGTGTGGTGGCCGGGCTGGCCGTGGCCGCCGCGGTCTTCGAGCTGGTGGGCGAGATGACCGGCACGGAACGTACGGTCGAGGTGTCGTTGGTGGCCGCCGACGGCGAGCGGGTGGCCCGCGGTGACGTGCTGGCGACGGTGACCGGGCCGACCCGGCTGCTGCTCACCGCCGAGCGGACGGCGCTGAACCTGCTGTGCCGCATGTCCGGGGTGGCGACGCACACCCGGGCGTGGGCCGACGCGCTCTCCGGCACGAAGGCGATGGTGCTGGACACCCGGAAGACGACGCCCGGCCTGCGGGCGCTGGAGAAGTACGCGGTGCGCACCGGCGGCGGCACCAACAAGCGGCTCGGCCTCTACGACGTCGCGATGATCAAGGACAACCACAAGCTCGCCGCGGGCGGCATCACCGCGGCGTACCGGCGGGTGCGGCAGGCGTTCCCGGCGGTGCCGGTGCAGGTCGAGGTGACCACCGTCGCCGAGGCGGTGGAGGCGGTGGAGGCCGGTGCGGACTTCCTGCTCTGCGACAACATGGCGCCGGAGGAGCTGGTCGAGGTGGTGGCCGCGGTGGGGGACCGGGCCGAGCTGGAGGCGACCGGTGGGCTGACCCTGGCGGTGGCCGCCCGGTACGCGGCGACCGGCGTCGACTACCTGTCGGTGGGCGCGCTGACCCACTCGTCGCCCATCCTCGACATCGCGCTGGACCTGCGTACCGAGTAGGGGAGCCGGGCGGCCCCGGCGCGGTCAGACCGTGGTGAGCGAGCTGCTCGCCAGGTTGAAGATCACCCTGCTCTCGGTGTCCTGCCGGCTGTCCAGGCCGTACTTGGCCCGGAAGAGTTCGAGCACCCGGTTGTAGATCTCGGGAGGCAGTTCGTCCGCCTCGCCGATCGTGAAGACCTCGCCGGCGGCCTCCGGCCGGTCCAGCACCACGCTCAGCCCGGCCAGCCCGTGCCGGGCGACGTTGCGGACCAGGTCGGTGCCGGCGATGTACCAGTCACCGTCGGAGCGCACGTAGAGCGCCTCGCAGGTCTCCAGGTCGCGGCCGCCCTGCCGGAGGCAGAGGCGCAGGCTGAGGCAGGCGGCGAGGTCCTGCACCGGGGCGGTCTCCCACAGCTCGGCGAACCGGTCGTCGACGAACTCACCGAGCGGCGTGGAGACGAACGCCTCGATCTGCTGGGTGTCGAAGGTGCTGCCCTGCACCGGGAAGAAGGAGATGAACGCCTTGCTGTCCCAGCGGTACATCTGCACCGAGGGCGCGGCGGTGTAGATGCGGACCTCGAGCCGGGAGCGGGCCGACTCGGGCAACTCCTCGTGCAGCCGGGCCAGGTGCCAGAGGTTGTTGAGGATCGCCACCGACGCGTCGCGCCGGCGCAGCTCCTCCCCGCGCAGCCGTACCGCGGGCGAGTCGGGGTCGAGCAGCAGCATCCGGACCGACGCGCCGTTGGCCAGCGCGGAGCGCAGCGCGGCGACGAACCGGCGGGCGTACGGCCCCTCCAGCATGCTCGTCCACGTCTCCAGGATCGCCACCAGTTCCCGGGACCGGGCCACCCGCTCGATGAGCGCGTCCCGGTCGAGTCGGGGGTGTTCGATGATGCTCGCGGTCTGCAGCTCGCGGAAGAGCGGGTTGAGCACCACGTACGTCAACAGCGTCATGATCAGCGCGGCGCCGATGTTGAGGTAGAACTCGCCGGTGAAGCTCTGGGTGTCGTGGCGGGCAGCCTGCCAGATCATCCAACTGGCCCCGCCGGCCAGGGCGGCGAGCACGAGCACGTGGCGCCGGCGACGGCGCAGGGTGTTGCGCCCGCGCGCCCACCACATCCCCGACATGTCCGCTCCCCGTCCGGCCGCGCCGGGATCGACCCATGTTCATGCCGCGATGCGACCAGGATACGGGCCACCGGCCGGTCCGTGCCCGCCCGTACGGTCGTTGTCTAGGCTTCGATCGTGCTGCTCTGCATCGACATCGGAAACACCAACACCGTGCTGGCGACCTTCGACGGCGACAAGCTGGTGCACTCCTGGCGGATCAAGACCGACGCCCGGTCGACCGCCGACGAGCTGGGGCTCATGTTCCGGGGCCTGCTCGCCGGGGACGCCGTCGAGATCACCGGTGTGGCCGCCTGTTCGACGGTGCCGGCGGCGCTGCGCTCCCTCCGTACGATGCTCGCCCGCTACTACGGCGAGCTGCCCAGCGTGATCGTCGAACCCGGGGTGCGCACCGGCGTGCAGCTCGCGATCGACAACCCGAAGGAGGTGGGCGCCGACCGGGTGGTGAACACCCTCGCGGCGTACACCCTCTACGGCGGGCCGTCGATCGTCGTGGACTTCGGCACCACGACCAACTTCGACGTGATCAGCGGCCGGGGTGAGTTCCTCGGCGGCGCGTTCGCGCCGGGCATCGAGATCTCCTTCGACGCGCTCGCCGCCCGCGCGGCCCAGCTGCGCAAGGTCGAGGCGACCCGGCCGCGTTCGGTGATCGGCAAGAACACCGTCGAGTGCCTCCAGGCCGGTCTCTACTTCGGCTTCGCCGGCCAGGTGGACCGCATCGTGGAGCGGATGAGCGAGGAGTTGGGCGAGGTGAAGGCGGTGATCGCCACGGGTGGGCTCGCCTCCCTGGTGATCGACGAGTGCCGCACGATCACCCATCACGAGCCGATGATCACGCTGATCGGGCTCCGGATGGTCTACGAGCGCAACGTCTGAGACACCGGGCGTCGCCGGGCTCCGCGCGCCGCGCGGGCCTCAGCGCCGCCGGGCCCGCAGCACGACCGTCCGGTACGGCAGCTCCACCGTCGCCCGCCCGGCCAGGTCGGGATGCGTGGCGAGCAGCTCGCGCAGCTCCCGGTCGACCGTCTCCCGCTCCCGCGTCGAGGCGGTGAGGTAGTACGAGCGGGTGCCGATCATCCCCAGGACCTCGTCCGGCGTGAGCGTGGTCGTGTGCCGGAACTCGCCCACCTGGACCGCGTCGAAGGCGGGGCCGAAGTCCGCGTACCGCTCCACCACGTCGCCCGAGTTGTCACCCATGTGCGCGATGCGGCCCAACTCCGCCACCCACTCGACCGTCTCGTCCCGGGTGTTCCAGATCGGCGCGAAGGTGCCGCCGGGGCGCAGCACGCGGGCGATCTCGGCGTGCGCCGGCTCCCGGTCGAACCAGTGGTACGCCTGACCGACCAGCACCGCGTCCGCCGACCCGTCCGGCAGGGGCACGGCCTCGGCGCTGCCGGCCAGCGGCGTGGTGCCGGGGGTGGCCGCCGCGAGCTGCGCCCGCATGCCGTCGTCCGGCTCCACCGGCACCACCTCCTGGCCGAGGGCCAGGACGGCCCGGCTGAGGATTCCGGTGCCCGCGCCGATGTCGACGACCCGGGCCGGGGCGTCGCCGGTGACCACGCCGTCCAGGGCCCAGCGCACGGCGTCCTCGGGATAACGCGGTCGGAACCGGTCGTAGTCGGCTGCGGCGACACCGAAGGAGAGAGCCTGAGTGTGATCCACCATGACGGGCAGGTTATCCGGTAACGACCCGGTGGGGGCTTGAGTACGCTCGGGCCTGACCCCCGTATCTCCATGACGAGGAAGCGTGCCGTGACCGAGCAGAACGCCCTGCCAGTGGACCCCGCCGACGACCTTCCCGAGCAGATGAAGGTCCGCCGGGAGAAGCGGGACCGGATGCTCGCCGAGGGCGTGGAGCCCTACCCGGTCGGCTTCCCGCGTACGGACACGCTCGCCGAGATCCGCGCGCGCTACGCGGACCTGCCCACCGACACCGCCACCGGCGACCGGGTCTCGGTCACCGGGCGGGTGATCTTCGTACGCAACACCGGGAAGCTCTGCTTCGCCACCCTCCGGGACGGCGACGGCACCGAGCTGCAGGCGATGCTGTCGCTGGACCGGGTCGGCGCGGAGCGGCTGGAGGACTGGAAGCGGCTGGTCGACCTCGGCGACCACGTCGGCGTCACCGGCGAGGTGATCACCAGCCGGCGCGGTGAGCTGTCGGTGCTGGCCGACGAGTGGGCGGTCACCGCCAAGTCGCTGCGCCCGCTGCCGGTCGCCCACAAGCCGCTCTCCGAGGAGGCCCGGGTCCGCCAGCGCTACGTCGACCTGGTCGTCCGGCCGCAGGCCCGACAGATGGTCCGCACCCGGGCGGCGGCCGTGCGCAGCCTGCGCGACTCCCTGCACGCGCGGGACTTCATCGAGGTGGAGACCCCGATGCTGCAGTTGCTGCACGGCGGCGCGGCGGCCCGCCCATTCGTGACGCACAGCAATGCGTTGAACACCGATCTGTATCTGCGAATCGCGCCGGAACTGTTTCTGAAGCGGGCCGTGGTCGGTGGCGTCGATCGGGTCTTCGAGATCAACCGCAACTTCCGGAATGAGGGCGTCGACTCTTCGCACTCACCGGAGTTCGCGATGCTGGAGGCATACCAGGCGTACGGCGACTACGACACGATGGCCGAGCTGACCCGCAATCTCGTGCAACAGGCGGCGGTCGCGGTGAGCGGCTCGACGGTGGTCACACACGCCGACGGGCAGGAGTTCGACCTGGGCGGCGAGTGGCGCTCGGTCACCCTGTTCGGCGTGCTTTCCGAAGCGCTCGGTGAGGAGGTCACGGTCCGCACCGAGCGCGCCCGCCTCGTCGAGTACGCCGACAAGGTCGGTCTCGCCGTCGACCCGAAGTGGGGTCCGGGCAAGCTGGCCGAGGAACTGTTCGAGGAACTGGTGGTGCCGGGCCTTCAGGCGCCCACCTTCGTCCGCGACTACCCGGAGGAGACGAGCCCGCTGACCCGGGCGCACCGCAGCGAGCCGGGGCTGGCCGAGAAGTGGGACCTCTACGTTCTCGGTTTCGAGCTCGGCACCGCGTACTCGGAGCTGGTCGACCCGGTCGTGCAGCGGGAACGGCTGGTGGCCCAGGCGCAGCTGGCCGCCCGTGGTGACGACGAGGCGATGCGCCTCGACGAGGACTTTCTCCGGGCCATGGAGTACGGAATGCCGCCGGCCGGCGGTATGGGAATGGGAATCGACCGGCTCCTGATGGCGCTGACCGGGCTGGGAATTCGGGAAACGATCCTGTTCCCGTTGGTCCGGCCCGAGTAGTCGACCGCGGCCGCCGGGCCGCCTAAACCGCATCCTATTGACGCGGCGAGCGTCGCGCGGGTTATTGTGCTTGCGAGTTAGCAGGAGCACCCTGCTCGAAAGGAATGTGGGACGTGGCCAAGCAGATCATTCACAAGCTGGTCGATGACCTGGACGGCGGGGACGCGGACGAGACCGTCAAGTTCGCCCTCGACGGCGTTCAGTACGAGATCGACCTGTCGAGTGCGAACGCCGAGAAATTGCGTGACGTATTCGCGCCGTACGTGGGCGCCGGCACCAAGGTGGGCCGCGGCGGTGTGGTGGTCGGCGGTCGGGCGGCACGCGGCCGGGGTGGCGCCACCGCCGACCGGGAGCAGAACAAGGCGATCCGCGAGTGGGCCAAGAAGGCCGGGAAGGACATCTCCGACCGGGGCCGGATCCCGCAGGAGATCGTCGACGAGTTCCACGCCCGGCGCTGACCGAGGCGACATCGCACAGGCGACCCGACGCCGGGCCGGAGATCCCCTCCGGGCCGGCGTCGCCGCATTCCGGGGCTCGTCGTCGCCTTCGTCCGGTCTGTGCCGTCCCGTCCCCTTCGCCGGCGCCCGGCGCCGAGAGCCGGGGAAGAAACCCCGGCCGGGCGGCGTTGTCCACAACCGGTGGAGATTCCGTCCACAACCTGTGGACAACTCCCGGTGGCCCGTCGACGGGCCGCGCCGACACGGATCCGACCCCGCCGGGGTGCGGACGGGCCCGCTCACGAGTGGGCCGAATTTCGCTCTGCGCGTAGCGCCGGAGGCCCCGGAACACCTCCTGAGCGCGCACGGTTGTGCAAAACGACGCGAACCCGGCTCCCGCCGGAGACACACGACCTCAGCTGAGTCGGTCCGCGGCGATAGAGTAATGAGGCACGGACGCCCGTCCCGGACGTCCGCGCACCGGCCCCGCCAAGATCTTTGACCATCAAGGCGCACGGCACGTGAGGAGCACGAGGGCATGTTCGAGCGGTTCACCGACCGAGCGCGACGGGTTGTCGTCCTGGCCCAGGAAGAGGCCCGGATGCTCAACCACAACTACATCGGTACGGAACACATCCTGCTGGGCCTGATCCACGAGGGTGAGGGCGTCGCCGCCAAGGCTCTGGAGAGCCTCGGCATCTCCCTGGAGGGCGTCCGGCAGCAGGTCGAGGAGATCATCGGCCAGGGCCAGCAGGCGCCGAGCGGGCACATCCCGTTCACGCCGCGGGCCAAGAAGGTGCTGGAGCTGTCGCTGCGCGAGGCGCTGCAGCTCGGCCACAACTACATCGGCACGGAGCACATCCTGCTCGGTCTGATCCGCGAGGGTGAGGGCGTCGCCGCCCAGGTGCTGGTCAAGCTCGGCGCCGACCTCAACCGGGTCCGCCAGCAGGTGATCCAGCTGCTCTCCGGCTACCAGGGCAAGGAGCCGGCCGCGGCGGGCGCCGCGGCGGGTGAGGCCGCGCCGTCGACCAGCCTCGTGCTGGACCAGTTCGGCCGCAACCTGACCCAGGCCGCCCGCGAGGGCAAGCTCGACCCGGTCATCGGGCGCGAGAAGGAAATCGAGCGGGTCATGCAGGTGCTCTCCCGCCGTACCAAGAACAACCCGGTCCTGATCGGTGAGCCCGGCGTCGGCAAGACCGCCGTGGTGGAGGGGCTGTCCCAGAAGATCATCAAGGGCGAGGTGCCCGAGACGCTCAAGGACAAGCAGCTCTACACGCTCGACCTCGGTGCGCTGGTCGCCGGTTCCCGCTACCGCGGTGACTTCGAGGAGCGCCTCAAGAAGGTGCTCAAGGAGATTCGCACGCGCGGCGACATCATCCTGTTCATCGACGAGATCCACACCCTGGTCGGTGCGGGTGCCGCCGAGGGCGCGATCGACGCGGCGAGCATCCTCAAGCCGATGCTGGCCCGTGGCGAGCTGCAGACCATCGGCGCCACTACCCTCGACGAGTACCGCAAGCACCTGGAGAAGGACGCCGCGCTCGAGCGCCGCTTCCAGCCGATCCAGGTGGGTGAGCCCTCGCTGGCCCACACCATCGAGATCCTCAAGGGCCTGCGCGACCGCTACGAGGCGCACCACCGGGTGAGCATCACCGACGCCGCTCTCGTCGCTGCCGCGACCCTGGCCGACCGCTACATCTCCGACCGCTTCCTGCCGGACAAGGCGATCGACCTGATCGACGAGGCCGGTGCCCGGATGCGGATCCGGCGGATGACCGCGCCGCCAGACCTGCGCGACTTCGACGAGCGGATCGCCCAGGTCCGCCGCGACAAGGAGTCCGCGATCGACGCGCAGGACTTCGAGCGCGCCGCCCAGCTGCGGGACAAGGAGAAGCAGCTCCTCGGCCAGAAGGCGCAGCGGGAGAAGGAGTGGAAGGCCGGTGACCTGGACGTCGTCAGCGAGGTCGACGACGAGCAGATCGCCGAGGTGCTCGGCAACTGGACCGGCATCCCGGTCTACAAGCTGACCGAGGAGGAGACCTCGCGCCTGCTGCGCATGGAGGACGAGCTGCACAAGCGCGTCATCGGCCAGGAGGACGCGGTCAAGGCGGTCTCGAAGGCGATCCGGCGTACCCGCGCCGGCCTGAAGGACCCGAAGCGTCCGTCGGGCTCGTTCATCTTCGCCGGCCCGTCCGGCGTCGGTAAGACCGAGCTGTCGAAGGCGCTGGCCGAGTTCCTGTTCGGCAGCGAGGACGCCCTCATCCAGCTGGACATGTCCGAGTTCCACGACCGCTACACGGTCTCCCGGCTGGTGGGTGCCCCTCCCGGCTACGTCGGCTACGACGAGGGCGGGCAGCTGACCGAGAAGGTGCGGCGTCGGCCGTTCTCGGTGGTCCTCTTCGACGAGATCGAGAAGGCCCACCCGGACGTCTTCAACACGCTGCTCCAGATCCTGGAGGACGGTCGGCTCACCGACGGTCAGGGCCGGATCGTGGACTTCAAGAACACGGTCATCATCCTGACCACCAACCTGGGCACGCGTGACGTGGCCAAGGCGGTGTCGCTCGGCTTCCAGGCGTCGGAGGACTCCGAGTCCAACTACGACCGGATGAAGCAGAAGGTCAACGACGAGCTCAAGCAGCACTTCCGGCCTGAGTTCCTCAACCGGATCGACGACACCATCGTCTTCCACCAGCTGCGTCAGCAGGAGATCCTGTCGATCGTCGACATCATGATCGCCCGCATCGAGACCCAGCTGAAGAACAAGGACATGGGTCTGGAGCTGACCGAGAACGCCAAGAAGTACCTGGCGACCAAGGGCTTCGACCCGGTTCTCGGTGCGCGTCCGCTGCGTCGCACGATCCAGCGCGACATCGAGGACAACCTGTCCGAGCGGATCCTCTTCAACGAGCTGACCCCGGGTCAGATCGTGGTGGTGGACTGCGAGGGCGACCCGAACAACATCGACAAGTCCAAGCTGGTCTTCCGGGGCGCGGACAAGCCGGTCACCGTGCCGGACGCCGTTCCCGCCGACCTCGGCGGCACCGCTGCCGCCGCGGGCGCGGACGAGTAAGACCAACAGGTAGCAGGGGCGGGGCCCCGGCGGCGAGAGCCGCCGGGGCCCCGCCTTTTCCGCACGTCAACGGGGACAGCCGGACGTCTCGCAAAAATCCACGGGCCGTCAGTAGGTCAGGTTCGGGGTGGGGAGGGGTGGCGCCGGGCCGTCGCCGGCGAGGCGGAACGCTTCGGTGCCGACCGGTTCGACCAGGCCGTCCTCGACCAGACCGGCCAGCGCCCGGGCGCGTTGGACGTCGTCGGCCCACACCTGGTCGAGGCGCTGATGGGGCACCGGACCGGTCGTCTCGCGCAGCACCCTCAGCAGGAGCCCGCGGACCTGCCGGTCGGTGCCCGCGTACCGCTGGGGTCGTCGAGTGGGGCCGGCCGGCGCCTCCTGGCCGGAGGCGCGCCACGCGCAGGTCGACTCCACCGGGCAGCGGTCACAGTGGGGTGCCCGGGCCGTGCAGATCAGCGCGCCCAGTTCCATGAACGCCGCGCTCGCCAGCGCCGCCGCGGCCGGTTCCTCGGGGAGCAGCTCCTCGGTGGCGACGAGGTCGGCGGGCCGGGTCGTCGGGCCGGCGTCGGGCTCACCGGCGATGGCCCGGCAGACGACCCGGCGGACGTTCGTGTCGACGACGGGGTGCCGCTGCCCGTACGCGAACGCGGCGACCGCCCGCGCCGTGTACGTGCCGACGCCCGGCAGGGCCAGCAGTTGGTCCAGGCGGTCCGGGACGGACCCGCCGTGCCGCTCCACGATCGCCACCGCGCATTCGCGCAGCCGCAGCGCCCGGCGCGGGTAGCCGAGCCGCCCCCACATGCGGATCGCCTCGGCGGGGCTGTCGGCGGCCAGCGCGGCCGGCACGGGCCAGCGGGCCAGCCACGCCTCCCAGGCGGGCAGCACCCGAACCACCGGCGTCTGCTGGAGCATCACCTCGCTGACCAGGATCGCCCACGCGCCGACGTCCGGTTTGCGCCACGGCAGGTCGCGGGCGTTCTCCTCGTACCAGCGGCTGACCAGCTCGGCGAACGTCGGTTCAGTCATGGTGTCGCCGATGATGTCACGCGTACCGGTCCCGGAGGGTGGGCGGGCCGGCCGGGTCGCCGGGACACCGCCACGGGATCGGGCAGAATGCCCTGATGAACGAGCTCGCGATCACCGTCATCGGCCGGGACCGGCCGGGCATCGTCGCCGACGTCGCGGAGGTGCTCGCCCGGCTGGGCGCGAACCTCACCGACAGCACGATGACCCGGCTGCGGGGACACTTCGCCATGACCCTGGTCTGCGTGGGCCCGGCCGCCGCCGATGTCGAGGCCGCGTTCGCCCCGCTCGCCGCCGACGGGCAGCTGCTGGCGACCGTACGCGCGGTGACGCCGGACGGCGAGGCGGCGCCGGGCGGCGAGCCGTACGTGATGGCGGTGCACGGGGCGGACCGGATGGGCATCGTCGCGGCGATGACCCGGGTCCTCGCCGAGGGCGGGGGCAACGTGACCGACCTGAGTACGCGGCTCACCGGATCGCTGTACGTCGTGGTCGCCGAGGTGGACCTGCCGCCGGGTGTCGCCGGCGCGCTGGCGGACCGGCTCGTGTCGACGGCTGCCGAGCTGGGCGTCGAGGTCAGCCTTCGGCCGGCGGATCCGGACCTGCTGTGACGGGCGAGCGGAGCGGGCCGGACGTCGCCCGCGGTGACGAGGAGTACGCGGGCCTCGGCGACTGGACACCGGAGACGCTGGAGGTGCCCGGTGAGGTGCGCGCCGTGGTGGCCGCCCCGCATCCGATGCTCAGCCGGGCCGGCGCCGAGGTGGACCCGACCTCGGCCGAGACCGTGCGGCTGGCCGCCGATCTGATCGCCACGATGCGGGTCTCGCCGGGTTGTGTCGGTCTTGCGGCGCCACAGGTCGGCGTGGGTGCGCAGGTGTTCGCGGTCGACGTCACCGGGCACCCGAAGGCCGTCACCGTGCACGGCACGTTCGTGCTGTGCAACGCCCGGGTGGTCGAGGCGAGCCGGTGGAAGCCGGGGCGTGAGGGCTGCATGTCGGTGCCGGACCTCACCGGTGACGTCAAGCGCGCCAGCCGGCTGGTGGTCGAGGGGGACCTGCCCGGCACGGGTAAGCCGGTGCGGCTGGTCACCGACGGCTTCGAGGCGCGGGCGCTGCAGCACGAGATCGACCACTGCGCGGGCCTGCTCTTCCTCGACCGGGTGGCCGGCGCCCACGCCGTCTACCAGCGCAAGGTCTATCTCTGACCGCACCGGCCCGGCGTCGACAATGGACTGATCCGTCGCGCGGTCTGGTGACGCTCCGGCGCGTCGCGACGGTTGCCGGGCCGCGCGCCACTACGGTGGGGGCATCATGCGTCTGACGGTCGGCCCCCTGCCACCCGCCGTTTACTGGCGGCGTCGCGCCGTCGTACTCGGAGCGGGGCTTCTCTTCCTGATTGTCCTGCTCTACTCGTGCACCGGGTCGGGCAACGGCGACGACAACCCTCGCGCGGGTTCGACCTCCTCGGCCGGCCCGGGGCCGACGGGATCGGTGCTCACACCGCAGACCGGGGCGCCGCCGTCCGCGGAGCCGTCGTCCGCGGAGCCGTCGGGCGCGCCCGAGGGGGAGCAGACGGCGTCCACCGCCGCGTCCAGCTCGCCCCCCGAGGCCCCGCCGGTGGCGCCGGCGGCCGGGGGCAGCGACGACGGCAGCTGCACGGACGCCGAGATCAGCGTGATCCCGGTGGCGAAGCCGGCCACCGTTCAGCGCGGCGCGCCGGTCGACCTGCAACTCAAGATCAAGAACACGTCCGACCGGACGTGCAGCCGCGACGTGGGCGCCGACCTCCAGGAGCTGTTCATCAAGTCGGGGGCGGAGAAGATCTGGTCCTCCGACACCTGCGGCACCGGCAAGGGCTCCGACGTCCAGTCGTTCACGCCGAACTTCGAGCGCTCCTACCAGATCGCCTGGAACGGCCAGGACAGCAGCCGCTGCGCCAACGGCGTCGCCAACGGGCCCAACCCGCCCGGCGGCAGCTACCAGGTCTTCGCCCGGGTGGGCACCAAGCTCAGCGAGCCGGTCAAGCTGACCATCACCGGCTGAGCCGGGCCCACTGGCTCAGCCGCCGTACCGTCCGGCCCGCCGCCGAAACGCGGGCGCTGGGCAGGCGCCACCCCGGCCGCCCAGGCCGCGACCCGTCGGGAGCGGTCAGACGTACCGTTCGAGGATGGACGCCTCGGCGAGCCGGGACAGGCCCTCGCGGACGCCACGCGCCCGGGCGTCGCCGACCCCCTCGACGGCCTGGAGGTCCTCGACGGTGGCGCCCAGCAGCCGCTGGAGGCTGCCGAAGTGCACCACCAGCCGGTCGACCACCGGCACCGGCAGCCGGGGCACCTTGGCGAGCAGCCGGAAGCCGCGCGGACTGACCGCCGCGTCGAGGGCGTCGGAGGCGGCCGGGTAGCCGATCGCCTTGGCGACCGAGACCAGGTCGATCAGCTCGGTGGCGCCGAGCAGGTCCAGCTCGACCAGTGCCTCGTCGAGGGTGCGGGACTTGCGGCCCGCCGGGAGGTAGTCGCGGATGACCAGGGTGCGGTCCGCGTCGACGCCCGCCATCAGCTCGTCGAGCTGGAGCGCGAGCAGGCGACCGTCGGTGCCCAGCTCGACCACGTAGCCGGCGATCTCGTCGGCGATCCGGCGGACCATCTCCAGCCGCTGCACCACCGCCACCGCGTCGCGCACGGTGACGAGGTCCTCGATCTCCAACGCGGACAGCGTGCCGGAGACCTCGTCGAGCCGGAGCTTGTAGCGCTCCAGGGTCGCCAGCGCCTGGTTGGCCCGGGACAGGATGGCCGCCGAGTCGTCCAGCACGTGCCGCTGGCCGTTGACGTAGAGGCTGATGATCCGCATCGACTGGCTGACGGAGATGACCGGGTAGCCGGTCTGGCGGGCGACCCGCTCGGCCGTGCGGTGCCGGGTGCCGGACTCCTCCGTCGGGATGGACGGGTCGGGCATCAGGTGCACGGCGGCGCGGACGATGCGGGTGCCGTCGCTGGAGAGCACCACGGCGCCGTCCATCTTGCACAGCTCCCGCACCCGCGTCGCGGAGAACTCGACGTCGAGCGGGAAGCCGCCGGTGCAGAGACCCTCGACCACCTTGTCGTAGCCGAGGACGATCAGGGCGCCGGTGCGCCCCCGCAGGATCCGCTCGAGGCCGTCGCGCAGGGCCGTGCCGGGCGCCATCAACGCCAGGTTGGCCCGCAGCGGGTCGCCGCCCGCGCCGACGGTGCCTCCGGTCACGCTCATGCTGATGGGACGGGCCGGCGAACCCACGGCGCCGGTGCGGGCGTGGGGCGTCGCGCCGGCAGGCTTGGTGGTGTCGCGGTCGATCGGCACGGGCACAGTCTACGGACTGCCGTGCGGTGGGTGCTGTCGTGGTTACTGTGATGTGTCACGATGCCCCCGCCCGACCCCGCCTCGGGTGTCCGGTATCGCCCCCCGCGCTCCCGTGCGGCGGCCACCGTCGGTCACTCGGCCGACGCGCGGGCGGCATGCTGCAGCGCCGAGCGGACATCGGTGACCTCCATCACCTTCATCTGCTCCGGCCCGGCGCCGGTGGACTGCGGGCCGCAGCCGGGCGGCACGAGCGCGACGCGGAAACCCAGCCGGGCGGCCTCGGCGAGTCGGCGCGGCACCGCGCCCACCCGGCGGACCTCGCCGGTCAGGCCGACCTCGCCGATCGCGACCAGGTGCGGCGCGATGGCCAGGTTGAGTCCCCCGGAGGCGACCGCGAGGGCGACCGCGAGGTCGGCGGCCGGCTCGACCACCCGGATGCCGCCCACGGTGGCCGCGAAGACCTCCCGGTCGTGGAGGGTGAGCCGCTCGGTGCGCCGTTGGAGCACCGCCAGCACCATCGCGAGCCGGGCCGAGTCGAGCCCGGAGACCGTGCGCCGGGGCGAGCCGGCCACCGTCGCGCCGATCAGCGCCTGCACCTCGGTGACCAGGGCCCGCCGCCCCTCCATGGCCACCGTCACGCAGGTGCCCGGCACCGGCTCCGAGTAGCGGGTGAGGAAGAGCCCGGACGGGTCGGCCAGGCTGGTGATGCCCCCCTCGTGCATCTCGAAGCAGCCGACCTCGTCGGCGGCGCCGAACCGGTTCTTGACCCCGCGCACCAACCGGAGCGAAGAGTGCTTGTCGCCCTCGAAGTGCAGCACCACGTCGACCAGGTGCTCCAGCACCCGGGGACCGGCGACCTGCCCGTCCTTCGTGACGTGACCGACCAGCACGGTGGCGATGCCGCGCTCCTTGGCGACCGACACGAGGGCGGCGGTGACCGCACGGACCTGGGTCACCCCGCCGGGCACCCCTTCGGTGCCGGTGGTGGAGATGGTCTGCACCGAGTCGAGCACCAGCAGCCCCGGCTTGACCGCGTCGAGGTGGCCGAGGACGGCGGCCAGGTCGCTCTCGGCGGCCAGGTAGAGCTGGTCGTGCAGGGTGCCCATCCGCTCGGCCCGCAGGCGGACCTGGCTGACCGACTCCTCACCGCTGACCACGAGCGAGGGGCTGCCGGCGCCGGCGGCCCACTGCTGGGCCACGTCGAGCAGCAGGGTGGACTTGCCGACCCCCGGCTCGCCGGCGAGCAGCACCACCGCGCCCGGCACGAGGCCGCCACCGAGGACGCGGTCGAGCTCGCTCACGCCGGTCGGGCGGGCCCGGGCCGGCGCGGCGCTGATCGTGGCGATCGGGCGGGCCGGCTCGGCCGGCATGCGCGAGCTGACCACCCGGCCGGAGACCGTGGGACCGGTGATCGTCGACTCGACCACCGAGCCCCACTCGCCGCACTCCGGGCAGCGCCCCACCCACTTGGGCGGTTGGTGCCCGCAGGCGTCGCACTCGTAGGCCGGCCGGGGCTCGCGGGCGGAGGCGCGGCCTCGGGAACCGGTCGCCGCGCCGCCGCGCGGGGAGGTGGATCGGGAGGTGGTCACAACCGGACGCTAGCCGTGTCGTACGACGAAAACGAAGACACCGCCGGCGTGGTGGTCGCCACGCCGGCGGTGTCGTCGAGATCGGGGTGGGTCAGCCGCCGTGGCCGGCGCCGCCCTCGTCGGTGTCCTCGTGGCCGCCCTCGCGCTCGATGATCGGGGAGGGACGGGGGCCCGGGGTGAACGGCACCGCGATCGGGGCCGGACCGGTGACCGTGTTGCCGTTGCCGAAGTCGAAGGTCACGAAGACGTTCTGACCGGAGAGCAGCGCCTCGTTCAGGCCGACCAGCTCGAGCACGCGGCCGGACTGCTCGTTCAGCTGGACGTAGCTGAGCGGCGCGATCTCGATCCGGGCCGGCTGACCGGCGGGTGCCGACGGGCTGGCCGACTCCGACGGGCTGGCCGACTCCGACGGGCTGGCCGATCCGCTCGGCGAGCCCGAGCCGCTGGGGGACGCCGACGCGGAACCGGACGGGCTGGCCGACGCCGACTCCGACGGGCTCGCGGACGCGGACGGGCTGGCCGAGGCGCCGGTGCCGGTGAGGACGACCGAGCGGGCGTCCTGGGTGGTGACGGTGACCGTGACCGGGTTGCGCGTGTCGTTGTAGATCACCGCGTTGAGCTTGGCGTTCTCGCCCGCCCGGTAGCCCTCCACGCCGGGGAAGTCCACCAGCAGGCCACGGACCGCGAGCATGCCGTTCGCGGCGGAGAGATTGACGCCCTGGACCGACGGCTCCTTGCTGGCGGTCTCGGAGATCTGCCCCGCGCCGCACCCGGACAGCAGCAGGCTGGTCGCCGCCGCCACCCCGGACAGCAGCAGGGCCGCCCGCCGGGAACCCCTGATCGAGCGCGTCACGTCGGTCCTCCTCGTCACGATCACACCCGGTCGCGTACGCCGGGCACGGTGGCCATGCCCGCGCAGACCGCGCTCCAGGGTAGTTGGGGCTGATCGAGGCCCGCACGCCGACCCGGGGATGCCACCTCGGGGGGTGACGCTCAGACCACCCGACCGCTCGTGACCAGCAGGACCACGTCGATGAGCGCCACCAGCATCACGGCACGGAAGGCGCTCACCGGCCGCCGCCCCGCCTGGACCGCCGCGCGGCCGCCGTACCAGCCGACGAGCGGCGCCACGACGGCGGCCAGCACCGCGGTGAGCCCCACTCCCGACGGCGGCCCCGGCGGGCCGAAGACCAGGGTGCCGGTCGCCGCCAGCAGCAGCCCGGCGGCGGCGACCCGGCTGCCGTTCGCGCCCAGCCGGTGCGGCAGGCCGCGGACCCCGGTCCGGGCGTCGTCGGCGAGGTCCGGCAGGACGTTGGCGAAGTGTGCCCCGGCGCCGAGGAGGGCGCCGGCGGTGACCAGCCAGACCGGGGGCGCCGGCGCGCCGGGGAGGGCCAGCACCACGAAGGCGGGCAGCGCGCCGAAGGAGACGGCGTAGGGCAGCACCGACAGCGGGGTGGACTTCAGCGGCCAGTCGTAGAGCAGCGCGGAGACCAGCGCGAGGGTCAGGCAGACCGCCGCCCACGGGTTCGTGAGCAGCGCCAGCGCCGGAGTGGCGAGCGCGGCCACCGCCGCGGACCAGGCCACCGTGCGGCGGCCGACCGCGCCGGAGGGGATCGGTTTGTCGGTACGCCCCACCGCGGCGTCCCGCCCGGCGTCGACCGCGTCGTTGGTCCAGCCGGTCGCGAGCTGGCTGGCCAGCACCGACAGTGCCACGGCGGCGGTCCCGGCGGGCCGGTGACCGACGCCGACGGCCAGCAGACCGGCCACCGTGGTCACCGCCGCGGTCGGTTCGGGATGGCTCGCCCTGACCAGCCCTAACACCGTTGTCGACATAAGGGAAGTCTGGTCGTTACCGGGGAGTCATGCCACGCTCAGTCCCATGCGAGACGTGGCTCCGGCGCCCACCCGGAGGCGGGCGCTGCCGCGCAACGACCCGCGGCAGTACGACGACCTGGCCGGCGAGTGGTGGCGGCCGGACGGCGTGTTCGCGATGCTGCACTGGCTCGCCGAGGCGCGGGCCGCCCTGGTGCCGCCCGCCGACCGTCCCGGCGCGCTGCTGGTGGACCTCGGCTGCGGCGCCGGCCTGCTCGCGCCGCACCTGGCGGGCCGGGGCTACCGGCACGTGGGTGTCGACCTGACCCGTTCGGCGCTGGCCCAGGCCGCCGCGCACGGCGTCTCGCCGGTCAACGGCGACGCCACGGCGGTGCCGCTGGCCGACGGCTGCGCGGACGTGGTGGCCGCGGGCGAGCTGCTGGAGCACGTGCCCGACTGGCGGCGGGTGGTGGCCGAGGCCTGCCGGCTGCTCCGCCCGGGTGGCCTGCTGGTGCTGGACACCCTCAACGACACCCTGCTGAGCCGGATCGTCGCGGTCCACCTCGGCGAGCGGCTGCCCACGGTGCCGAAGGGCATCCACGATCCACGGTTGTTCGTGGACGACCGTGAGCTGGTCAGCGAGTGCGCCCGCCACGGTGTCGCGCTGCGGGTGCGCGGCGTACGCCCCGAGGTGGGCGGTCTGCTCGGCTGGCTGCTCCGGCGGGCCCGTGGGGCGGCGGCCCCGGCCGGGCGTGCGCCGCGCATCGTGCCGACCCGCTCGGCTGCGGTGCTGTACCAGGGCTGGGGGGTCCGGAAAGGATAGTCACGACCGGCGGGGGTATTGGGGACGCCGAGAAGGGGGCGGAAATGACGGTGCACGCGCTGGAGGCGGCCCGCCGGTTGGCGCCGCGGTTCGCCGCCCGGGCGGCGGAGCACGACCGGGACGGCTCCTTCCCGGTCGAGGATTTCCAGGACCTGCGGGAGGCGGGTCTGTTCGGCCTGATGGTCCCCCGCGAACGGGGCGGCCTGGGGGCGACCTTCGCCGAGTACGCGGCGGTCGCCACCGAACTGGCCCGGGGCAACGGCGCGACCGCGCTGGTGTTCAACATGCACGCCTCGGTCACCGGCGCCCTCGGCGCGGTCACCGAGGAGCTGGCGGAGGCGCTGGGTGTGCCGGACGAGGCCCTGGCCGCCCGGGACCGGCTGCTCACCGCGGCCGCCCAGGGCTCCTGGTACGCGGTGGCGATGAGCGAGCGGGGCGCGGGGGCCCGGCTGTCGCAGCTCAGCACGGTCTACGAGCCGGTCGACGGGGGCTGGCACCTCAAGGGGAGCAAGACGTTCTGCTCCGGCGCCGGGCACGCCGACGGCTACCTGGTGGCGGCGCGCAGCGCCGGTGACCAGTCGGTGGTCTCGCAGTTCCTGGTGCCGGCCGGCGCCGGCCTCACCGTCGAGCCGACCTGGGACTCGCTCGGCATGCGGGCCACCGCGTCGCACGACCTGCACCTGGACGTGACGGTTCCGGGCGACCGCCTGTTGGGCGGGGTGGAGGGCCTGGCCCTGGTGGTCGCCCAGCTCATGCCGCACTGGCTGGTGGCGAGCTACGCCGCGGTCTACGTGGGCGTGGCGCGGGCGGCGATCGACGCGGCCGCCGAGCACCTGAACGCGCGCAACCTGGCCGGCCTGCCGGCGGTCCGGTCCCGGCTGGGCCGCGCCGACGCGGCGGTGGCCGCGGCCGACCTGGCGGTCCGCGAGGCGGCGCGGCGGGTGGACGAGGCGCCGGGCGACGCGGAGACGAACCGCTGGGTGTGGCGGGCCAAGCTGCTCGCCGGCACCACCGCCGCCGAGGTGGCCGCGTCGGTGCTGGAGGCGGCGGGTACGTCGGCCACCCGCCGGGGGCACCCGCTGGAGCGGCTCTACCGCGACGCCCGGTGCGGCTCGCTGCACCCGGCCACCTCGGACGTGTGCGCCGACTGGCTCGGAATCGCGGCGCTGGGCGGTGACCCGGACCGGGACGGGTCGGCGCCTCGTTGGTGAGCGTGGGGCGCCCGGGTTCGTCCCGGGTCGGGGAGGGGCTCCGGGAAAGGGCAGCGTTCGGACGAGAGGTGGGGATCGTGTCCGTACCGGTGATCGCGGGCCTGGGGACGGCGCAGCCGCCCTCCGCCGCACAGGACGAGTTGTGGGCCGGCTACTTCTCCCGGCATTTCTCCGGCACCACCCGGTCGCTGGCGGAGCGGATCTTCGCCAACTCCGGCGTCAGCCGCCGGCAGGCGGCGGTCAATCCGCTGTTGGAGGACGTCTCCGACTGGCCGACGGAGCGGCGGATGCGGCGCTATCTCGTCGAGGCGTTGCCGCTGGGCAAGGAGGCGGTCGGCCGGGCGCTGACGGCGGCCGGTCTGGACGCCGCCGACATCGGCCTGTTCGTCGTCTGCTCGTGCACCGGCTACGCCACCCCGGGGCTGGACATCCTGCTCGCCCGGGACCTCGGCATGGCCCCGGACACCCAGCGGATGTTCGTCGGGCACATGGGCTGCTACGCGGCGCTGCCCGGGCTCGGGGCGGCCAGCGACTTCGTGACCGCCCGGGGGCGCCCGGCTCTGCTGCTCTGCGCCGAGTTGACCAGCCTGCACATCCAGCCGGCGACGGCCCGGGTGGACACACAGCAGATCGTCTCGCACGCACTCTTCTCGGACGCGGCGGTCGCGGCCGTGGTACTTCCCGACGGCCCGGGGTACGCGCTGCGCGAGGTCACCTCGGTCACCGACACCTCCACGGCCGACCACATGACCTGGGACGTCACCGACGCGGGTTTCCGCATGGGGCTGTCGCCGAAGGTGCCCCAGGTGCTCTCCACCCATGTCCGGGGCCTGGTCGACGACCTCCTCGCCCGGTACGGCTGCACGGTGGCCGACGTGGACGGTTGGGCCGTCCACCCGGGTGGTCCGCGGATCCTCAACGTGGTCGAGCGGGAGCTGGCGTTGCCGCCCGAGGCGCTGGCCGCGTCCCGGGCGACGCTCGGCGAGCACGGCAACTGCTCGTCCCCGACGGTGCTGCTGATCCTGGACCGGCTGCGTCGGGCCGCCACTCCGCCGGAGCGCATCCTCATGCTCGCCTTCGGGCCGGGCCTCACCCTCTACGCCGTGCTGCTCGATCGACAGGGGTGATCGGGCGGGCGTCCGGCGGTTACGCTGATGCCCGTGAGCGGCGGGCGCGACGCGAGCGGCGAGGCGGGTGACCGGCTGCGGGCCGGGATCCTGGCCGGTGCGACCGCGCTCGCCCTCGTCGTGGGTGGCTGGTGGTGGCAGGCCAGCGCGCCATTCACCGGCCCGGCCCCGGGCGCGCCCCAGTCGTCGGCGGAGCGGTCCGCGCGGCTGGTGCCGACCGATTCCGACAACGGCGCCGTGTTCCGCGTCGACCCCTCCACCGGCGCCGCCTTCCGGGTCGACCGGGGATCGGCCGAGGCCCCCGGCAACGTGGACGGGCGCCGGCGGGGCGCGGACGCCGTCGAGGCCGAACTGCCCCACCTGCCGAGGACCCACTGGCGTGAGCAGACGGCGCTCAGCCCGCAGCGGGGCGTGACCCGGCAGGCCCAGACCACGGACGGCGCCCACTACGAGCTTCAGCACTCCTGCGTCGGTTCGGGTGACCTGCGGATCACGGTCTACGGTTCACGGTCCGCCGGCCAGGACCAGTTCCAGGTGGAGTGTGACGGCTCGCTCACCGGAGTCACCCTGGTCGGCTCGGGCGACCCGCTCCGGATCTCGCTGACGACGGCCGACGACCGGCCGATCCGGGTCGAGGCGCAGCTCGTCGCACTCGCCTGAGCGCCCGGCGGGGGCACGGGAAGCGGCATGGCTCAGGCGGCGAGGCGGGCCAGGTCGGCACGGTACGTCTCGACCGGGCCGAGATCGGGCACCACGCCGACCACCACACCGGCCCGGTCGACCAGCACCGCGCCGAGGTGGTTCGGGCGTGCCGGCAGCCGCAGGAAGGTACGCAGGCCGTCGGTGGGGTCGCCGAGCGCGCGTACGGCCCTCGCGCCGGGCGGCACGGTGACGGGTGCGGCCGGCCCGTGGGTGACGGTGACCACGGTGACGGCCGCCGGTGCGGCCGCGACCGCCTCGGCCACCCGCTCCGGGCAGCCGCAGCCGTCGACGAGGAGGATCACGGCGGGCAGCAGACCGCGCAGCGGGACGGGCGACTGCCCGCCGTCGACTAGGTCCAGCGCGGGCAGGGGCCGGCCGATCACGGCGGCCGGTGGGTCGTACGGGGCGGGGGCGGGGGCGGGGCGGTCGGCCGAGCGGGTGGTGCGGGGCCAGGTGACCGCCACCAGGCCGGCGAGCGTGGTGAGCACCGCCACCAGGAGGACGACCAGTGGTAGCCCGAGAGCCGGGCGCCCGGCGCCGCCGCGAGCGGCCCGGCGCATCTCCCGGCGCACCTGGGCGGCTTCTCCGGCAAGCGCGGAGGGATCGTCGGGTACGACCACCCGACCCCACTCCGGTGGCAGGTCGGGCAGGCCCTCGGGCGGCCCGTGGCCCTCTGCGTCCGGCGTGCCCATCGGACCCCCTGGAACCGTCTCGGAGAGCGGACAGCGGCTCGCGTTCAAGCCTCCCGTACCGGGGGCTGCTCCCGCTACACCTGGGCGCGTGAGCTGCCAACGGGATACCATGGGGGAGCGCGTAGCCCTTGATCTCGGCGCTCCGTTCACCCGTACCGGGATGTCATCCCGGCGTCACGGAGCGTGTTCGATTCATCGGTTTGGCTGCCTGTCAAGTCGAAGAAATACCTCTCACAGGGCCCCTGAGCTGCGCCAACGGTCAGGACAGCGGTGAGACATCGGTGCCTGAGCGTGTTACCCTAGACACAGCGAAAGGGGTTTCGAACCTATGGTTTTCAGTGTCGGCGAGACCGTTGTTTACCCCCACCACGGGGCCGCACTCATCGAGGCAATCGAGACTCGGGTCATCAAGGGCGAGGAGAAGCAGTATCTCGTCCTGAGGGTCGCGCAGGGTGACCTGACGGTCCGGGTGCCAGCTGAGAACGCCGAGATCGTGGGTGTGCGCGAGGTGGTCGGCGAGGAGGGCCTGGGCAAGGTCTTCGACGTTCTCCGGGCTCCGCACACCGAGGAGCCGACCAACTGGTCGCGGCGTTACAAGGCAAATCTGGAGAAGCTGGCCTCCGGCAACCCGCTGAAGGTGGCCGAGGTCGTGCGTGACCTGTGGCGGCGGGAGCGGGAGCGGGGTCTCTCCGCGGGTGAGAAGCGCATGCTCGCCAAGGCCCGTGACATCCTCGTCGGCGAGGTCGCGCTGGCGGAGAAGAGCACCAAGGACGAGGCGGAGACGCTGCTCGACAAGGTCCTGACCGAGGCCTAGTCCGCACGGCATCGACGTACCCACTTCGTAGCGAACAAACCCGAGGACCGCGACGTGACCGCGCAGCTCAACCCGCGCGGTGACGTCGCGGTCCTCGTGCCTGCGGCGGGTGCGGGCGTACGGCTCGGCCCCGGCCGGCCCAAGGCCCTGCGCCTGCTCGGCGGCGAACCCCTGCTCGTCCACGCGGTGCGCCGGCTGGCCGCCGCCGGGTCGGTGCACACGATCGTGGTGGCCGCGCCGGCCGCCGACGTGGCGGGGGTCCGGGAGCTGCTGGCCCCGGTCGCCCCGGTGACGGTTGTGGCAGGTGGGGCGGAGCGGCAGGCGTCCGTGGCCCTGGCGCTCGCCGCGGTGCCGCCCGGTCCGGAGATCATCCTGGTGCACGACGCCGCCCGGGCGCTGACCCCGCCGGAGCTGGTCGAGTCCGTCGCGGCAGCGGTCCGCGAGGGTCGGCACGCGGTGATCCCGGTGCTGCCGGTGGTCGACACGATCAAGGAGGTCGGCGCCGAGGAGATGGTGCTCGGCACCGTCGACCGTTCCGCCCTGCGAGCGGTGCAGACCCCGCAGGGGTTCCGCCGGTCGGTGCTCGCCGCCGCGCACGCCGCCGCCGGTGACGCCCTCACCGACGACGCCGGCCTGGTGGAGAAGCAGGGCGTCCCGGTCTTCTGCGTGCCCGGCTCGGAGTACGCGCTCAAGATCACTCGTCCGTTCGACCTGGCCCTGGCCGAGCATCTGCTGGCCGCCGCCGACCGAGGCCGTACCCTCTGATCATGATCGTTCCCCGCGTCGCCATCGGCACCGACGTGCACGCGTTCGAGGCCGGCCGACCCTGCTGGGTCGCCGGCCTGCTCTGGCCCGACCAGGACGGCCTGGCCGGGCACTCCGACGCCGACGTGGCCGCCCACGCGGCCTGCAACGCGCTGCTCTCCGCCGCCGGGCTCGGTGACCTGGGCGCCAACTTCGGCGTGGACCAGCCGGAGTGGGCGGGCGCCTCCGGGGTGGCGCTGCTCGGCGAGAGCGCCCGGCGGGTGCGCGCCGCCGGCCTGGCGATCGGCAACGTCTCCGTGCAGGTGGTCGGCAACCGGCCCAAGATCGGGCCGCGTCGCGAGGAGGCGCAGCGGGTGCTGAGCGACGCCGTGGGCGCGCCGGTCACCCTCACCGCCGCCACCACCGACGGGCTCGGCTTCACCGGCCGCGGTGAGGGGCTCGCGGGCATCGCGGTGGCTCTGGTCTACGAGGCGCCGGCCGGCGAGCCCGTCACCGGCTAGTCCACGTCGGTGCACACGTTGTGCGTCGTACCGTGCAGCATCGTGATGGTCTTCTCGAACGTCGGGGTGAACCTGACGATGAACTGACCGTCGACGATCCACAGCCCGCGAGGCAGGGATCCCGCGTTCTCGCGGAAGCCGAGCAGCACCGGGCCGGTGACGTACCAGGTCATCGAGCCGTCCGGGGCGTACTCGACCAGCGAGGTGCCGCTGGCGTCCGCCGTGCTGGTCGCCCCGGTCTCGAGGTTCGTCACCCGGTTGATCAGCGCCCCGGTGAACAGCTCCCGTCGGGGTGAACCGTCCGGGTACTCGGCCAGCACCAGCTTGCGTACCTCGTCGACGATCGGCTCCACCCGCGCGGCGAAGTCGCAGCGCGTCCCGGCGGCCACCTCGAACGGAGGTTGTGGCGCCGGCACCCACCCGCCGTGGCCGCCCCCACCATCCGTCGCCGCGGCGGCGGGCGTGGGCACGCCCACCACGAGTAGTGCCGCCAGGGTCGTTCCGACCTTCAGTCGCCAACTCATGAGCACACTCCGTCTCCTCGATGATCAGGTCTGACCGGACCAGGATCGTCGTTCCCACTCACCACGTCCTGACCGTCCGGCGGCCGTGGCGTACGCCGGGCGGGCCCGGTCAGCTCCTTCCCGGACCCGGACCTCACCGTCCGGTCACCGCGTCGCGGTGATCCCGTGCGGCGGACCCGAGCCGGCGGGCTCCCCTGTGGTCAGACTGTCGGCATGGACTTCCGACTGCTCGGGACCTTCGAAGCGCGCCATGACGGCCGGCCCGTCGAGATGGACAGTCGCCGCCAGGAGCGGTGCATCCTCGCCGTCCTCCTGCTCGACGCCGGTCGTCTGGTGAGCACCGACCGGCTCATCGACCTGCTGTGGAGTGGGCGGCCCCCCGGCTCGGCCCGGAGCGTGGTGCACACCTACATCGGCCGGCTACGGCCGTCCCTGGCCCCGTACGGGGTCCGGATCGTCACCAGGGGAGACGGATACCTGGTGGAGCCCGACGAGCACCACGTCGACGTGCAGGAGTTCCGGAGCCTCGCGGTGGAGGCGGGCACGACCACGGATCCCGCCGAGCGGGTCCGGCTGCTCGACCGCGCCCTGGCTCTCTGGCGCGGGCCGCTGCTCGCCGACACCGCCGACGACCAGCTCCGCGAGCGGCTCCAGGGGCCGATCGAGG
The DNA here is from genome assembly GCF_900091425.1 of Micromonospora krabiensis. Lineage (GTDB taxonomy): Bacteria > Actinomycetota > Actinomycetes > Mycobacteriales > Micromonosporaceae > Micromonospora > Micromonospora krabiensis. The sequence continues at coordinate 5,200,210 of NZ_LT598496.1, forward strand.
AACTGCGGCTCACCGGCCTCGAACTGCGGGCGGAGGCCCAGCTGGCGCTGGGCCGGCACGCCCTGGTGATCAGCGAGCTCACCCCGCTGGTGGAGCGCTACCCGACCCGGGAACAGCTCGTCGCCATCCTGATGACCGCCCTGTACCGGGCGTCCCGGCAGGCGGACGCGCTGCTGCTGTACCGGGCGACCCGGCAGCTGCTCGTCGACGAACTCGGGATCGAGCCGGGACCGAAGCTGCGCGAGGTGCACCGGGGCATCCTCCGGGACGACCATCGGCTCGACCGGCCCGGCCGGCCGGTCTACGAGGTGCGGTTGCACGGCGAGGAGCTGCCGTGGAACGTCGGTGGGCATCCGGCGCTGGACTTCTGCAACACCTTCGCCGGCTGGGGCCACGAACCGCCACTGCCCGGATCGGAGTGGCTGCGCGGTTACCGCACCCTGGCGGTGTGGACCGGCTACGTCGGTCTGACCGACGAGTCGGCGGTGCACCGACTGATCGGCCTGGCCCGGCACGACCCCGGGACGGCCGAGGCGGTCCTCGACGCGGTCCGCGCACTGCGGAACCGGCTCCACGCCTGCCTGACCGACCCCGATGACCGACCGGCGTTCGACGCGGTCGCCCGGTTCGCGCGGGACGCCGCGAAGGCGCACGTGCTGCGCCGGGAGCCGGACGGGCGGGGGCGGTGGTGGCCGGACCTGGCGACCGGGCTGTGGTTGCCGCTGCACGCCGTGGCGTGGAGTGCCGCCGAGCTGCTGGTCGACCCGCGCCGGCTGACCGTCCGGGCCTGCCGGGACGAGCGCTGTGGCTGGCTCTTCCTCGACGAGAGCGGCCTGCGGCGCTGGTGCAGCCTGGCAACCTGTGGCCGATCGGTCGGGGCCGTCGCGTGTGGAACCGGCTAGGCTCGCCGCGATGTCCAGCGACACCGCCCCCGAGCAGTCCTCCGCCGACGGCTACCTCCAGCGCGCCCAGCTCCTCGCCGAACTCGGCCGCTACGACGAGGCCGCCGCCGAGGTCGCATACGCGGTCGCCCTCGAGCCGGCCAACGCGGCCGCGCTCACCCTGCTGGCCCGGGTCCACCTGGCCGCCGACCGGGCGACCGAGGCCCTCACCGCCGCCGACGCCGCCCTGGCAGCCGCCCCGGGCAGCGTGTCGGCCCTGGTCGTGCGGGGCATGGCCCTGGCCGACCTGGAGCGCTATGCCGAGTCGGCCCGCGCCGCCGACGAGATCCTGGCGCTCGGCCCGAACGACGCGTACGCGCAGAGCAGCGCCGCGGCGATCCTGGCCGGCTCCCGCAACGGTCAGACCGCGCTCAACGCGGCCTGGCGCGGGGTGGAGCTGGCGCCGGAGGAGCCGCAGGCGCACCTGGTCCTCGGGCTGGTCGCCGCCAACATGCAGATGTTCGACCTGGCCGAGCGGGCTTACCGGGAGGCGCTGCGGCTCGATCCGCAGCTCGCCGAGGCGCAGCACGACATCGGCGTGATCCGGCTGGAGCAGCGCCGCTGGAGCGAGGCGCTGGAGCACCTCGCCGACGCCGCCACGGTGGCGCCCGGCCGGGTGGACTCCGGTCGGACGATCTCCGCCGGCGTGCGGCAGCTCGTCGTCTACGCGGCGGGCTGGTCCATGATCACGGCGGTGCTCATCGCCTGTCTCGCGGCGGGCAGTGGCGGCCTGTCCCGCTTCGCGGCGGTCTTCGCGGCGGCCGGTGGGGGCGCTGGTGGCCTGGCGTTTCGCCGCGAAGCTGCCCGGGCCGTCCCGTACCGTCCTGCCCGGCCTGCTCCGCGCCGACCGTTCGTTGGCGCTGGCGGTCTACGCGGCGGCCGCCGCGCCGGTGCTCATCCTCCTGTACGCCCTGGTCGGCAGCCCGTGGCCGCTGGTGTTCGCCATCGCCGTGGCGGCCGCCGCCGAGCTGGTCGTCTGGTCCCGCACCCCGGTCTGAGCGGGTCCGGGGCGACCGCACCTGACCCGGGCGCCGGCGGAGCGCGCCCGGGGGCGCGGTGGTCAGGGCCGGCGGGCCCAGGTCCAGGCGTAGCCCGGGTCCTCGCAGGTGGTGGCGGCGTCGCAGAGGTCGAGCGGGCGGAAGGTGTCGACCATGACCGCCAGTTCGTCGAAGAAGTCGACACCGATCGCCCGCTCCGCCGCGCCGGGCTGGGGGCCGTGGGTGAAGCCGGACGGGTGCAGCGAGATGGAGCCCTGCTCGATCCCCGAACCACGCCGGGCCTCGTAGTTGCCGCCGGTGTAGAAGAGCATCTCGTCGGAGTCGACGTTGTGGTGGTTGTAGGGCACCGGGATCGCGTCGGGGTGGTAGTCCACCTTGCGCGGCACGAACGAGCAGATGACGAAGTTCGGGCCCTGGAAGGTCTGGTGCACGGGCGGCGGCTGGTGGATGCGGCCGGTGATGGGTTCGAAGTCGTGGATGGAGAAGGCCCACGGGTAGAGGTGGCCGTCCCAGCCGACCACGTCGAAGGGGTGGTTGGCGTACACGTGCCGGGTCCAGCCGCGACGGTGCCGGACCAGCACCTCGACGTCCTCCCCGTCGACGAGCAGCGGCGCGTCCGGTCCGCGGACGTCTCGCTCGCAGTAGGGAGAGTGCTCCAGGAACTGGCCGCGGACGGAGAGGTAGCGCTTGGGTGGGCCGATGTGACCGGACGCCTCGATGGTCAGCAGGCGTACCGGCTGGTCGCCGGTCGGCACCAGGCGGTGGATGGTCGACGTGGGGACGATGACGTAGTCGCCGGCGACCGCGTCGAGCACGCCGAAGGTCGACTCGACGCGCAGACTGCCGGCCTCGACGTAGAGGCAGTGGTCGCCGGTGGCGTCGCGGAACAGTGGGGACGGCTGGTCGGCCAGCACGTACGCGATCCGCACGTCGTCGTTGGCGAGCAGGTACTGCCGGCCGAGCACCGGGTCGGCGCCGGCGCCGTCCAGCTTGTGGGTGCGCAGGTGGCGGGGCTTGAGCGGCAGGTTGGGCACCCGGGCGTACGCGGGCGGCGCGAACTCCTCGGCCGCCACGATCGCGGTGGGGGCGTGGCGGTGGTAGAGCAGCGACGAGTCGGACGAGAAGCCCTCCTGGCCCATCAGCTCCTCGGCGTAGAGGCTGCCGTCGGGCTGGCGGAACTGGGTGTGGCGCTTGCGCGGCACCTCGCCGACGCTGCGGTAGTACGGCATCTCGCCTCCCGATAGGACCCGGCACCCGGTCGACGCGTCCGATAATCGGACGCTGTTGTCCGTTCCTTGTAGCGTCCCGTACATTCTTGTTCCGTGTCAACGCAGGTGCCCGCGCTCCTCGACGGCCTCGTGGACGACGCCGCCGTCTTCCCGCCCGGCAGTGCCGCGCTGCCCGACGCGGTGGCCGCACACCGCCGGCACCGCGCCGCGTGGTACGCCGACCTCGTCGGCCCCCTGCTGGTCCCCGCCTCGAAGCTGCCCGACCTGGCCGCGCTGCTCGCCGACGACGAGCGGTTGGCGGTCGGCGTCATCGCCGACGGCTCCGTCGACCGGCTCGACGCGGCGTGCGCCGAGGCCGACCCGCGCGTCCGGATCCGCCAGGTGGAGGCGGCCGTCGCCAAGCGCGGCGAGGACCCGCAGCCCGGCCTGCACAAGCTGATCGAGCTGGCCAAGCGGGCCCGTGGTACCGGCCACGACCGTCCCGCCCTCGACGTCTACGCCGAACTGCCGCTCACCTTCGGCCTGATGGCCGCGCTGGACACGCTCACCGCCGCCCGCGCCGGCGGGCTGCCGATCGCGGCGAAGTTCCGCACCGGCGGGCTCGCCGCCGAACTCTTCCCCACCCCGGCCGAACTGGCCGCGGTGATCTGCGCCTGTCGGGACCGCGACCTGCCGTTCAAGCTGACCGCCGGGCTGCACCGCGCGGTCCGCCACCTCGAACCGGAGACCGGGTTCACCCACCACGGGTTCGCCAACCTGCTGGCCGCGACGGTGGCCGCCGCCGACGGCGCCGGGCCGGACGCGGTCGCCGGGATCCTGCTCAAGGCCAGCCGGGGACCGCTGGTCGAGCGCATCACGTCCGCCCGGGACCGGGCGCGTCCGCTGTGGATCGGCTTCGGCTCGTGCAGCATCGAGGAACCACTGACCGACCTGACCCGGCTGGGGCTGTTGAACGGGGGCGAAGGCGCATGACCTGGGTGGCCGGTGTCGAAGGCTCGGCGTACGGGGTGACGAACCTGCCGTACGGGGTGTTCAGCCGTGACGGCGAGGAGCCGCGCGTCGGCGTACGCATCGGAGACCTCGTGCTCGACCTGGCCGGCGCCGAGGAGGCCGGGCTGGTGCTGGCGGCGGGTGCCTTCCGCGCGCCCGCCCTCAACCGGTTCATGGCTCTCGGGCGGCCGCAGTGGACGGCCGCCCGGCAGCGGATCGTCGAACTGCTCACCGACCCTGCGCACCGGCCGGCGGTCGAGCCGCTGCTGGTGCCGCTGGACGCGGTGCGGCTGCACCTGCCGTTCGAGGTCGCCGACTACGTCGACTTCTACTCGTCCGAGCACCACGCGGGCAACGTGGGGCAGATCTTCCGGCCGGGCCAGCCGCCGCTGCTGCCGAACTGGAAGCACCTGCCGATCGGCTACCACGGCCGGGCCGGCACGGTGGTCGTCTCTGGCACCCCGGTGGTCCGCCCCAGCGGTCAGCGGGCCTCGTCTGCCGGCCCGGTCTACGGCGCGTCCGTACGCCTCGACATCGAGGCCGAGGTGGGTTTCGTGGTCGGGGTGCCGAGTCCGCTGGGCTCGCGGGTCTCCGCCGACGACTTCGCCGACCACGTCTTCGGTGTGGTGCTCGTGAACGACTGGTCGGCCCGGGACATCCAGGCCTGGGAGTACCAGCCGCTCGGCCCCTTCCTCGGCAAGTCGTTCGCCACCTCGGTGTCCGCCTGGGTGACGCCGCTGGACGCCCTCGCCGACGCGTTCGTGCCGGCGCCCGAGCAGGATCCGCCGGTCGCCGACTACCTGCGCGACGTGCCGCACCTCGGCCTGGACCTGCGCCTTTCGGTCGAGTGGAACGGGGAGCGGGTCACCGAGCCGCCGTTCGACACCATGTACTGGACCCCCGCGCAGCAGTTGGCCCACCTGACCGTCAACGGCGCGTCCCTGCGTACCGGGGACCTCTACGCCTCCGGCACCGTCTCCGGCCCCGAGCGCGGGCAGGTCGGCTCGTTCCTGGAGCTGACCTGGGGCGGCGCCGAACCGGTGAAGTTCGCCGACGGCGCCACCCGGACCTTCCTGGAGGACGGCGACGCCGTCACCATCACCGCGACGGCGCCCGGCCCGGACGGCACGACGGTCGCCCTCGGCGAGGTCAGCGGCACCATCCTGCCCGCCCGCTGAGCTGTCGCACCGAGTGTGCGATCAAGGTCGTAACCTCCCCCGTTGATCGCTCCGGATTCCGACGCCCCGTCGCGCCGGTCCGGGCCCGGTCCACGGTCCCCCGGCCGGGGCGCGGGGCGTCCCACCGGACAGGGAGGTAGTCACGATGAACGATCTGGCGGGCGCCGTCTGGCGCACCAGCAGCCGCTCCAACGACCAGGGACTCTGCGTGGAGGTGGCGGACAACCTGGTCGACGTCGCCGGCGTCGTCGGCGTACGCGACTCGAAGGACCAGGCCGGCCCCACACTCGCGGTCAGCCCGCCGGGATGGACAGCCTTCGTGGCGGCGATCCGGGACGGTCAGTTCGACCGCTGACCGTCCACCCACCGGACACCACCGCCGGGCGTGCCGACCCGGGTCTCCCGGCGGTGGAGATTCCGTGTGGAGGGCCCCGCGCCGCGCTCACGCCGCGTACCGTCGACGCCACGGGAGGTGGCATGTCGACGGTGGCGGTTACCCGACTGATCGAGGCGTACGCCGTCGACGTCTGGCGCCTCCTGACCGACCTGCCCGACCGGGCCGGGCGACACCTCGCCGGCCCGGTCGAGCTGCTCACCCCCGGCGCGTTCGGCCCCGGCACAGTCTGGCGGGAGCCTCGCGCCCAGCCCGGCGGCGGGCTCCTGGTCGAGGAGTTCTGTGTCACGGAGGCCGTCCCACCCCGACGGCTGGTGCTGACCTCCCCCGGGTTCGGAGTCGACTACCGCATCACCTGGACGCTGCGCGCCGCCCGACGCAGGGGCCGGGGCGGCACCGCCGTCCGGGTCACCCAGGAGGCCCTGCTCAGCGACCCCTACGGTCGGGTGGTCGCGCTGCTGCTCGGCGGTCTGGCCGCCCGCGCCGTGGAGCACGCCCTCCGCCGCGACCTCGCCGACCTCGCCTTCGCCGCCGAACGACCCACCGGAGCGGTCGAGGCCGCCTGACACCGCCCCCACCGTCCCCTCGGCCCCGCGGACACCTGGCAGGGAACGGTCGGGTTCCGCTGGGTAGGGTGCCGGGCGGAGGTGGGCATGGGGTTCCCGAAGGGCCGGCGACGGATCGTGCTGGTGGTAGCGGCACTGCTCGTCACCGCCGCGGTCGCGGCGACGGTCTACCGGGTGCTCGCCCCCGCCGAGGTCAGCACCGTTGCGCAGGCGGCGTACCCGGCGGCACCCCAGCCCCCGGTCGGCGTGGTCGGCCGGCTGCCCGCTGCCCCGCTGATCGTGGACGGGCGGCTGCGCGTGTACGCCGCCCACCGGCAGGTCTACGCCGACCGGCCGGTCGACTTCCGGCACCGGACCACCCCGTACTGGTCGTACCGGCGCTGGCCGGCCGAGCTGGTCGGTGTCGTGGTGAGCGGTACGACGGTGGTGAGCCGCTGGTCGGACGGCCGGCTGGTGGCGCTGGACGCGCGTACCGGCGCGGTGGCGTGGCGGGCTGACGGACCGCGCCCGGCGGAGCAACCGAGCGCCCGGCGCACCGGGGCGGCGATCGTGTGGAGCCCGCCCGGCCTCTACCTGACCCGCGTCGCCGACGGCCGGGGCGTGGTGGTGGCGACCGGCTCCGGGGAGGCGCGTGCCGTGGCGCTGGGCGACGGGCGCGAGTTGTGGCGTACGGACCTGGTCGGCGCGTGCCGCACCGACGTGGGCACCACGGCGACGGGCCAGTTGGTCGGCGTGGACGCCTGCGCCGGCCCGGCGACGGTGGAGTTCCGGGACGCGGCGACCGGTGCGGTGACCGGCCGGTGGCGACCGCCGGGCGCCGGTGACGAGTTGGCCGTCACGCCGGTGGGCTGTCGGACCGGGCGGTCGGAGTGCCCGGCGCTGCGCACGGCCGGACCGGGTGACGCGGCGGGTCGCGGCTGGCTGCTCGGCTCGGGCGACCCGCTCGCGGCGCCGGCGCTGGACGGCCGTGACGTCGAGCTGGTCGGCGACCAGGCGGTCACCGTGGCGGACGGGGTGCTGGTCGGCCGTTCCGCCCGGACCGGCGAGGAGCTGTGGCGCCGGCCCGATCTCGGACCGGGGCGGGTGATCGCCGTGCAGACCGGCCGGGTGCACCTGCTGACCGACGCGCGGGCTCTGATCACGGTCGATCCGGCGACCGGCGCGGAGCGGTCCCGGTTCAGCCTGACGGTGGGGCAGGACGGCACCGGATACGCGCCGGGTGCCGCGTACGCGGCGGACGGCTATCTGGTCGTCGAGCGCCTCCGCGAGCCGGTCGACCCGGACGCGGACGACCAGGGCTATTTCTTCACGTCGGAGCCGCTCGTCCTCGCGGCCACCTGATCGGGTAACGGTGACGCGGGAGGATCGGAACCGCCGTCACGTTCTGCCCGAAAAGGTATGTTTCTCCTGATTCATGTTCTCGGTCGGGGGGCAGCAGATGGGTACCAGTGCGGCCGGATGGTTTGTCGGAGCGGGGCTCGCCGCAACGGCGGGAATCGCCCTGGCGATCTCGCCGGTGGGCGGCCCCCAACCCACGTCGGCGGACGCCCGGGCCGTCGCGCGGGTTGAGCCGTCCGGAGGCTCGAACGTCACCTTCCGGGTCGTGCCGGCCTCCCCGCAGCCGCCGACACCCCGGCCGACTCCGCCCAGCCCGCAGCCCACCCCGCCGACGCCCCAGCCGTCGCCGAGCGGCCACCTGCCGGTCACCGGAGAGGGCGGATCGCCGGGTCTGCTGCTGGTCGGGCTAGGTGCGGCTCTGCTGCTTGCCGGTTGGCTCGCCGTCCGCGCCGTCCGGCGTGACCCGCGCCCCTCGCGTCGGCGTGCGGCCTGACGGCGGCCGCTCACCGCGCCATCGCCCGGCGTGACCTGGATGGCACGGTCACGCCGGGCGGGTGCGGCTCTGACGGCTCAGTGCCGGACGGGAATTCGACCGGCCGGCGGTCGCCGCGACGGCTGCCGGGAGCGGCGGCTCAGCCCGACCAGCCCGGCCACCAGCAGCAGCCCCACCAGGGACGCGCCGACGGTCCAGACGGTGAGGACCCGGGACAGGCCCGAGGCGGGCTTCCCGACCCGACCCGCTTCGGGAAACTCGATCCGTCCGCTCGCGGTCTTCTTGATCCGCCCGCTCTCCAGCGCGACCTCGACCTTCCACGGGCCGTTCGGCAGCTCCGCGGGGAGCCGGGCGGAGACCTGGCCGGACTGGCCCGGTGCCAGCGTCGTGCCCTTCGTGACCGCGAACGGGCCCGCTCGGCTATCGGCCGGGCCCTCGGACAGGATGACCTGACCGGACAGGTCGATGGCCCGACCGCCGGTGTTCGTCACCTGGGCGCTGATCGACGGCTCACCTCCGGGATCCCGCGCGGGGCGCAGTTCGCCGATGGCGAAGTCGGACGCGGGCTCGCCGCCGGGGCCGACGTCGAGATACATCCGTACGCCCACCCGGTGGATCTGGGTGACCGAGTCACCGGGCCGGGGTGTGGAGGCGGCGGACGCCCAGATCACCCCGTATCGCTCGCCAGCCGAGGCGGCCCGGGGCACCGCCACGGTCGCCCGGACCCGGGTCTCCGCCCAGGGCTCCAGCTCGACCGACGTGCGGTCGAGCGTGACCCACGAGGTGAGTTCGTTGCCCGCACGGCCCTCGCCGAAGACGAATCGCTGATCGTCCAGGGTCGCCGCCGCCGGGTAGAGATCGATGCGGCGATGCTCGGGAGTGCGGTTCACGACCAGGAGCTGCCGGTTGATCCTGCTACCCGGTGGCAGGTGGTCGACGACGTAGCGCAGGGCGCGGGGATCGTCGCGTCGGTTGGTCGGCGCCTCCACCAACCGGATCCCGATGCTGCCCTCGTCGGAGTCCGGCTCGGCCGCGCCGGCCCGGGTCGACAGACCCGGACCGGCGAGGCAGGCGAGCGCGATCGCAGCCGAGACGATCGACCGCCCCCGGCGGCTATGCCACCGAATGTGTCACCGTGCCGGCGTACTCGCCCGCGATGCTGTCGAGCGGGACGTTGACGACCAGGGTCGGGTTCCAGGCTGCGGAGTTGTTGCCGGTGCCGCCGCTGTGGCTGAAGGCGGTGAGCGGCGTGACGGTGCTCAGCGGGGCCGCGTCGCCGGAGGTGAGCTGCCCCGGCGTGAAGGTGCCGGTGCCGGTGGTCCCGGTGGCCGCGCCGGACCAGTAGTCGATCTCTTCGGGCAGGACGGTCTCCGGCGGGCTGCCGCCCCCGGTCTGGAAGACGGTGGCGGTCACGCTGGCGATCCAGCTGGCGTCGGCGGAGGCCCGGGTGTCCTCGACCTCGACCTCGCCGAGCTCGCCGATGATGGCGGTGCCGGACCCGCCCGCGCCCAGGTCGGCGGTGGCCGGCGCGGTCACGTCCAGAGTGCCGGCGGTCACCTCGAAGGTGGCGTCCGTTTCGACGGTGGGCGCCGCGGCGGCGGGCCCGGCGAGAGCCGCCACCAGGGCGGCGGCCGCCGCCCCGGTGAGACAGATCTTGGCAGTACGCACTGGTTGCTTCCCCGTTTCTCGAAGTGGACCGGCGCCGCGCCCGGAATGGCGGCGCCCGGTAGCTCCGAAGATAAGGGAGTTCCAGGGATCAAACGGACAAAAAGGATTTATCGCGGAGGCTCGGTCAGGCCAGCGCCGCCTCGGCGGCGGCCAGGAACGCGTCGTTCTCGGCCGGGGTGCCGATGGTCACGCGCACACCGTCGCCAGCGAACGGGCGCACGATCACCCCGCGTGCCTCGCAGGACTTGCCGAAGGACACCGCGCGGTCACCGAGCGGCAGCCACACGAAGTTGGCCTGGCTGCCCGGCACGTCGGGGACGAACTTGCGCAGCGCCTCGGTGACCCGCTCCCGCTCGGCCACGACCAGGGCGCACCGCCGCTCCACCTCGTCGGCCTGGGCGAGCGCGGCGAGCGCGCCGGCCTGCGCGACCAGGCTGCTGGAGAAGGGGGTGACCACCTTGCGTACCGCGCCGGCCACCTCGGGTGCGGCGGCCAGCCAGCCGATCCGCAGCCCGGCCAGGCCCCACGCCTTGGACAGGGTGCGCAGCACCGCGACGTTGGGCCGGTCCAGGTAGGTCAGGCCGTCCGGCACCTCGGGGTCGGTGACGAACTCCCGGTACGCCTCGTCGATCACCACGAGCACGTCGTCCGGCACCGCGTCCAGGAAGCGGTCCAGCTCCGCGCGGCGGACCGATGTGCCGGTCGGGTTGTTCGGGTTGCAGACCACCACCATCCGGGTCCGCTCGGTCACCGCGGCCGCCATCGCCGCCAGGTCGTGGCCGTGGCCGGCGTCGTTGGGCACGCGCACGCTGGTCGCGCCGCTGGTCGCCGCGATGATCGGGTACGCCTCGAAGGAGCGCCACGAGTAGACGACCTCGTCGCCGGGGAGGCAGGTGGCCCGCACCAGGTGCTCGGCCAGCGCCACCGACCCGCAGCCGGTGGCGATCCGGTCGGCGTCCACCCCGTACCGCTCGGCCAGCGCGTCGCGGAGCGCGACCACGCCCATGTCCGGGTAGCGGTGCGCGCCCGTGGCGGCCTCGGCGACGGCCTCGACGACGCCCGGCAGCGGGCCGTACGGGACCTCGTTGCTGGCCAGCTTGATGGCCTCCGGCAGGCCCAGCTCCCGAGCCAGGTCGGCCGGGCTGCGGCCGGGTACGTAGTTGGGCAGCGCGTCCAGGTCGGCGCGGGTCAGCCGCAGCGCCGGCTGGGAACGTCCGGTGTCGCTCATGGGGTGTCTCCCGGGGGGTTGGTGCGGTCGGGGGTGGCGGGGGCGGCGCCGCGGGGAACCTGCACGACGACGGTCTGCGCCCGCTTGTCGTGCAGCGCCTGCCGCATCGGGTGGTCGAAGAGCGGGGACAGCGCGTCGATGAGATAGAGCAGCAGGCCCAGGCCGAAGCAGCAGCACAGCAGGGTCGGCATGCCGCCGAGCAGGTTCCACCGGCTCAGCGAACGGCCGAAGCCGAGGGTCTGGCCACCGGCGAGCGGCACCGCCCTGATCCGCATCAGCCGCTTGCCGACGGTCTGGCCGCCCGACGCCATCGCGGGCACCTCGTAGGCGAGCCAGAGCCCGAAGGCGATCGCCACGATCGCCAACTGGAATCCACCGGCCTGCTCGCCGATCGACGGCAGCCCCTCCGCGGAGGTGTCGCCCGCCTCCGCGCGGCGGAACACCTCCCGCCAGTACGGCCCCATCTCCTGGGCGAGCTGCCAGATGAACCAGCCGTTCACGGCTGCGTTCAACAGGAGGAGGATGCCGAAGTCGATCAGTCGGGCGGCCAGCCGCTGGCCGTATCCGGCCAGCGCGAGGCCGTGCGGTCGCGGCGAAGCCTGCCCGGGCCAGCCCGGAGGCGTCCAGCCGGGCGGCGGTCCGGCCTGCTGACCGTACCCCGGCGGCGGCTGCCAGCCCGGCGGTGGCTGCGCACCCGGCGGGGGCTGCCAGCCCGGCGGTGGCTGCCAACCCGACGGTGGCTGCGCACCCGGCGGAGGTTGCCAGCCCGGTGGGGGCTGTGTGCCCGGCGGGGGCTGCCAGCCCGGAGGGGGGCCGGCGGCCGGCGGCGCGGACGTGGGCCAGCCGGGTGGGGTGGTGCCCGCGACCGGAGCCGGTGCGGCCGGCTCCGGTGTCGGGGCGGGTGGGGGTTCGACCGGGGGCGGACCCTCGGGTGGGGTCTCGTCGACGGGGATGGGCGCGCCGATCCAGCCCTCGCCGTCCCAGTACCGTCGGGTCTCGGGATCGGCGGGGTCGACGTACCAGCCGGGTTGCACGCTCACGCAGACACCTTAACGACGACCGTCCCGGCGAATCCGTCGTGGCGGCGCGGCCGCCCACGCCCGGCCCGGCCCCGCGCCGCCGGTGGGGGAAGCGGACCGGTGGGCGGTCCGAGGCCGCCGGCGGTGGGTGGGGGCCCACCGGCCGACGGCACCGGGTACCACGGGGGTTGCGTCACGCTCGCAAGTGTTACAGGTTGCCGCGGGCTTCCTGCTCCCGCTCGATGGCCTGGAAGAGCGCCTTGAAGTTGCCCTTGCCGAAGCCGAGCGACCCGTGCCGCTCGATCAGCTCGAAGAAGACCGTCGGCCGGTCCTGGACGGGCTTGGTGAAGATCTGCAGCAGGTAGCCGTCCTCGTCCCGGTCGACGAGGATCTTGCGGGCCTTCAGCTCCTCGATCGGGGCGCGCACCTCGCCGATCCGGGCGCGCAGCTCCGGGTCGTCGTAGTACGAGTCCGGGGTGTCCAGGAACTCCACGCCGGCCGCCCGCATCGCGTCGACGCTGGCCAGGATGTCGTTCGTGGCCACGGCGATGTGCTGGGCGCCCGGGCCCTGGTAGAACTCCAGGTACTCGTCGATCTGCGACTTCTTGCGCGCGATCGCCGGCTCGTTGAGCGGGAACTTCACCTTGCGGGTGCCGTTCGCCACGACCTTGCTCATGAGCGCGGAGTAGTCGGTGGCGATGTCGTCGCCGACGAACTCGGCCATGTTGCTGAAACCCATGACGCGCTTGTAGAACTCCACCCACTCGTCCATGCGGCCGAGCTCGACGTTGCCGACCACGTGGTCGACGGCCTGGAAGAAGCGCTTCGGCTGGAGGCCGGCGTCGATCATCGGCTGCCGGTCCACGATCGGGCCGCGGGCCACGAAGCCGGGCAGGAAGGGACCGGCGTAGCGGGACCGGTCGACCAGCGTGTGCCGGGTGTCGCCGTACGCGGCGATGGCCGCCAGCCGGACGGTGCCGTGCTCGTCGCTGACGTCGTGCGGCTCGACGACGCCGGTCGCGCCCTGCGCGGTCGCGTGCGCGTACGCGGCGTCGACGTCCGGCACCTCCAGCGCGATGTCGCTGATGCCGTCGCTGTGCTTCGCGACGTGCTCGGCGCCCTCGGCGTCCGGCCGGACGGTGCCGGTCAGCACGAACCGGGCGGAGCCGCTGGTCAGCACGTACTGGGCGTGGTCCCGGTAGCCCTGCTCGGGCCCTCGGTAGGCGACACAGGTCATGCCGAACGCCGTGGAGTAGTAGTGCGCCGCCTGCTTCGCGTTGCCGACCAGGAAGTGCACGTGGTCGAGTCCCTTGACCGGGAACGGGTCGCGGCTGATGTCGTGGTCGACGGCACCGACGAGCCGGTCGACGTCGACCTCTTCGGTCGACTGGGGTCGGTCGATCGCCTGGGTCATCGCGGCCTCCCTCGCGTGCCGGCCGGCCTGGTGGGCCCGCCGGGATGGTCTGTGTGGCGAGGATCGCCGCCCCGGGGTGGAGTGGGCAACAGTCGACGTAAACGCTGGTCAGGTTGCGCATTCGGTATGGTGTCCACCCGTGAAGGGTGTGCAGGATGTACAGCTCGACGAGCTCGATGCTCGCTTGATCGAACTGCTCGCCGAGGAGCCGCGGATCGGTGTGCTGGAGTGCTCGCGCCGACTCGGCGTGGCCCGGGGCACCGTCCAGGCCCGGCTGGACAAGCTGGTCGACCGAGGGGTGATCGCCGGCTTCGGGCCGGAGATCGTGCCGGCGGCGATCGGCTTCGGCGTCACCAGCTTCGTCACGCTGGAGATCAGCCAGCGGCACGGGCACGACCCCGTCACCGCCCACCTGGCGGCGATCCCCGAGGTGCTGGAGGCCCACACCATCACCGGCTCCAGCGACCTGCTCTGCCGGATCGTCGCCCGGTCGAACACCGACCTCCAGCGGGTGATCGACCAGATCGTGTCGTCCGAGGGGATCACCCGGGCGTCCACGATCATCGCCCTGGCCGAACAGATCCCGTACCGCACGCTCCCGCTGGTCCGCTCGGCCGCCGTGCGTTGAACGCCCCCCGGCGGTCCCCGGCCCCGCGGCCGGTCCGACGCCGAGCGCGGCGGTCGTCTCCGCGTCGGGATCGCCCCCTTCTAACACCTTCGGCCGCAGAAAGCGCGGCGACACGGCGGCGCGGCGCAACGGCCGGTCGGTGATCGTGGCTACCGTGTGCGTGTGGCGAAGGGGAGCGGCCTCGGCGTGCGCGGCGTGTTGCTGCTCGCGTTGATCGCCGTCGTGGTCCTCGCCGCGACGGGCGTGTGGAACCCGTTCCCCGGCGTGTGGGACTGGGTCGACCGCAGCGAACCGATCTCCGAACCCGACGTGGCCTGGCAGCAGCGGGTCGGCGGCACGCCGAAGAGCGTCACGTTCGCCGGTGACGCGGTCGTGGTCGAACAGCGCACCCGGGTCGAGGCGCGCGCCCTGAGCACCGGCAGCCAACTCTGGGAGCGCAAGGCCGACTGGGCGGCGGTCGCGGGCGCCGACCGGGACTCGGTCATCGTCGTGGGCAAGCTGCTGGTCAAGGGGTACGAGGTGCTCGACCCCACCACCGGGGTCACCCGGCGACGGGACGACGACGCGGTGGCCGTGTGGACGTACCGCAACCTGCTGCTGGACGCCCGCTGCACGCAGCCCACCGACTGCACCCTCAGCGCCTGGGACCCCCGCGGCACGGCACCGTTGTGGACCGCGTTCCTGCCCGGTGTCGGCAGTGGCCTGTTCGCCGACAACCCGGGGCTGCGCGGCACCCGACGGCTCACCGCCAACCGGATCGAGGACGGGGTCGCCGGCCCGGAGCCGGTGCCGCCACTGCTCGGCTTCCCGGTCGACGGCCGCGTACACGTCGTGGACACCGCCACCGGCGCGGTGCTCCAGAACGTCGAGCCCGGCCGCGAGGAGCGCCTCTCCGTGGTCGGTGGCCGGCTGCTCCGGATCACCGCCCGCTCCCAGGACGACAGCTGCTACTTCACCATCTCCGGACGCGACCCGGCGACCGGTCAGGAGGCGTGGCGCCGCGCCGGGATCAACGTGCGGACCGCGGACAAGGCCGGCTGCGTGCAGCGGGAGGACCCGCAGGGCGCGCGGAACGTGCTGATCGGGGTCGCGCCGGACGCGCGGGAGGCGGTGCTCGACGGGTACGACGGGCGACTGCTCTGGGTCGGCGCCGAGCGGGAACGCCTGATCGCGGTCGACGACCGCTACGCGCTGGTCCGCGCAGGCGACCAACGGTCCGTCGTGGCCCGGGGGCTGGGCACCGACCGGGTGCTGTGGAGCCGCCCGGCCAGCGGCAAGGCGGGCGCGTCCCTCACCCCGTACGCGGCCGTCCTCGCCGACGAGAAGCCGAACCGGCTGGTCGCGCTCGACCCGCGCACCGGCCGAGAGTTGGCGGTGCTGCGCACCTCCGCGAACGCGTTGGCCGTCGGCCCGACCGGCATGATCGTCGGGGAGGGACGGGAGATCGGCTACGTCCCCTTCTCCGGCACCGCCGGGGCCCCCGCGCCCACCGGCGGTCGACCCGGCTCCGGTCCTGGTCCGGGCACCGGCCCGACCTCCGGCACCGGCCCCGGCAGCGACGACGACAGGTGCGGCCCCAAGCGTGAACTCTGCCCTGACGAGAGCTGATGTCGCGCGCCGGCGGTGAGAGCGGCGTCCCAGCGGGGCACCGGCGGGTGGGAGTGATCGACCGGTCTGCCCTAGGCTTTCCGCTCATGAGCAGTGCCGCCGCCTTCTCGTACGCCCCCCTGCTGCCGACCGGCCCCGACCAGACGGAGTACCGCCTGGTCACCGACGAGGGCGTCGACGTCGTGCACGGTCCAGGGGGCCGCCGGTTCCTCACCGTGGAGCCGTCCGCGCTCACCGCGCTGACCGCCGAGGCGATGCACGACATCGCGCACTTCCTGCGCCCCGCGCACCTGGCCCAGCTGCGGTCGATCATCGACGACCCGGCCGCCTCGCCGAACGACCGCTTCGTCGCCCTCGACCTGCTGCGCAACGCGAACATCGCGGCCGGCGGGGTGCTGCCGATGTGCCAAGACACCGGCACGGCGATCGTCATGGGCAAGCGCGGCCGGCACGTCCTGACCGACGGCTCCGACGCCGAGGCCATCTCGAAGGGCGTCTGGCAGGCCTACACCCGGCTGAACCTGCGCTACTCGCAGCTCGCCCCACTGACCATGTGGGAGGAGCGCAACACCGGCAGCAACCTGCCCGCGCAGGTGGAGCTGTACGCCGAGGACCCCGACGGCCACCCCGACTCGTACAAGTTCCTGTTCATGGCCAAGGGCGGCGGGTCGGCCAACAAGTCGTACCTCTACCAGGAGACCAAGGCGCTGCTGAACCCGACGCGGATGATGCAGTTCCTGGAGGAGAAGCTGCGGCTGATCGGCACCTCCGCCTGCCCGCCGTACCACCTGGCCATCGTCATCGGCGGCACGTCGGCCGAGTACGCCCTGAAGACCGCGAAGTACGCCAGCGCGAAGTACCTCGACGCGCTGCCGACCACGGGGTCGATGACCGCCCACGGCTTCCGCGACCTGGAGCTGGAGGCCGAGGTGCTGGAGCTGACCCGCAACTTCGGCATCGGGGCGCAGTTCGGCGGGCGCTACTTCTGCCACGACGTACGCGTGGTCCGCCTGCCCCGCCACGGCGCCTCCTGCCCGGTGGCGATCGCCGTCTCCTGCTCCGCGGACCGGCAGGCCGTCGCGAAGATCACCCCGTCGGGCGTCTGGCTGGAGCGACTCGAGACCGACCCGGCCCGCTACCTGCCGGAGGTCACCGACTCTCAGCTGGACACCTCCGAGGTCGTCCGGGTCGACCTGAACCGGCCGATGGACGAGATCCGCGCCGAGCTGTCCAAGTACCCGGTCAAGACCCGGTTGTCGCTGACCGGCCCGCTGGTGGTGGCCCGCGACATCGCCCACGCGAAGATCGCCGAGCGGTTGGACGCCGGTGAGCCGATGCCGCAGTACCTGCGCGACCACGCCGTCTACTACGCCGGCCCGGCCAAGACCCCCGAGGGCTACGCCTCCGGGTCGTTCGGCCCGACCACCGCCGGGCGGATGGACGCGTACGTCGAGAAGTTCCAGGCCGCCGGCGGCTCGCAGGTCATGCTGGCCAAGGGCAACCGCTCCGCCCAGGTGACCCGCTCCTGTGAACAGCACGGCGGGTTCTACCTCGGCTCGATCGGCGGCCCCGCCGCCCGGCTCGCCCAGGACTGCATCAAGCACGTCGAGGTGCTCGAATACCCCGAGCTGGGCATGGAGGCGGTCTGGAAGATCGAGGTGGAGGACTTCCCGGCCTTCATCGTCGTCGACGACAAGGGCAACGACTTCTTCGCCGAGGTCACCAAGCCGGTGCTCACCATCGGTCGCCGCTGACCCGTTCCACGGCACGTCTCGGGGCGTCGGGCTTCGGCCCGGCGCCCCGTCGTCGTATCCGCGTCCGACCGGGTGTCGACGTCGGTGCGCCCGTCCCTGGGGGGTGAGGAACGGGCGCACCGCCCCCGTCGAGCGTCACCGAGGACGCCCCGGACGAGTCTGAGCCGCACCTCTGCCGATCCGCTCTCACATCGCTATCAGCCCGGCGCGCCCCTGCGTCACGGCCGGACTACCCTCCACAGAAGTTGCACCGGATGTGCGGGGGAACAGATGCGGTTCGGGATCCTGGGGCCCCTGCGGGTCGGCGATGGCGAAGCCACCGTCACCGCGGGCCGTGACCGGACCGTGCTCGCCGCCCTGCTGCTCCGCCCCAACCGCATCGTGCCGGTGGAGGAGCTGGTCGACGCGGTGTGGGAGGAGCACCCGCCGGCCACCGCCCGGGCGCAGCTCCAGACCTGCGTGTCGCGGCTTCGCAGCCGGTTCGCGCAGCTCGGGGTGCCGCCGGAGGTCATCGTCACCGACCCCGTCGGCTACGGGATCCGGACCGGGCCGGACGACCTCGACGCCGAGGTCTTCGACCGGCGGGTCGACGCCGCCCGGGCCGCGCTCGCGGCCGGTCGGCTGACGGAGGCACGTGGGCACTTCCGTGCCGCGCTGGTCCTCTGGCGCGGCCCGGCGCTCGCCGGGATCCCGAGCCGGGCCGTGCGCCGCCGCGCCCAGGCGCTCGACGAGCACTGGCTCGCCGCCTTCGAGGAGTGCGCGGACGTCGAGCTGCGCCTCGGCCACCCCGCCGAGATGGTGGACGAGTTGACCGAGGCCCTGGAGCGGTATCCGCTGCGCGAGCGGCTCCGCGGCCAGCTGATGCTCGCCCTCTCCGCGGTCGGCCGGCAGGCCGACGCCCTCGCCGTCTACCGGGACGGACGGCGGCTCTACGCCGAGGAGCTGGGCATCGAGCCGGGTGCCGCGTTGCAGGAGCTGCACCAGCGGGTGCTCGCCGGTGACCTGGCGCTGGCCGGGGCGGAACGCGGCCCGGTGACTCCGGTGCGCTGCCTGCCGCGGGCGATCGCCGACTTCACCGGCCGGGAGGAGACCCTGGCCCGGCTGACCAAGGAGATCCAGGAGGACGGCGCCCGGGTCCAGCTCATCGACGGCATGGCGGGCAGCGGCAAGACGACCCTCACCGTCCACCTCGCCACCGCGTTGAGCGACCGCTACCCCGACGCGCAGCTCTTCGTCGACCTGCACGGCCACAGCGAACGGCAACCGGTCGCCCCGGCGGCGGCGCTCGCCGCCCTGCTGCGGCAGCTCGGCGTGCCCGGTGAGCGCATCCCCGCCGACGAGGACGAGCGGGCGGCCCTGTGGCGCAGCGAGCTCGCCGACCGGCGGGCCGTGGTGGTGCTGGACAACGCCGCCTCCGCCGCCCAGGTGGCACCGCTGCTGCCCAGCGGACGGCACACCCTCACCCTCATCACCAGCCGGCGTCGACTGACCGGACTGGACGAGGGCCGGCCGTCGTCGCTCGCCGTCCTCGACCGGGACGAGGGGATCGAACTGCTCGCCCGGGTCGTCGGCCCGGAGCGGGTCGCGGCCGAACCGGAGGCCGCCGCCGAGGTCGTCCGTCGCTGCGGCCACCTGCCCCTGGCCATCCGGCTGGCCGGCGCGCGGCTCGTGCACCGCCCCCGCTGGCGCATCGCCGACCTGGCCGCGCGCTTCGCCGACGGCCCGGACGCGCTGACCGAGCTGGTGGCCGGCGACCGCTCCGTCGGCCGGGCGTTCGCCCTGTCGTACGCACAGGTCGGGGCGCCCGCGCAGCGGATGTTCCGGCTGCTCGGGCTCTACCCCGCGTCCCAGTTCGACACCCGGGCCGCCGCCGCGCTGGCGGACCTCCCGATGGCCGCCACGGCGAACCTGCTCGACGAACTGGTCGACGCGCACCTGGTGGACGAGCCGCAGCCCGGGCGGTTCCGCTTCCACGACCTCGTCCGTGACTACGCACGACAGCTGGCGGCGGAGCCGGCGCTCGCCGCCGAGCGGTCGGCGGCCGTGGAGCGGATGTTGAACGTCCACCTGCACCTGGTCAGCGCCACGGCACGTCTTGTCGACCGGTCGGCGAGCCGTGGGCCGATGGCGCTGCCGGCGCCGATGCGGCCGGACCTGACGCAGGCGGGGGTGGCGCTGACCATCGAGTGGCTCGACGAGAACCGGGCCGGCCTCACGGCCATGGTCCGGTTCGCGGAGCAGGACGGTCGGGACGTCTACTGCTGGCAGCTCGCCTACGCGGGATGGACCTACTGGTACGCGTACGGGCACCTGGACGAACTGATCGAGGCGCACACCGTCGGGCTGCGGGCGGCGCAGCGACTGGGGGACGCCGCGGCGATCGCGACGATGCACAACTACCTCGCCTCCGGCCATCACCGTCGCGGCCACTACGGCGAGGCGGTGACCTCGATGGAGATCGCCCTCGACCTGCGCAGGCGGTTGGGTGACCGGGTGGGGCAGGCCGCCACCCACAAGAACGTCGCCGCCGTCCACGCGATCCTCGGCAATGGCGCGGTGGCGCTGGCACACCTGGCGGAGGCGCTGGACATCGCCCGGCGGGAGGGCCGTGACGCCAGCGTCGTCGCGGTCTTCACCAACCAGGCGTCGATCCTGCTCAGCATCGGACGGTTGGACGAGGCGCTGGCGGTCTCCCGCCAGCAGCTGATTCTGGCCCGGGTCACCGGTTCGCTCTACGACACGGCCAACGCCCTGGGGCACATCGGCATCGCCCGGGCCCGGCTCGGCCACGGCGAGCCGGCGCTGCGCCGGCTGCGGGCGGCGCTCGCGATCAAGCGCCGGCTCGGCAACCGGTACGGCGTCGGCGAGCTGCTCAACGAGTTGGGCGACCTGGAGCGCCTGGCCGGGAACCCGGAGGCGGCGATCGACCTGCACCGGGAGGCGCTGGTGGCGATGACGGAGGCCGGTGACCACGGTGGGCAGTGCACCACGCGCAACCTGCTGGCGCGGGCGCTGCGGGACGCGGGGGATCCCGGTGCCGCGTTGGACCTGCACCGGCGCGTGCTGGCGGACGCCGTCCGGCTGGAGTCCCGCCGCGAGCAGGCCGTGGCGCTCGACGGCATCGCCCGCTGCCTGCGCCCGTCGGACCCGGCCGCCGCGCGCACCCACTGGACCCGGGCGCTGGCGCTGTTCCGCCAGGTGGAGGCGCCGGAGCGGCACGAGGTCGAACGGCTCCTCGCCGACCTGGGCTGACCGGGTGTGTGCGCGATCATCTGCACGGCCCGGAATCGCGCGGCAGGATGGTACGCGTGACGACTCCAGAGGCGACGGGTTACCGGATCGAACGCGACTCGATGGGCGAGGTGGAGGTGCCCGCCGAGGCGCTGTGGCGGGCGCAGACGCAGCGCGCGGTGCAGAACTTCCCGATCTCGGGTCGGGGTATCGAGCCGGCGCAGATCCGGGCGCTGGCCCAGATCAAGGGTGCGGCGGCCGAGGTCAACGGTGAGCTGGGTGTGATCGACGCGAATGTTGCCGCGGCGATCACCGCGGCGGCGGCGCACGTGGCCGACGGCGGCTACGACGACCAGTTCCCGATCGACGTGTTCCAGACCGGCTCCGGCACCTCCTCCAACATGAACACCAACGAGGTGATCGCCACCCTGGCCGGTCGGGAGCTGGGCCGGGACGTGCATCCGAACGACGACGTCAACGCCTCGCAGTCCAGCAACGACGTCTTCCCGTCCTCCATCCACCTGGCCGCGACCCAGGCGGTCGCGCAGGACCTGCTGCCGGCGCTCGCTCACCTGGCCGAGGCGTTGGAGGCCAAGGCCGCGGAGTTCGAGACCGTGGTGAAGGCGGGGCGTACGCACCTGATGGACGCCACCCCGGTGACCCTGGGCCAGGAGTTCGGCGGGTATGCCGCGCAGGTCCGGTACGGGATCGAGCGCTTGGAGGGGGTGCTGCCCCGACTGGCGGAGCTGCCGCTGGGCGGCACGGCGGTGGGCACCGGCATCAACACCCCGCTCGGCTTCGCGGCGGCCGTGATCGCGAAGCTGCGTGAGTCGACCGGCCTGCCGTTGACCGAGGCGCGCAACCACTTCGAGGCGCAGGGCGCGCGGGACGCGTTGGTCGAGGCGTCGGGGCAGCTGCGCACCATCGCGGTCGGCCTCTACAAGATCGCCAACGACGTACGCTGGATGGGCTCCGGGCCTCGGGCGGGCCTGCGGGAGCTGCGCATCCCCGACCTCCAGCCCGGCTCGTCGATCATGCCCGGCAAGGTGAACCCGGTCGTCGCCGAGGCCATGCGGCAGGTCTGCGCGCAGGTGATCGGCAACGACGCGACGGTCGCCTTCGCCGGCTCGCAGGGCGACTTCGAGCTGAACGTCATGCTGCCGGTGATGGGCCGCAACATCCTGGAGTCCATCCGGCTGCTGGCCGCGTCCAGCCGGCTGTTCGCGGACCGCCTGGTGGTCGGCCTGGTCGCCGATGCCGAGGTCTGCCTGGCGTACGCGGAGGGCTCGCCGTCGATCGTCACGCCGCTGAACCGGTACGTGGGCTACGACGAGGCCGCCTCGATCGCCAAGGAGGCGCTGGCCAAGCAGACGTCGATCCGGGAGGTGGTCATCGCCCGGGGTCACGTGGACAGCGGCAAGCTCTCCGAGACCCAACTGGACGAGGCCCTGGACCTCCTCCGCATGACCCACCCCTGACCCGCAGCCTCCCGGGCCCGCTGAGGGTCACCGCTGGGCGGCCGCCTTGCGGGCCCGGTACGCGCTGACGGCGGCCCGGTTGCCGCAGCCCGCCTCACAGAACCGGCGGGACCGGTTGCGGGACAGGTCGACCAGCACGTTGTCGCAGTCGGGGTGGTCGCAGATGCGTAGCCGGCTCAGCTCGCCACCGCGTACGAGGTCGGCGATCGCCATCGCCGCCTCGACCGCGATCCGGGTGGCCAGCGGCGCGTCCCGGGGCACGGCGTGGAAGTGGTACGGCTCGTCGTCGTGCGTGATCAGCTGGGGCAGCGCGTCGTTCTCCCGCAGCAGGCCGTTGACGATGGCGACCACCTCGTCGACGTCCGCGTCCCAGATGCGGCGCAGTCGCGGTCGAAGCCCGCGCACCGCCTCCAGTTCCGCCTGGGTGTGCTCGTGGCGGCCGCTGTAGGCGTGCGTGACGTAGTACTCGTCGAGGGCCGCGACGTCCGGCAGCCCTTCGCCGTCGCTGCCGCCGGTGTTGACCAGTGCGGCGGTGGCGATGAGCGAACACTCGGTGTCATGGGCGAAAAGCAACTTGACTCCTGTCGGGGTGGCCGCATAGCGTCATCGGTATAGCCCTAGTTTGCCCATTACCACCTCGTCGTGCCAAGGAGCGTCCGATGCAGCAACCCCCCGCCGTCGGCGTCGGCCTCGGCCTTGCCCTGCTCTCGGCGGTCACGTTCGCCACCTCCGGCACCTTCGCCCGCTCGCTGATCGAGGGTGGGTGGTCGGCCCCGTCCGCGGTCATCGCCCGGGTCGGGATCGCCGCCCTCGTGGTGGCGGTGCCGGCGGCACTCTCGCTGCGTGGCCGCTGGCACGTGCTGCGACGCAATCTTGGCACGATCGGGGTCTTCGGGTTGCTGGGCGTGGCGCTCGCCCAGGTCTGCTTCTTCAACGCTGTCCGCTACCTGCCGGTCGGCGTGGCGCTGCTGCTGGAGTACCTCGGCATCATCCTCGTCGTGGCCTGGACGTGGCTGGTCCACGGGCAGCGGCCCCGCCGGTTGACCGTGGCCGGCTCCGCCGCCGCCCTCGCCGGGCTGGTGTTCGTCCTCGACCTCACCGGTGCCGGGCGGCTCGACCCGCTGGGGCTGCTCTGGGGACTGGGTGCCGCGGTCGGCCTGGCCGGCTACTTCGTGCTGGCCGGCCGGGTCGACGCCGAGCTGCCGTCCGTGGTGCTGGCCAGCGGTGGGATGGCCGTCGGCGCCGCGGCGCTGGCCGCGCTCGGGCTGATCGGGGTGCTGCCCCTGAACGCCACCTTCGGCGCGGTCGAATTCGCCGGGCAGCACACCAGCTGGCTGGTCCCGATCGCCGGCCTGTCGCTGGTCGCCGCCGTGGTCGCGTACCTGACCGGAATCGCCGGGGCGCGGATCCTCGGCCCGCGCCTGTCGTCGTTCGTGGGGCTGACCGAGGTGATGTTCGCGGTTCTGATCGCCTGGCTGGTGCTGGGTGAGCTGCCGACCGTCGTGCAGTTGCTCGGCGGCGCGCTGATCATCGCCGGTGTCGCGCTGGTGCGCGTCGACGAGCTGCGCGGCTCGCGGGCGCCGGTCGACGCCACCCCCGAGCCCGCCCTCGCCGGCGAGCGCTAGATCCTGGTCGATGCGCTGCCCCAACTTTGGGAGATCGACTCGCCTTTCTGAAAGTCGGGGCGACGGGGCGTCGCGGACACCGCGACTTCCAAAAAGGCGAGTTGATCTATCCGGACCTCGCCCGGCGGACCTCGCTTCGCGGACCTCGCCCGCCCAGGCCCGCCTGCGCGGACCCGGTCTGGCCCGGGCCCGGTCTGGCCGCGCTGGACCAAACTGGTCTGGCCGCCCTGAACACACCTGGCCTGGCCATCACAGACGCCGACCGCGGGCGGCCAAGGCGGCCCGGACCTCCCGCAACACGCCCGGGAAGTCCTGGTGGAGGCGGCGGCTGGTCACGTGCAGCATGAGCCACCCCGCGGCAACCAGGTGGTTGAGCCGCTTCCGGTCCAGGTGGAGACGCTCGGGGTCGGCGTGCCGCTGCCCGTCGTACTCGACCGCCACCCGGTAGTTCGGCCAGGCCAGGTCGGGGTGGAGCACGAGCCCGCCGGGCAGGCGCACCGGGTGTTGGGCCACCGGCCGGGGCAGCCCGGCAAGCACCAGCCGGACCCGCAGGTGGGACTCGGGCGGTGACTGGGCACCAGGGTCGGCGAGGTCGAAGACCCAGCGCGCCCGCCGTCCACCCGGCCGCCCGCCGTACGCGTCGGCGATCGCCGCGAGGCCGTCCCGGCTGGTAAGACCCTCCCGCAACAACGCGTCGACGATGCCGACCGCCCGGACGGGCTCGAGCCAGACCGCCGTCTCCCAGGCCGCTTGAGCCGGGCCGGTGCGCGGCAGGGGGCCGACCGGGTGGGGCCCGGTCGCGCCGGCCCATCCCGGACGCGCCGTGGTGATCACCGAGGTCGTCGGCCGCCGGCCGCGGACGACTTCAAGCGTGGCCCGGGAGCGACCCGGGCCGTCGCCGCTCCCGCCGCCCGGCGGGCGGGCGCTCGGGCCGTCGAAGCCGTTCACGCTGCGGGTGTCGGGGCGCTCGTCGGACCGGCTCACGCTGCGGGTGTCGGGGCGGCCGGCGGGTCGGCTGCCGGGCGCGTTGGCGGATCGGCTCGGCGAGTGGGTGGCGGCCCGGTCGGGCGAACCAGGCACGCCGGGCGGCGATCCGTCCAGCTGGGTGGTGCCCCGCGCCCATGCCGACGGCGGGCTGGGTTGGGCGACGGGCAGGTCGAGATCGCCGACGTGGACGCGGAGGCCACGCTGGGCGCCCACCCTCATCGATCGGGGCACGAGGATGTGCACCTCGTCGTCGAAGGCGGCGGCGTGTGCGACGCCGTGCAGGTAGACGGCGGACGGGCCGGCGATCAACACGCCCGCGGGGAGACGCAGTGCGGCGGCTCGACAGGACAGGGCGTGGTCGCGGTCGAGGCGCGAGTCGGCGTACACGTCGTGGCGCAGGCGCACCCAGGCGCTGCTGCGGAGTTGGTGCTCGGTCAGCAGGCTCTGCCGAACGGCGTCGGTCCCGCGGAAGACCTGCCAGGCGAGGGCTGCCGGTCGGTGCGGTCGGGGTGGCATGTCGACCAGCGTGCGGCGCTCAGTGCTCCGCCGACACCCCTGTGGACAACACCCGAGCGTTTGGCGCGGGCAGCCTGTGGAAAACCGGCCGTCCGGTCGGCGCTCGTGTTATGGGTGATCGACTCGGGGTTCGTGAAGTCGGGGTGTCAGGGCGACCTCGACACCGCGACTTTCGTGAAGCCGAGTTGACCAAGGCAGGGCAAACCGGCGGCTGGGCGGTTGGCCGGGGAGTCAGCCCAGGGCGGCGGCGATGTCGGTGGCGGCCACGCGGACCTGGGCGCCGACCGTCTCCACGTCCAGCGGGGCGAGGGCGACCACGCCGACGCTCGCCTCCAACCCGGGTACGCCCAGCACCGGGGCCGCCACCCCGTACGCCCCGGCCTGCAACTCCCCGCTGCTGCTCACCGGGTCGGGTGAGCCCTCCCGGCCGGCCAGGATGGCCCGGCCGGCGGCCCCCCGGTGCAGCGGGTGCCGGGCGCCCGTCCGGTACGCCACGTGGAACGACGTCCAGGTCGGTTCCACCACGACGAGCGCGACCCCCTCGGCGCCCTCCACGACGGTGAGGTGCGCGGTGGCGCCGGCCTGCTCGGCGAGTCGACGCAGTGCGGGCAGGGCTCCCTCCGCGAGCAGCGGCTGAGCCCGCCGGGCCAGGTGCAGCACGCCCGCGCCGAGCCGGAGTCTCCCGCTCTCGTCGCGGCGGAGCATGCCGTGCGCGGTGAGCGGACCGGCCAGTCGGTAGACGGCGGCCCGGCCGATGCCGAGGCGGTTGGCGGCCTCCGTGACGGTCAGCCCTCCGGGCTCGTCCGCGACCAGGTGCAGCAGGCGCAGCCCGCGGTCGAGGGTCTGGGCCGTCTCGCCGGCCCGACCGGCGCCGTCGGCCCCCCCGATCCCGGCGACCTCACCACCGTGGGCCGCCGCCTCGGTCGAGCCGCCGGCCGCACGACGGCTCGGGTGCGCCTCGATGTCGATCCGGCGAGCCACCCCGTCGGCCCGGCCCGCCTCGGCCGTCGCGCCGGGGCCCTGTCGGCCCGTCGGGCCGTCGCCGGCACGGGGTGCCGGGCCGCTGCCGGGGCGTGCCGCCGTATTCATGACAGGCAGCGTACGACGTGACACCGGCCGCCCCGGAAAAGCGCGGACGGCTACCCTTGTACGGTGACGCTACGCCTGTATGACACCGCCACCCGATCGGTGCGGGACTTCGTTCCGCGGGAAGCCGGCAAGGTGGGGGTCTACCTGTGTGGTCTCACCCTCCAGGCCCCGCCGCACATCGGTCATCTTCGGTCCGGCGTCAACTATGACATCCTGCGCCGCTGGCTGCTGGCCACCGGTTACCAGGTCACCTTCATCCGCAACCTGACCGACATCGACGACAAGATCCTGGTCAAGGCGAACGAGCAGGGGCGGCCGTTCTGGTCGATCGCGTACGCCAACGAGCAGATCCTGGCCTCGGCCTACCGGGCGCTCAACGTGCTGCCGCCGACGTACGAGCCGCGGGCCACCGGGCACATCCCGGAGATGCACGAGCTGATCGGCAAGCTGATCGCCGACGGGCACGCCTACCCGGCCCTCGACGGCTCCGGTGACGTCTACTTCGACGTGGCGTCCTGGCCGGCGTACGGGTCGCTCTCCAACCAGTCCCCGGACGACATGCAGTCCGCCGGTGACGCGCCCGACCGGGGCAAGCGCGACCCGCGTGACTTCGCGCTCTGGAAGGGCGCCAAGCCCGACGAGCCGTCCGACGCCTACTGGCCGTCGCCGTGGGGGCGGGGCCGCCCGGGCTGGCACATCGAGTGCTCGGCGATGTGCTGGCGCTACCTCGGCCCCGAGTTCGACATCCACGGCGGTGGGCTCGACCTGACCTTCCCGCACCACGAGAACGAGATCGCTCAGTCGCAGGCCGCCGGCCTGCCGTTCGCCCGCTACTGGGTGCACCACGGGCTGCTCAGCATCGGCGGCGCCAAGATGGGCAAGTCGCTGGGCAACACCCTGGACCTGGCGTACGTGGACTCGCTCGGCGTACGCCCGGTGGAGCTGCGTTACTACTACGCGGCCGCGCACTACCGCTCCCGCATCGACTACTCGGAGGACGCGCTCCGCGAGGCGGCGATCGCCTACCGGCGGGTCGAGGGGTTCGTGCAGCGGGCCGTGGAGCGGGTCGGCGCCGGGCAGTTCGGTGAGTTGCCGGCGGGGTTCGTCGCCGCGATGGAGGACGACCTCAACACGTCCGCCGCGCTGGCTGTGCTGCACGAGGTCGTACGGGACGGCAACACCGCCCTGACCGGCGGCGACGATGTGACGGTCCGCACCGCCCTGGCCGCTGTCCGCGCGATGCTGGATATCCTCGGTGTCGACCCCCTCGACCCGGTGTGGACCGGTGGCGGCCGGGTGGACGACCTGCGCGGCGTGGTGGACTCGCTCATCGCCCTGGCCCTGGAACAGCGCGCGCAGGCCCGCACCCGTAAGGACTGGGCCGCCGCGGACGCCGTACGGGACCAGCTCAAGCAGGCCGGCGTGGTGGTCGAGGACACCCCCCAGGGCCCCCGTTGGACTATTGGAGAGCAGGACTGATGGCCGGCAACTCGCAGCGCCGTGGCCGACGGCTGACGCCGAAGGCGGGCGCCCCGAAGGGCTCCGGCGGCAAGGGCCGGGACGCCCTCGCCGGGCGGGGGAAGACCCTCCCGGCCGACGAGCGGCCCTGGCACAAGGCGTACTCGGGCACCGAGAAGCTGCCGCAGCGCACCGCCTGGAAGCAGGAGAAGGAGCGCCGCGCGGCGGCCGAGGAGGGGCGTGCCCCCAAGATCGGCCAGCCGGGCACCAAGGACACCACCTGGGGCAAGGGCGGCGGTCGGACCACGGCGGGTGGCGGCGGTCGCGCCGCGGCCGGCCGCGGCGGCAAGCCGACCGGGCGGACGGGCCCGCGGGTCGCGCCCGGCCGTAAGTCGAACCCGTCGCGGGACGCGCCGGAGCTGCTGGTCGGGCGCAACCCGGTGGTGGAGTCGCTGCGCGCCGGTGTGCCGGCGACCGCGCTCTACACCGCGCAGGGCATCGACATCGACGACCGTGTCAACGAGATCGTCCGGACGGCCGCCGACCGGGGCATCGCGATCCTGGAGATCAGCCGCGCCGAGCTGGACCGGATGACCGGCGGTGTGCTGCACCAGGGCGTCGGACTTCAGGTGCCACCCTTCGCGTACCAGCCGTTCGAGGACATGCTCGCCGCCGCGGTGGAGCAGCCCGCCCCGCTGCTGGTGGCGCTGGACGGGGTCACCGATCCGCGCAACCTCGGCGCGGTCATCCGGTCGGCCGCCGCGTTCGGCGCGCAGGGCGTTTTCGTGCCGGAGCGGCGGGCCGCGGGGATCACCGCGACCGCCTGGCGGACCAGTGCCGGCGCGGCCGCCCGCGTCCCGGTCGCCCAGGTCACCAACCTGACCCGGTCGCTCAAGGCCGCCCGCGACGCCGGCTTCATGGTGGTGGGTCTGGACGCCGACGGTGAGACCGACCTCTACGACCTGGAGGCCGCCGTCGGTCCGCTGGTCGTGGTGGTCGGCTCGGAGGGGCGTGGGCTGTCCCGGCTGGTCGGTGAGACCTGTGACCTGACCGTGAGCATCCCGATGATCTCCGAGGTCGAGTCGCTCAACGCCAGCGTCGCCGCCGCGGTCACCCTGGCCGAGGTCGCTCGCCGCCGGTCCGTCGAGGGCTGAGCGACCCCGCACAGACGAAAGGGGCGGCCCGCCGGATGGCGGGCCGCCCCTTTTCGCGTACGTCAGATGCGCTTGCCGGTGGCGGCGTGGAAGACGTGGCTGCGGCCGGTGCGCGGCTTGACGAACACGGTGTCGCCCATGTTCGGCATGCTGCGGCGGTCGGTCCGGACCACGAACCGCTCCGAGTTGCCGCCCAGCGCGGCGTGGCCGTAGACGTTGGCGTCGGAGCCCAGGTCCTCGACCAGCTCGACCACGACCGGCATGCCGCCCTCGGTCGGGCTGACCAGGTCGCAGTCCTCCGGACGGAAGCCGACGGTGACCTTGCCGTCGCCGCCCTCGGCCTTGGCGGCCTCGACCTGCTCACGGGTCAGCGGCACCAGCAGCTCGGCAAACTCGGCGCCCTTCTCGGTCAGCGGCACCGTCTTGATGTTCATGGCCGGGGAGCCCATGAAGCCGGCGACGAAGACGTTGGCCGGCGTGTCGTAGAGCGCGCGCGGGGTGTCGACCTGCTGGAGCTCACCGTCGAGCAGCACGGCGACCCGGTGACCCATGGTCATGGCCTCGACCTGGTCGTGGGTGACGTAGACGGTGGTGACGCCGAGCTTGGCCTGCAGCGACGCGATCTGCGTACGGGTCTGCACCCGGAGCTTGGCGTCGAGGTTCGACAGCGGCTCGTCCATGAGGAAGACCTGCGGCTCGCGGACGATCGCCCGGCCCATCGCCACCCGCTGGCGCTGACCACCGGAGAGCGCCTTCGGCTTGCGGTTGAGGAACTCCTCCAGCTGGAGCAGCCCGGCCGCCTCCTTGACCCGCCGGTCGATCTCCGACTTCGAGGTCTTGCGGAGCTTGAGCGCGAACGCCATGTTCTCGTACACCGTCATGTGCGGGTAGAGCGCGTAGTTCTGGAAGACCATCGCGATGTCGCGGGCCTTCGGGGGGAGGTGGGTGACGTCGCGCTGGTCGATGTAGATCGAACCCTGGTCGACGTCCTCCAGGCCGGCGAGCATGCGCAGGCTGGTGGACTTACCGCAACCGGAGGGGCCGACCAGGACCAGGAACTCGCCGTCACCGATCTCCAGGTCCAGCTGGTTGACGGCGGGGCGCTCGGTGCCCGGGTAGATCCGGGACGCCTTCGAGTAGGTAACCGTGGCCATGATGGCGCGCTTCCTTTCACCGGCAGGAACGTGCCGGACGATCCGAGTGAAAGAACGACCGGCGCGTGCCGCGCCGGCCAACGGGCGGCGGGGGCCGGACGCGGGGGCGGCCGGACACGACGTCCGTGTCACTGCACGGTAAACGGGATTTCCAGCGCTGCCAAGGCGTGGCGATCCCCGGTACGACACACGCCATACACATTCCGGTCAACCGGGCACGGGCGGACAGCAATCGGCCGCCGTATCCGTACGACCGGACGCGCCGAACGTCGGGATGTTGACGTTTCCCGTGCTCGGGAGCCCTGCGGCGCGGGAAATCCCGACGTCAGTCGCTATGCTGGCCACGACACACGCGCCCCTGTAGCTCAGCTGGCCAGAGCACTCGCCTTGTAAGCGAGATGTCGCCGGTTCGATCCCGGCCGGGGGCTCCAATTCCCACCGGGCGTCGTCGACGGCTGTCGCCCCCGCCCCCCCGAGTCGGTCAGGCCGGGTAGGGGATCGCGCTCCGTGCCGCGTGCAGGGCGGCGGCCCACCAGGCGAGCTGATCCAGCATGGCCTTGGCGTACCCGGGAGCCGCCTCGTCCTGCGGCTGCTCGTCCGTCCACGACCGGTAGTAGAACGGGAACGCCAGTCCGTCACGGATGGTGACGGCGTGCAGTTCGGTGAACACGTTCTCCAGGTGGAGGACCGCGTGGCGGCCGCCGGCGGCGCCCCCGTAGCTGACGAAGGCGACGGGCTTGGCCTTCCACTGGGAGAAGTGCCAGTCGATGGCGGCCTTCAGGGACGCGGGATAGCTGTGGTTGTACTCCGGCGTGACGACGATGAACGCGTCCGCCTCCTGCAGATGTGACGTCAGGGACGCCATCTTCTCGGGCCGGGGGTACGAGTCCCCGGCGAACAGCGGTGAGACCTCCGGCAGCGCCAGCGGGATGTCGGCGTCGGCGAGGTCGACGATGTCGACGTCGAAGCCGCCGTGCTCACGCGCCCGGTCGGCGACCCAGGACGCGACGACGGGGCCGAACCGGCCCTCGCGGACGCTGCCGACGATGATGACCAACTTGTGCGTCTCGTTCATGCACTCCACGGTCGGCGGTTGCGGCGGCGGCAACCAGACCGGGTTCAGGCTGGCCCTGGTAGGGCCACCCTGTCGGCTCGGAGCACCGGGAGATCCGCCCTAGACTTTCGACCATGGGCACGCCGCTGGGCGACTTCATCCGTGCGAAGCGCGACACCATCCAGCCGGATTCCTTCGGGCTGCCCGGGCGCGGCCGCCGCCGGTCACCGGGCCTGCGACGCTCGGACCTCGCCACGCGCGCCGGGATAAGCGTCGAGTACCTCACCCGTATCGAGCAGGGACGGGACCGCAACCCGTCGCCCGGCGTGCTCAACGCGTTCGCGGATGCCCTGGACCTCGATGCCGCCGAGCGTATCCACCTGCGGTACCTGGCCAAGATCACGTCTGGTGGGTGTCCGGGGCGTGCTCGACCGGTGCCGCCGAACCGACACGTCCGCCCGGCCGTGGTGGAGACCCTCCGCCTCCTCGAGCCCGGCGTCGCCTTCGTCACCAACCGCCTCGGCGACGTGCTCGCCCACACGAGCGGGTTCGAGCTGCTGATGCGGGACACCGGGCTGATGGAGGGCCACCCGCCCAACCTGACGCGCTTCGTGTTCACCGATCCGCGTGCCCGGACGATCTTCCCGGACTGGGACCAGGTGGCCGACGAACGGGCCTTCGAGCTGTGGCTCGGGCCGTCGGCGGAGACCTCCGAGTGGTTCCGGGCGGAGTTGGCCCCGGTGGCCGGAGTGGAGTTCACCCGCCGGCTCAACCGCCACCTGCCCCCGCCGCTCGTCCCGCTCCGGGTCCACCATCCCGTGGTGGAGGAGCTCCGCTGGCACCGGGAGAAGCTCGAGTTGCCGAAGACCGACGCGCAGGAACTGGTCGTACTCCTGCCCGCCGACGACACGACGGCGCGGTCGATGGACCGGCTCCGCCGCCAGTCCGACCGGGTCCTCCGCGCCGTCGGCTAGCACCAGCCGGCCGCGACGAACCGCAGGCGTGACAGAAGGTGGTTCCCGCGCGGGTGACCTCCCGACATACGACGATGGCGTTCGGAGACGGGCACGTTGTCGGAGGTGAGGGTGCGCGGCCTTCGAGGTGCGCCGCGGGGCAGCGTGCGGCGGGAGGGACACGACGTCGCCGAGCGGCTCCGCACGTACCTCATCGTGGCGGCCCAGGCAGGGGTCGCCGCCGGCCTGGCGTGGTTCGTCGCGAGCGGCGTGCTGCACAACCCGCAGCCGATGTTCGCGCCCGCCGCCGCGGTGGGCACGATCGCGGCGGCCGTCGGCAACCGGGTCCGACGGACGTTGGAGCTCATCGCCGGGGTGATCGTGGGGGTACTCGCCGGCAACGGGATCGTCGAGGTCATCGGCGTGGGGCCGGTGCAGACCGGCGTGGTCGTGACGCTGGCCATCATGGCGGCGGTCCTGGTCCGGGGCTCCGGCGCGGTGATGACGCAGGCCGGCAGCACGGCGGTGCTGCTGGGCACGGTCTCCGCGAAGGCGCCGGACCTGGCGGTGCCACGTACGGCGAACGCGCTCGTCGGCGCCGGGGTGGCGCTCGTCGTGGTGCTGCTGATCCTGCCGCTCAACCCGGTGCGGACGGTCCACCGCACCGCCGGTCCCACGCTGCGTGGGCTGGCCGACGGGCTGAGCGGATGTGCCCGGGCGCTGGCCGACCACGACGCCCGGCAGGCCGACGACGCCCTGGGTCGCCTCTGCGATCTGGAGACGCAGGAACAGGACACCCTCGGCCTGATCGGCGCCGCGCAGGAGGTGGCGGTGCTGTCGCCGTGGCGTCGGCGCCGGCTGGGCATCATGCGCCGGTACGAGCAGACCGCCGCACATCTGGACCGGGCGTACACGAACAGTCGCGAGATGGCGCACTGGTCGGTGTCGGCGATCCGCGCGGGCGAGCCGGTGCCGCCGAGCCTGACCGCGTCGATCGAGCACCTCAGCGAGGCGGTCCGGTGCCTGCACCGCGAGTTCCTGGTCGGGAAGGAGCCGGAACACACCCGGTCCCTGCTGCGCCAGGCCGCCCGCGAGCTGGACGAGACGTGCGACGCCGGTGTCGACTTCGCGGCGGAGGTCGTCGTCTCCAAGCTGCGGGTCATCGTCTCGGAGGTGCTGCAGGGCTGCGGCGTGCCGCAGGAGGAGGCGAACCGGCAGGCGGGCCTGGTCACCGAGATCTGACCCGGCGACCAGGCCCGGTGTCGGCGCGGGCCCGTGGCCGGCCCCGCCCGGCCGAGCAGCCGTCCCCGAGGTCAGGCCGTGCTGGACACGGCCCAGAGGTCGATGCCGGACTCGGTGGCGTACCGGTCGATCTCGGTCAGCTCCTCGTCGGTGAACGAGGTGTTCGCCAGGGCCGCCACGTTCGCCTCCAACTGCGCGACGCTGCTGGCGCCGAGGACCGTCGAGGTCATCCGCGGGTCCCGCAGCACCCAGGCGATGGCCAGCTGGGCGAGGCTCTGGCCGCGGCCGGCGGCGATCTCGTTCAGCGCGCGGATCTTGGCCCGGTTCTCCTCGGTGAGCCACTCGGGCGTCAGCGAGCTTCCGGCCGTGGCGCGCGACCCCTCCGGCACGCCGCCCAGGTAGCGGTCGGTCAGCATGCCCTGGGCGAGCGGGGAGAAGCCGATGCACCCGACGCCCTCGCGCTCCAGCACGTCCAGCAGGCCGCCCTCGATCCAGCGGTTCAGCATCGAGTAGGACGGCTGGTGGATCAGCAGCGGCGTACCGAGGTCGCGGAGGATGGCGGCGGCCTGGGCCGTCCGCTCCGGCGAGTAGGACGAGATGCCGACGTACTGGGCCTTGCCGGCGCGGACGGCGGCGTCCAGGGCGCCCATGGTCTCTTCGAGCGGGGTGTCCGGGTCGAAGCGGTGCGAGTAGAAGATGTCGACGTAGTCCAGGCCCATCCGCCGCAGCGACTGGTCCAGCGACGCGGTCAGGTACTTGCGGGAGCCGCCGAAGCCGTACGGGCCGGGCCACATGTCCCAGCCGGCCTTGGTGGAGATGACCAGCTCGTCCCGGTACGACCGCAGGTCGCCGGCCAGGATCCGGCCGAAGTTCTCCTCGGCGGAGCCGTAGGGCGGCCCGTAGTTGTTGGCGAGGTCGAAGTGGGTGATGCCCAGGTCGAAGGCGCGCCGGATGATGGCGCGTTGGGTCTCGAACGGGCGGTCGCCGCCGAAGTTGTGCCACAGGCCGAGCGAGACGGCGGGCAGTTTCAGGCCGCTGCGGCCGGTCCGGCGGTACTCCATCGTGCCGTACCGGTCGGGGTCGGCGACGTAGCTGGTGGTCACGGGACTCCTCGGGTGGACGTGGCCGGTGGCGGCGGTTACCCGCCGCCACCGGTGAACATGCGCGTCGGACCGGTTGGTCAGCCGAGGCTGGCCAGCTCCTCGTCGCTGAGGACGAGCTCGGCCGCCTGGGCCGAGTCGATGATCGTCTCCGGCCGGCTCGCGCCGGGGATCGGGATCACCACCGGGGACTTGGCCAGGTGCCAGGCGAGGCAGACCCGCTGCGGGCTGACGCCGTGCCGCTCGGCGACCGCGGCGAAGGTGGCGGCGTGGCCGCCCAGCTGGTCGGCGCGGCCGATGCCGCCCAGGGGCGACCACGGCAGGAAGGCGATGCCGAGCTCGTCGCAGAGCTCCAACTCCGGCTCGGACGAGCGGAAGGCCGGCGAGTACTGGTTCTGCACCGAGACCAGTCGGCCGCCGAGGATCTCCTGGGCCTGCCGGATCTGCTCCGGGTTGGCGTTCGAGATGCCGGCCATCCGGATCTTGCCGGCGTCCAGCAGGTCACGGACGGCGCCCACGGAGTCGGCGTACGGGACCCTCGGGTCGGGGCGGTGGTGCTGGTAGAGGCCGATGGCCTCCACGCCGAGGCGCTTCAGGGACGCCTCGCACGCCTGCCGGATGTACTCGGGCGAGCCGTTGATCGTCCAGCTGCCGTCGCCGGGTCGCAGGTGCCCGCCCTTGGTGGCGACCAGCACGTCCGACGTGTCACCGGCGTAGGTGGCCAGCGCGCGGGCGATCAGGGACTCGTTGTGTCCGACCTCGTCGGCGTGCAGGTGGTAGGCGTCGGCCGTGTCGATCAGGGTGATGCCGGCGTCCAGCGCGGCGTGGATCGTACGGACGGAGCGCTCCTCGTCCGGCCGGCCCTCGATCGACATCGGCATGCCGCCCAGTCCGATCGCGCTCACCGACACGTCGCCGATGCGGCGGCTCTGCATCACAGACCTCCTCCTCACGGGTCCCGTGCTCGCGCGGGGCCCGGTGTCCCAGCCCTGCGCTCGCAGGGCCCGGTTGCCAAGCCTTGCTCGGCCCCGGCCGACCGTCCAACAGAAGAAAGCGCTCAGAATCAGCACCTAGACTGCTCAATCATGGAGTTGCGGCACCTGGAGTACTTCGTGGCGGTCGCCGAGGAGCGCCACTTCACCCGCGCGGCGGAGCGGATGCGGGTGGCTCAGTCCGGGCTGTCCGCGGCCATCCGGACGCTGGAGCGGGACCTGGACGCTGAGCTCTTCGTCCGCAGCACCCGCCGGGTGGAGCTGACCGACGCGGGCCGGGCGCTGCTGGTCGAGGCCCACCGGACGCTGGCCAGCGCCATGGCGGCCCGCGACGCGGTGGCCGCCGTACGCGGACTGTTGCGAGGCAGCCTCGCGGTCGGCTCGGAGCAGTGCCTGGGCGTGATCGACCTGCCGCCGCTGCTGGCCTCGTTCCGCCGGGCCCACCCCGGCGTGGAGATCCGGTTGCGCTACGCCGGGTCCGGTCAGGTCACCGAGCAGATCCGCCAGGGCCGGCTCAACGTGGGCTTCGTCGCCCTGCCCGGTCCGCCGCCGGACGGCGTACGCCTGCTGCCGGTGGCCGCCCAGGACATGGTGCTGCTCTGCCACCCCGGCCACCGGCTGGCCGAGCGGGACACCGTCGACGTCGAGACGCTGGTCGGCGAGGACTTCGTCGACTTCAGCACCGACTGGGGGGCCCGCCGGGTGAACGACCTCACGTTTGCCCGCGCCGACGCGGAGCGCCGGGTGTCGGTCGAGGTCAACGACGTGCACACGCTGCTCGACTTCGTCCACCAGGGGTTGGGGGTGGCGCTGGTGCCGGCCCCGGTGACCCGCAAGGCGCAGGCGAAGGGCCTGCACGCGGCCACGCTCGCCGCGCCGGACGGCCCGACCTGGCAGGTGTCGGTCGCGGTGGCGGCGGGCACGCCGCTCGGCCCGGCCACCGAGGAGCTGCTCCGGATGGCCCTGCCGGGCGCCGCCCATCCCGACGGGCCGAGCCGATGAGCCGGGCGGTCGAGGAGTCCAACCGGGCGATGCTGCGCGCCCGGGACGCGATGGACCGGGCGTACGCGGACCCGCTCGACATTCCCGCGCTGGCCCGCGTCGCGCACGTCTCGGAGGCGCACTTCATCCGCACCTTCCGGGCGACGTTCGGCGAGACCCCGCACCGCTACCTGCAACGGCGGCGCGTGGAGCGGGCCATGTACCTGCTGGTGCAGACCGACCGGGACGTGACCGACATCTGCTACGCCGTCGGGTTCGGCAGCCTCGGCACGTTCAGCCGGACCTTCCGGCAGATCATCGGCGAGTCCCCGACGGAGTACCGCCGGCGCAAGGTGCCGCTCGACGTGCCGTCCTGCTTCACGAAGGCCTGGACCAGACCCAGCAGTTTTGGATAAGCACCAGGTCAAGGTCGACCTCTAGCGTCAACGGCATGACGATGAACGCACTCACCCGCTCCCAGATCTACGTGCTCGACCAGGACGAGGCCCTCGACTTCTACGTGGGCAAGCTCGGCCTGGAGGTGCACACCGACGTCGACCTCGGCTTCATGCGGTGGCTCACGGTCAACGTCCCCGGCGACCGGGACCGCGAGATCCTGCTGGAGAAGCCCGGACCGCCGGCGCTGGACCCGGCGACCGCGGAGCAGGTCCGCGAGCTGCTGACCAAGGGCGCCATGGGCGGCTGGCTCTCGATCACCACGGACGACGCCCACAAGACGTACGAGGCGCTGGTCGCGAAGGGCGTCGACATCACCGACGAGCCCACCGAGCGGCCGTACGGCATCGACTTCGGTATCCGGGACCCGTTCGGCAACCGGATCCGCATCGGCCAGATGAACCCGCAGAGCTGAGGGGGTGGACCGGTGACCGAGGCCATCACGTTCCACCCCGCGCGACCGGCGCGGGCCGTCGGCCGGAGTCGGCGCCTGCTGGTCGGCGGCGTGCTGGCGGGCCCGATCTTCGTGGGCTCCGCCCTCGTCCAGGGGCTCACCCGGGACGGCTTCGACTTCCGGCGGCACCCCGTGAGCGTCCTGAGCACCGGCGACCTCGGCTGGATCCAGATCGCCACGTTCCTGGCCACCGGGCTGCTCACCATCGGGGGCGCGGGGGCGCTGCGCCGCACGGAGCCGGTCGGCGCGGTCCGGCTGTCCCGGCTGCTCACCCTCTACGGCGTGGGACTGGTCGGCGCCGGCCTGTTCAGCGCCGACCCGGTGGACGGTTTCCCCGCCGGTACGCCCCGCGGTGCCGGGCAGATCAGCTGGCACGGCGGGCTGCACTTCGTCGCCGCGGCGGTCGGCTTCGTTGCGCTGATCATGGCCACCGTGCTGGTCGCCCGCCGAGCGGTCCGCGCCGGTGACCGCGCGTGGGCGACGCTGAGCCTGGCCACCGGGGCGTACTTCGCGGTCGCCTGGGTCGCCCTGATCGTCCGGCCGGGGCCGGTGACCATGGTCGGCTTCGGGCTCGCGGTGCTGGCCAGCTGGGCCTGGGTGACGGCCACTCTCACCCGGGCGGCCCGGGCCGGCACCACCTGAACCGGCGACCGACGGGGGCCGGTGCCGGCGAATCCGCGGGCTCGGGAACCGACCGCACCGATCGGGGGGCGCGACGACGATCGCGCCTCCCGATCCGCACCCCTCGGCCGGTCGACGGGCCTGCCCCGTTAGGGTCGGCGGACCGGGCGGGAGAGGGGTCACGATGGCGGAGGCGGAACTCGTCGTCGAGGTGAGCGGGCCGGTGGCGACCGTGGTCATCCACAACCCGCCACGCCGCAACGCGATGACCCCGGCCATGTGGCGGCAACTGCCGCCGCTGCTGGACGAGGTGGAGGCCGACCCGTCGGTCCGCGCGCTGGTGCTCACCGGCGCGGGCGACACCTTCTGCGCCGGTGCCGACCTCACCGACCTGGACGAGCTGCTGGCGGCCGGTGACGGGAGCATCGCGGTGGCCGCCGAGGAGCGGCTGGCCCGGTTCGCCAAGCCGACCATCGCGGCTGTGCGCGGAGCCTGCGTGGGTGGCGGTTGCCAGCTCGCCGTCGCCTGCGACCTGCGGATCGCCGCCGACGACGCCCGGTTCGGCGTGCCGCCGGCCCGGCTCGGCCTGGTCTATCCCGCGCCGACCACCCGTCGGCTGGCCCGGCTGGTCGGCCCGTCCGCCGCGAAGCACCTGCTCTTCACGGCCGAGCTGATCGACGCCGAGCGGGCCCTGCGTATCGGCCTGGCCGACGAGGTGCTGCCCGGGGAGCGGCTCGCCGCCCGGGTCGCGGAGATCACCGCCACGATCGCGCAGCGTTCGCCGCTCAGCGTCGCGGCCGCCAAGGAGATCGTCGACGATCGCGCGGCACCGTCGCGGATCGCCTGGTGGCACCGGAAGGTCGCGGACACCGGCGAGGCACGTGAGGGGATCACGGCCGTCCGCGAACGCCGGGCGCCCGGCTTCGCCTGGACGCCGCCGACCGCTTGACCGCCCGCCCACCGGACCACCGGCCGCCGGACCGCCGAGCGGGTGACCGGCGGGCGCCGCGCCGGAGGCGTACCCCCGACGCGGCCCCCTGTGCCCGCCGGCCGGCCTGTCACCGCCCGGCGAGCGCGGCCCAGCTCGGGACGACCGGCTCGCGGCGCAGCGGCATGCCCGCCTCGGCCGGCGTCCGGTCGCCCTTGCGCTGGTTGCACGCGTAGCAGGCGGCGGTGGTGTTCCGCCAGGTGTTCCGGCCGCCGCGCGAGCGGGGCAGGATGTGGTCGATGGTGCTCGCCGGCGCGCCGCAGTACGCGCAGCACCGGCCGTCGCGCCGCAACACCCCCGCGCGGGACCACGCCGGTCCGGCGCGCAACCGCCAGCGGGTGACGACGTACCGGACGAGCCGGACCACCCGGGGCATCGGGAAGACCCCGATCACCTGGTCGGGCTCGGCCTCGTGGATCTCGGCCACCCGGCGACAGAGCATCCGGATGGCGTGCTGGACGGTGACCCGGTGCAACGGGCCGAGGTCGGCGTTGACGACGAGGACGGCATCCACCGGAATCTCCCTCCACAGTGGTCGGACGGGGCGCTCGGACGGGTTTGTTCGGACGTGGTGGCCGGACAGCGAAAGAGCCGCCCGGTCCGGCGATGGGACGGGGCGGCTCGGCGCGGGTGGGCGCGCGTCAGTCGGGCCGGTCGTCCCCGGGACCTTCAGCTCGGCAACCGCCGTCGGGCAGCCACGACGGCACGACGGTGGCGTGCGACATCGACATGGACGGCTCCCGGAGCGGTGGTTGACCTTGCGGGATCACCGTAGGTCCGCCGGGGAGACGCGGGCAACGGATTTCGATCGAGGCGTCGGATCAGGCGCACCAGGCGGCGGGCCCGTGCCCCTTCAGCGTCGCCTCGCCAGGAGGCCGCGCGGCCGGATCGAACGGACCGGCTCGGCCGCCCCGCCGCACGTGCG
Source organism: Micromonospora krabiensis (assembly GCF_900091425.1). GTDB lineage: Bacteria > Actinomycetota > Actinomycetes > Mycobacteriales > Micromonosporaceae > Micromonospora > Micromonospora krabiensis. Next base: position 5,240,114 of record NZ_LT598496.1, read on the forward strand.
GAGGACGTGGTTGGCCGCGATGATGCCGGTCGCCGCCGCGCGTTCCATCAACGCGCTGGGGAAGTCCGTGGCGATGCCGTCGCCGGCCAGCCAGAGGCCGTCGGCGTCGGTGGGTACGCCGGGCCGCCAGGCGTGACTGCCGGGTGTGAAGGCGGGCGCCTGCGCCGCCACCCGGGCCCGCAGCTCACGGACCGTCAGGGCGGCCGACTCCGGCCACAGCGTCGCCAGCTCCGCGCGCATCCGCTCGGCCAGCTCCGCCGCGGACACGCCCGGCTCGCAGGCGTACGCGTGCAGCTCGATCACGCTGCCGCCGGCGCGCTCCGCCCAGCGGCGGGGTTCGCGTTCCAGCCGGTGGTAGAGCGTCACCGAGTCGAGGGTGGGTTGCCGGGACACCCCGCTGAAGACGGCCCGGTCGGGGCGTACGTCGCCGTCGAACCAGTAGCGGGCCACCGCGTACGGCGGGCCGGGCCGACCGAACTCGGGCATCCGCGCCGCCAGCCGGGGCGCGTGCTCCGCCAGGTCGGGCGAGGCGCCGACCAGGGCGGCGAGCGCCGGCGGATCGAGTGCGAGCACGACGTGTCGGGCATCGTGCTCGCCCCCGTCGGCGGTGCGCACCCGCCAACCGTCGTCGCGGCGGTGCAGCGCGGTGGCCGTCGCGCCCGTCGTCACCCGCCCGCCGTGCCGCTCGACGTGTCGGGCCAGCGGCCCCCAGATGGCCGTCCCGTGGTCCTCGTCGGGCGCGTCGAAGGCCAGCCCCTCGCCGTTGCCGAGCAGGTAGAAGTGGAACTGGGCGACCATCTCGGCGGCCGACATCTCCGCCTCGTGGTTGAAGAACGAGTGCGAGAAGACCTCGAAGAGCATCGCCCGCGCCCGGTCCGGCAGGCGCAACGAGTCGAGCAGGTCGTCGGCGGTGGTGTCGTCCAGGGCGGCGTACGTGCGCACCGGGTCGTAGCTGAGCAGCGGCAGCGCGGCGTCGCGGTCCATGCCGCGCAGGTCGCGCAGGCGCAGGCTCGGGCTGCGCAGCAGCAGCGTGAGCAGGTTCAGCGGCGGCGCGGCCGGCAGGTCGCCGAACTCCTCCGCCGGCCAGCGGGCGGACAGCACCGGGTAGCCCGGCACCGGCCGCAGGAAACCGAGATCGGGGTCGATCCGGCGGAGGATCGCCCGCCAGTTGTAGTACTGCCGGAAGAACGCGTGGAAGCCGTGCTCCACCTGCTGCACACCGTCGGCCAGCGACTCCGGCCAGGCCGCCAGCCGGCCGCCCAGCGTCGGCGCGGCCTCCAGCACGGTGACGTCCACGCCGCGCTCGGCGAGCACCACCGCCGCGGACATGCCGGCGATGCCGCCGCCCACCACCACCGCCCGGACCGGGTGCGGCACCCGGTCGGCGCCACCGCCGCCGGGGTCCACCACCCGTGGGCGTACGCCGAGGAGCCGGCCGACCACTCGCGACAGTGCCATCGCCACCTCCCGCCCCCCGGCGAGCCTCCAGTCTGCCCGCTCGCGGCCGTCGGCGCGGGAAGCCGCGCGCGTGGGTCACGGGGGCGGCGTCAGGCAGCGGCGTTCCCGGTCGGAGGCGGGCCAGACGTACTCCAGGTCGTCCGGCACGTCGCCGAAGATCGGCCGGTAGTGCGCCGGGTCCTTGCGGACCAGCGACGACCGGTGACTGCGGTGCAGGTCCTCCCGGCCCAGCCAGGGCGGCAGCTCACCGGCGGCGGCCAGCTCGTCCTGGGTGCGGACGGTCTCGACCCCGCAGGCGGTGGCGAGGTCGAGGGCCATGGTGGTGGCACAGGTGTCGGCCCGGCCCGGCTCCACCCACACCGCGCACATGTCCAGCCCGTACCGGGTCAGCGCCTCCTCGTACCCGGCCCACATCTTCACCGCGGGGTGGTTGCGCCACCCGTACGTCGGCCACGTCAACCCGCGCAGCACCTGGATCGTCTCCACCCGTTGCTTGCCCAGCCGCTTCTGGTCCAGCGTCCGGGCGCTGGCCAGGAAGTCCGGGTACGGGAGGAACGTCTGCATGCCGCTGCTCTACCCGCCAGCACCGTCGACATGCCTGGTCGGGCAGGAATCGGACGGGGTCGCCCAGCGTGGTCGTGCTGACTACGATCCGGGCATGGGGGAGCCGTGGCGGGATCGCGCGCGACGGGCGGTCGAGTGGAACTGGCGGCTCCGGTCCGCCGGTGACCCCCGCCCGCACTACGTCGTCTGCGGCCGGGACGCGCTGGCCTACTACGTGGCCAAGACGCTGTTGGAGACGGAGCTGCCGGCCGGTGGTGCCCGGGTCACGGTGGTCGTGCCGGAGCGGCACCGGGCCAACGGGCCGGACGCGGCCACGCTGCGCGGCGTGCGGGTGATCCGCTCCGACCGGCTCGACGAGGCGACGTTCCGCGCGGCCGGCCTGGTCGGGGCGGCGGGGCTGGCCCTGCTGCACCAGGACGACGTCGGCAACCTGCACGCCGCGCTCTGCGCCCAGGCGGTCGACCAGCAGGTCCGTCAGGTGCTCCGGATGTTCAACGGCACCCTGGCCGACGGTGTGCGTACGCTGCTCAAGGCCCGGGTCGAGGTGCTCTCCGACGCCGAGATGGCCGCGCCGGCGTTCGTCGCGGCGGCGCTCGGTGAGGTCGACCCGAGCCACTTCCAGCACCGGGACCGCACGCTGCGGGTCGCCCGTCGGGCCGACGTACGCGAGCAGGACGTGGTCTGCGGCCTGGCCGACCTGACCGATCCGCACCGGGTGGTGCTGCTGCCGGCCGACCAGGCGGCGGCCGACCTGGTGCTCGCCGAGGCGACGGGGCAGCCCCCGGGCACCGAGGTCGCGGCGCGCCGGCTGGTGCGGGCGCGGCGCCGACGCCGGCCGGTCACGGTGGTGATGCGGGCGGTCCGGGGCTTCGCCACCCGCAAGATCGGCATCGCGGTGATGCTGGTGCTTGGGCTGATCGCCGTGCTGGGGGCGTTGATCTCCCAGGCGGAGGGGGTCTCGCCGGCCGAGGCGCTCTACCTCACCCTGGTCACCACGCTCAGCGGCGCCGACCCGGACACGACCAAACCCCCGGACGCCCAGGTCATGCAGGTGGTGCTCAACCTCGCCGGCCTGGCCCTGATCCCGCTGATCACCGCCGTCGTCGTCGACGGCATCGTCAACGCCCGGCTGGCCCTGCACACCGGCCGGCTGCAGCCGGCCCGCTCCGGGCACGTGGTGGTGGTCGGCCTCGGCAACGTGGGGACGCGGGTCATGGCCCAGCTCCGCGAGTACGACGTCGAGGTCGTCGCGATCGACAAGGACCCGGAGCCCCGCGGTGGCGCCCTGGCCCGGCAGTTGGAGGTGCCGCTGATCACCGGCGACGCCGCGCTGCCGGAGACGCTGGAGTCCGCCTCGGTCGCCGACTGCCAGGCCCTGGTGGTGGTGTCCACGGACGACGTGGCCAACCTGGAGTCGGCCCTGGCCGCCCGCGACCTCCGCCGGGACCTGCGGGTGGTGCTCCGGCTCTTCGACGGCGACTTCGCGGGGCGGGTCGAGGAGGCGTTCGGCCTCGGCGTGTCCCGCTCGGTCTCCTACCTGGCCGCGCCCGCCTTCATCGGTGCGCTGACCGAGCGCGCGGTCATCGCGACGATCCCGGTCGGCCGGCACGCGCTCCCGGTCGCCGAGGTGCCGGTGGCCGTCGGGTCCGAGTTGGACGGCCGTCCGCTGAGCGCGGTGTCCCGGGCCGGTCAGGTGCGGGTCATCGCGCGTACGCCCGCCGGTGGGGCGCGGACGATCTGGTGGCGGGACCTGGACCCCCGGCAGGTCATCTTCGCGGGCGACCGGCTGACGGTGGTGGCCCGCCGGGCCGGGCTGGACTGGTTGACCCGGCAGTGCGCCCCGCCCGCGACACCCACCCCGGGCGGCGTGCCGGCGGCCCGGGCGGGCGCCCTCCCCCGGGACACGATGCCGGTGGCCGCCGCGCCGCCGCAGACCACGCCGCCGGTCTCCGGTGCGGTGGCCGGCGTCGGACCGGCATCGGCCGGCGCCCCGCCCAACGGGGCACCGATCCCGGGCCCGGTCACGCCGCCGCCGAGCCCCCTCGCCGAGAGCCAGGTCGACGGTCCCGCTGACGACGACCCGACGGCGGAGCCCGCCCGGCACTCGGGCTGACCGGCCGGTCCGGGCCTGCCGAGGACGCGTACGGCCGAGTAGGGTGCGGCCGTGCTTGGTGGTGGGGTGGGCCGGCGGGCCCGGGACGCGCGACGGACCCGGCGGGGCGACGCGGTGGTTCGCTGGCTGCGGACCCGACCGCTGTGGTGGCCGGTGGCCGCCGCGGCCCTCGTGGCGGCGGTCGTGGTGGGCTGGGCGCTGTGGCCCGAGGACGAGCCTGAACCGCGTCAGCGGGAGTACCGGGCGGAGACGGCCTGCCTGCTCACCGGCGCGCAGGGCGTCACCGCGCCCGAGGCGCGCCCGGTCTGGGCCGGCATGCAGGAGGCGTCCCTCGCCACCCGGGTGAAGGTGCAGTTCCTCGAAGTGGACGGTCCGCAGACGGCGGAGAACGCGGAGACCTTCCTCGCCAGTCTCGTGCAGGGCCGCTGCGACGTGATGCTGCTGGTCGGCGAGGCGCCGGTGGACGCGGTGGCCGCCACGGCGGCGCGGTTCCCGGCCGCGCGGTTCGTCGCCTTCGGCGCCGCGTCGCCGGGCCCCAACGTGTCCGTGGTGGACGCCACCGACCCGGCGGCGGTGCAGCGGGAGGCCCGGGATCGGGTGAGCGCACTGGCCTCCGCAAAGGACTGACGGCTCCAAGGTTTCTCACAGGATTGGCCGTTCGGCCATCTTGTGTCGGAGATCGATGGACCCCCACACTCCGCGATGACAATTTCACTTCACGGGGGAGGGGACCGGCCATGCGCCGATCCGTCAGTGGCGCGCGCCGTTCGGCGTTCGTGGTCGCGGTGGTCTTCGCGCTGACCATCGCCGTGCCGCCCGAGGCCGTACGGCCCGGTGGCGAGTTCCCCCTCACCTGGCTCACCTGGCTCGCGCAGCGCCCGGCCTGGTCGGCGTCGGCGGCTTTCCTGGGTCTGCCCGTGCAGCAGAAGGGGCGGCCGGTCACGACCGACCCGCACGTGCCGGCGTCGGCGACCGACGCCGGTCGCGGGGCGGGCCGCGCGCCCGAGCCGGCGCCCGGCACCCTGGAGGCGTACCAGCCGCACCAGGTCCCGGTCACGCCGGAGGTGACGGACGCGGCGGAGCTCGGCTTCGACGCCCGCACCAGCCGCCGGGACGCCAAGAAGTCGAGCGCCCGCTCGGACGTCTTCGCGAACGCCGACGGTTCGTTCACGAAGCGCACGTACAACCGCCCGGTCAACTACCGGGCCGCGGACGGCAGCTGGCAGAAGATCGACTCGAACCTCACCCGCCGTTCGGACGGCCGGCTGCACGTCACCGCGAACCGGCTCGGCGTCTCGGTGGCCGGTGGGGCGTCGGCCGGTCGTGCCGCGAGCGCGTCCGCGTCGGACGCCGCCGGCACGGACTCCGACCTCGCGCAGTTGACCCTGCCCGGCGGGGAGAGCGTCGGCTACCGACTCCAGGGCGGCGTCGTCGGCACGCCCGAGGTCACCGGCCCGACCGCCCGCTACCGGGACGTCCTGCCGCACACCGACCTGGAGCTGACCACCTTCGACGCCGGTGTCAAGGAGACCCTGGTGCTGCGCTCGCCGGAGGCGGCGTCGAGCTGGGTCTTCCCGCTGCGGCTCAGCGGCCTGACCCCTCGGCTCACCGCGAGCGGGTCGGTCGAGCTGCTGAACGCCGACGGCAAGGCGGTGGCCTGGTTCCCGCACGGCTCGATGCAGGACTCGTTGGTCGACCCGCGCTCCGGTGCGCCGGCCGAGTCCGACGCCGTCACGTTCGAGATCATCACCGTGGACGGCGCGCCCGCGCTGAAGGTCGTCGCCGACCAGGCCTGGCTCCGTGACCCGGCCCGGCGGTATCCGGTGCGGGTCGACCCGACCGCCACCACCGGCACCACCGGCGACGTGTACGTGGACAGCGACACCGAGACGACCAACCACAACGGCGACAACCTGCCCGTCGGCACGTACGACGGCGGTGGGGTGAAGGCGCGGTCGTTCATCCACTTCGACGAGTTCGCCAGCGACGGGCTCGCCGGCAAGCGGTTCAGCGCGGCGAAGCTGTTCCTCTACCACACCTGGTCGTACGACTGCACCTCGCACAAGGCGTTCAACGTGCACCGGGTGACGCAGGCGTGGACGGTGGACAACCTGTCCACCGCCAACCACCCCGGCCCGTCGATCTCCTCGTCGATCGGCTCGCTCACCATCGGCGACAACTACCCGGCCTGCACCAACACCGGCGCCAACCGCAGCACCGGCCGGTGGGTCAGCGTCGGGCTGAACGTCGACACGTTCAACGACTGGTCGACCGGCGGCATGAACGAGGGCCTCGCGCTGACCGCCTCGGAGACCGACTCGACGGCCTGGAAGCGGTTCACCGCGGCCAACTACTCCGCCGGCTCCTACAAGCCGTACCTGGAGCTGACCTACACCAACAACGTCGCGCCGCAGGTCAACGTCCGCTACCCGGCCAACAACGCGGTGGTGCCGACCCTGACGCCGGAGCTGCACTCGCGGGCGGTCGACCCGGACAACTGGCCGAACAAGGGCTTCACCTACAACTACGTGATCGCCGACGCCGGAACGGGCGCGATCGTCGCCAACTCGGGTTGGGTCGCCACCGCGAGCTGGACCGTCCCGGCCGGCAAGTTGACCTGGAACAAGAGCTACCTCTACACCGTCCAGGTCAACGACAAGGCCGGCCCGAGCGCGGTCTACCCGGCGTACGCGTTCACCACCTCGGTGCCGCAGCCGCTGTTGACCGGGAGCCTCGCGCAGAACGCCGGCAAGGGGTACGACGCCGGGATCGGCAACTACACGACCTCGGCCACCGACGCCAGCGTCGCCACGGTCGGCCCGTCGCTGTCGATCACGCGCAGCTACAACAGCCTCGACACCCGCCGCGCCAATGCCTTCGGCGCCGGCTGGTCCAGCATGCTCGACACCAAGGCCACCCAGGTCCGGGACGCCGCGGGCCAGGTGCAGTCGGTGCTGGTCACCTACCCGACCGGCCAGGACGTGGCGCTGGGTCGCAACGCCGACGGCAGCTTCACCTCGGCCTCCGGCCGGTTCTCCGTCCTGCGGGAGAACAAGGACGTGAGCGGCGCGGTCATCGGCTACACGCTGACCGACAAGGACGCGTCGGTCTACGTCTTCGGCCAGCCGGCCGGCACCGGCATTTTCAAGATCACGAGCATCACGGACGCCAACGGGCGCGCGATGACCTTCGCCTACGACGCCACGGCGAACGCGACGAAGGTGACCTCGGCCTCGGGTCGCTCCCTGTACGTCACCTGGTCCACGCCGGCCGGGTCGGCGCACCCCCACCCGGCGACCGTCTACACCGACCCGGCGACGCCCGGTGACTGGAACACGTCGACCACCTGGCAGTACGGCTACGGCGCCAACGACCAGTTGGCGAAGGTCTGCCCGCCGACCAACTGGGCGGCCTGCACCACCTACCAGTACGACACCACCTCCCAGTACGCCAACGCGACGCTGAACGCCGGGCCGTACTCGTACTGGCGGTTCGCGGAGGGGGCCGGCGCCACGACGGCGGCGAGCGCCGTGCTGGGCAACGCGGGCGTCGACAACGCGCGCTACACCAACGTCACCCTCGGGCAGTCGGCGGCGCTGCCCGGCTCGACCGCGACCACCGCCGGCTTCAACGGCACCAGCTCGCACGTCCAACTGCCGGGCAACCTGATCAGCGACGGCCAGTACCAGTCGGTCAGCCTCTGGTTCAGGACCACCACGCCCAACGGTGTGCTGTTCAGCTACCAGGCCGACCCGATCAGCAAGGGCACGACACCGGGCAACTACACGCCGTCGCTCTACATCGGCAGCGACGGCAAACTGCGGGGCGGGTTCTGGAAGGGCGCGCCCACGCCCATGACCACGGACGTGGCGGTCACCGACGGGGCGTGGCACCACGTGGTGCTGGCCGGTGCCGGCGACACCCAGAAGCTCTACCTCGACGGGGTCGAGAAGGGCAGCCTGGACGGGACCATCGCACAGATCGCCGGCGGTTCGGCGAACGTGCTGGTCGGTGCGGGCTTCGTCGGCGGTGCCTGGCCGAACCACGTCAACTCGGGCGCCTCGCCGGCGAAGGCCACCTACTTCACCGGCTCCATCGCCGAGGTGGCGTTCTTCAACCAGGCGCTCACCGGCACCACCGTGGCGGCGTTGAACAGCGCGGGCCGCGGCGCCCACCCGGTGCTCACCAAGGTGGTCCGTCCCTCCGGTGGCGTCACCGCCCAGGTCGGCTACGACAAGGCCACCGGCCGGGTGTCCACCGTCACCGACGAGAACGGTGGCGTCTGGACCATGGGTACGCCGACCGTCTCGGGCAGCAGCGACGTCTACGCCGCCTCGGTCCTCGGCGCGAAGCCCGCCGACTACTGGCGGCTCGGTGACGTGGCCGCCACCGACGCGGCCAACGAGGTGCAGGGCGGCACCGCCACCTACAGCTCCGCGACCCTGGGCATCGCCGGCCCGTTCAGCGACAGCCGGGCCGCGTCCTTCAACGGGACGAGTTCGTACCTCCAGCTCCCGCCCGAGGACATGCCGACCACGGGGCCGAACACGGTCGAGCTGTGGTTCAAGATGCCGTCCGGTAACACCGCCGGCGGTGTCCTCTACGGCTACCAGGCCAGCCCCATCTCGGACCCGAGCGTGGCCGGCAACTGGACCCCGGCGCTGTACGTCGGCACCGACGGCAAGCTGCGCGGTGGCTTCTGGACGGGCAGCTCCACCCGGCTGATCACCAGCGCCGGCGCGGTCAACGACAACAAGTGGCACCACGTCGTGCTGTCGGCCGCGACCGATACCCAGTCGCTCTACCTGGACGGCAACCCGGTCGGCAAGCTCGACAACCTGCTGGTCGCGACGGACGCGGTGAACGCGTACGTCGGCGCGGGCAAGTGGGCCGGCTCCTGGCCGATGCACGGCACCCGGGACGTCGGCTACTTCCCCGGCTCGATCGCCGAGGTCGCCTTCTACCGTTCGCAGCTCTCCGCCGACCAGGTCACCGCCCACTACAAGGCGTCGACGCAGACCGCGCCGGTCGCCGTCACCATGGTCAACGGCGTGGCCACCGCCATCCCGATGCCGGTCTCCACCGTCTCGGTGACCGGGCCGACGGGTGAGAAGGTCTCCTACAGCTACGACCTGGTCAACGGCAACCGGATGGTCGCCCAGACCGACGGGCTCGGCAACACCACCAAGTTCGGCTACGACGTCGGCGGCTACGGCAACCTCACGTACGACCCGCGGGGCGTGTGGACCCAGGAGCTCCAGGACGCCCGGGGCAACACGAAGCAGGTCATCACCTGCCAGGACCAGTCGGCCAACAAGTGCTCGTCGGTGTACTACACCTACTACGCCAACTCGGCGGAGCCGCTGAACTGGGCCAGCGCGGCGTTGCCGATGATGTTCGAGGACTTCAACGGCGACGGCGCTCCCGACATCGTCTACCGTGAGGCCGACAACACGATCCAGATGGTGTCGGGCAACGGCACCGGCGGCTGGCTCACCAGCCTGCCGACCCAGATCGGCACCAGCCTGGCCTCGGCCAACCTGGCGGTCGCCGCCAAGGACTTCACCGGCGACGGCAACCCGGACCTGATCTGGCGCAGCGCCTCCGACAGCAACCTCTACGTCCTGGCCGGCAACGGCCGGGGCGGCTGGGTGAGCGGCACGTCGACGAAGATCGGCCCGAGCGTCGGCGCCGCGGACCTGATGACCTTCTCGAAGGACTTCAGCGGCGACGGCAAGCCGGACGTCATCTTCCGCAGCTCCGTGGACAAGAACCTCTACCTGCTGAAGGGCAACGGCACGGGCGGCTGGCTGAGCACCACCGCGACCCTGATCGGGCCGAACGTCAGCGCCGCGAACCTGCTCGTCTCACCCGGCGACTTCGACGGCGACGGCAAGAACGACGTCGTCTACCGCAGCGGCGCCGACAACAACCTGTACCTGTTGAAGGGCAACGGGACGGGCGGCTGGCTGAGCACCACCGCGACCCGGATCGGCACCGGGTGGGGCAGCGCCAAGGCCCTGCTCTCCGCCGGCGACTTCGACGGTGACAAGAAGGCCGACCTCGTCTACCTCAAGTCGACCGACAACGACATGTACCTCGTGTCGGGCAACGGGACCGGCGGGTGGATGACGGGCACCTCCGTCAAGATCGGCGGCACGCCGGACCCGCGCAACGACGTCATCCTGACGATGCGGGACGGCCGGTCCTCCTCGGCGACCGACAACCGCTACCTCACCAGTTACGGCTACGACGGCAAGGGCAACCAGACCAGCATCACCGACCCGCTGGGCCGGGTCACCCGCACCGTCTACACCGACGGCACCACCGTGGCGGCGAAGGACGGCGGGTTCGCCCCCGCCGGCCTGCCGGCGAGCGTCACCACCGCGGGCGGTCAGACCCAGACGATCACCTACTACGCCAGCGGCGACGTTGCCGAGGTGGTCGAGCCGGGCGGCAAGGTCACCCGCTTCACGTATGACGGGCTCGGGCGGGTGCTCACCGAGACCGAGGTCACCGGCAGCTTCCCGCAGGGCCTGACCACCAGCCACGCGTACGACAAGCTGGGCCGCGAGGTCACGGAGACCGAGCCCGGGGTGACCAACCGGGTCACCGGTGCGGTGCACACCGCCCGCACCACCACGGTCTACGACGACGACGGCAACATCACCGAGGTCACGGTCAGCGACCTGACCGGCGGCGACGCGCCCCGCACGGAACGGCACGCGTACAACGCGTACGGGCAGGAGACGTCGAGCACCAACGCCGCGGGCCAGACGACGACCCTGGAGTACGACAGGTACGGGCGGGTGGCCAAGGAGACCGACGCCGACGGCGGGGTCACCACCAGCACGTACGACGTCGAGGGCAACCTGCTCACCACGACGGTGAAGGACTGGACCGGCGACCCGAACAACCCGTCGGCGCCCCGCGACCTGGTGACCACCACCCGGGCGTACGACCCGGCGGGTCGGCTGGCCAGCGAGACCGACGCGATGGGCTGGACCACCAGCTACACCTACACGGACAACGGCCTGGAGGCGAAGGTCACCCGGACCGACGGCACCCGGACGTTCGTGGTGGAGGAGAACGTCTACGACGCGGCCGGCAACGTGGTCAGCGAGGTGACCAACAACGGCCACTCGGTCACCACCAGCGAATACGACGCGGCGGGCCGGACGACCGCCTCGGTGGTCGACCCGACCGGCCTGAAGCGGCGGACGGCGCTCACCTACGACGTGGACGACAACGTCGTCTCGACCGTCTCCTCCGGGGCCGACGGCACCGTCACCAGCATCTCCGAGGCGCTCTACGACAGCGCCGGCCGGGCCGTCGCCGAGATCGACTACCCGTCGGCGGCGCCGACCCCGGTGGGGCGGTGGAAGCTCGACGAGACCACCGGCACCAAGGCGGCCGACGCGGTCGGCAACACCGTGGCCACCACGGTCGGCACCGTCGGCTGGTCCACCGACCGGGGCGGCTCGGCTGTCTTCGACGGCACGTCCGCCTACCTGAAGGCGGGTCCGGTCGTGGACACCAAGCGGGCGTTCACGCTGTCCAGCTGGGTGAAGCTCGCCGCCGAGGGCGGCACCGACGACCAGGTCGTCCTCGCCGCGCCGGGCTCGATCGGGAACTCCGCGCTGAAGCTGCACTACGCGCCTGCCCAGGATCGCTGGTTCTTCTCCATGGCGGCCCGCAAGGCGGACGGGACCGTGGGCTGGCTTGGTGGTGGCGCGGCGAACGGCTCCGCGGTCGCCGGGACGTGGCAGCACCTGGCCGTCGTCGCGGATCCGGTCGCCCGGACGCTCAAGCTCTACGTCGACGGCGCCCTCCAGTCCACGACCACGACCACCGAGGCCTTCAACAACACGGCCACCGGTCTCACCATCGGCGGCGCCGACGGCTTCGGCTGGTTCGGCGGCGGCATCGACGACGTGCAGGTCTACCAGCGGGCCCTGACCGACGCGCAGGTCGCGCAGGTCAAGGCGGGCACTCTGCCGGCGGCGGACGCGCAGGTCATCCGTACCTCGCAGGTGCTGGACACCGACGGCCTGCCGACCTCGGTCACCGACCCCAACGGCAACACGACCTTCTACGGGTACGACGAGGAGGGCCGGGCGGCGAAGACCACAGCCCCGGCGGCTACGGTCGAGCAGCCCGGTCAGCTGCCCGCGCAGGCCAACGCGGTCACCTGGGTCGGCTACAACACGTTCGACGAGCCGACCGACACCCGGGACGCCAACGGCAACTGGTCCGTCGTGGAGTACGACGCGGTGGGCCGGGTGGTGTCGGAGAAGGCGCCGGCGTACACCCCGCCGGGCGCGGCGGAGCCGATCGTGCCGGAGACCCGCCAGACCTACGACGAGACCGGGCAGCTGTCGGCCGTCACGGACCCGCTCGGGAAGGTCACCCGCTACGAGTACGACCAGCTCGGCCGGGTGTCGAAGGAGATCGCCCCGAACGACGGGGCGACCACCTACACCTACGACGAAGCGGGCAACGTGCTGTCGTCGACGGATCCGATCGGCGCCGTCACCACCGCCACGTACGACTTCCTGGGCCGCACGCTGACCTCGACGGAGGTGGTGCGGCAGGAGGGGAAGAACCACACCACCCGCTACACGTACAACGAGCAGGGTTGGCCGTCGCTGGTCACCTCGGCGGCCGGCGTCACCAGCTCGACGACGTACAACACGGTCGGCGACCCGGTCACGGTGACCGACGGCGCCAACAACGTGTCCCGGTACGAGTACGACGGCGAGGGTCGGACCACCAAGACGATCCGCCCGGACGGGTCGTACGCCACGGTCACCTACGACCTGGCGGACCGGCCCACCCGCACGGCGGAGTACGGCCCGACCGGGACGCTGCTGTCCGAGCAGTCGGCCCGCTACGACCGGGCGGGCAACCTGGTGGCGAGCACCGACGCCCGCGGCACCACGGTGACCTACGAGTACGACGCGACCGGCGTGGTCACGAAGGAGACGCAGCCGATCTCCGCGTCGGACTCCATCGTCACCACGTTCGGCTACGACCTGGAGGGCAACCGCACCCGGTTCACCGACGGCCGGGGCAACGCCTTCCACACCACGTACAACTCGTGGGGGTTGCCGGAGTCGATGATCGAGCCGGCGACGGCGGCGCACCCCGACCCGGCGGACCGCACGTTCACGCTGGAGTACGACCGCGCGGGCCGGCCGGTGAAGCAGACCATGCCGGGCGGGGTGACCGTCACCAACGCGTACGACGACCTGGGCCAGCTGGTCCGCCAGTCGGGCGCGGGCGCGGAGGCGGCCACCGCCGACCGGTCCTTCGGGTACGACGTGGCCGGCCGGATGACGTCGTTCTCCGGCGCCAGCGGCACGAACACCATCGACTACGACGACCGGGGTCTGCCGCGGTCGGTGACCGGCTCGTCCGGGAACTCGACGTTCGGCTACGACCCGGACGGCCGGCTGGCCTCCCGGCAGGACGCGGCCGGCACCACCTCGTACACGTACGACGGTGCGGGTCGGCTCTCGACGCTGGCCAACCCGTCGGCCGGCGTGCAGATGGCCTACACCTACAACACGCTCTCCCAGGTCACCAAGATCACCTACGGGTCGAACGGCAACACCCGCAACTTCGCCTTCGACCCGCTGCGCCGGCTCAAGGACGACGAGTTGAAGTCGGCCGCCGGGGCGTCGCTCGCGAAGATCACCTACGGCTGGGACGCGAACAACAACATCACGTCGAAGACGACGAGCGGTTTCGCCGGCTCGGCGAGCAACAGCTACACGTACGACCTCGCGGACCGGTTGACGTCGTGGAACAACGGCGCCACCACCACCGTGTACGCGTACGACAAGTCCGGCAACCGGGTGCAGAACGGCAACAAGCTGTTCACGTACGACCAGCGGAACCGGCTGCTCACCGCGGACGGGGCCGGCTACACGTACACGGCCCGGGGCACGCTGGCCGAGGCCGGCGGCAACATCACCCGCACCGACGCGTTCGGGCAGGTGCTGTCGCAGCAGTCGGCGGGCGGCACCCAGACCTACGAGTACGACGCGCTGGGGCGGGCGATCCGGCCCGGCCACGCGTACGCCGGTCTGGGCAACGACCTGGCCGCCGACGCGGGCGCGACCTACGTGCGGGGCGCGTCCGGTGAGGTGGTCGGCACCACCGCCGGCGGCACCCAGCGGATGGTCTGGACGGACCTGCACTCCGACGTGGTCGGGCAGTTCGCGGCGACCGGGACGGCGCTGTCCGGGTCGGTGACCTACGACCCACTGGGCAAGGTGCTCAGCACGAGCGGGCTGATCGGCCAGCTCGGCTACCAGTCGGAGTGGACCGACGCGGTGACCAGCCGGGTCAACATGCACGCCCGCTGGTACAACACGGACACCGGCCAGTTCGACACCCGGGACGCGGCGAACAACAGCCCGCTGCCCGACTCGATCAACGCCAACCGCTACCAGTACGGCGACGCGAACCCGCTGATCGTCACCGACCCGACCGGCAACTTCGGTTGGGGCAGCCTGAAGAAGTCCTTCTCCCGCGCGGTCAGCTCGGTCACCTCGACCGTCCGCTCGTACGCCTCGTCGGCCTACTCCTACGCCTACTCGTACGCCTCGTCGTACGCGTCCAAGGCGTACTCGGCCTACAGCTCGGTCAAGTCCACGGTGAAGAAGACCGTGAAGAAGGCCAAGGCGGCGGTCAAGAAGAAGGTCAACCAGGTCAAACGGAAGTACAACCAGGTCAAGCAGAAGGTCAAGAAGAAGTACAACCAGGTCAAACGCGCGGTCAAGAAGAAGATCGAGCAGGGCCGCAAGTACGTCGCCAAGAAGGTCGCGGCGGTCAAGAAACGCGCCAAGCAGGCAGCCGCCAAGATCAAGCAAGCCGGCAAGAAGGTCGCCGCCAAGGCGCAGCGGGTGGTCAAGAAGGCCGCCAGTGCCGTACGCGACGCGGCCAGCGCGACCACCAAGTGGGTCAAGGAGCACAAGGACGTCCTGCTGGAGGTCGCCGCGATCGGCGGCGCGATCCTCGCCGGCGTGGCCTGCACGGCGGTGACCGCCGGCGCCGGCGCCATCGCCTGCATGGCGGGCGCCGGAGCACTCATCAACCTGGCGAAGGACGCCGCGCAGGGCGACATCCACAGCATCGGTGACGCCCTCGGCTCACTGGGCACCGGCGCGGTCTCCGGCCTGATCGGCGGCGCGGGTGGCGCCATCGCCGCCCGGGTCGGCGCCGCCGTGGCGAAGAAGGTCGGCACCGGCCTCGTCGGTCGGCTGGCGACCGAGGCGGCGGAGAACGGCGTCGAGGACGCGGTCAGCCAACTCGCCAGCACCGGCACCTACAACCCGCGGGCCGCCGCGGAGAACATGGTGCCGGGCCTGAGCGCGCTCAACCGTCGCGGTGGCGGTGGCGGTGGCGCACGCTCCGGCGGGGCCAGCTCCAGCGGCTCCGGCGGCGGCTTCAACCCGCTCGGCCTCGCCGTCGGCGGCGGTGGCCCGGGCTGCTCGACGGGCGGGAGCCGGCACAGCTTCGACCCGAAGACCCAGGTCCTGATGGCCGACGGCAGCACCCGGCCGATCGAGGACGTCAACGTCGGCGACAAGGTGCTGGCGACCGACCCGGTCGCCGGCACGTCGGAGCCGAAGCAGGTCACCCAGCTGCACCGCAACAACGACAAGGACCTCACCGACCTGACCGTCCGCGACCAGGACGGCAAGGTCACGAAGGTCGAGACGACCTGGCACCACCCGTTCTGGAACGCCTCGGAGCGGAAGTGGAGCGACGCCAAGGATCTGGAGCCGGGCACCAAGCTGCTGGTCCGGGGCAAGGGCGCGGTCACCGTCGTCGCAGTGCTCAACAAGCTGGGCGCCGAGGAGATGCGGGACCTCACGGTCGCCGACATCCACACGTATTATGTGCTCGCCGGCAACGAGCCGGTGCTCGTCCATAACAACAACAGGAACAGAAACAACGCGGATTGTGGACCTTCGGTCTACCGGCAGCTGAACTATGAGGACCGTACGGCATTCGATAACGGCGACGACCTGCAGCCTCGTGGTACCAGCGGGTCCATAACCGACCATATTTTGAACCGGCCGACCAAGCACATCTCTGCGTCGGTGACCGAGGGAGCGACCGAACGGTTCGCCTCAGGGCAAGGGATGGTCGCAATCGATGTCAATAAGGCGATTGCTGGCGGAGCGAAATTCATTGATCACAATAATGTCATGCAAGCCGCCAGGAGGAGCGGCGATTCACGCGTAGTTCGTGATGCGCGGCGGGCTGAGGAAGTTCTATTCGTCGGGCCGATTCCGCGTGACGCGATAACTCTCATCCGGGACAGATAGGGGCAGGGGTGCCAGCGCTAAGCGAGCACGTGAATGTCTATACGACGGCGATCGCAGTCCTGGAACATAAAGGATTCTCGGTTTGGTATGACCGGAAACAGGATGCTTATTGCGCTCAGCGAGACGGCTGGGACTTTTGGGCGGAAAATCCGGTTTCCCTGCTCGGTCTAGCGGCCATTTTCGAATACAAGAAGCCGAGCGAGTACACAAGCCGTTGGTGGGAGACTGAGGGTACCATTCGATATCCGCATGTTCCTGAGACTGCGCCCGAATATACCCCCGTCTATGGTCGGAAATGACGCGACGGTGACGGCGAATAAGGGCTGAGTCCATAACCTCGGATAGCTACGTCCTACCCTTTCTGCAGCTTATTGATTTCGGAGAGTGGCGTTGGCGCCTGGGCGGCAGTGGTCGTGTGGCGTGCTGTGGGCTATGCGATGGCGGCGATGTCGCCGTCGTCGAAGTAGATGGCTTGGTGGAGGCGTCCGCCGAGGGCGGCGGCGTAACGGGCGACGACGTCTTGGCCGGAGATCTTGCCTTGTTCGATCTGGGAGACGCGGCCTTTGGTGACGCCCATGCGGTCGGCGACCTGCTGTTGGGTGAGGCCGCGGGCGCGGCGTACCTCGGCGAGGCGGTGACCGACGACGACGGCGAGAAGTTCCTGCTTGCCGTCGTCGACGGCCTGCTCGCCGCCGGCACGCTCGACGTGAGCGGCGCGGATGTCGCGCCAGCGTGCGTAGCTGCTCATGGCTGTCGGCCCTCCTCCTCGGCGCGTTCCTTCAGGTAGATCTCGTAGCGTTGCTCGGCCAGAGGGATCGCTTCGGTGTACCACTGCTGCCATCGCCCGGCCTTGTCTCCGGCGACGAGCAGGATGCTGGAGCGCCACGGGTCGAAGGCGAAAAGTATGCGTACGGTGCCGGGGCGCAGTTCTTTGAGGTTGGCGATCGATGATCCGTGGATCGTGTCGACCAGTGGTCGGCCCAGCCCGGGGCCGGCGTCGGCGAGCAGGTCGATGGCTTGCACGACGCGGGCGTGGGTGAGTGGATCGAGGCTGTCGATCCACTCCTGTACCTTCGTCGACGAGGTAGACCTCCCACTCGCCGGTAACCATTCCCGGAGTATAGCGGATGCTATACCAAGGTGTTGCCGCGAGCGGGACGTGTTCGGCCTGGCCAGGGTTCATGTCCGTACACCGTGCCGGGTCAGCCGTGGTGGCGGAGGGCGTACCAGGCGGCGCCAGCGGCCAGGACTCCGAAGCCCGCGAGCACGCTGCCCAGCGGCAGGTTGGCCGCGAGCAGCAGGCAGCCGACGAGCCCGAGCCCGGCGAGCACCTGTACGGGTAGCCGTCGGGCCGGGTCGCGGCCGAGGGTCAGCGCCGCCGCGTTGGTGATCGCGTAGTAGACGAGGACGGTGCAGGCGGAGAAGCCGATCGCGTCGCGGACGTCGCCGAGCAGCACCACCACGGTCACCACGGCGGCGACGGCGAGTTCGGCGCGGTGCGGCACCCGGTGCGTGGGGTGGACGGCGGCCAGGGCGCCCGGCAGGTCGCGACGGCGGGCCATGGCGAGCAGGGTCCGGCCGACCCCGGCGAGCAGGGAGAGCAGCACGCCGGTGACGGCGACGGCGGCCCCGGCCCGGACCACCCAGGCGAGGCCGGGCAGGCCGGCGGCGGTCACCACGTCGGCGAGCGGTGCGGCCGAGCCGGCGAGCCGGTCGGCGCCGAGCACGCCCAGCGCGACCACGGCGAGGGCCAGGTAGATCGCCAGCACGATCCCCAGCGCCAGCGGCACCGCCCGGGGGATGGTGCGCTCCGGCTCGCGGACCTCCTCGCCGAGGGTGGCGATCC
The DNA here is from genome assembly GCF_900091425.1 of Micromonospora krabiensis. Classification (GTDB taxonomy): domain Bacteria; phylum Actinomycetota; class Actinomycetes; order Mycobacteriales; family Micromonosporaceae; genus Micromonospora; species Micromonospora krabiensis. Next base: position 5,258,439 of record NZ_LT598496.1, read on the forward strand.
GGGCGTAGCCCGCGAAGGCGAAGAAGAGCAGCCCCGCCGCGGTGAGCACGCCCCGCCCGGAGTCGCCGGGGTCGCCCAGCCGGCCCAGGTCGAGCGGCCCGCCGACCAGGCCGACGACGGCGACCAGGGCCAGCACCGCCAGCACCAGGCCGACCAGCAGCTTCGTCGCGGTGGCGGTCTTGCCGATGCCGCGCAGGTTCACCGCGGTCACCGCGACGACCGCGACGATCGCGACCAGCCGGGCCTGCCCCGGCCAGAGGTACGTCCCGATGGTCAGCGCCATCGCCGCGCAGCTGGCCGTCTTGCCGACCACGAAACCCCAGCCGGCCACGAACCCGGCGAACGGGCCGAGCCGCTCCCGCCCGTAGACGTAGGTGCCGCCGGACTCCGGATAACGGGCGGCCAGCCGGGCCGAGCTGATGGCGTTGCAGAAGGCGATGAAGCCGGCCAGTGCCAGCGCGGGCAGCAGACCGGCGCCGCCGGCCGCCGCGGCGGCCGGGCCGAAGACCACGAAGACGCCCGCGCCGAGCATGGACCCGAGCCCGATGAGCACGGCGTCCGGCACGCCCAGGCGGCGTACGAGCTGATTCACGACCGGCAGGCTAGGTGGCCGAGGTGAACAACGCGGTACGGCGTGACCCGGGCAGCCGACCCGGCAGCGGCACGTCGTCCCACGGCACCCGGCGCAGCAGACGATCCAGCAGCAGCCCGAGGAGCAGCCCGGCGACCGAATCGGTCAGCCAGTGCCAGCCCAAGTAGGTGGTGGTGCAGAGCACGATCAGCGGTGGCAGCGCCCGGACGGCGAGGACCAGCCGGGGCGGCAACTCCCGCCCGTACGTGCGCAGCAGCGCACCGAGCAGCAGCGCGATCATCCCGTACCAGACGATCGCGTTGGCGACGTGCCCCGACGGGTACGACTGGGCGAAGCGCAGCGGCAGGTGTTCCTGGAACAGGGGCAGCGTCTGCTCGGGCGGCAGGAACGGCTCCTTGATGCTGGCGCTCGGCGCCGGCCGGGCCGTCCAGACCTTCAGCGGCCCGATCGTGAAGGTGGTGAGCACGAACGCGACCACCGGTGGCAGCACCGGCCGGACGGAGCGCACCCGGAGCGCGACCAGCACCCCCAGCCCGGCGGCGATCAGGGTGAGCGGCGTGCCCTGGCCGAGCAGGTTGAGCACCCGCGCCACCCAGTACGCCGCCGTCGGCCGGTGGTCCTCCGCCCAGTCGGCCACCGCCCGGTCGAGCCCGAAGAGCTGGTCCGCGGCGAGGGCCGCGGTCAGGCCGACGAGCGCGGCGAGCAGCAGGCCGTCGTACCACCAACCGGCGGGGCGGACGGGTCGCAGCCGCACCGCTCGCCGTACCTCCGTGGTCTCCCGCACGCGCCCACGCTACCGGTCGGTGCTGTGGGCCCAGCCACGATGGGAAGCGCTTCGCACCGCGGACCCGGCATGCTTGTCCCCGTGCGGATCACGTCTGCTCTCGTGGACCCGGCGTTGCTCGACCTCCCGTGGTCGACCCCGCTGGAGGAGTGGCCTGCCCAGCACCTGGTGGCGCTGCCGCAGGGCATCTCGCGGCACATCGTCCGTTTCGTCCGGCTCGGCGACTACGTGTACGCGGTCAAGGAGACCGGCGAGCGGGTCGCCGAACGCGAGTACGACCTGCTCCGGGCGCTGGAGCGGATCGACTTCCCGGCGGTGGAGGCGGTGGCGATCGTCGCCGACCGGCAGACCGACGACGGCGAGCCCCTGGACCCGGTGCTGATCACCCGGCACCTCCAGTTCTCGCTGCCCTACCGGGCGCTCTTCTCGCACACCCTGCGACCCGAGACGATGGGTCGGCTGCTCGACGCGCTCGCCGCCCTGCTGGTCCGGATGCACCTGACGGGGTTCTTCTGGGGCGACTGCTCGCTGTCCAACACGCTCTTCCGCCGCGACGCGGGTGCCTTCGCGGCCTACCTGGTGGACGCCGAGACCGGCGCGCTGCGCCCCTCGCTCTCCAACGGCCAGCGGGGCGAGGACCTGGAAATCGCCCGGGTGAACATCTTCGGGGAGGCGCTGGACCTCCAGGCCGCCGGGCTGCTGCACGAGTCGATCGACCCGGAGGAGGTGTCCGAGGAGGTCGTGCAGCGCTACGAGCGGCTCTGGCACGAGATCACCTACGAGCAGCAGGTCGAGCGGGACGCCCGGCACGACATCGAGCGCCGCATCCGTGGCCTCAACGACCTCGGGTTCGACGTGGCGGAGATCGCCGTCTCCACCATCGACGACGGGCGCTACCTGGTGCGGCCGAAGGTCGTCGACGCCGGCTACCACACGCGCCGGCTGCTGCGGCTGACCGGCCTGGACGCCGAGGAGAACCAGGCCCGCAAGCTCCTCAACGACCTGGACGCCTACCGCGCCGAGAGCGACCTGATGGACGAGCAGCAGGCGGCGCACCGCTGGCTGACCGAGGTCTTCGAGCCGGTGGTCCGGGCGGTGCCGGCGCACCTGCGCCGCAAGCTGGAGCCGCAGGAAATCTTCGCGCAGATCATCGAGCACAAGTGGCTGCTCTCCGAGCGGGCCGGCCGCGACGTCGGGATGCGCCACGCGGTGCAGTCGTACCTGGCGGACGTGCTGGCGCACCGCCCCGACGAGCAGGCGGTGCTCGGCGTGGAGGTCCCCGCCCAGCGTTGAGCGGCTACTCCTGCCAGGCGCCGGCGCGCAGTACGCGTACCACGTTGAGGTCGTCGTCGAGCACCACGAGGTCGGCGCGGAGGCCGACCTGGAGGGCGCCGAGCCGGTCGCCGAGGCCGATCGCCCGGGCCGGGGTGGTGGCGAGCATGCGGGCGGCGTCCGCGATCGGGATGCCGGCGGCCACCGCGTGCCGCAGCGCGGCGTCCATGGTCAGGGTGCTGCCGGCGATCGCCCCGTCGCGGGTCAGCCGGGCCACGCCGTCGGCCACATTGACCGCCTGGCCGCCCAGCTCGTACTCGCCGTCGGGCATGCCGGCGGCGGCCATCGCGTCGGTGATCACGGCGGTCCGGTCGGGTCCGGCCGTGGAGGCGGCGAAGGTCAGCATGCCGTCGTGCAGGTGCACGCCGTCGGCGACCAGTTCGCAGACCACGTTCGGCGCGTCCAGCAGGGCGACCACCGGGCCGGGCTCGCGGTGGTGCACCGGCCGCATCCCGTTGAACAGGTGGGTGCCGACGCTGGCGCCCGCCGCGACGGCGGCGCGTGTCTCGTCGTACGTGGCGTCGGTGTGGCCGACCGCGGCGACCACCCGGTGCGCGACGAGCAGCTTGATCGCCTCCAGGGCGCCGTCCCGCTCGGGGGCGAGGGTCATCATCCGGACGGCGTCCCCGCCCAGCTCGATCAGCTCGGCCAGCTCGTCGGTGGACGGGTCGCGGAGGAACTCGGGGTTCTGCGCGCCGCAGCGGGTAGCCGACAGGTAGGGGCCCTCGAAGTGGATGCCGGCCAGCACGCCCTCGTCGACCAGGGGGCGGTACGCCGCCGTCGCGGACCGCATCAGCGCGAACGGTGAGCTGACCAGGCTGGCCAGCAGGCTCGTGGTGCCGTGCCGAAGGTGGAAGGCGGCGGCCTCGCGGGCCTGTCCGACGTCGCCGGTGGTGAAGGTGTGCCCGCCACCGCCGTGGGTGTGCATGTCCACGAAACCGGGGAGGATCCAGTGCCCGTCCCGGTGGGCCGGATACTCGGCGACCGCCGTGATGCGGTCGCCGTCCCACTCGACGCAGCCCTGCCGGATGACGCCGGTCGGCGTCACCACCCTTCCGCTCACCCGCACGGTCATCGCTTCTCCACGGTTCTCGGGACGCCGACGGCGTCGAGGGCGAGCAGGGCGGCGCCGAGGCAGCCGGCCTCGTCACCGAGGGCCGCCGGCACCAGGGCCGGCTCCCGGTGGAACGTCATCCGCTGCCGCAGGGCGGCCCGCAGCGGGTCGAGCAGCTGCGCGCCGGCCTGCGCCAGCCCGCCGCCGACCACGACGGTCGCGACGTCGAAGAGCGCCTGGGCGGTGGCGAGGCCGTCGGCGAGCGCGTCCACCGTGTCCTGCCAGACCCGGGCCGCCAGCGGTTCACCGGCCGCCGCCCGCTCGGCGACCTCGGCCGCGGTGGCGGGCCTGCCGGCCAGTTCGGCGTAGCGGCGCCCGACCGCGGCGGCCGACGCGACCGCCTCCAGGCAGCCGGGTCGTCCGCAGCCGCAGCGCGGCCCGTCGGGGCGTACGAGGATGTGGCCGAACTCCCCGGCCGCGCCGTGCGCGCCGACGTCGGCGGAACCGTCGACCACGTGCGCGGCCGCGATGCCGGTGCCGATCGCGACGAAGAGGACGTGGCCGGCACCGCGACCGGCGCCGAGCCGGGCCTCGGCGACACCACCCACGCGCACGTCGTGGCCGAGCGCGGTGGGCAGGCCGAGCCGCGCCACCGCGAGGTCCCGCAGCGGTACGTCCCGGAAGCCGATGTTGGCCGACCAGACGGCGACGCCCCGCGCCTCGTCCACGATCCCGGGCACGGCGACGCCGAGCGCCACCGGGTTGCGACCGTCGGCGCGGGCCTTGCCGGCCAGCCCCTCGGCGACGGCGAGGATCGTGTCGACCACCGCCTCGGGGCCGCGCGCGGCCTCGGTGGGGTGCCGTTCACTGTGCACGGTGCGGCCGTCCGGGCTGACCAGGGCGCACTTCATGCCGGTGCCGCCCACGTCCACCGCGACGACGACGTCGGCGTCGCCCACACCGCCGGCGAGCCGGGCGGATGGCTCGGTCACGCGAGCACCACGGACCGGGTGAGGTGTCGGGGCGCGTCCGGGTCGAGGCCGCGGCTCGTGGCGAGGGCGACCGCGAAGCGCTGCGCGAGGATGAGGTCGGCCATCGGGTCGACCGGGTTGCGGCCGGCCGACCAGCTGCCGAGCACGGTGCGGCAGCCGTGGGTCCGGCTGTGCGCGAAGGCGGCGCCGGTGGCGGCGACATCCTCCGGCAGGCCGTCGGGGAGCGCCCCGAACGCCCAGACGAGGCGACCCGGGGCGGCGATCGAGATCGGGCCGTGCCGGTAGTCCATCGCCGGGTACGCCTCGGCCCAGAAGGTGGCGGCCTCGCGGCACTTCAGCGCCGCCTCCTGCGCCAACCCGACCGTCCATCCGCGACCGAGGAAGGTGACCTGCTCGATGGTGGTCGGGTCGATCGGCAGCGGTGAGCGCACCGCGACCTCGGCGTCGGCGGCGAGCGCGTCGACGTTGTCGCCGAGGTGGGCGCGGAGCAGGGCGAGCGCGGTGGTGGCGAACCGGGTCTGCACCACCGAGCGTTCGTCGGCGAAGGGCATGGTCACCGCGGCGTCGGCGAGCTGCACCGCGGGCGATCCCGGGTCACCGACGATGACGGTGGTGGGCACCCGACCCCGGAGGGTCTCCAGCAGCTCGACGACCTCGGTGGTGGTGCCGGAGCGGGTGATCGCGACCAGCCGGTCGTAGCGGCGTCCGGCCGGGAACTCGGAGGCCTGGAAGGCGTCGGTCTCGCCCTGGCCCGCCTGCTCGCGCAGGACCGCGTACGCCATCGCCATGAACCACGACGTGCCGCACCCGACGACGGCGACCCGCTCGCCGGGGGCCGGCAGGTCGGCGCGGACGGCCTCGGCCAGCTTCGCCGCCTCCCGCCAGCAGTCGGGTTGGCTTGCGATCTCCGCGTCGACGTACGCCATGAAGAACTCCTCGCAGGAGGGCGGCCGTGCGCAATACGGCTCATTACACCCGTGTTTCGCGCGTCATTCTGCGCGAGTCGGGGTGGCCGTCGCAACCGCTGGGCCGATCGAGCAGGTCAGTGTTTTGCGCCCTCGTAGTTTCGCGCACTAGTGTGCACGCAATCAATCACCGATCGTGCAGTCGCGGGAAGGGCGGTCGAGGTGGACCGGTACGCCAGATGGAACGCGCTGCTCGAAATGCTGACCGACAGCGGCCGGGTCAGCGTCGAGGAGGCCGCCGAGCGCCTCGACGTCTCCCAGGCGACCATCCGGCGTGACTTCGACCAGCTCGCCCAGCAGCAGATGATCACCCGGACCCGGGGCGGCGCGGTCGCCAACGGCGTCTCGTACGACCTGCCGCTGCGCTACAAGACCGCCAAGCACTCAGCCGAGAAGCAGCGGATCGGGGCGGCCGCCGCGGCGTTGGTGTCGCCGGGCACCGTGGTCGGGCTCAACGGCGGCACGACCAGCACCGAGGTGGCCCGCGCCCTGGCCGTCCGCCCGGATCTCAACACCAACGCCGAGGGCGCTCAGCTGACCGTGGTCACCAACGCCCTGAACATCGCCAACGAGCTGCTGGTCCGCTCCCGGATGAAGGTGGTGGTGGCCGGCGGCGTGGTCCGGCCGAAGTCGTTCGAGCTGGTCGGCCCGCTCGGCGGCGCGCTGCTGCGCGAGGTGACCCTGGACGTCGCCCTGCTCGGCGTGGACGCGATCGACCCGCAGCTCGGCGCCGCCGCGCACCACGAGGGCGAGGCCGCGATGAACAGCCTCATGGTCGCCCGGGCCAAGCGGGTGGTGGTCATCGCCGACTCGTCCAAGTTGGGCGGCCACGCGTTCGCCCGCATCTGCCCCGTGGACCGGGTGGAGACCCTGGTCACCGACTCCGGCGCGGCCCCCGAGGTGGTCGAGGCGTTCCGCACCGCCGGCGTCCACGTGATCTGCGCCTGACCCGGGCCGACGTTTTCCGGACGGTCGCCCAGCGTGATCGGCCGACCCCGATCGGAGGTATTCGGCGCGTCGTTGCATACCCGGTATTGCGCGGCCCTGCATACCGCGTATGGTGTCGCGTGTCATACCACCCAACGGGGGAGGTGCAGCTTGCCCGCTGTCCTGGAGATAGAAGGTCTACGTAAGACGTACAAGAGTCGGCGACGCGGCACCCGCAACGCGTTGGACGGCTTCGACATGCGGGTCGAGGCCGGTCAGGTGCACGGCTTCCTCGGCCCCAACGGCTCCGGCAAGACCACCACGCTGCGTACGCTGCTCGGCCTCATCCGGCCGAACGGTGGCCGGATGAGCATCCTCGGGCACGAGGTCCCCGAGGCGTTGCCGGCCGTCGCCGGGCAGGTGGGCGCGATCGTCGAGAGCCCACAGTTCTTTCCGCACTTCACCGCCCGGGACACGCTCTCCCTGCTGGCGTCCGCCGGTGACGTTCCGGCCACCCGCGTCGACGAGGTGCTGGAGCTGGTCGGGCTGCGCGACCGCGCCGGCGAGCGGGTCAAGACCTACTCGCTCGGCATGAAGCAGCGCCTCGCCGTCTCGTCCGCCCTGCTCAAGAACCCGAAGCTGCTGATCCTGGACGAGCCGGCCAACGGCCTCGACCCGGGTGGCATCCGGGAGATGCGGACGCTGATGCGCAACCTCGCCGAGTCGGGGATGACGGTGGTCCTGTCCAGCCACATCCTCGGCGAGATCCAGCTGATCTGCGACTCCGTCACGATCATCTCGCTGGGTCGGCGGGTGGCCTTCGGCCCCGTCGAGCAGGTGCTCGCCGAGCACTCGTCCAACACGGTGCGCGTACGCCTGGAGGCCGTCACCGACCTTCCGGCCGCCACCGAGGCGCTGGCCCGCGCCGGGGTCCGGGTCACCGGGCACCCCGACCACCTGATGCTGGCCGGCGTCGACAAGCCGGCGACGGTCACCCGGCTCCTCGCCGAGCAGGGTCTCTACGTCAGCGAGCTGGCCCCGGTCGCCGTCGACCTGGAGAGCGTCTTCCTCGAACTGACCGCCACCGCGCCGGTGCCCGGCCAGCACCGTCAGGTCGACCAGTCCACGAAGGTCGGTGGGCCGGAGCAGACCGGTGCCACCGGAGGGGGGTGGGGGGCGTGAGCCTCTACCGTACGGAGCTGCGCCGGCTGGTAAAGCGGCGCTTCACCCGCTACATGACGCTGCTCGGTCTGCTGGTGCTGGCGGCGGTGGTGGTCGGGATCTTCTTCAGCAACCAGAAGATCGACGCCGCGGCGCACGCCCGCGCCGAGCGGCAGGCCGAGCAGCAGTACCAGGACCAGGTGCGCTACTCGGAGCAGGAGCGTGCCTCCTGCGAGCGGGACAAGGCGGCGGGCGTGAACGCCGACCGCTACCCGCCGGACTGCGAGATGATCACGGCCCCGCCCCGCGAGGCGTTCGAGGCGAAGTGGTTCCTGCCCTCGACGTTCAACTTCCGGGAGGCCTTCCCCGAGACGCTGATCCCGTTCGCGGCGATCCTCGCGCTCGTCGGCTTCGTGGTCGGCGCGTCCTTCGTCGGGGCCGAGTGGAACACCGGCGGAATGATGAACCTGTTGCTGTGGCGGCCGAAGCGGCTGACCGTCCTGCTCAGCAAGCTGGCCGCGCTGCTGACCGGCGTGGTCGCGGTGACCGTCACCTCCGGGTTGCTGTGGTTCGGCGGGTTCTGGCTGGTCGCGACATTCCGGGGCAGCACCGAGAAGATGACCGCCGGGGCGTGGCAGTCGTTCGCCCTCACCGGGCTGCGCGGGCTGGCACTGGTGGTGGTCATCAGCGCGATCGGCTTCGCGCTCGCCTCGCTGGGGCGGCACACCGCGATGGCCCTCGGTGGCGTGGTCGCGGTGATGGTCGTCGGCCAGTTCGGGCTCGGCATCCTGCTTGACATGGCGGGCGTGAAGTTCGCCGAGGCGTGGCTGCTGCCCACGTACGCGCTGGCCTGGATGACGAAGAAGGTGACCCTGGAGAACTGGGACGCCTGCAACGCCACCTTCACCGGCGAGTGCAAGCCGGAGACGCTCGACGTCACCTGGCAGCAGTCGTCGGTGCTGCTGTCGGTCGGTGTGGTGGTGATCGTCGGCGCGGCCCTCTGGGCGATGCGCCGCCGGGACATCTCCTGACCGTCCGCACGCGACACGACGGCCGGGGCCGTCCGCCGGGAGACCGTGCGGACGGCCCCGGCCGACGCGTGCCCCGCTCGTCGGCGAGTCCCGAGTGTGTGGGCGGACGGGCTCGCGGCATGGCCGTCGCGGCGGATGCGACCCGCGTCCGCCCTGGTTAGGCTGAGGTCCCCCGGTTCGGCGTCGCCGTGCCGGCCGCCCCGACCGAGGAGCGCCATGCCGCCTGCCGACGCCGCCCCGGCCGCCGCCGAGCCGCCCGTCGACAGGCCGGGCGACGGCACGGGCGCCACGCGCACCGCCCCGACGGGCCCCGGCCCCGTGCCGCCGCCCCGTTCCGCGCCGCCCGAGGAGGCCGTCCCCGCTCAGGCTGTTCCGACCGGGAGCGCCGAGGTCGTCCCCGCTCAGGCCGTTCCGACCGGGAGCGCCGAGGCCGTCCCCGCCGGGGCCGCCCTGGACGAGCGGGACCTCGCGATCCTGGCGTTCGAGCAGCAGTGGTGGCGGCATGCCGGCGCCAAGGAGCAGGCCATCCGCGACGCCTTCGGTCTCTCCGCCACGCGCTACTACCAGCTGCTCAACAAGCTGCTCGACAATCCCGCCGCGCTCGCCGTCGAGCCGGTGCTGGTCGGTCGGCTGCGCCGCCTGCGCTCGTCCCGCGCCCGCAATCGCCGTCGCTGAGCGGCCGAGCGCCCCGCGCCGCGAGGTCCCGGGCCCTGCGCGGCCTGCCGCGAGGTCCCGTCCGTGCCCAGCGGGGCGCGAGGTTGCGGCCGTTCCCGTCCCGCTGCGCGGTCCGGCGTCTCCCGTACCACCCGTCCGGCTTGGTGACCGGCCGCGTGACCTGGCGGAATACCGGCCCGCGATCACCGGGGGACGGGCACCGGGAGAACGAATGCTGCCCCGACCCGGCGGGTAGCCCGACGGTGTCCCGGGCCATACCGTCCGGGGCGGAGGAGGGAGTGTGTGATGACGGCGATCAACCAGAGCAGAGCGCCGGGCAGCACCACCGAACAGGCCCGGCAGCAGGCGTCCCGGGTCGGCCACCAGACCGCACAGGCTGGCAGTCAGGTCGGCCATGCCGTCGCCGAGCAGAGCCGACACGTGGCTGACGAGGCGCGGCACCAGGCGCAGCACCTGACCACGGAGGCCGGCTCTCAGCTGCGCGATCAGGCGCGGTCGCAGAAGCACCGGGCCGCCGAGGGGCTGCGCGGTATCGGCCGCGAGCTCGGTGACATGGCCGGCTGCAAGGACTCGGGCATGGCCGGAGAGGCCGTACGCCGGGCGTCGGACGTCGTCCAGCGGGCCGCCGGCTGGCTGGACGAGCGGGAGCCCGCCGACCTGCTGCACGACGTCCGCGGGTACGCCCGGAAGCACCCGGGCACGTTCCTCGCCGGTGCGGCCGTGGCCGGACTGCTGGTCGGCCGACTCACCCGGAACATGGCGTCGAACGGCAACGGCAAGCACGCCGACGCCCAGCGGGGCCAGATCGGGCAGCAGGGTCAGGGGATGCCCCCGATGCCGGAAGCGGACATCCATGCGTCCTACTCGGCTGAGGGCCCCTACTCCGGCGTGGCGCGGGCGCAGAACGTGTCTCCCGCGGTCCGGGAGTCGGGTCTGACCGGTCGGGTGGCGCCGTGAGTGCCCCGACCACGGAGCGCACCCAGTCGGTGGGTGAACTGCTGGGTGACGTGACCCGTGACATGTCGACGCTGGTCCGACAGGAGGTCCAGCTGGCCAAGGCGGAGCTACGGGAGGAGGCGACCCAGGCCGGCAAGGCCGGTGGCCTCTTCGGCGGCGCCGCGTTGGCCGGGTTCCTCACCGTGCTGTTCCTCTCGTACGCCGCCTGGTGGGGTCTGTCCAATGTGATGGATCAGGGCTGGGCCGCCCTCATCGTGGCCGCCGTCTGGGCGGTGGCCACCGCGATCCTGGCGGTCGCCGGGCGGTCGAAGCTGCGGGAGTTCCGTGGCGTGCTGCCGCGGACCCAGCAGACCGCGCGTCAGGTGCCGGACGCCCTGCGCGGCCGGTGAGCGGGCTGGAAGGGAGCAGACATGTCGAGCGACCCGGAGCAGATCCGGCAGGAGATCGAACGGACTCGCAGAGACCTGAGCGACAACGTCGATGCGCTGGCCGACAAGGTCAACCCGCGGCGGATCGCGGGCGACCGTGTCGACCAGGCACGCGGCGCGTTCAGTCGAGCGAAGGAGAAGGTAATGGGTAGCCAGATGGACGGCCACGGCGCCAGGCAGAAGATGTCGCAGGCCTCCGACCAGGTGCAGCACATGGGTAACCAGGCCGGGCAGCGCATGTCCGACATGGGCCACCAGGCCGGGCAGCGCATGTCGCAGGCGTCCGACCAGGTGCAGCACATGGGTAACCAGGCCGGCCAGCGGATGTCGCACGCCGCGCACTCGGTCCGCGACGAGGCCCGCTCGCTGGGGTACCAGTCGCGGGAGCAGACGCAGGGCAACCCGCTCGCGGCCGGGATGATCGCGTTCGGCGCGGGCTTGCTCGCGTCCGCGCTGATTCCGGCGAGCCGTCACGAGCGGCAGTGGGCCGGCCAGGCCAAGGGGATGGTCGGTGACCAGTTCCGGCAGCACTCGGACGAGCTGCGGCAGCAGGCCGGCCAGTTCGGCCACGAGATGACGGGCCGCATGCAGGGGCCCGCGCAGCAGGCGGCCCGGTCGGTGGGGTCCACCGCGATCCGTGGTGCCGCCCAGATCCGGGAGCAGGGCCGGTCGGCCACGCACCAGGTGCGGGGCCAGGCGCAGGAGTCCGCCGGTGAGTTTCGGCGTTGAGCCGGTGCGGGCGGTGGGGCGGGCTCCGCTGATGCGGGTCCGCTCCGCCTCCGCTCCAGCCCCCGGCCGTGACCTGAACGAGGACCTGGTCTTCCGGTTCGGGCCGCTGGTCGGGGTGCTGGACGGCGCCACGGTGCCGGAGGGCTTCGACACCGGTTGCGTGCACGGCCCCGAGTGGTACGTCCGGCACCTGGCCGCCCGGATCGGGTTGGCCGAGGCTGCCCGACCGGCCGCGACGCTGATGAGCAACCTCGCGGCGGCGATCCTCGCGGTCCGCGCCGACCACGGTGGCCAGTGCGACCTCGACCATCCGGGCACGCCGTCGAGCACGGTGGCCCTGCTGCGCGAGGGCGCCGAGCAGGTCGACTACCTGGTGCTCTGCGACAGCCCACTCGTCCTCGACGCGGGCGGTCGGGTCACGGTCGTCGCCGACGACCGGCTCGACGCCGCGATGGCCGACCTGCGCCGAACCGTCGCCACCGTGCCGGCCGGTGCCGACCGGGCGACGCGCTTCCGGGAGGCCGTCGGCGTGCAGCGGGAGCGGATGAACCGGACGCACGGCTACTGGGTGGCCGCCGCCGACCCGGATGCGGCATACCACGCGGTGGCCGGGACGGCGCCGCTGCGCGGGCCGGGTGCCCTGCGCCGGGCGGCCCTTCTCACCGACGGCGCGTCGAGCGCCGTCGAGCAGTTCGCGCTCCTGGACTGGCCCGCGCTCCTGGACCTGCTGTCCACCGAGGGCCCGGACGCGCTGATCACTCTCGTCCGCGACGCCGAGCGTGACCACGCGGACCGACTGCGGCGGCACAAGCGGTCGGACGACGCCTCGGTGGTGCTGTGTGAGTTCGGCGCCGACGACAGCGGAGCGTGAGGCAGAACACGATCCCGGCCGACCGGCCGGTACCGGGCGACGGACCGCCAGTCGCGGCCCAACGGGGTGGACTTCTCCCGGTGGGGGCGGCAGACTGCGGCACGTGGCGGGTTCGGTCCGGTTGGAACCGGTGAACGAGCGGAACCTCGAGCCGTTGCTCTCCGTAGCGGCCGCGGAGGCGGAGCCCGGCGACGTCATGCCCCCGGTGGAGGCCCCGGCCGGTTGGTCGACGGCCCGCCGGGAGGCGTTCCGCGAGTTCCACCGGGCCAGCTTCGGCGGGCTCACCGGCCCGACCCGCACCCAGATGTACGCGATCCTGGTGGGCGGCGAGGTGGTGGGGATGATCCGGATGACCCTCCGCGACGAGCCCGGCACGGTGGAGACCGGGATGTGGCTCGGCCGCTCGGCCCGGGGGCAGGGGATCGGCGCTGCCGCCCTGCGCGAACTGCTGAACGAGGCGGCGGCGGCCGGCATGACGGCGGTCGTCGCGGAGACGACCCGGGACAACACCCCGGCCGTCTCGGTGCTCGAAAAAAGCGGCGCGAAATTGCACGACAAGGGCGACAAGGTGCAGGCGGAAATCTGTCTCGATTCGACACCCCCGGCCCTCTGATCCGATTAGCGCTCGTCCCCACTCTGGTGTTACGTCCTGGCAGCTGACCTGCTGTTCAGTGCCTCTCCGTCCGTTTTGACGCCCGAAGAGCAGGCTATTCGCAATTTCGTCGTGCGGTGTTTCCGTCGAAATTGTTCGTGCGGTTTCGGGGCTGGGCCCCGGGGTACTGCCCGCCGGGTCCGCAATTAGCCGACGCCTGACGGAATTTCCGCTCGTGCAGTCAGTGGGCCCTCTTTCGGCCTCGACCGCAGCAGGCGTCCGGGCCGCGGGGGAGCGAAGGAGAACTGATGAACAGCGGAACACGGATCGGTCTGGCAGTGAGTCTCGGCTACCTGCTGGGCCGGCGTCGCAAGATGCGCGCGGCCCTCGTGCTCGCCGCGGCGGTCGCCGCCGGACGGGCGAGCCGGGAGCCCGGCGGGCTGCTGCAGAAGGGCACAGACCTCCTGCAGTCGTCGCCTCACCTGGCCGGTCTCGGCCGTCTCGGCGGCCCGCTCGCGGTTGCCGGGAAGGCGGCGGCGACCGCCGCGGCCGGCAACGGCATCGACGCCCTCGGCGACAAGCTGCGCGGTAAGGCCGACGCGCTCCGGCGCCGGTCGGCCGGGGTCGCCGAGCACCAGTCCGGCGGTGCGGCGGAGTCCGCCGACGGCGGCGGTGAGCCGTCGTCGCGGGAGGCGGCCGAGCCGGTCGGCCAGCGACGGGGGCGGTGAGCATGGCACCGGCGACGAGTCCGGGCGGGCTGGCGGACAAGGTCCGGGGTCAGCTCGCCGACGAGATGCGGAACCTGGCCGAGGCCATCGGTGAACGGGCCGTCTCCGTGGTGACGGAGAAGGTCACCGGCGCGACCGGCCGACTCAGCGAGTACGCGAAGCAGGGCGGCGGCCCGGGGCTGATCGCCGCCGCGACCGGCGCGCAGCGGATGGCCGAGGGCGATTCCCCGGTGAAGGCGATGTTCCATGCCGGGCTGGCCGGCGGTAAGGAGAAGGTGATGTCCGCCCTCGGCAGGGGCACGGCTCGAGGCGGCAAGGGCGGCCGGAAGCTCAAGGTGACGAACATCGTCGAGACGATCGAGGTCGGGGTGCCCGTCCGGGTCGCGTACAACCAGTGGACCCAGTTCGGCGATTTCCCGAGCTTCATGAAGAAGGTCGAGAACGTCGACACCGAGTCGGACGAGAAGCTCACCTGGAAGGCGCAGGTGTTCTGGTCGCACCGCAGCTGGGAGTCGACCATCGTCCGGCAGATCCCGGACCGGCTCATCCACTGGCGGTCCAGGGGCGAGAAGGGCTCCGTCGACGGCACCGTCAGCTTCCACGCGGTGACGCCCGACCTGACCCGGATCCTCGTGGTGCTGGAGTACCACCCCCAGGGGCTCTTCGAGCACACCGGGAACCTGTGGCGGGCCCAGGGCCGCCGGGTCCGGTTGGAGTTGAAGCACTTCGTCCGGCACGTCATGACACAGACCGTGCTCGACCCGGAGTCCGTGCAGGGCTGGCGTGGCGAGATCGAGGACTCCCAGGTGGTCCGCGACCACGACACCGCCGTGCGCGAGGAGCAGGAACAGGAACAGGAGCAGGGGCAGGACCAGGAGCCGGAGCCGGAGGAGCCGCGGGAGGAGCCGCGCCGGGCCCGGCCCGCGGGTCGCGGCCAGCGCCGCACCGCCCGGCGGCGTCCCGCCGAGGACGAGTACGAGGAGTACGAGGACGAGTACGACGAGGACTACGAGGAACCCGAGGAGCCGGAGGAGCCCGAGGAGCCCGAGGAGCCGCGCCCGGTACGCCGACGCGCGCCCGAACGGGCTCGCCGTACGCGTCCCCGGGAGGAGCCGGAGGCCGGCCCCGAACCCCGTAGCCGGCGGGCGCCGCAGTCCCCGCGTCGCCCGGTCGTGCGCCGTCGTCGAGAGGAGTCGGACGAATGACGATCGCAACTGCCGACGGCCGGGCCGGAGGCGCGCTGGAGCGCAGCGGCTCCGGCTCCGGCCTGGCCGACGTGGTGGAGACCGTGCTGGACAAGGGCGTGGTGATCGACGCCCAGGTCTCCGTCGCCGTGGTGGGCATCCAGCTCCTGGAGATCAACGCGCGGATCGTGGTGGCGAGCGTCGAGACGTACCTGCGGTTCGCCCAGGCGGTCGACCGCCTCGACATCACTCCCCGTAACCAGAAGGGCCTGCCCGACCTGGTCGAGGGTGCGACCGGCGCGGTGACCGCCGGCAAGGCGGCGTCCGGCCTGGGCAAGACCGTCGGGGCGATCGGCGGCGCGGTGCGGGACGCGGTCGGCGAGCTCGGGTCCGACCGGGATCGCGACCGGGACCGGGAGCGCCGCCGACGGCGGGACGAGGAGCGCTGAGATGACCGACGAGCGCGGACTCTTCATCTACGGCATCGTGCCGGCGGACGTGGAGCCGACGGCCGACGCCGAGGGCGTCGGGGAGCCGCCCGGCGAGGTCACCGCGATCCGTCAGGGTCCGGTGGCCGCGCTGGTCAGCGAGGTGCCGCTGGAGGCCCCGCTGGGCCGGCCGGCGGACCTGGTCGCGTACCAACAGCTGCTGGACGGCACGGCGGCGGTGGCACCCGTGCTGCCGGTCCGCTTCGGCACGGTGGTCACCGGGCCGGACGCGGTGGCCGACCTGCTCGACGCGCACGGCGACCGGTTCGCCGACGCCCTGGACGACCTGGAGGGTCAGGTCCAGTACGTGGTGCACGGCCGCTACGAGGAGGCGGAGCTGATCGCCGCCCTCCTCGACGAGAATCCGGCCGCCGCCGACCTGGCCGACCAGGTGCGGGGGCAGCCGGAGGAGGTCACCCGCGAGCAGCGCATCCGGCTCGGCGAGATGATCAGCCAAGCGGTGGAGCTGCGACGCGAGGCCGAGAACCGGGAACTGCTCGACCGGATCGGCGAGCTGGCCGTGTCGGCCCTGCCCCGCCCGCCCAGCAGCGAGCTGGACGCGGTGAACGCCGCCTTCCTGGTCGACGCGGACCGGGAGGAGGAGTTCCTGGACGCCGTCGAGGAGTTCGCCGAGCAGCGCGGCGAGTTGGTCCGGACGCGACTGCTCGGCCCACTCGCCCCGTACGACTTCGTCAGCGCCCACGAGTTGGCGGGGTGAGGCGGTGGACATCCTGTGGACACTGCTGACCCTCCCGTACGCGCCGGTTCGGGGGCTGACCGCGGTGGTCAAGGTGATCGCGCGGGAGGCGGAGTCGCAGCGGTACAACCCGGCGAACATCCGGCGTGAGCTGGAGGAGCTGGACGCGGCGGCGGCCGCCGGTGAACTGACCGCCGAGGAGCGGGACGCGCGGCAGCAGCAGGTCCTGGACCGGCTCACCGGCGGCGGCCCGCGCCGGGCCTCCTCCTCGACCGCCCGCCCCGGCTCGGGCCCCGAGCGGAGCCCGGGTGCGGAGCGGGGCCGGTCGGGGCCGGTGGTGCGACGACGGAACCGCGGGGGAGGTGTACGCGATGGTGGATCGGATCCGCGGCGACGGCGACCGGGTGCGACGGCGTGAACCCGAGCCGGAGGACGAGCGGGTCGACGACGAGGAGTACGTGGAGCCGCTGTCGGCCGCCGAGGCGGCCCGGGAAGGGCTCCGGCAGATCATCGAGTTGACCGGTCGGGAGCCCGTGGGGACGACGTCGCTGAAGGCGGTCCGCGACGGCTGGTTGGTCGGGGTGGAGGTGGTCGAGGACCGCCGGATCCCCGCCTCGACCGACCTGCTCGGCCTGTACGAGGTGCAACTCGACGTCGACGGCGTCCTGCTCGGCTACCGCCGGGTGCGGCGCTACCAGCGGGGGAAGGGCGAGGTGGGCTGATGACCACAGCGCGTACGCCGTCCGTGGTGCAGAACTCCGGCCAGGTGCTGCCGGCCGGGCACGAGCCGGCCAACCTGGGCGACATCCTGGAGCGGGTGCTCGACCGGGGCATCGTGATCGCCGGTGACATCCGGGTCAGCCTGCTCGACATCGAGCTGCTGACGTTGAAGCTCCGGCTGGTCATCGCCTCGGTCGACACCGCCCGTCAGATCGGTATCGACTGGTGGGAGCACGACCCCTGGCTCAGCTCGCAGGCCCGCCCGCCGGTCGAGCCCGGCCCTCGCGATCCGGAGCAGGTCGAGGCGGAGCGCCGGCCCCGGGTCGAGGCCCGGGCGCGGCGGCGGGACGCCGGAGAGGAGTGGGATGAGTTCGACGGCTGACGCGCCGACCGTCCGCTGGCTGCACGGTGTCGTCCGCGAGGCCGACCTCGGGCTGCTGGACGAGCTCGTCGGGTTGACCGGCGAGCCGGTCCGTCCGGTCCGGGCCGCCGGCCTGGTGGCCGTGGTGAGCAGGGTCCCCCTCGCCGAGTACGGGGAGGAGGCGCTGCGCCGCAACCTGGAGGACCTGGCCTGGCTGGAGTGGGCCGCCCGGGCGCACCACCGGGTGGTCGACGCCCTGGCCCGGGCCGGGGCCGTGGTGCCGGCCCGGCTGGCCACCGTCCACCACGACGACCGGCGGGTCGTCGACTCGCTCACCGAGCGTCGCGCCGATCTCGCCGCGCTGCTCGACCGGCTCACCGGGCGGGGCGAGTGGGGCGTCAAGGGGTACGTGGTGCCCGGCGCGGTGCCCCGCGCGGAGGAGCCCGCCCCGTCGGACGGACCGGGTGCGGCGTACCTGCGGCGGCGACGCGCCCAGCTCACCGCCCGGGAGGACGGGCAGCGGGCCGCGGGCACCGCCGCCGCCGAGGTGCACGAGGCGCTCGCCCGGCACGCGGTCGCCGCCCGCCGGCACGCCCCGCAGGACCGCCGACTCTCCGGTGCGCCCACCGCCATGGCGCTCAACGGCGCGTACCTGCTGGACACCGCTGCCCTGGGCGCCTTCGCCGGGCTCGTCGAGACGCTCGGGGTCCGGCACCCGGAGCTGCGGCTGGAGCTGACCGGCCCCTGGCCGCCGTACTCCTTCGTGGCCGACGGCCCGGCGGAGCCGGCGCTGACCGTCTCGGAGCCGGCGTGACCGGCGGCCGGGGTGCCTCGGAGTGGTCGCGATGGTGACCACCGGACTCGCCCCGAACACCGCCGACGACCCACTGGCCCACGGGCAGGTCGCCCTGGTCGACCTGCTCGACCGGGTGCTCAGCACCGGCGTGGTGGTCAGCGGCGACATCACCCTGGCCATCGCCGACGTGGACCTGGTCCGCATCTCGCTGCGCGCGCTGGTCGCATCGGTCGGCGCCCTGGCGCCGCCGGTGCCGGACGCTGCCGCCGGGGTACCGGCGTGACCGGCCGGGACGAGGCGGCCGAGCTGGCCGCCGCGCTCGACGCGCCGCAGTGGCGCCCGCCCCGCGTGACGCCGCTGGACCGGCGGCTCGCGGTGGACCGGGAGTCGGTCGAGCGAGGGCTGGCCAGCCTGGTGCTCACCGTGGTCGAGCTGCTCCGTCAGCTGATGGAGCGGCAGGCGCTGCGCCGCGTGGAGCTGGGTGACCTCACCGACGAGCAGATCGAGCGGATCGGCACGACGCTGATGGCGCTGGAGGAGCAGATGACCGGCCTGTGCGAGCACTTCGGTCTGGCCCCGGAGGACCTGAACCTGGACCTGGGCCCGCTGGGCCCCCTCCTCCCACCACCCGCACCGGGTTGATCATGAACTTGTTGCCCGTGCATCGGCGTGTCGGGGGCAATTCATGATCGACCGGGTCGGGGGTGGGGGTTAGGGGGAGTGGGTGGCGGCGTAGGCGGCCAGGTGGGCCAGTTGGGCCGGGTCGAGGGACGGGCGGACGCGTCTGCGGGCGGCCGCCACGTGGGCGGCGGTGACCGTGGTGGCGGTCAACGACTCGCGCATCGCGGCCAGCGCGGCCTCCCGGACCAGCGCCGCGCAGTCCGCCGCCGAGAAGCCGTCCAACTCCTCGCCGAGGCCGGCCAGGTCCACGTCCGGGGCCAGCGGCACGCTCCGTGAGGAGGCCCGCAGGATCTCCGCCCGCGCGGCACCGTCCGGCGGTGGCAGGTAGACCAGCCGCTCCAGTCGCCCGGGGCGCAGCAGCGCGGGATCGACCAGGTCGGGACGGTTGGTCGCGCCGACCACCACCACGTTGCGCAGCGCCTCCACCCCGTCGAGTTCGGTGAGCAGGGCGGCGACGACCCGATCGGTCGTACCGCCGTCGCTGGCCTGACCCCGCACCGGGGCGAGGGCGTCCACCTCGTCGAGGAAGACCAGGGTCGGCGCGGCCTCGCGGGCCCGGCGGAACAGTTCGCGTACGGCGCGTTCACTCTCGCCGACCCACTTCGAGAGCAGTTCGGCGCCCTTCACCGACAGCACGTTCGCCCGCCCGGTCCCGGCGAGCGCGGTGACCAGGTACGTCTTGCCGCAGCCGGGCGGGCCGTAGAGCAGCACGCCGCGCGGTGGGCGTACGCCGAGTCGCGCGAAGGTGTCTGGGTAGGTCAGCGGCCAGAGCACCGACTCGGTCAACGTCTGCTTCACGTCGGCGAGGCCGCCCACGTCGTCGAGGGTCACCGTGGCCAGCTCCAGCGTCGACGCGACCATCGTGGTCGGTCGGACCACCTCCAGCGCGGCGGTGAAGTCGGCCATCGCCACCGTCGGCGTCTCGGCCGACTTCTGCCGCAGCGCCGCCCGTACGCCCGCCTCACGCACCAACGCGGCCAGGTCGGCGGCGACGAACCCCGGGGTCCGGCCGGCGATCTCGTCCAGCCGGACGTCCTCGGCGAGCGGCACCTGCCGGGTCAGCACGGTCAACTGCTCGCGGCGCAGCGCCGGGTCGGGCAGCGGGACGTCGATGCGCAGCGAGAGCAGGTCGGGCGCGCGGAGTCCGGGGTCGACGGCCTCCGGCCGGCCGGTCGTGCAGACCACCGCCGCACCGGTTCGGACGGTCTCAGCGAGCACCTGCCGGAACACGGTGGCCACCGGACCGGGCTCGTCGGCCGGGGCGAGCGCCTCCACGTCGGTGACCAGCAGCACGGCGGGCCGGTTGGCGCGCACCTCGGCCGCTGCGGCGCGCAGCCGGTCGGCTGCCGCCTGGTTGGCCAACGCCGCCACCTCGGGGGCCCACAGGGCGTACACCCGGGCACCGACCTGGGCGGCCACCGCGCGGACCAGGGCGGCCTTGCCGGAGCCGGCCGGCCCGGTGACCAGGACGCCCAGGGACACGTCGGTGCCGAGCCGGCCCAGCACCTCCCGATGGTGGAAGCCGAGGTCGAGCAGCTCGGTCAGCTCCTCGGCCTGCGCCCGCAGCCCGGGCAGCTCGTCCACGGTCGGCGCGTCCGCCTCCGGGCCGGGCGCGCCGACGGCTCTGCCGGACCCCGCCGCCCCGGCGGCCGGTCCGCGGGCCGTGCCGCGCACCTGCCCCTCGGCCGCGCCGTGCGTGAACGCGCCGTGCTCCCAGCCGACCAGCGTGTCCATGGTGACCAGCGCGCCGTCCGCCGGTTCGGCGGCGACCACGGTCAGCAGGGTGCTCGTCCAGGCGTAGCCGACGGTGTTCGCCAGGCTGCGGCGGGCCGCCTCGACCAGGCTCCGGACGGACGCGTCCGGCAGCACGTCCTGCGGGAGCAGGGACACGTCGTCGCCCGCCGTGACCACCTTGCCGAGCAGCGCCAGCCGCAGCATCTCCGGGCTCACCGCCGCCACGATCTCCACCGGCCCGGCCAGCGTCACCCGCGCCGCCGGGGTCACCGGGAGGGGCGCGACGGTCACCTGGCCGCCGTCGCGTACGCCGAGGTTGCCCAGCACCAGGTCGTCCGCGTACAGCAGGGCGGTGGCCGCACCCGGCTCCGCCGCCGCCACGATCCCGGCGGTCACCCGGCGGGCGGACAGCCGAACCGGATCGCCGGGGCGCAGGCCCAGCGCGGTCAGCACCTCCGGGTGCAGCCGGACGACACCGCGCCGGGCGTCCAGGGCCGCCGGGCGGAGGCTCGCGGTCAGGGTCAGCTCGGGTGGCGCCATCGCCCGACCGTAGCCGCCCCGGGCACCCCGCGCCCGGTCACCGCCGCGGGTCGTGCCCGCCGAGCAGCGACGGATCCCGCCGGATCAGCTCGGCCAGCCGGGCGGCCTGGTCGGGGCCGGGCTCACGCTGGCCCGTCGTCCAGGCGGGCACGGTCTTGACCGACATCGGCCAGGGCGGCGGTGGCCCGGCGGGCCGTGCCGCGTCGTCCGGCGGATCCTCGGGCAGGGCGACGGTCACCCGGTCACCGGCCCAGCCGATCCGCAACGGGTACGCCTGCCCGTCGTGCTCGACCCGTACGGTCACCGTCAGGCCCGGGTGCGCGGCCACGACCCGGCGGACGGCCTCGGCGACCTCCTCCACCGGGTCGTCCACCGGCGGCCCGTGCGGGTCCTGCCGGTGCGCGCCCGCCTCCCGGCCGACCGGCGGCTCGGTGACCCGCCGCAGCGCCTCCTCGCGCCGGGCCATCCGGGCCAGCGTCTCGTCCAGACCACCTCTCACCACGACCACCCCCTCAAGGACACGGGTCTGACCGTTCAGGAGTTCAGGCCTCCCGTCGCCGGGTGGCCCGTTCCAGCGCCCGGTCCAGGACGACCAGCAGGGCGTCCCGCACCGACAGCCGGTCCCGAGCGTCGAACTGCACCAGCGGCACGTGGTCGCCGACCGCCAGCGCCCACCGGATCGAGTCGAGGTCGAGCGCCAGCCGTCCGTCGAAGGCGTTGACCCCGACCACGAACGGAAGCCCGGCCTGCTCGAAGTAGTCGATCGCCGGGTAGCAGTCGTCGAGCCGGGAACTGTCCACCACGACGAGCGCGCCGAGCGCCCCACGGGCCAGGTCGTCCCACATGAAACCGAACCGGGACTGGCCGGGCGTGCCGAAGAGGTAGAGCTTCAGGCTGCGGTCGATGGTCACGCAGCCGAAGTCCATCGCGACGGTGGTGGTGGTCTTGGCCGATCGCGCGCCGGGGTCGTCGATGCCGATCCCGGCGCTGGTCATCTCCGCCTCGGTGGTGAGCGGGGCGATCTCCGAGATGGCGCCGACGGTCGTGGTCTTGCCGACGCCGAAACCGCCGGCGATGAGGATCTTCACCGGTACGGGCGGCGCGGCGGCTCCGCCACCGTCCACCCGGGCGGCGGGTCCCGCCTCGGGTGCGGCCGGCGGCCGGTGGGGAGGTGGGGTGGCGCGCCCGGTCGCCGGGGCGGCTGCGCCGGACGTGCCGTACCGGGTGGTGGCGCTGTTCGCGGCGAGCCCGCCGAGCGGGGCGACCGGCCAGTCAGGAGATCGCACGAAGTCCATCAATCACTCGCAGGATGAGGTCGGGGTCGGAGGCGCCGTCGCCGTGGTCGAGGTGCACCTCCAGGTGGCCGGCGGCCCGCAGGTCGCCGACGAGGACCCGGGTCACGCCGAAGTGAAGCCGGGTCCGGGCCGAGATCTCCGCGACGGAGATCGGCTCGCCACAGAGGGCGATGATCGCCTGAAGCTCGGGCGTCAGCAGGGCCACGGCCATCCCGGAGCCGCTTCCGTCCGGCGCGGCCGTCACCTGGGTCTCCAGGCCGATCGCCGGGTCGGGGGCGGTCACCCGTCCGGCGGTCAGCACGAACGGCCGTGGAACGGCGGAACCCTCCCCGTCGGGCCGCTCCGGCGAGCCGCCGGGCCGGGGCGTGGCCGGCGCGCGCAGGTACGGACGGATCCGGATCTCCGGGTCCGGTCCGTCGCCCGCGCCCTCGGTGGTCATTGCTGGGCGGCGTTCTTCAGCTCGGCGATGAGGCGGGGGGTGAGTGCGCCGCCGGCCCGTCCCGCGAAGAGGGTCATCTCGTACGCGACCGTGCCCAGGTTGGCCGACCGGTCGGCGACCACCCCGAGCACCGACCCGCTGCTGATCGCGCTGATCAGCAGGTAGCCCTCGGCCATGTCCACGACGACGCGGTTGAGCCCGCCGAGGGCGTACCAACTGGCGGCCCCGCCGGCCAGGCTCGTCATGCCGGAGACCACCGCGGCGAGGCGCTCCGCGTTGGACCGGTCGCGGATCGCCGACATGGCCATCAGCAGGCCATCCGAGGAGACCGCGATGGCCTCCAGCACGCCGGCGGTGCTCGACGTGAACGTGTCCAGCAGCCAGTTGAAGGTGCGGGCCTCGGGGCTGAGGTCCCCGGCGGGGGCGGGGCTGCCCGGGTTGTCGACGTTGTCGTGGAGGTAGGAACTGGTCACCGTGTTGATCCCTCTTCGTTGCGACGGTCTGGACTGACTTCGCGCAGAGCACGGGCGACGCCCGCCTCGAACTCGGTGATGAGGTCGCGGACCTCGGCCGGGTCACCCGGGTGTGGGCTGACCGGTCGGCGGGCCGGCTCACCGTCGAGGCTCGCCCCGGGCACCCGCCGGTTCAGTGCGGGACGACCGGGGTGCGGCGACACACCGGACGCCGGCCCGCCGGCCGGGCGCGGCGGGACGTCCGCCGGGCCGAGCGGCTGCAGTCGCTCGGCCCGGCGTACGCCGGACTCGATCGCCTCGACCAGCGCGCGGGCCGCCGCCGGGTCGGCGCCGGTGCCGTCGACCGGTCCTGCCGTCGGCCCGCTCGGCGGTAGCTGGCTCCCGGGCACCCGCTGGCGGACGCCCGGCCCGACCCGCGCCGAGGCGGTCCGGTCCGGTCCGCCACCGGTCGTCGCGGGTGCTCCGCCGTCCGCCGCGGGGCGGGACGGCCGGCGGGGCAGCCCCGCCGAGGTGACTCCGGCCGGCGGGGTGGCGGTGGGACCCGGCACGGCGGCCCGGCCGGCGACGGTGGCGGTCGGTTCCGGCGACGCGGGCGACCGGTCCGCCGGCACGGTCTCCGGCGGCGCGACGTCGCCGTCCGGCGGGCTGATCTCCAGGTACGCGACGCCGCCGCCCGCCGCGGGCTCCGGCTCCGCGCCGGCGCCGAAGGCGTCCCAGGTCTCGCCGGTCGCCATGCTCCGGCTCGCCCGGCCCAGCGACGTCGGGTCGAATGCCGGCGGGTCGTACGAGCCGCCCAGCGCGGCGGGACCGTCCGGCGTACCACCGGTCAGGGCCGGCGAACGCCGCTCCCGGACCGGGACGGTGGCCCGGGCGATGGCGGCGCCGGCCCGCTCGGTGGGCCGGAACACCAGCGACGCCCGGGGGACCTCCAGCCGGGCGGTAACCCCACCGCCGCCGGTGGGGGCGAGGTTCACCGCCCAGCCGTGCCGGCGGGCCAGCCGACCCACCACGAACAGGCCGAGCACCTCGGTCGGGGCCAGGTCCAGCCGCTCCCGCCGGGTCAACCGGGCGTTCTCCTCGGCCAGCCGTTCCCGGGTCATGCCGATGCCGTGGTCGGTCACCGTGAGCCGGGCGCCGGCCTCGGTCGGCTCGGCGCTGACCACCACCCGGGTGTGCGGGGGTGAGAAGACGGTGGCGTTCTCCATCAGTTCGGCGAGCGCCAGCACGAGGTCGCCGACGGTGGCCGGCGCCGCGGCGATCTCCGCCGGCACGCGTACATCGACGCGGGTGTAGTCCTCGATCTCGCCCAGCGCCAGGCGGACCACGTCGGCGAGCGGCACCGGTGCCACGTACGCGTCGGTGCCCGGCGAGCCGGACAGCACCACGAGGCTGCCGGCGTTGCGCCGGAGTCGGCTGGAGATGTGGTCGAGGCGGTACAGGTCCGCCAACCGCCCCGCGTCGGTCTCCCGCTGCTCCAACCGGTCGATCAGCGCGATCTGCCGGCCGACGAGGTTCTGCGTACGCCGGCCCACGTGACCGAACATCTGCGCCACGTTGCGCCGGCCGGCGACCTGACGCTCGACCAACCGGGCGGCCGTCGCCTGGACCCGCTCGAACGCCCGGGCCAGGTCGCCGATCTCGTCGCGGGCCCGGACGTCGACCGGGTCGAGCCGCACCGGCGGCGCGCTCTCCGCCTCGTCGTCGGCGACCCGGACCAGCTCGGCCTCGGCGACCCGGGCGACCCGGTCGGCGGAGCGGGTGAGCCGGGTCAGCGGGCGGGCGACCGTGCGGGCCACCACGGCACTGAGCAGCACCACCACCGCCAGGATCAGCGCGGCCAGTCCGGCGACCAGGTACGCGGTCGTCAACGCCCGCCGCTGCTCCCCGGTGGCCTCGGCGAGCACGTCCGCGACCATCTTCTTCTCGATGAACTGGCCGAGGGTGACCATCGACCGCGCGGACGGGAAGACCATCTCCAGCGGCACGTTGCGCACCGCGCCGGCCGGGTCGACGGCACCGGTGCTGAGGAAGTCGGCGCTCGTCCGGGCGGTCACCGCGGCGTCGTTCAGCTCGGCGAGCTTGCGCTGCTCCGGCGTGATGAGGCTGCGGAACCGCTGGCTGTCGACCCGGAGGGCGGCCATGGTGGCCACGAACCCGGCGGTGACGGCCGGGTCGTCGGACACCTTGACCAGCACGATCAGGGTGGCGCAGAGGCCCAGCCCTTCGTCGGCGCGCAGCAGCGAGTCCAGCGCCAGCACCTGCCGGCCGGCCGCCGTGTCGGTGTCCACGTCGAACGCCAGCCGCAGCGAGTCGATGAGCGCCCGGTTCACCGGGCCGTACGCGTCCAGCACCTGCTGGGGGCCGGCCGCGCCGGCGAGCACCGCCGCCCGGACGTCGGTCAGCGCCCGTACGCCCTCCAGGGCGTCGGCGACCAGCGGTTCCAGCCGGTCGCCGCGCTCGGCGCGCAGGTCGGCGACCCGGTCGTCCACGGTGGCCGAACGGCGCATCAGCTCGGCGCGGGTGACCGTGCCCAGCAGCAGGCCGACGGAGAGGATGCGCTCCTGCTGGAGGTCCTGCACGAGGGTGCCGATCCGGCTGGCCAGCCGGACCCGGTCGGCGATGTCACCGGCCCGCTGGGCGACGGCGACCCGGTCCAGGACCACCGGCACGGCGAGCCCGACCATGCTGACCAGCGGGATGACGACGAGCAGGGCCAGCTTGCCGCGGATCCGGAGCCTACCGAGCAGCATCGACCGGCCCCCAGCGCACGGCCTCCGGGTCGACCGGCCGGCCGGCCGGCTCCAGCGGCCGGGGTTCGCCCGCCCGTACGCCGTCCGGTCCCGGCCGGGGCGGCCATGGCGGCGTGTCCGGCGGGGCGTCCGCCTCCTCGGACGGCGAGGCCGCCGGGGCGGCCCGGCGACGTGTCCGCCGGGCGGCGGCGACCAGCAGCCCGGCGAGCACCGCCAGCAGCAGCACGGCCAGACCGGACGCGCCGAGCAGCAGCCACCGCTCCCGGTCCAGCCGGTCGACCCGGGCGGCGAGCAGTGTGTCGAGTTCGGCCAGGATGACCGGCTGGAGCTGCCCGGCGGCGGCGTGCGCGTTCAGCCGGGCCCCGACGACGGGCGCGGGGTCCAGCACCGCCGCGCGGCCCGGGGCGGAGGCGACGGCGAGCGCCTCGACGGCCCGCTGGTAGGTGTCCAGCGGGGTCAGCACGGTCCCGCCCAGGTCGGTGCTCTCCGAGCTGTCGACCGCCGCGCGCAGGTCGTCGACCAGGTCACCGGCGGGGACGAGCGCGCCGATCCGGAGGGCGGCCAGCTCGGTGAGGGTGCGAGCCCGGTCGGCGGCCGGCCGTCCGGCGGCGAGCACGGCGAGGTCGGCGAGCCGACCGGCGGCCACCATCGCCTCCGGCAGCTCCTGCCCGGCGGCGTCCTGGAGGAAGGACGAGTCCGGCTCGGGGTCGCGGACCAGCCCCGAGCTCTCCCGGACCTTGCGGTGCAGGTCCAGTAGCAGGTCGGTGACCTCGCCGTACGCGGTGAACGCCGCCTCGGGATCGCCGACTCCCCGGTCGCGCAGCGCCTCCAGCTTCGCCCGCAGCCCGGCCCAGCGCTCCTGGCTGCGCAGCAGGCCGCCGATGCGGGCGTCCACCGTGGCGGCGCCCTCGACGGCCGCGCTGAGGGCCGACCCGGACGGCCGGCGGCCGGCGACGGCGGCGGACTGGGCGTCCACCAGGGCGGCGGTGACCGGGGCGAGCGCCCGTAGGTACTCCACGCCGAGGCGTTCCCGGACGGCGAGGCTCCGGTCGTCGTCGGTGAGCTGCCACGTCTGCCGGGCCAGCACTCCCATCGGCGCGAGCAGGGCGACGACGAGCAGCAGGGGCAGGACGCGGCCGGCGGGCCGCCGACGGGCCCGGGGCGCGGGGACGGTCATGGTCGGTCTCCTCCGGCGAGGGCGGGGACGGTGATGGTGGGTGTCGATGCCGGGTTCGCCGGACCAGTCCCGTACACCGGACCGGAAAACTAACCGAAGGGCCTGGTCGTACGGCCGCCGTCGATCGGTCAGCTATGCGTCACTACGAGCGATGTCACCGTTCGTCCCCCTTGCCGGCACGCTGGGTGCCCCGGCGGGGAGTGACATGCAATGATCGCTGACGATTTCTCGCGGAAGATCGGAATTCACGGGATCCGAATTCAACTCGCCGGGATCCACTGGACCATGGTCGATCGCGCCGCTCCGGGCCCCGACCGGAGCAACCGGACAGACGTACGGCGGATCTCAGCCAATGCTCAGGATCCGGCCCGTACCGTGTGCCGCATGAGATCGCCGTTGTCGGCCGCGCGGGTCCGGCGCGCCCTGCCCACCGGTCGTCGCGCCGTCGCCGCGGTGGCGGTCGGGGTGCTGCTGGTCGCCGCCGTGGTGTCGGCGGTCCGACCGCGCGGGCCGGAGGTACGCACCGAGTCGGCCATGCTCACCGTCCGGTCCGGGCCGGACGGTGAGCAGCCCGTCGACCTGGACACCACGCTGTACCTGCCGGAGGACGCCTCGGCGGGCGGCAAGGTCCCCGCGGTGCTGCTCGCGCACGGCTTCGGCGGCACGAAGGAGTCCGTACGGGCCGACGCCGAGGAGTTCGCCGGCCGGGGCTATGCGGTGCTCACCTGGACGGCCCGCGGCTTCGGCCGCAGCGGCGGCGAGATCCACCTCGACCACCCGGACTACGAGGTGCGGGACGCGCAGCGCCTGCTCGACTGGCTCGCCGCCCGACCGGAGATCCGCACCGACTCCGCCGGCGACCCACGGGTCGGCGTCGTCGGCGGCTCGTACGGCGGTGGGCTCGCCCTGCTGCTCGCCGCCCAGGACCGGCGTGTCGACGCCATCGTCCCGATGATCACCTGGAACGACCTGGCGCGCAGCTTCCTGCCGGAGAGCACCGGTGGCCCCGCCACGGCGGGCGTGTTCAAGAAGGGCTGGGCGGGGCTCTTCTTCGGCGGTGGGGGCACCGTCGGATCGGGGCCGGCGGGGCTCTCCGGGGTCACCGCCGCCCAGCCGCAGGGCGCGCCGGCATCGGCCGGGCCACCCAGCCCGGGCCCCGGCGCCGGTCCGGGCACCGGCCCGGGACGCGCCCCGACCGGAGCCGCCGACCCGTCCTGCGGCCGGTTCGCGGCCGACGTGTGCGCCGCGTACCTGCGCATCGCCACCACCGGGCGGGCCGACCAGGCCGCCGTGGACCTGCTGCACCGGTCCAGCCCGGCCGGCGTGCTCGACCGGATCGCCGCGCCCACCCTGCTCGTGCAGGGCGAGGCGGACACGCTCTTCCCGCTCAGCGAGGCGGACGCGAACGCGCGCGGCATCGCCGCCGCCGGCACCCCGGTGCGGGTCGCCTGGTTCACCGGCGGCCACGACGGCGGCGCCGGGCCGAAGACCGACTCCGACCGGGTGCGCTACCTGACCGTCCAGTGGCTGGACCACTACGTCAAGGGTGGGACCACGGCGCCCGGCAACGACTTCACCTGGTCAAGGATCGCCGGCTTCGACGCGCTGGACCGGGGTCTGGTGGCCACCGGCTACCGGACCACCGACTACCCGGGCACCGGTGGCGACGGCCGCACCGACATCGCCGTGACCGGTCCGGAGCAGACGATCGCGAACCCGCCGAACGGCAACCCGGCGGCCATCTCGTCGGTGCCGTTCGCGGGTGCGCTCTCCTCACTGCTCGACGGGGTGGCCGGCGACGTGCCGGGCCAGCACGCCCGGTTCGAGTCGGCGGCCCTGACCCAGGCCGTGGACGTGGTCGGCTCGCCGACCGTGTCGATCCGCGCCGCGTCGCCGACCGGCGAGGCCGTGCTCTTCGTGAAGCTCTACGACGTCGACCCGAACGGCGGGGCCACCCTGCCGAACGGTCTGGTCGCCCCGGTGCGGCTCGCCGGCCTGCCGGAGCGGATCGCCGACGCCCGGCCGGTCACGGTCACCCTGCCGGCGGTCGTCCACCGCGTCGAGGCCGGGCACCGGCTGCGGCTGGTGGTCGCCACGTCGGACCAGGCGTACGCCGGTCCGGCCGAGCCGACCGTCTACACCGTCGCCGCGGGCGACGGCCCGGTGGCGTTGCCGACCGTCAGCGGCGAGCCCATCCCCACGGCGGCAGCCGTCTGGCGCTGGGTGCTCGCCGGGCTGCTCGCCGCGATCGTGATCGGGCTCGTCGTGGTCGTCGCCGTCGTCCGCCGCCGGCACCGCCGCCAGGACAGCTCCGTGCATCCGGCGTACGCGGACGTCCCGCTCGCCGTGCGCCAACTGCGCAAGGAGTACGCGGACGGCTTCGTCGCCGTCTCCAACGTGTACTTCGAGGTGCACCCCGGTCAGGTGGTCGGCCTGCTCGGGCCCAACGGCGCCGGCAAGACCACCACCCTGCGGGTGCTCATGGGGCTCACCCAGCCGACTGCCGGCGAGATCTACGTCTTCGGTCACCGGCTGGTCCCCGGCTCCCCGGTGCTGTCCCGGATCGGCGCCCTGGTCGAGGGCCCCGGCTTCCTGCCGCACCTCAGCGGCCTGGAGAACCTGCGGGCGTACTGGCGGGCCACCGGCCGGCCGTGGGCGGACGCCCACTTCGACGAGGCGTTGGAGATCGCCGGGCTGGGCGACTCCGTCCACCGGAAGATCAAGACGTACAGCCACGGGATGCGCCAGCGGCTCGCCATCGCCCAGGCGATGCTGGGGCTGCCGGAGCTGCTGGTGCTCGACGAGCCGACCGACGGGCTCGACCCGCCGCAGATCGCCGAGATGCGTCGGGTGCTCCAGCGGTACGCCACCGACGGGCGGGCCGTGCTGGTCTCCAGCCACCTGCTCGCCGAGGTCGAGCAGACCTGCACGCACGCCGTGGTCGTCAACAAGGGGCGGATCGTCGCGTCCGGCCCGGTCGAGGAGATCGTGGGTGAGTCGCCGAGCGTGCTCTTCGACGTGACCGACCCGGTGGCGGCGCGCGACGTGCTGGGCCGGCTGGCCGGCGTACGGGTGCTGCCGGAGAGCGACGGCCAACTGGTCGTCGACACCAACGGCACCGCGCGCAGCGAGGTGGTGGCGGAGCTGGTCCGCGCCGGCATCGGGGTGGACCGGGTGGTGCCACGGCGGCGCCTGGAGGACGCGTTCCTCGCCCTGGTGGGCGACAACTCTCGGGGAAGCGGGGACCGGTGATGGGTACGTCCACGGTGGGCGCGGCCGCCGGCTACCGACCGTCGGCCACGCTGCCGTTCGCGGCGGAGTTCCGGCGTCAGGCGGCCCGGCGGCGTACGCAGCTGGCGCTCGGGTTCATGGTGCTGCTGCCGCTGATCATCCTGATCGCGTTCCAGTTCGACTCGGGTGGCGACGACGACAACGGTCGTGGCGAGTTCGGCAGCCTGATCGAGTTCGCCACCTCCGGCGGGCTGAACTTCACCCTCTTCACCATCTTCGTGTCGGCGTCGTTCCTGCTGGTCGTCGTGGTGGCGCTCTTCTTCGGCGACACGGTGGCCAGCGAGGCGAGCTGGGGAAGCCTGCGCTACCTGCTGGCCGTGCCGGTGCCCCGGGCCCGGCTGCTCACGGTGAAGCTGCTGGTCGCGCTCGCCTACTCGGGGCTGGCGATGGTGCTGCTCGCCGGCACCGCCCTGCTCGCCGGCACCCTCCGCTACGGCTGGTCGCCGCTGCGCAGCACCGTCGCCGCCGAGCTGCCGGCGGGGGAGGGGCTCCTCCGGCTGCTGGCCGTGCTGGGCTACCTGGCCGTGGTGCTGCTGGTCGTGGCCGGTCTGGCGTTCCTGCTGTCGGTCACCACGGACGCGGCGCTCGGTGCGGTGGGTGGCGCGGTGCTGCTGTGGATCCTCTCCAGCATCCTGGACCAGATCACCGCGCTCGGGGCGGTGCGCGCGTTCCTGCCCACCCACTTCAGCACCGCCTGGCTGGGCCTGCTGTCCACACCCGTGCAGACCGACGACGTCGTACGCGGCACGATCTCGGCGGTCAGCTACGCGACCTTGTTCTGGGCGCTCGCCTACTGGCGGTTCACGCGCAAGGACGTGACCTCGTAGCCGACCCCGGGTCCCGTGGCCCCGGACGGGTGGGGTCGGTCAGAGCCGGCTGTCCGGCGTGGGCGCCACCGAGGGCGGCCCACCCGTCACGGACGGGGCCGGCGGCGGCGCGGGCGCCCTCCGCTCGGCCGGCTTCCAGGCGCTGACCCCGATTCGGCCGGTCGTGCCCACGTCGATCGGCCCGTCCGGGTCGACGGCCTGGGCGGGCTGCCCGGCGCCGGGTGCCACGTCCAGGTAGGCACCCTCGGCCGGTGCCGCGGTCGTCTCGGTGACCGTGTTGCGCCAGAGCAGGGAGGCGATGGCCCGGTCCCCGGGCAGGAGGGTGAGCGCGCGGGGCGGGGCGTCGTAGCCGGACGTGATGCCGGTCGCGCCGGGCACCACCGCCAGCGGGATGGGCTGGCGCTGCTCGTCCCGAACGGTCGGCGCGGGATAGCCGTTCAGCCGGTAGGGCGTCGCGCCGCAGTTGACCAACTCCAGGCCGAGTGCCCGCAGGCCCATCGCGGCGTCCGAGCCGGTCGACCGGATCAGCACCCCCGACGCGGGACAGGTGGCCGCCGACGTCGCCGCCGGGGCGGAGGGCTCCGGCGGCTCCCCCGTGGCGGCCCCGCCCGACGCGGTCGGCGAGGTGCAGGCGCCGAGCAGCAGGGCGACGCCGATCAGCACGGCACCGACGGCGGGCGGACCGACGGGCCTGGTCGGGTCCGCGCTCGGGGTGCGGCCGGTCGGCGCTGGTCGTGCCTGCGGGGAGCTCACCGCCGCATCCTCCCACCACCGTTCGTGCCGACCCCGTCCCGCTCCCGTGGGCCGACCGCGAGTGCGGGAAGTAGGTCGCTGGAGCGCGGTGGCGCGATCAGGCCGAGGGGTGGGTGCGGGGTCAGGCGCGCGTGGTGGGGGTGATGTCCCGGTTGAGGACGGCGTCCAGCAGCCCCGGGTAGAGCCGATCCACTTCCTCCCGGCGCAGCCGGACGTAGCGGCTGGTGCCGGCGGCCCGGGTGCGGGTCAGCCCCGCCTCGCGCAGCACCTTGAGGTGGTGGCTGCGGGTGGCCTTGGAGACGCCGAACTCGAAGCTGCCGCAGGAGTATTCCCCGCCTGCGGCGAGCGCCCGGACGATCTGCAGCCGCACGTCGTCGGCCAGGGCGGCCAGCACGTTGGTGACCGGCACGTCGCGCAGCTCGGGTTCCTCCAGCTCCATGTGACCAGTGTAACCATTGTTCGACAGAAATCGAACAAGCTCCTAGGGTCGGTGGCGTTGGTTCGAAAGTAGTCGAACATAGGAGTCGAGGATGCGTTCCCGCGCCGCCGCCTTCCCGCTGCTCGCCGCGCTGAGCTGGGGGGTGATGTTTCCCGTCCTGGCCAGCGCGCTGGACCGGGTCGACCCGCTCAACCTGACCACCTCCCGGTACCTGCTCGCCTCCGTGGCGCTGGTCGCGCTACTGCTGCTCCGCGAGGGGCGCGGCGGTCTCCGGCCGGCGGGCCGGGGCGTGGAGCTGGCCGTGCTCGGGGTCGTCGGCTTCGCCGGCTTCAACCTGCTCACCAACCTGGCCCTGGAGCACGCCGCGCCCCAGCAGGTCGCCCTCTTCGTCGCCACGACCCCGCTGGTCACGCAGCTGGTCCGCTGGGCCTGGGACGGCGTACGCCCGCGGCCCGCCCTGCTGGCCCTCTCGCTGGTGGCGCTCTTCGGCGTCGGTCTGGTGATCACCCGCGGCAGCCTGGCCGGGCTCGGGCAGTTCGGTCTCGGCGGGCTCATGATGATCGGCGCGGTCGTCGGCTGGGCGATCTACACCCACGGGGCGGGCCGGTTCGCCGGCTGGTCCCCGCTGCGCTACACCACGCTGACCGCGCTCGCCGGAACGATCGCGATGCTCGCCGGAAGCGTCGCCGCCGACCTCGTCGGGGTGCAGCACGCCCCGTCCGCCGCTGACCTCGTCGCGGTCTCACCTCAGCTGGCGTACGCCGTGGTGGTGGGCGCGGTGATCGCCGTGCTGGCGTGGAACACGGGGGTCCAGCGGCTCGGCGCGGCCAACGCGGCGCTGTTCATGAACCTCGTCCCGGTGACCACGTTCGCGGTGCAGATCGCCCGCGGCTACCGGCCGGGCCCGGTCGAGCTGGTCGGCGCGGGTCTGACGATCGCCGCGCTGGTCGCCGCGAACCTGGTCAACCGGTCGCGCGCCGGCTCGTCGCCGCGGGTGGTCGAGCGGCGCGGAGCCGCCGTCACCGACCCGGTCGCGGTCGTCGACCCCGTGGCGGTCGTGAGCCGCTGACGGCTCACACCGTGGGAACCGCCGGTGGGCGGGCCCGGGTGGGCGCTTAGACTCGGTGTCACAACTGCATACCTCATCCAGAGGGGCTGAGGGATACGGCCCGACGACGCCCCGGCAACCACCCCGCGCGCTCACCGCTGAGCGACGGCGGGGCAGGTGCCAATTCCGTCCCCGCCGCACGGTGCGATGCGGGGAAAGATGAGAGGACTTCTCGACATGACGTCGACGATCGCCCCGTCCGGCATCGACACCACCGCCAGCCCCGCCCGCGCCCTGGTCTGCCGGGCCTGTCAGGCCCGCTACCCGCTCGCCGCGCAGCACGCCTGTTACGAGTGCTTCGGCCCGCTGGAGGTCGACTACGACGCGGCCGCCCTGGCGACCGTCACCCGGGAGCAGATCGAGGCCGGGCCCAAGAACATCTGGCGGTACGCGGGGCTGCTCCCCGCCGGCCAGGACCCGACCACCCGGGTCACCCTGGACCCCGGGCTCACCCCGCTGGTCGCCGCCCCGCACCTCGCCGCTGAGCTGGGCATCACCGCCCCGCTGTGGGTCAAGGACGACAGCGCCAACCCCACCCACTCGTTCAAGGACCGGGTCGTCTCGGTGGCGCTCACCGCGGCCCGGGCGCTCGGCTTCCAGCGGTACGCCTGCGCCTCGACCGGCAACCTGGCCAACTCGGTGGCGGCCCACGCGGCCCGTGCCGGGGTGCCCTCGGTGGTGTTCATCCCGTCCGACCTGGAGCAGGGCAAGGTCGTCACCACCGCGGTCTACGGCGGTGACCTCGTCGCCATCGACGGCTCGTACGACGACGTGAACCGGCTCTGCGGTGAGCTGGTCGAGACGGACGAGTTCGAGGACACCGCGTTCGTCAACGTGAACGTGCGGCCCTACTACGCCGAGGGATCCAAGACGCTGGGCTACGAGGTGGCCGAGCAGCTCGGTTGGCGGATTCCCGCCCAGGTGGTGATCCCGATGGCCTCCGGCGAGCTGCTCACCAAGATTGACAAGGCGTTCTCGGAGCTGGTCGAGATCGGGCTGGTCGAGGCGCCGGCCGACGGCTGGAAGGTCTTCGGCGCGCAGTCCGCCGGCTGCAACCCGATCGCCACCGCGCTGCACGCCGGAAGCGACACCATCAACCCGGTCAAGCCGACGGGCATCGCGAAGTCGCTCAACATCGGTGACCCGGCCGCCGGCCTCTACGCGCTGGAGGCGGTCCGCCGCACCGGGGGCTGGATGGAGTACGTCGACGACGACGAGATCCGCGAGGGCATCCGCCTGCTGGCGCGTACCACCGGCGTGTTCGCCGAGACCGCCGGCGGGGTGACCGTGGCGGTGCTGCGCAAGCTGGTCGAGTCGGGCAAGCTCGACCCGGCGGCCGAGACCGTGGTCTTCAACACCGGCGAGGGGCTGAAGACGATCGACGCCGTCGCCGGCCAGGTGGGCCCCACCCACCGGATCCGCCCGTCCCTGCGCGCCGCCCGCGACGCGGGCCTGCTCGGCTGACCCGTGCCCGGCCTGACCGACCCCGCGACGTGGGGCCCGGCCCGGCCGGCACCACGTCGCGCGCACCTCGGCTCGTGCCGGCTCGCCCGAACGGGGGATCAGGCCGTTCCGCCGGGTAACCGGCTTTTCGCTCTGGGTGCGGAAAACCCACCGCTAAGGACTTGACGGCAGGAACCGGACGGCGCAAGATGCTCCGTGCGGGAGGGCACTTCGCCGAAGACTTTTGAAGTTCTTGCGACCCAACGCCGGAGGCGTTGTGCGAGTGTCCCTCCCGACCAACCTCCGATCGGGCCAGCGAAATTCGCTGGCCCGATCGTCGTTCCGGGGCGCACCCTCTCCGGCATGACCATCACGATCGCGCCGTTCGACGCCGCCGATCCGGCCGCGGTCGACGAGGCGTACCGGATCGGGGTCGCGGCCCACGACGCCGACGTGCCCGACTTCCCGCCCTTCTGCCGCCAGCGCCTCGACGGGATGCTGCGTCACCCGATGCCCGGCACCGTCACGCTGTGGGCGTTGGCCTGGCTCGACGGTGTGCCCGCCGGCCTCCTCGCGTTGGACCTGCCCCAGCTCGACAACACCGAGAACGCGACGGTGGAGCTGATCGTCCACCCCGACCACCGGCGGCGCGGGGTGGGCCGCGCGCTGCACGAGCACTGCGTCCGGCTGCTGCGGGAGCAGGGTCGCAAGCGGGTGGTGGGCATGGCGGTCTCGGCGCTTCCCGGCGGCCCGCCGCGCCCGACGGCGGGTGCGGCGTTCGCCGCCGCGACGGGAGCCCAGCCCGCGCTCGCCGAGGTGCGCCGCCGGCTCGATCCGACGACGGTCGACCAGACCGCGCTGGACGAGTTGCTGGCCGGGGCCCGGGCGCGGGCCGTGGGCTACCGCACGGTCCGTTGGCGCGGCCGCATCCCCGAGGAGTACGTGGCCGACATCGCCTACCTCGACGGGCGGCTGTCGACCGACGCGCCGATGGGCGACCTGACGTGGGAGGCCGAGAAGGTCGACGCCGAGCGGATCCGGGGCACCGAGCGGGCGTTGGCCGCGCGGGGGCGCCGCCAGTACCACGTCGCGGCCCGGCACGAGGCGTCCGGCCGGCTCGTCGCGTGGACGCTGCTCGACGTGGGTCCCTCCGCCGACTGGCACGCGTTCCAGCAGATCACCATCGTCGACCCGGACCACCGGGGGCACCGCCTCGGCCTGCTTACCAAGATCGAGAATCTGCGGCACCTGCTCGCCCAGGAGCCGGCGGTACGCGCGATCGACACCTTCAACGCGGCGTCGAACGCGCACATGATCACGATCAACGAGCAGCTCGGCTTTCGCCCGGTGGACGGCTGGACCGACTGGCAGTTCACGCTCTGACCGGCGATCCGGGGTCACCCGGCGGACCCTCGTCCGTGCCGGGCGGCCGCAGACGTCGCACCAGCTCCGCCACCGTCCGGTCGAAGTCGGCGTCCGGCACGAACCCGTGCCCCCGGATCGTCGGTGGCACGGTGTCCCCGGGTGGGATGAGCAGCCCGGCGGGGTCGGCCACCCGGCGGTCCACCTCGGCGGCGTGCCCGGCGGCGTCGATGCCGAAGACCGGTCCGCCGATCGGGTCGGTCAACCGCCACAGGTTGAGCCAGCGCCAGTCGAGCCGTTCACCCACCTCCCGCAGCATGTCCGGCCCCACGTAGGCGGGGAAGACCCGGCTGTAGAGCCGCCCGAGCGGGGTGCCGTACGTCAGCAACGCGACCCGGGCGCGGGCGGCCGCCGGCAGTTGGAGGACGGTCGCCGCCACCAGCACGCTGCCGTGGCTCTGGCCGGAGAGGACCACCGGGTGCCCGCCGGCGGTCAGGTGGTTGATCCGGCGGGTGAGGTCCGGCACCACCCGCTCGGCGTAGCAGGGCGGGGCGAGGGGGTGCGCCGAGCGCGGCCAGAACGTGGCGAGTTCCCAGAGCACGCCGACGACCCGGATCGCGGCGGACCGGTACGCGAACAGCCCCGCCCCGAACAGCGTCAGCGCGAACAGTCCGATGATCAGGCCGCCCAGGTCCGTCACGAGGATCATGGGGGTGGCCAGGGGATCCCCGCCGAGCAGCCGGGCGACGTCCTCGGGCCCCTGACGTCGCATCGACAACCCGGCGGCGGCGAGGCCCAGCACGCTCAGCAGCGCGTACGCCGCCAGGAACAGTGGGCCGAGGCGGTCCGCCAGGCGAGCGCCGATGATCTTGTCGCGTACCGCCCGGACCCGCTCCGGCGCCGCCCGGTCGGCCTCGGGAAACTCCCGCCGGACCAGCTTCTCCGCCTCCTGCCGTTGTCGGGCGCGCTGGTAACGGCGGGCCACGACGGCCACGACGGCGGCGACCACCAGGGCGGTCGAGACGCCGAGCGCCGCCCAGCGGTACGCCGCCGGTGGCGCCAGCGGCGGCACGTCCGCCGGCAACGGCCGGGCCGGTGTCGGGCTCAAGCCGCGGTCCAGGTACTCGGCGACGCCGTAGTTGAGCCCGGACGAGTACGCCACGGCCAGGCCGATGGCGACCGAGAGCGCCATCGGCGCGGCGAGACCGAGCAGGGCGGGACGGCCGTGTCTCGACGTCCGGGCCGCGACGAAGATCACGAGCACCACGAGCAGCGCCCACTGGACGCTGAACAGGCGGGCCACCAGGCTCTCGTACCCGGGCAGGGCGGCCACGGGAGTCGACGGTGGCCGCGGCAGGGCCGCGTACGCCAGGGTCAGGCCGGTGAGCAGGAGCCCGGTGCCGCCCGTCAGCCGGACCGCGCGCGGTGACCACAGCCCGCCGCCCCGGCGTTCGATTTTGGGAAGACAGAGCATCGCCAGGGCGGCGACGAGCAGCACGACGGACGCGACGATCAGCGCGTCACCGGCCATCGTGCGCCCGTCGGACACGAGCGGGGTCAGCACGGCCAGGTTGAGGGTGGTCGTGGCGACCACGATGTGCAGGGCGCGCAGGCGCATCAGCAGCCCCTGGTTGTCCCAGAAGGCCGGGTTGTCGAGCCGCCCCGCCCCCAGCGCCTCCGGGTCCGCGCTGCTGTTCTCGGGCAGCTGCCAGGTGCGTCCGCCGAGCCACCAGACCAGCACGATCGCGAGGACCGGCAGCAGGGCGAGCAGCGCGAGGCGCTGCTCCGCCGGCACGTCACCCATCCAGGCGATCTCCCGGCGGCCGTTCATGCAGCGCGGGTAGCTCGCGCACTGCCAGGCGACCAGGTCGATGGCCACACCGACGATCGACAGGACGTACATGGCGGTGAGTGAGGCGCCGAGCAGCCGGCACAGCGCCTTGCCGACCAGCTGCGTGCGGTGGCCGGGCGGCAGCATCCAGATGGCGGTGTTGGCGAGCATGAAGGGCAGGAGCAGGACCAGCGAGAACGTACGCGTCGCGGTCCCGCCGGCCAGCCCGCTCCACTGGTACGCCTCCAGCGTGGTGCCGGCGCCGCCGCACGGATCGCCGAACCCGGGACGCACCCGGTAGAACCCCGCGTCCCGGTCGCCGGCCACCCGGCTGACGATCGGCCGGTCCAGCGTCGCCTCGGGACCGCGGTCGGCGACCCCGTGCACCCGGATCTCGGTGGTCCCCACCCGTGGCCGCTCCCTCCTCGGCAGGCTGGGCGCTTACCCGGAGTCGGTGGGGTCACACCGGCGTGGGGGCGGGCGGAGACGATCAGAGTTGTGACACGGCCCTACTGATCCTGGGGGTTCCTGTTGCATGATGGCGGGCATGACGGAGACCCCGCACCCCCTGTACGCCCGGCACGCCGACACCCTCACCCGTGCGCTGACCGCCATCACGGAGCGCGGGTACTGGTCCGCCTACCCGGAATCACCCAGCCCCCGGGTGTACGGCGAGACCGCCGCCGCCGACGGGAAGGCCGCCTTCGAGGCGTACCTGGGTGGCGACTTCCCTCTCGACCAGCCGGGTGATGGCGACCGGGTCGCCACCGAGACGAGCCCCTTCGGGCTGGACCTGTCCGTGCGCTACCCGCACGCCGGCGCCGACCAACTCGTCGCCGCCGCCGGCGCCGCGCTTCCGGCCTGGCGCGACGCCGGCCCGCAGACCCGGATCGGCGTCTGCCTGGAGATCCTCGACCGGCTGCACAAGCACGTCTTCGAGCTGGCCAACGCGGTGCAGTTCACCAGCGGCCAGGCGTTCGTGATGGCGTTCCAGGCCGGCGGCGCGCACGCGCTGGACCGGGCGCTGGAGGCGCTCGCCTACGCGTACGCCGAGATGACCCGCCACCCGGGCACCGCCGGCTGGGAGAAGGCGGCCGGCAAGGGCGACCCGCTGCGGATGACCAAGACGTTCCACGTGGTCCCGCGCGGGGTGGCCCTCGTGATCGGCTGCAACACCTTCCCGACCTGGAACTCGTACCCCGGCCTGTTCGCGTCGCTGGCCACCGGCAACCCGGTGATCGTCAAGCCGCACCCGCGCGCCGTGCTCCCGCTCGCCGTCACCGTGCGCTACGCCCGTGAGGTGCTGGCCGAGGCCGGCTTCGACCCCGACCTGGTGCTGCTCGCGGCCGAGGCGCCGGGCGAGAAGCTCGCCTCGACCCTGGCCCTGCACCCGGCGGTGAAGATCGTCGACTTCACCGGCTCCACCGAGTACGGCGACTGGCTGGAGGCGAACGCCCGCCAGGCGGCCGTCTACACCGAGAAGGCCGGCCTGAACACGGTCGTCATCGACTCCACCGACGACTTCGCCGGACTGTGCCGCAACCTGGGCTTCACGCTGACCCTGTACAGCGGTCAGATGTGCACCACCTCGCAGAACATCCTGATCCCCCGGGACGGCATCGAGACCGACCAGGGGCACAAGAGCTTCGACGAGGTGGCCGGCGGGATCGCCGCGGCGGTCGGCAAGCTCACCGCCGACCCGGCCCGGGGCGTCGAACTCACCGGGGCCATCGTCAACGACGGGGTGCTGGAGCGGCTGGACGAGGTGACCAAGGTCGGCGAGCCGGTGCTGGAGTCGCGTACGGTCGAGCACCCGGCCTTCCCCGGCGCGGTGGTGCGTACGCCGACCATCGTTAAGCTCGGCGCGGACGACACCGTGACCTACGGGCGGGAGTGGTTCGGGCCGATCGCCTTCGCCATCGCCACCGACTCCACGGCGCACAGCCTGGAGATCATGCGGAAGACGGTCGGCGAGAAGGGCGCGCTCACGGCCGGGGTCTACTCCACCGACGAGGCGGTCCTGGACGCCGCCGAGGACGTGGCGATCGAGGTCGGCGTGCACCTTTCGTGCAACCTCACCGGTGGGGTGTTCGTGAACCAGTCGGCCGCGTTCTCCGACTTCCACGGCAGCGGCGCCAACGCGGCCGCGAACGCGGCCCTCACCGACGGCGCGTACGTGGCCAACCGGTTCCGCATCGTCCAGTCGCGCCGCCACGCCTGACCCGCCCTCGCCGTTGCCGCCGCCGCCCCGCCGCCCCGCCGCGCGGCCGGCGGGCGGCGGGCGGCGGGTGGCCGGGCGGGCACTCAGGCCGGGCGGCGCATCTGTAGCTCGGTCAGCGCGGGGACGGTCGGGTGCGGCACCCGCACGCCGGTGTCTACGAAACCCAGCCGCTGGTAGGCGCGGTAGGCCCGGTCGTTGCCGACGACGACCTCCATCATCAGCTCCGGTCGCCCGCACGCCCGGGACCAGGCGGCCACCGCGTCGACCAGTTCGCCCAGCAGCCCGCCGCCGCGCCAGGCGGGGGTGATGTAGACGGCGTAGATGACGGTGAGGCCCGGCTCGCTCGGGGTGACCGTGCCCCCGGCGTGCCCGACCAGCCGACCGCCGGGGTCGGCGACGAACTGCGCCGTGTCCGAGCCCTGCGAGGTGTACGCGACCCGGGCCGCGTACTCGGCGTGCGGTCGGGCCGCCGCGTCGGCGAGGGTCTCCAGGAAGGCCAGCGGCGCGTCGGCGAGCATCTCCAACCGCAGCGCCCGCATCCGCGCGGCGTCGGCGGGCCGGACCCGACGGATCTCGGCCTGCTGGGGGCGTGGGCCCGGGGCGGTCGTCATGCCCGCATGCGTACCACAGCGCCCGGCGGTGGCTCCGGCCGCGCCCGGCCACCTCGGGCCCGGCCGACCCGCGGACCGGCTCGGCCGGCGTCGGCCATTCCCGGCCGGTCCCGTGCGGGCAGTCGATCGGCCGTTGCCTCGACATCCTGATCCGGTGTCCGCGCGCCTGGTTCCGTCCGGTCCGCTCTCACCGGCGGCAATCATCGACATGAATTGGACGCATCGACGACCCACCTGAGCGCGGCCGTCCGGAACGACGTCGAGGCGTACCCGAATATGCCCGATTTGTGGTCGTGCGCGGTCGTCACGCCTCGTGTAGCGTGCGATTTCGGTCACCGGAATTCAGCGGCCGTCGCCGATCGCTGGGCCGGTGGGTCCGGGGTGCCGGCGTGCCGGCAACCCGGTTGTGAAGCGCCGCGCAGAGTGAGGAAGTGCACCGTGGCACAGGGCACCGTGAAGTGGTTCAACGCCGAAAAGGGCTACGGCTTCATCGCCGTCGACGGCGGGCAGGATGTCTTCGTCCACTTCTCCGCGATCGAGATGGACGGCTACAAGGCGTTGGACGACGGCCAGCGGGTCGAGTTCGAGATCGCCCAGGGCCAGAAGGGCCCGCAGGCCGAGCGCGTGCGCGTCATCGGCTGACGGCATCATCGGCCGGTCGACCCGACGCGGGTCCGACCGGTGTCAGCGCCGGTCGCCTTCGGGCAGGCCGGACGGGGCTGCGCCGCAGGGCGGTCAGCCGGGAAGATCGTGGGCCGTACCCAGCTGTCGCTGAGGAGGGTTCATGTCCGACCAGCCACCCCCGGCTGCCCCGCCCCCGGGTCCGTCCGACCCGTCCGGTGCCCAGCCTCCGTCGGACCCGACGGCGCCGCACGGCGGCCAGCCGCGCTGGGACCCGGCCGCGCCGCAGGGCCAGGCCGGCCCGCAGCCGGGCTGGGACCCGGCCGCGCCGCAAGGTCAGGCGGGCTGGGGCCCGAACGCCCCGCAGGGCTGGGGTCCACCGCCCGGCGTGTCGCCGGCCGGATACCCGGTCGGCGCCGGTTATCCGCCGGGCATCGGCTACCCGCCAGGTGCCGGTTATCCGCCGCCGGGTGGTTACCCGCCCGGTGGCCCCTACGGTGGCCAGCACTGGTATCCGGGAATGTCGTTGCCGGGCTGGGCTCCGCCGGGCCTCGACCCGGCCGACCTGCTCGTCACCCCGCCCGGCCTCGGGCTGAGTGGGTGGCTCGACCGGTGCCTGGGCGCGGTCCGGCGCGGCTGGCGGATTCTGCTGCCCATCCTGCTGCTCACCCAGGTGTTGCCCGCGGCGGCGCTGTCGGTGCTCTCCTACGGGATCGACCCGAGCGCCGAGTGGGAGACCTCGACCGGCGGTGACCCGGCCGCGCTGCCCGACAACTTCGTCAGCGATCTCGCCACCGTGCTCCTGGTGCTGGTCGGCGGAAGCCTGGTGCTCGGGTTCGTGCAGGGCGTCGGTTGGGCGGCCGGCACCTGGGTGGTCACCCGCCAGGCCGCCGGCGAGCCCGTCGGCCTGGGCGCCGCGCTGCGGTACGGCCTGCGCCGGGCCCTCGGCCTCTGGGGCTGGACCCTGCTGATCGCCGTTCTCGTCGGCCTCGGTTTCTGCTTCTGCGTTCTCCCGGGCGTCTACCTGGCGTTCGCGCTCAGCATGGCCGGGCCGGTCTACCTGTACGAGCGGGACAACCCCATCGGCCGCTCGTTCCGGATGTTCCACGACCGGCTGGGAATGCTGCTGGGCCGGTTGGCGCTGTTGTTCGGCGCGGTGATCGTGTTCAGCGTCGTCGTCTCGGTGCTGGAGGGCGTCGGCACCGCCCCGTTCGGCACGGACCCGTTCGCCGCCGCCGGCTCGGCGGCGGGTGTCGTGGCCGTGATCGCGGTCACCTCGACGCTGGCCCTGCCGGCTCATCTCGCGCAGCTCGTGGGGCTGGTGGTGACGTACGCCGAGCAACGGGGGCAGGAGGCGCCGGTGAACAGCGCCCGCCTGGCCGCGGAACTCGGTTGAGCGGGGCGGTCGTGCTTGCACTCGGCATGTGAGAGTGCTAAACAAGTCATTGGCACTCGCACCCCGTGAGTGCCAGAGGTCGGGGCGGTGGGGCCGCGGCCGTGCCGGCGGGGCTGACCCCGCGGGCAGGGCGCGTGGCCGGTCGTCGCGGGCTATCCGGCCCGGCCGAGGAGACGTCGTCGCCGCCAGGAGGCGACGTCCCTAGGTGCGTACACCAGGCGGCCCATCCGGGACACACACTCGGGTGGCCCGTGAGTGTCCAGGAGGACAACGCCGTATGGCCAAGATGATCGCGTTCGACGAAGAGGCGCGCCGCGGCCTCGAGCGGGGCATGAACCAGCTCGCTGACGCCGTCAAGGTGACCCTCGGCCCCAAGGGCCGCAACGTCGTGCTCGAGAAGAAGTGGGGTGCCCCCACCATCACCAACGATGGTGTGAGCATCGCCAAGGAGATCGAGCTCGAGGACCCCTACGAGAAGATCGGCGCCGAGCTGGTCAAGGAGGTCGCCAAGAAGACCGACGACGTGGCCGGTGACGGCACGACGACGGCGACCGTCCTGGCCCAGGCCCTGGTCCGCGAGGGCCTGCGCAACGTGGCCGCCGGCGCCAACCCGATGGCCCTGAAGCGGGGCATCGAGGCGGCCGTGGCCAGCGTCTCGGAGGAGCTGCTGAAGCTCGCCAAGGACGTGGAGACCAAGGAGCAGATCGCCTCCACCGCCTCCATCTCGGCTGGTGACACCAGCGTCGGCGAGATCATCGCCGAGGCGATGGACAAGGTCGGCAAGGAAGGCGTCATCACCGTCGAGGAGAGCAACACCTTCGGCCTGGAGCTCGAGCTCACCGAGGGCATGCGCTTCGACAAGGGCTACATCTCCGCGTACTTCATGACCGACCCGGAGCGTATGGAGGCCGTCTTCGACGACCCGTACATCCTGATCGTCAACAGCAAGATCTCGTCGGTGAAGGACCTGCTCCCGATCCTCGAGAAGGTCATGCAGTCGGGCAAGCCGCTGCTGATCATTGCCGAGGACCTGGAGGGCGAGGCCCTGGCCACCCTGGTGGTCAACAAGGTCCGGGGCACCTTCAAGTCGGTCGCCGTCAAGGCGCCGGGCTTCGGTGACCGCCGCAAGGCCATGCTCACCGACATCGCCATCCTCACCGGTGGTCAGGTCATCAGCGAGGAGGTCGGCCTCAAGCTCGACGCCGCCGGCCTCGACATGCTGGGCCACGCCCGCAAGGTCGTGGTGACCAAGGACGAGACCACCATCGTCGACGGTGCCGGTGACGCCGAGCAGATCCAGGGTCGGGTCAACCAGATCCGGGCCGAGATCGAGAAGAGCGACTCCGACTACGACCGCGAGAAGCTGCAGGAGCGGCTGGCCAAGCTGGCCGGCGGTGTTGCGGTGATCAAGGTCGGCGCGGCCACCGAGGTCGAGCTGAAGGAGCGCAAGCACCGCATCGAGGACGCCGTCCGCAACGCGAAGGCCGCCGTCGAGGAGGGCATCGTCCCGGGTGGTGGCGTCGCGCTGGTGCAGGCCGGCAAGACCGCCTTCGACAAGCTGGACCTGGTCGGCGACGAGGCGACCGGCGCGCAGATCGTCAAGATCGCGCTGGACGCCCCGCTGCGGCAGATCGCCGTCAACGCCGGCCTCGAGGGCGGCGTCGTGGTGGAGAAGGTTCGCAACCTCGAGGCCGGCCACGGCCTCAACGCCGCCAACGGCGAGTACGTCGACCTGCTGGCCGCGGGCATCATCGACCCGGCCAA
The DNA here is from genome assembly GCF_900091425.1 of Micromonospora krabiensis. Lineage (GTDB taxonomy): Bacteria > Actinomycetota > Actinomycetes > Mycobacteriales > Micromonosporaceae > Micromonospora > Micromonospora krabiensis. The sequence continues at coordinate 5,303,259 of NZ_LT598496.1, forward strand.
GGTGACCCGCTCGGCGCTGCAGAACGCGTCGTCGATCGCGGCGCTGTTCCTCACCACCGAGGCCGTCGTCGCGGACAAGCCGGAGAAGACCCCGGCCGCCCCGGCTGGCCCGGGTGGCGGGGACATGGACTTCTGAGTCCAGTTCCGACCGGGAACGGGGCGGGCCGCTGATGCGGCCCGCCCCGTTCGTCGTTACCGGTCAGGTCGGCAGCGAACGCTGGTTGCGCCGCTTCAGCGCCCGGTCGTACGGGGCGCGGAGCTGGATCGGCGCGTCCACCATCTCGACCGGCTCCTCGGCCGCGTGGTCGCCACTGTCGGTCATCTCGGCCAGCTGCTCGGCGTCGCCGTAGTCGAGCCGGTCGATGGGCAGGTGGCCGGGCAGATCACCGATCGGCGGCGTCCAGGCGACGGGCCCGATCTCCTCGGCGTGTTCGTCGTCCGTGGTGGTCATGGCTGCCTCCTCTAACGAAACGGTAGGGGGCGTCGATGACCGGTACGGCCGAACGGCGTTATCGGATCTATGCGGCTTTTGCCCGTTAGCTACCGGTCCAGTGCCCGGCGGTAGAGGAAGAACACCCGCTCGATGCGGGCGCCCGCGCTGAGCGAATAGAACGGCACCGGCCCCACCCACCCGATCTGCGCCGACGTGAGCCCGGCGTCGTGCTGGTCACGCAGGCAGCGGCGCAGCAGGACGCCGCCGATCCCCGAGCCCTCGGCCGCCGGGGCGGTGCCCATCGGCCCGAACCAGCTGGGCCGCGAGGACCCGTACGCGGCGAAGCCCAGCACCGCCCCATCCCGCTCCGCCAGGTGGCAGCCGGCCCCCGGCCGTCCGACCGACTCCGTCAACTCCGCGTCCCAGCTGCCGCCGAAGGTGCTCCGCGCGAACTCCGCCAACGCGGGCACATCGGCCGGCTCCGCCCGGCGTACGGTCACGCCCTGGCCGGCCAACCGCTGCTCCGCGGCCTCCGTCGACCGCAGCGCGGGCGAGCCGGCGTACGACAGGTCGGCGGTCATGTTCCAGGCGGTCCGGTCCTGCCGGTAGCCGAGCGCCAGGGCGGCGCAGACCGCCGGGGTGTACCGGACGTCGATGCCCGGCCAGGCGTAGTACGGCGGGTTGCCCGCCAGCAGCACCTCGGTCACGCCCCGGTCGCCGAGCCGGCGCTCCGCCCCGCGGATCAGCGCCCGGCCGACGCCCCGGCGGCGGTGCGCCGGTGCCACCGCGACCAGGTCGACGTGCCCGAGACCGGGCTCGCCCGCCGCCATCGACCCGATCAGCACCCCCACCAGTTCGCCCTCCCGGTACGCGCCCAGCGCGACCACGGGTCGGGCGGCGGTCGCCCGGGCCCAGAGGGTGTCCACGACGACCGCCGCCTCGGCGGCGTCCTCGGGCAGGTCGAGCGCCTCGGCGCAGAGCCGGGCCACGGCGGGCGCCAGATCGGCGGTGAGGTCGTCGACGGTGATCTCCGCGTCCATGGTGGCCGACCCTAGATCACCGGCACCGGACCGCGTAAGACCCGCCGCCCGCACCCGGTCCGGGAGCAGCCGGGCTCGCCCAGCGCGCCGCCCGGACCGGCGCACCCGGCCATGGGCGTCGACCCGGCCGGGCCGTCCGCTCAGCCGGCCGCCCGGGCCGCGCGCACGGCCGCGTACGCGTCGACCAGGCCGGCTCCGGTGATGTTCGCGTCCCCGCCGCACGTGTCGGCGGGGTTCCGGGAGCGGTAGGTGGGCTTGGCCGGGGTAGCGGTCTCCCGCAGCAGTTGCCGGGTCCGGGGGAGGTCACCGACGAGCGCCGGGTTGGCCGACCACATCAGCGCCACCACGCCGGCGACCTGCGGCGTCGCCATGGAGGTGCCGTCGAGGGTGGCGTATCCGCCGCCGGGCATGGCGGAGCGGACCTCGACGCCCGGAGCCAGGACGTCCGGCTTGGCGCCCCCGGCCACCGGACCCCGGGAGGAGAAGTCCGCCACCCGGCCCCGGTTGTCGACCGCGCCGACGGTCAGCACGTCCGGGTACGGCGCGGGCGGATCGTCGATCGAGGCGCACCAGGGGCCGGTGTTGCCGGCTGCGGCGACCACGAAGATGCCGGCCGCGTCGAGCGCGGCGGTGGCCGGTCGCAGCGCTCCCGCGTCGCAGCCCTCGATCCCGGGGCAGCCCCAGGAGTTGGTGAGGACGTCCGGTGCGCGCGCGGGCCGCCCGTCGGTGAACGGGTCGCCGCCGGCCGGGAACGGCGCCAGCATGAACTGGAGGCAGTCGAGGTAGTGCCCCGGGCTGCCGAGGTTGCGGTCGAGGTTGACGCAGCCCACCCACTGGGCGCCCGGTGCCACCCCGATGCCGTCACGGCCGACCGCGCTGCCCACCGTGTGCGTGCCGTGCCCGCCCTCGTCGGTGGGGGTGCGGGTGCCGTCCCACGGGTCGTACCACGAGTCGTCGCCGCCCCGGAAACCACCGGCGAGGGCCGGGTGCCGACCGTCGACGCCGGAGTCCGAGCTGCCGACCACGACGCCGGCCCCGGTCACTCCCAGATCGGCCCAGACCCGGTCCGCGCCGATCTGTCGGATGTTCCACTCCGGGCCGGTCGGCGCGGGGTCGGTGCCCCGGGTGATGCCGGCCGGCGCGGGTAGTGGACGCAGGCGCTGGCTGACCAGCACCCGGCCGACCTCGGGTCGACGGGCGAGCCAGGCACGCACGGCCGGGCCGCCGTCCACCTCGATCGCGTTGACCAGGTAGTACGGCGTCGGGTTCAGGCGCAGCCGGGTCAGGTTCCGGCGCAGGTCGGCCTGGCTCCGGTCGGCGGTGGCGACGAGCCGGCGGTAGACCTCGGCCGTCCGGGCGTCCCGGCCGGCCCGCCCCGGCGCGGCGGCCGGCAGCCCCGTCAGGTCGGCCTGTTCGCGCAGCACCACGAAGAGCCGCTCGCCGTGCAGCCCCGGCTGCCCGGGGCCGAGGTCCACCCCGGCGAGCGCGACGAGCAGGACCGCGGCGGTGACCGCCGCGGTCCGGCGGCTCGGGGCGCGGGCCCCCGGACGGGCGAGCAGCACCCCGTACGCGACGGCGAGCAGCAGCGCGACGGCGAGCCCCGCGCCGGCGGCGGCCGCCACCCAGAACGGCACGTCCCGGGTGCCGACGAGGAGCAGGCTGATCTCCTCCGGGTCGGTGAAGGCCAACGGACCGAACGCCGCGAGCCCGACCAGCCACCGGGTCGCGCCGACCCCGGTCGACCCCCGGGGGTCGTCGACCGGCGGGGTACCGGCCGACCGTCGACGGGCGGCGGCCTGGAGGGCGGCCAGCGCGAAGCCGGCCGGTGGCAGCGTGAGCAGGGCGGGCAGTTGGGCGCCGGACTGGCCGGTGCCGGCACCGAGCAGCAGCAGCGCCACCCCGGCGACGAGGCCACCGACCAGCACCAACCGGGCCGGTCGGGGCGGGTCGCCGGCCGCGAACCGGGACCAGAACCGGCCGTCGAGCAGGGCACCGGCCAGCGCGCCGAGCGCGGCGGCGGCCAGGGCGGCGAGGACGGTCTCCAGCAGCCCACCCAGTGCGCCCAGCCAGGCCCACGGCAGCAGCAACGCCAACCCGCCCGCGATCCCGAGCACGGTGACCGGGTCCGGCCGCCGGCCGGCCGGTGTCGCGTCCGAGGAGGGCGCGACACCGGCCCGCGGTGGGGTCGCCCCCGGCGCGGCGGCGCCGGCCTCCGGCGGGGTCACGCCCGGCGCGGCGCCGGTCTCCGAAGGGAGCGCGGCGCCCGCCCCCGGTCGGAGTGCCCGTCGCCGGTCGAGGCGGCCCAGCACCAGCGCGGCCACGGCCGCGGTGGCGGCCATCCCGGCGAGGTAGGCCTCGTGGTGCACCGGCGGGACGGCCCGGAGCAGCCCGAGGCCGCCGAGCACCACGACGCCGGCCAGCCAGGCGCGACCGGTCGCCCGGACGGCGGCGGAGCGGGGCAGCAGCGCCAGCAGCAGTGCGGGCGTGCCGACCAGCAGCAGGGTCGGCACGCTCAGCAGCGGCCAGAGCCAGCCGATCCGGTCGCGCCCGATGCTGAGCAGCACCTGATCGGTGAGCCAGCCGCCGAGCTGGGTCGCCGTGACGACGCCCACGGTCCAGCAGCCCGCGAGCACGGCCGCCACGACCGGCCACGGGCTGCTCCGCGGCGTCGCCGGGGCGTACGGGAAGGGCTGACCAGCGGGGAACGGGGGGCCCAGCGCCATGCCCAGACAGTACGGGCCGGGCGGCATGGTTCGCGGACGTGGTCTTGACGGTTACCGTGGACGGGTGCGCGACCCCAACGTCTCCCGATCCGTCGCCGGCCGGCTGTCGCCCGAACGCCGCGCCACCGACCTGCGCAGACTCCGTGCCGAACGCTTCGACGTGCTGGTCATCGGCGGTGGCGTGACCGGTGCGGGCGCGGCCCTGGACGCGGCCTCCCGAGGGCTCAAGGTGGCCCTGGTCGAGGCGCGGGACTTCGCGGCCGGCACCTCCAGCCGGTCCAGCAAGTTGATCCACGGCGGGTTGCGCTACCTGGAGCAGTTGGAGTTCCACCTGGTCCACGAGGCGCTCACCGAGCGGGGGCTGCTGGCCACCCGGCTGGCGCCGCACCTCGTCCGGCCGGTGCCGTTCCTGGTGCCGCTCCCGGCCGGTCGGGGCCTGCGCGACCTGCCGGCCCGGATCCTCCGCCGCTCCTACTACGGCACCGGCGTGGCGGCGTACGACGTCTTCGCCGGCATCTTCGGCACCGGTCGGGGCATGCCGCTGCACCGGCACCTGACGCGGGAGGCGACCCGACGGGTCTTCCCCAGCCTGCGCGCCGACGCGGTGGCCGGTGCGATCCGCTACTACGACGGGCAGGTCGACGACGCCCGGCTGGTGGTGACCCTGGCCCGCACGGCGGCGAGCCTCGGCGCGACCGTGGTGAGCAGCGCGCGGGCGGTGGGGCTGATCCGGCAGGCCCGCGAGGTGACCGGCGTCCGGGTTCGTGACCTGGAGGCGCCGGCCGGTTCGCCGGACGCCGAGTTCGAGGTACGCGCCCGCACGGTGATCGCCGCCACCGGCGTGTGGACCGACGACATGTCGCGGATGCTCAACGACGTGGGGCTGCGCCCCGGGCTGCGGGTACGGGCGTCGAAGGGCGTGCACCTGGTGGTGCCGCGGTCGGCCATCACCGGGGAGACCGGCCTGATCCTGCGTACCGCGACGTCGGTGCTGTTCGTCATCCCGTGGGGCGGCCACTGGATCATCGGCACCACGGACACCGACTGGCACCTGGACCGGTCCCACCCGGCCGCGTCCGCCCGCGACATCGACTACCTGCTCAAGCAGGTCAACACGGTGCTGGACCGGCCGCTCACCACCGCCGACATCGAGGGCGTCTACGCGGGCCTGCGCCCCCTGCTGGCCGGCGAGGCGGACTCCACGTCGAAGCTCTCCCGCGAGCACGCGGTCATCGAGCCGATGCTCGGGCTGCTGCTGGTGGCCGGTGGCAAGTACACGACGTACCGGGTGATGGCCACCGACGTGGTGGACCGGGCGGCCCGGCGGCTCGGGGGCGTACGCGCGTCCCGCACCGCCGACCTGCCGCTGCTGGGCGCGGACGGCTACGCCGCGATGTGGCGGGACCGGGCCGACCTGGCCCGGCGGCACGGTGTCCCGGTCGGGGTGGTCGAGCACCTGCTGGAGCGCTACGGCACCCTCACCCTGGACGTGCTCGCCCTGATCGACGCCGACCCGCTGCTCGCGTCGCCGCTGGCCGGCGCACCCGAGTACCTGGCCGCCGAGGTCACGTACGCGGCCCGGGCGGAGGGCGCGCTGCACCTGGAGGACGTGCTCACCCGGCGTACCCGGATCTCGATCGAGACCACGCACCGGGGGCTGGAGTCGGCGGAGCACACGGCCGAGCTGATGGGCGCCGTCCTCGGCTGGGACGCCGCCCGGCGGGCCCGCGAGGTCGAGCACTACCGGGCGCGGGTCGAGGCGGAGCGGCAGTCGCAGCGGATGCCGGACGACGTCGCGGCGGATGCGGCCCGGCTCGGCGCCCCGGACGTACGCGGCTACGCGGCCGACCGGGGCGGCGACGGCGACCCGGCGACGCTGCCCTCGACCTGATCCCGCCGGTGTGTGACGGGGCGGCGGGGGCGCGGGGAGAACCACCATAAGCTACCGAGGTGTAGGGGTACCGTCCGTTACCTACGGTCCTGTAGGTTCCGGCGAGTGGTGCGCCGTTCCCGTTCGCGTTTGATCGTCCCCTTCCTCGGTGCGGTGCTGGTCACCGCCCTGGCGGGGTGCTCCCTGGTACGCGCGGAGTCGGCCGACGACCCGGCACCCGCTCAGAACGGCGCGGCCGCCGGGCTGCCCGCCCCGGAGGTGCCGACCACGGTGAGTGAGGGTCAGGTGGCCCTGCTCCAGAAGCTCGGCGCGGACGGCCCGCTGCGGACCCTGCGGGTCGAGCCGGACGGCACCTGGAAGTGCATCGACTGCGCCGGCGACGGCGTGACCTCGGCCGGCGCCCTCAACCCGGAGCAGACGAGCCGCCTCCAGCAGATGCTCGCCGACCCGCGGCTCGCCAAGGAGACCGACGAGGCCCGCAAGTACCGGGCTACCTGCATCGACGCCCTGACCTCCAGCCTGCTTACGGCCGCCGGCCTGACCACCTGGCAGGACTGTCCCGGTGAGGAGCGCCCACCGACGGCCGGCGAGATCCTGCTGCTGCTCACCCAGGCCACCCCGGCCGAGCTCGAGGGCTGACCTCAGAGGACCTTTCCGGGGTTCAGCAGCCCGGCCGGGTCCAGCGCGGCCTTGACGGCCTGGTGGACGCGTACGCCGACCGGCCCGATCTCCTGGGCGAGCCAGTCCCGCTTGAGCAGGCCCACCCCGTGCTCCCCGGTGCAGGTGCCGCCGAGCGCCAGCCCCAGGCGCATGATGTCGTCGAAGGCCCGCCGGCCGCGTTCCAGGCTGTCCGGGTCCGCCCGGTCCACCACGATGTTGGGGTGCATGTTGCCGTCGCCGGCGTGCCCCACCACCCCGATCGGCACGTCGCACTCCACCGCGATCCGTGACACCCCGTCGAGCAGGGCGGCGAGCGCGCCCCGGGGCACCGCCACGTCGTCGAGGATCAGCCCGCCGTTGCCACCCGGGTACGCGTCGGCGGCGAACTTCTCCATCGCCGGGTGGGCCAGGCGGCGCGCCTGCAACAGTGCCGCCGCCTCGACCGCGTCGGTGGCCGCGTACACCTCGTCGGCGCCCGCCGCCTCGCAGACCTGGGCCAGCGCGGCCAGGTCGTCGGCGGCCCGGGGGCCGGTGTCGGCGGCGGCCAGCAGCAGGGCCTGGGCGTCGGTCCGCAGTCCCATCGGCTGGTACGCCTCGATGGCCCGCAGGTGGGTCTGGTCGAGCAGTTCGAGCAGGCTGGGGCTGAGTCCGCGCGCGGCGATCTCGGCCACCGCCGTGCCGGCCGCCGCGGTGGACGGGAAGACCGCCACGAGGGTGAGCGACTCGGCCGGCGCGGGACGCAGCGACACGGTCACCTCGGTGATCACCCCGAGGGTGCCCTCGGAGCCGACGAAGAGCCGGGTCAGGTCGTAGCCGGCCACACCCTTGGCGGTCCGCCGGCCGGTGCGCAGCACCTCGCCGGAGGCGAGCACCACCTCCAGGCCGAGCACGTACTCGGTGGTGACCCCGTACTTGACGCAGCACATGCCGCCCGCGTTGGTGGACACGTTGCCGCCGATGGTGGAGGACTCCCAGGAGCCCGGGTCCGGGGGATACCAGAGCCCCTGCTTCGCCACCGCCGCGGCCAGGGTGGCGTTCACCACCCCCGGCTGGACGACCGCGATGCGGCTGACCGGGTCGATCTCCCGGATCTCGTCCATCGCCACCGTGCTCAGCACGATCGCGCCGTCCACCGCGTTCGCGGCGCCGGTCAGGCCCGTTCGGGCTCCCTGCGGCACCACGGGTACGCCGTGCCGGGCCGCCGCCCGTACCACCGCGACGACCTGCTCGGTGGTGCGTGGCCGGGTCACCACCAGCGGGGTTCCGGCGGCGCAGAGGTCGGCTTCGTCGCGCTCGTGCATCCGGAGCAGGTCCGGGTCGGTCAGCACGGCGCTCTCGCCGAGGGCGGCACGCAGGTCGTCGAGCAGGGGGGAACCGGCCATGGTGCAGAGGCTAGGTCGCCGGCCGTCGATCCTCAACATGATCGACAACCGGCGGGCTAGGTTTGTGGTCATGCTCTACCTGGATCGGCCCGCCTGGCCGTCCCGGGGCCGACTCTGGTCCCACCTGATCAGCGACGTCTCGTACGCCGAACTGCACGCCTTCGCGGAGGCGCTCGGCGCCCCCCGGCGCGGCTTCGACCGGGACCACTACGACATTCCGGCGGAACGGTTCGCGATGGCCGTCTGGCTGGGCGCCCGCGTGGTGCCCAGCCGTGAGCTGGTACGCCTGCTCCGCGGGGCCGACCTCCGCCGCCCGAAACATCTGTTCCGCCCCGCGCCACCACCCCTCACCCCGGTCGATCATGCAGTTGTGGTGCCTGGAGTGACCAGCTAGGCCCCATTCGTCCCCCACCACAACTGCATGATCGCCGGGAGCCGGAGTAGCGCCGAGAGCCGGGGCGGGGGTTATGGGGTGGGGGTCAGGGTGGTGAGCTCTCTGGTCAGGTTGGCGCGGGCGGCGGTCTCCCACCGGCGGGCCAGCGGCGGAAGGCGGAACAGGGCGGGCAGGGCGAGCAGCCCGACGAGCACCCGTGCCCGGCCGGCGCGGAAGTCCGGCTCCGGCACGTGCGAGTACTCCCGCCGCACCGCGGCCGCGTAGCGGTCGTACACCGGTGGCGGCGCGGCCAGCACGGCGAGGTCGGCGTCGCAGAGCAGCGCGCCGTCGACGTCGCCCGGCGCGACGGCGTGCCCGGCGGTGAGCAGCACCAGCCGGCGGACCTCGGCCACCGCGTCGGCCGGCACCCCGAGCCCGGTGAGCAGCAGCCCCGCCAGGTCGGCGCTGTCCCGCTCGTTGGCGTCGCCGGCCGCCCGCGGGTCGTAGACGGCGTCGTGGCACCAGGCGGCCAGCCGGACGAGGTCCGGGCGACCGGCCGACCCGGCGTACGCGTCGACGACGTCGAGCACGGAGGTCAGATGCTCGACCGTGTGGTAGTGCCGGTGCGGCTCCCGCCACCGGTCCAGCATCTGCTGCCCGGCGTCGGTCAGCCCGGCCACGTCGGTGGCGCCGGCCGCCCGGGCCGCCGCCCGCCACCGGTCGAGGAGGTCGGTCACCCGGAAAGTGTGCCGCACCGCCGCGGAGTGTCGGGTAACCGCAGGATTCACGCGGCCCGGCGTGGGTAGTACCGGCCATGGCCGAGGCTCGGGGGAGCAGACGACAGTCACTCATGCAGCGGGTCGGCCTGGGCGAGACGCTGACCGACATCGACAGCGCCCGGATCGCGGAGGCGATGGAGGAGCTTCGCCACCGGGGCAAGGCGACCTTCCACGACCGGCTGCACCGGGTGCGGATGGCGGGCGGCCTGGCGGTGCAGGCCGGCCTCGCGGCCGCGCTCTCCTATCTGGTGTCGCACCGGCTGCTCGGGAACCCGCAGCCGGTGTTCGCGCCGATCTCGGCGGTCGGCACCCTGGCGGCCTCGGTCGGCCAGCGGTTCCGCCGCACCGTGGAGCTGATCGTCGGGGTGGCGATCGGGGTGGCGATCGGCGACGGGATCATCTACGTGCTGGACACCGGGGCCTGGCAACTGGGCCTGGTGGTGACGGTGGCCATCCTGTCGACGATCTTCGCCGGGGCGAGCGTCGCGATCGTCATCCAGGCGGCGGCCACGGCGGTGCTGATCGTGACCCTGAGCCCGTCCACGCAGAACCTGGAGATACCGCGGTTCGTCGACGCCTTCGTCGGCGGTGGGGTCGCGCTCCTGGTGACCGCGATCCTGCTGCCACTGAACCCGCGACGGGTGATCAACCGGGCCGCCCGGCCGGCGCTCGACCTGCTCGCCTCCCAGCTCGACCTGGCCGCCGACGGGCTGCGCCGACGGGACCGCACCGCCACCCAGCGGGCCCTCGACCGGCTCCGCAACAACAAGCAGGAGCTGGCCACCCTCGGTGAGGCGATCGAGGGGGCCAAGGAGACCGCGATTCTCTCGCCGGCCCGCTGGCACCGCCGCGACGAGCTGACCCACTACGCGGAGGCGGCCGATCCGATCGACCGGGCGATGCGGAACAGCGGCACCCTCATCCGCCGGTCGGTCACCCTCATCGAGGACGAGGAGCCGGTCCCGGATCCGATGCCGGACGCGATCGAGCACCTGGCCGAGTCGGTCCGCCTGATGAAGCACGAGTTCGCCGTCGGCGAGGAGCCGCAGAAGGCCCGCGAGCGGTCACTCCGCGCGGTCAGCGAGGCCGGCCGGGCGTACGCCCAGGGGGTCGGCTTCTCCGGCAGTGTGGTGATCGCCCAGGTGCGTACGACGGCGAGCGATCTCCTGGTCGCGACCGGTATCGAGCAGGAGGAGGCCAACCGGCTCGTCCGGAACTCCTTCGGCGACCAGGAGGGGCCGCAGGGCACCGGGCCCGAACCGGACGGGGGCGGGCCGAAGGCGCCGGTCGCCCCGCCCATCGGCTGAGCCCCGGTCCGTCCCCGCGGCGGCCGTCAACGGCGAGCGGCGAGCGCCGCCACCAGCCGGTCGACGTGCTCCTCGGTGCTGCCCAGACCGATGCTGGCCCGCAGCGCCGTCGGCGGCAGGTCCCGCCGGCCACTCCGCGCCGCCGCCTCGCCGAGCAGCCGCCGGGCGAGCGGGTGGGCGCAGAACAGACCGTCGCGTACGCCGATGGACCGCGCGGCCAGCTCGGCGGCGACGTCGGCGGAGTCCCGCCCGGCGACGACGAACGAGACGATGCCCACCCGGGGCGCCTCCGGCCCGAAGGTGCGCAGCTCGACGACGTGCGGCAGGGCGCCCAGACCGTCGCGCAGCCGGGCCAGCAGCCGCTGCTCCCGGTCGTGCAGCGCGTCCCGGTCGGCGGCGGCGAGGGCGTCACAGACGGCGGCCAACGCCACCGCGCCGAGCAGGTTGGGCGTGCCCCCCTCGTGCCGGGCCGGCCCGGCGGTCCAGGTGACGTCATGGGTGGCCGCGCCGACCCGGGCGGTGGCACCGCCCCCGGCCAGGTACGGCGGCGCCGCGTCCAACCAGTCCGCCCGCCCGATCAGCACCCCGGCGCCGAACGGGGCGTAGAGCTTGTGCCCCGACACGGCCACGTAGTCGACGTCCAGCGCGAGCAGGTCCACCGGAACGTGCGGGGCGAGCTGCGCGGCGTCCAGGGCGATCCGGGCGCGGTGCCGGTGCGCCACCCGGGCCAGGTCGGCCACCGGCCACAGCTCACCCGTGACGTTGCTCGCCCCGGTGACCGCGACCAGCACCGGCAGCCCCGGGTTCGCGGCGCGGCGCAGCTCGCCGAGCGCCGCGTCGAGGGCGCGTACCGCCTCCGCCGCGTCGGCCGGCACCGGCAGCCGGACGGAGCCGCGCGGCCAGGGCAGGAGGTTCGCGTGGTGCTCGCCGGCGAACGTGACCACGGTGGTGCCGGCCGGCAGGGCGCGGCCGAGCAGGTTGAGCGCGTCCGTCGTGTTGCGGGTGAAGATCACGTGGTCGTCGGCGCGGGCGCCGAAGAAGTCCCCGACCGTCTGCCGGGCGCGCTCGTAGGCGAGCGTGCAGCGGCGGGAGAGCGCCCCCGCACCGCGGTGGACGCTCGCGTACCACGGCAGCAGCGCGGTCACCGCGTCGGCGGCGACCCGCGCGCACGGCGCGGTGGCGGCGTAGTCGAGGTTGATCTCACCCGGCACACCGAGCACGTCGAGCGAGCCGGCGGAGGCCGGGTCGGACCCGACGACAGGAGCGGGGACGAGGGTGACGGTCATGCCGGAACCTCCCGGAGGCCGGGACCCCGGGCGCACGAGGGACGGGGTCCGCGCTTGCCCGGCTCGCGGATCGGGGCCGGGCCCGGTCATCACCCGGGGCACCCCACCGCGAACCTCGACGAGGGTTGCCGGCCAGCAAGCCGGGGCTTCACGCTGGCGCTCGTGACCTGTGCCGAGCATAGCGGCCACCGATGCGACCGGAACAGGGAGCCGACGGCCACTACGCTGACCGCATGGCCGACACCCCGCCCGGCGGAACCCCGCCGTCGCCGACCGTGCCCTCGGGCCCACCCGCGCCCGGTGCGACGCCCCGGATGCCGCTGCGCCGGCTGGGCTGGCGGCGGTTCCTGGTGCTCGCGGCGGTGGTGCTGCTCATCGCTGCCTGCGCGGTGTTCATGGTCTACACGCTGGGCGAGAGCCTCGGCCTCGAAGCGCTGCTCATCGGCGTCGTCGCCGCGATCCTGCCGGTGCCGGTGCTGGTCGCCTGCTTCCTGTGGCTCGACCGGTACGAGCCGGAGCCGCTGAAGTACCTGATCTTCTGCTTCGCCTGGGGCGCGTTCGTGTCGACGGCGGCGTCGCTGACCGTCAACGAGTTCGCGGCCCGCCAGTTCGCCGACCTCGGCCTGCCGGCGGCGTTGACGAGTGTGCTGACGGCGCCGTTCATCGAGGAGCTGACCAAGGCCCTCGGGCCGATCCTGCTGCTCGTCTTCCGGCGGCGCGAGTGGTCCGGCATCACCGACGGGCTGGTCTACTGCGGGCTGTCCGCGGTCGGTTTCGCGATGGTGGAGAACATCCTCTACCTGGGCGGATACGGCTTCGCGTCCGGTGCCGAGCGGTTCGGCCCCGCGACCGGGGCCCAGCAGGTCATCGCCATCTTCATCGTCCGGATCCTGCTGTTCGGGTTCGCGCACCCGCTCTTCACCTCGATGACCGGCGTCGGGCTGGGCATCGCCGCGCGTACGGCCGACCGGCGGGTTCGGGTGCTCGCCCCGATCGCCGGCCTGCTGCTGGCGATGATGCTGCACGGCACCTGGAACCTCCTGCCGACGCTCACGCAGGCCACCGGCCAGCCGCTGATCATGCTGTACGGCTTCCTCGGTGTGATGGTCCCCATCTTCTTCGGCACCGTCGGGCTGGCGATCTGGCTGCGCGCCTGGGAGGGGCGGCTCACCGAGCGCCGGCTGCCGGACTACGTCCGGGCCGGATGGCTCAGCCCGCCCGAGGTGGCGGCGCTCAGCAGCCTCGGCCGCCGGCACGCCGCCCGGGTCTGGGCGCGGCGGGTGGCCGGCGACGCCGGGGTGAAGGCGATGCGCGGCTACCAGTTCGCCGCGACCCGGCTGGCGCTGCTGCGCGACGGCTCGCTCCGCGGGCTGGACACCCGCGCCGCGGACCGGGACCGGACCGCCCATGAGGAGCGGGAACTCCTGGAGGTGCTCGTCGCGTACCGGTCGTTCTTCTCCGGACGCGACCCGCAGGCGCCGACGGGGGTGTGGGACGGCAACCGCTACCACCTGCGCTTCCCGGACGGCTCCCAGCGGCCGGTCGAGGCGCCGGACGAGCCGGTGGTGCCGATCCCGGTGCTGCTGCCCGCCGCGCCGCCTCCGCCGCCGGTCGGTCACCCGGGACCGGGCTGGTACGGTCCGCCGCCCGGCTGGCCGGCGCGCTCCTGACGGCGCGGCCGCTCAGGTCATCACGCCGGTCAGGAAGTCCCCGAGACCCTGGAAGATCGCCACCAGGCCCGCCCCGATCGCCTTGAAGGCAGCCGCCGCGCCGTCCGGTCGGAACGCCATGAAGTAGATCAGGAACGCGATGAAGCCCCAGAACAACAGCTTCCTAATCCACTCGGGCATCGTCCCTCCCCAGGGCCGGTGGTGCGGCTGGCTTCCCGGCGGGGAGCGGCGCAAACGACGTCCGGGGCGGCGGAGGCGGGAAAAGCCGCCGACGGTGCCCCGCGACGCGGTCTAGCGGAAGCGGTTCAGAGGTAGAGGCCGGTGGAGTCGTTCTCGACCCGCTCGGCGGCGACGGCGTGCACGTCCCGCTCCCGCAGCAGGACGTAGCCCCGGCCGTGCAGCTCGACCTCGGAGCGGTCGTCGGGGTCGAAGAGCACCCGGTCGCCCGAGACGATGGAGCGGACGTTCGGCCCCACCCCGACGGCGGTCGCCCAGGCCAGCCGCTTGCCGACGGCGGCGGTGGCCGGGATGACGATGCCGGCGGTGGAGCGGCGCTCGCCCTCGCTCCCCTCCATGCGCACCAACACCCGGTCGTGCAGCAGGCGGATCGGCAGGCCGGAGTCCAGAGTCTTGTCGGCGGTCACGCCGCAGACGCTACCGTGCGCGTTCGGCCCGGCCGGTGGTTGGGGCGGTGGCGAGCGGGGCACTGTGTGGCGAAACTGTCCTACGGTGGTGCGGGTCGGCGTATGCTGTCCGACCTGTCGCCGTGGGCGGACGGTCGTCTTGCCAGGAGGTGCGCTTGAGCCGCTTCGAGCGGGTACGCGGCCGGCTGCTCCGCGCGTACGAGTCGGGACGGGAGTCGGTGCGGTCCGGTCGCGACGACGCCGACGAGGCGCCCGCGCGGGCCGAGGTGGCCACGCCGGAGTCGCCGGGCCCGGTGGCGCCCCCGACGGCGACCGTGGTCGGCGCCCCGCCGCCCGCCGCCATGCACGCGTCCACCTCCAGCCGCGACGACGCCGACGTGCCGCACGCGTTGCGCATCGCCGCCGCCTGGTCCTGGCGACTGATCGTGATCGGCGCGGTGGCCTGGGCGTTGCTCAGGATCGTCGGCACGATCCGCATCGTGATCATCCCGCTGGCCATCGCGCTGCTGCTCTCGGCGCTGCTCGCCCCCGCCGTCGGGTGGCTGCTGCGCGCCCGCTTCCCCCGCTCGTTGGCGACGGCGGTGGTGCTGGTCGGTGGTCTCGCCGCGGTGGTCGGCACGCTGACCCTGGTGGTGAACGAGTTCATCCAGGGGGTGCCGGAGCTGAGCGACAAGTCGTCGCAGGGCGTGCGGCAGATCCAGGACTGGCTGAAGACCGGCCCGCTGCACCTGTCGGACAGTCAGCTCACGCAGTACATCGACGAGGCGCAGCGCTGGGTCGACGACAACACCGACCGGTTCACCAGCGCCGCCACCACCACCGCGGCGACGCTCGCGGAGGTGCTCACCGGCACCATCCTGGTGCTCTTCGCGACGTTCTTCTTCCTCCGGGACGGCAACCGGATCTGGCGGTTCCTGGTCCGGCTGCTGCCGGTCGCCGCGCGCTGGAAGGTCGACGACGCGGGGCGGGCCTCCTGGGCGACCCTGGGGGCGTACGTCCGGGCGACCGTCCTGGTCGCCTTCATCGACGCGGTCGGCATCGGCATCTTCCTGGTCATCTTCGACATCCCGTTCGCCTTCCCGCTGGCCGCGCTGGTCTTCCTGGGGGCGTTCATCCCGATCGTGGGCGCGGCCCTCTCCGGCGGCGTCGCCGTCCTCGTGGCGCTGGTGGACAGCGGCCCCGTCACCGCGCTGATCATCCTGGGTGCCGTGATCGGCGTGCAGCAGTTGGAGGGCCACGTGCTCCAGCCGCTGATCATGGGACGAGCGGTGGCCATCCATCCGCTCGCGGTGATCATCGGGATCGCGGCCGGAGTCGTGCTCGCGGGGATCACCGGGGCGCTCGTCGCCGTACCGCTGATCGCGGTGCTCAACACGGCCGTGCGTCGACTCGCCGCCCGGACCGTCCCGGACACCCCACCGGACGCCGTGGTGGTGGCCTCCCAGGCCCCCTGACCCGACCCCACCCGCCTACCCCTACCCCCCGCCGCCCGCTCGCGGGCCCATTCGGGATGGGCGCAACTTCGTGGAAAGAGTGGTCATCCCAGGGGCGGGAGGCCACTCTTCTCGCGAAGTAGGGGCCACCGCTCCGCGCGTTGCGCCGCTCCGCGCGTTGCGCCGCTCCGCGCGTTGCGCCGCTCCGCGCGTTGCGCGGGGCGTGGGTGTCGTCAGGCCTTCGCCAGGCGTTGCAGGGCGCCGCGGGCGACCTCGGGTCGGGTGGTGTACCAGAACGGGGGCAGCGAGCGGCGCAGGAACGGCCCGTAGCCGCGCGCCGTCTCCAGTCGGGAGTCGAGCACCGCGACCACGCCCCGGTCGCCGGTAGCGCGGATCAGCCGGCCCACGCCCTGCGCCAGCCGGATGGCCGCGATGGGCACGCTCACCGCGGCGAAGCCCGACCCGCCGCCGGCGTCCACCGCGGCGGCCCGCGCCGCGGCCAGCGGCTCGTCCGGACGGGGGAAGGGCAGCCGGTCGATCACCACGAGCTGGCAGGAGTCGCCGGGGACGTCGACGCCCTGCCAGAGCGACATCACCCCGAACAGGCAGCTGGCCCGCTCCTCGCGGAACCGGCGGACCAGCAACGGAAGGGCCTCCTCGCCCTGGAGCAGCACCGGCAGGTCGGTCCGCGCGCGGAGCAGCTCCGCCGCCTGCTGGGCGGCCCGCCGGGAGGAGAAGAGTCCGAGCGTACGCCCACCGAGCGCCTCGACCAGCCCGAGCAGCTCCTCGCCGGCCGCGTCCGGGAGGCCGGAGACGCTGGGCCGGGGCAGGTGCGCGGCGACGTAGAGGATGCCCTGCCGCGCGTAGTCGAACGGGGAACCCACGTCCAACGACCGCCAGCCCGGCCCGCTCGTGGCCGGCACGCCCGCCGTGCCACCCGCGTCACTGCCGCCTTCGGGCGACGTGCCGTTGTTCGGGCCGGAGCGCGAGCCGCCGCGCGAGGTCGAGGCGGCCAGCGCGGCGGCGGCCGGCGACGGCGGGGACGGGGGAGGGGCGTCCAGCCCGAGCGCGCGGGCCACCGTGTCGAACCGGCCGCCCAGCGTCAGGGTGGCCGAGGTGGCCACGACGGTGCGTTCGTCGTAGAGGTGGGTGGCGAGGGTGCCGGCCACCGAGAGCGGGGCGACCACCAGCGCGCGTCGGCTGCCGTTGTCGGGCTTCTCCACCCAGGCCACGTCGTGCTCGTTCTCCTCCAGCAACCGCTGCGCGGTCGTGGAGAGCTCGTCGAGGACGGCCTTGGCCTGCTGCTTGCGTACGGGATCGGGGTCGTCGCCCTTGACGTCGCCGATCGCGTCGAGGGCGGCGCGGGTGGCGGCGTCGAGCAGGGTGCACGCCTCCCGCAGCGGGCCCGGCAGCCCGGCGGTGATCCGACCGGCCGGCGCCTCGGCGAGACCGACGGCGAGGGCGTCGCCGGCCGCCGTGAGCGCGTCGGCGGTCTCCGGACGCAGCAGCGGCCGGGCCCGGCGGGTGGACCGGTCGATCAGCTCCGGCACCAGCTCGGCCTGGGCGGCCGAGGAGACCCGGTCGGCGAGCTCGTGTGCCTCGTCGACGATGAGCAGCTTGTGCGGCGGCACGATCTGCCGCCCGGCCAGCATGTCGACCGCGAGCAGGCTGTGGTTGGTGACCACGATGTCCGCCTCGCGGGCCCGGGCCCGGGACGCCTCGGCGAAGCATTCGGCGCCGAACGGGCAGCGGGCCGCGCCGACGCACTCCCGGGCCGGCATCGAGACCAACCGCCAGGCCTGGTCGTCGACGCCCGGGTCGAGCTCGTCACGGTCGCCGGTCTCGGTCTCCGACGCCCAGTCGCGCAGCCGCTGCACCTGTTTGCCCAGGCGGCCCGCCTCACCCAGCCACTTGCCGGCCGCCGGCCGGGCGGCGGGGGCGTCGAAGAGCGTGTCCTCCGGCTCCTCCTCGGTCGAGTTGTCCAGCCGGGCCAGGCACAGGTAGTGGTGCCGTCCCTTGAGGACGGCGAAGGTGGGTCGGCGACCGAGCACCGGCTCGACGGCGTCGGCGAGCCGCGGCAGGTCGTGGTCGACGAGCTGGGACTGGAGGGCCAGGGTGGCGGTGGAGACCACCACCGGGCCGTCGACGGTGAGCGCCGGCGCGAGGTAGGCCAGGGACTTGCCGGTGCCCGTGCCGGCCTGGACGAGCAGGTGCTCGCGGGCTTCGACGCACTCCTCGATGGCCGTCGCCATCTGCTGCTGCCCGGGGCGGGCGGCCCCGCCGGGCACCGCGCCGACCGCGGCGGCGAGCAGCTCGGCACCGCTGGGCCGGGCACCGCCGCCGCGTCGCCCACGGGCCGACGGGAGGCGGGAACCGGTGGCGGTGCGGGGCGGAGTCACCGTGCGACGGTACCCGCCGGCGCTGACACCGGGTGCGCCGCTCCGCCGCGTGGCGTGGTCGATCAGGGACGGAATTCCGACCTGCCCGTCCGGTTACGGGGGCGCTACGACGAGTGGGCGGTATCGGTTAGGGTGCGATTCATGCCGAGCGACGTGGTCCGTGTGATCTACCGCAAGTACGACGGCAGCGCCCACCGCGACTACCCGGCCCGCCGGCTCGCCGAGGACGACCTGGGCATCTGGCTCGGGGTGACCGCCGGCACGAAGTCCGTCTACCACGGTCGTCCCTCGGTGGAGCAGATCCCCTTCGTCCTCCTGGTCCCCCATCACGCCTGGTGGACGGGCATGTTCAACCCGCCGCCGCGCACCAGCGAGGTCTACTGCGACATCGCGAGTCCGGCCCGGTGGGAGTCCGACGACACGGTGCACCTGTTCGACCTCGACCTGGACGTGGTGCGCCGGCGGACCACCGGTCTGGTGGAGCTGCGCGACGAGGACGAGTTCGCCGAGCACCGGGTGCGGTTCGGCTACCCGGATGATCTGGTCGTCGAGGCGGAGGCGGCGGCCCGCTGGCTGTTCGACGCCCTCGGCGACGGTACGGAGCCCTTCGCCACCTCCTACCGCAAGTGGCTCGCGCTGGTGGTCTGAGCCGGCGGCCGACCGGCCGGGGCCCTCACCAGCGGGGCGGCCACGAGTCCGCCGGGCCCAGCGGTGGCAGGTCGCCGACCTTCTCCGGGTTGAACTGGTTGAAGATGCCGGTGATCCGACCGTCGTGCACCGCGAAGGCGATGACCAGCCGAATCGTCCGGCCGTCGGTGTGCGGCGCCTGCACCTGGAGCCCGAGCACGCCGTCCACCAGCACGGGGCGGCTTCGTACCCCCTCCTGGTAGCGGCCGGCGTTGCCGAACAGCCCGAGGATGAAGCGACCGGCCTGGGTGGCGCCGACGACCGGTCGCCGGGCCGCCGGGAAGTGCCCGCCGCTGTCGCCGATGACGACCACGTCCGGGGCGAGCAGCCGCAGGAGCTGGTCCAGCTCGCCGGACTCGGTGGCGTCGACGAACGCCGCCACCACCCGCCGCTGCTCGGCCGGGTCGGCGGTGTGCCGGGGCAGGTCGGGTGCGTTGACCGCCCGGCGGGCGCGGGAGGCGAGTTGCCGGGCCGCGGCTTCGGTGGTGCCCAACACCTCGGCGACCCGGGCGAACGGCACGGCGAAGACGTCGTGGAGGACGAACGCGACGCGCTGCTCGGGCGCGAGCCGCTCCAGCACGACCAGCAGGGCGGTGCCGAGCTGGTCGGTGCGGACGGCCCGCTCGGCCGGGTCCGGCGCGTAGCCGTCGGGTCGGGCGGTCTCCACCGGCGTCACCACGGGCTCCGGCAGCCACTGGCCGACGTACGCCTCCCGGCGGACCCGGGCGGAGCGCAGCACGTCGAGGCAGATCCGGGCGCAGGTGGTGGTCAGCCAGGGCCGCAGGTCGCGGATCTCGGCGCGGGCTGCCGGGTCGGCGAGGGCGTTCGCGTAACGCAGCCAGGTCTCCTGGACGGCGTCCTCGGCCTCGCTGCGGCTGCCGAGCATGCGGTGGGCGACCGCCAGGAGTCGGCCCCGCTCGGCCTCGAACTCGGTCGCCAGATCCCGCACCCCGCGCTCCTCCCCTTCGGCACCCATCCTCCCGCCCGTGGGACGGTCCCGCCGCCCCGATCCTGACAGGGAGCGGAGGGGAGGTGGGTCGGGGGCTCGGTGGGCGGATCGGCGGTGGGTGGGTGATGATCCGGGGGTGAGCACATCTCGGGAGAAGCAGTTCGGGCCGCCGGTCGGCGGGCCGATGCGGGAGCTGCTGCGGGTGTCGGCGCCGGTCGACCTCGGCGCGATCGACCCGCGTTCGACGCCCGGTCTGCCGGAGGCCACGGCGGGGGAGCACCGGAAGGGCTGGGCCCGTGAGCAGGTCGCCCTGCTGGGCGCCGGGCTGGGCCGCCGGCAGGAGATGCTGTACGCGACCGCCAAGGCGGCGCAGGAGCGGCCGGGCCCGGCGGACCGGCCCGCGGGCAGGGTGCTGCTCGTGCTCCAGGCCATGGACTGCGGCGGCAAGGACGGCACGATCAAGCGGGTCGCCGGCGCGATGAACCCGTTGGGCCTGCACATCCGCTCGTTCGGCCCGCCGACTCCGGAGGAGTTGCGGCACGACTTCCTGTGGCGGGTGCGCCGGGCGTTGCCCCCGCCGGGGTACGTGGGGATCTTCAACCGTTCGCACTACGAGGACGTGCTGGTGGCCCGGGTCGCGTCCCTGGTGCCGGAGGCCGTCTGGCGGGCCCGGTACGACGAGATCAACGACTTCGAGCGGGAGTTGACCGACGCGGGGGTGACCCTGGTGAAGGTGCTGCTGCACATCTCGTACGCCGAGCAGGGCGCGCGCCTCCTCGAACGGCTCGACGACCCGCGCAAGCACTGGAAGTACAACCCGTCGGACATCGACGCGCGGGCCCGCTGGGACGACTACCAGGCCGCGTACGCCGAGGCGCTGAGCCGGTGCGCGACGGACGCGGCGCCGTGGTTCGTGGTGCCGGCGGACCGCAAGTGGTACCGGGACTGGGCGGTGGCGCACCTGCTGAAAGAGACGTTCGACACTCTCGCGCTGGGGTATCCGGCCGCGAACTTCGACCTCGGGCGGGAGCGTGAGCGCCTGCGGGCTGGGGAGGCGGGGGCGGGAGGGACAGGCGAGATGAACGGCAGGTGAACGAGCAGTGAATGCGGCCTGGCCAGGGGTGGGCCGGCGAATGCCGCTCTTCGCCGCCTCCTAGCATTCCCAGGGCGGGCGCCCCGGGGCGGCCGTCACCCTTCCACCGACACGACGAGGTCCGTGCTGTGAAGTTTTCCTTCCGCCCCACCGAGGGGGCCTTCTACGAGCTCTTCACCAGGGCCGCGCAGAACCTGGTCCGGGGCACCGAGCTGCTCAACGAACTGGCTCTGCCGGGCGTCGAGGTGCAGTCCGTGAGCGAGCGGCTCACCGAGGTGGAGCACGACAGCGATCAGATCACCCACGAGCTCTTCAAGAAGATCAACTCCACCTTCATCACCCCGTTCGACCGGGAGGACATCTACCGGCTCGGGTCGCTGCTGGACGACGTGATGGACCATCTGGAGGCGGTCGGCAACCTCCTCTACCTGTACGGGCTGACCAAGCTGCCGTCGCTGCCGCGCGAGATGCACGAGCTGGTCAACGTGCTCGACCAGCAGGCGAAGCTGACCGCCGAGGCGATGCCCCGGCTGAAGTCGATGAAGGACCTCGAGGACTACTGGATCGAGTGCAACCGGCTGGAGAACGAGGGCGACCAGGCGTACCGGATGCTGCTGGTCCGGCTCTTCTCCGGCGAGTACGACGCCCTGACCGTGCTGAAGATGAAGGAGGTGGCCGACGAGCTGGAGGCCGCCTGCGACGCGTTCGAGCACGTGGCCAACACCGTCGAGACCATCGCGGTCAAGGAGTCCTGATCCTGTGACACCCGAACTCATCGCCGTGCTGGCGGTGATCCTGGTGGCCCTGGCGTTCGACTACACCAACGGCTTTCACGACGCCGCCAACGCGATCGCGACCAGCGTCTCGACCCGGGCGCTGACCCCCCGGATCGCCCTGTTGCTGGCCGCCGTCGGCAACTTCGTCGGCGCCCACTTCGGCGCGGGCGTGGCGAAGACGGTCGGCGACGGCCTGGTCACGCTCCCCACGGGCGTGGCCAGCCTCGGCGTGGTCTTC
This sequence comes from Micromonospora krabiensis, assembly GCF_900091425.1. GTDB lineage: Bacteria > Actinomycetota > Actinomycetes > Mycobacteriales > Micromonosporaceae > Micromonospora > Micromonospora krabiensis. The sequence continues at coordinate 5,325,022 of NZ_LT598496.1, forward strand.
GCCGGGGTGCTCGGCGCCATCGCCTGGAACCTGATCACCTGGTACTTCGGCCTGCCCTCGTCCTCGTCCCACGCGCTGTTCGGCGGCCTCGTCGGCGCCACCCTGCTCGCGGCCGGTGGCGTCGTCCAGTGGATGAACATCGTCGAGAAGGTCCTCCTCCCCATGGTGATCTCGCCGATCGTCGGCCTCACCCTGGGCTACCTGCTGATGCTCGCGATCCTGTGGCTGTTCCGGAAGGGGCAGCCGGGCAAGCTCAACCGGGGCTTCCGCTGGGCGCAGACCGCCTCGGCGGCCGCCATGTCCGTCGGCCACGGCATGCAGGACGCCGCCAAGACCATGGGCATCGTGGTCCTCGCGCTCTACACCGGTGGCTTCCAGGAGAGCAAGACCCACATCCCGGGCTGGGTGTTCTGGACCTCGGCGACCATGCTGGCCCTCGGCACGTACGCCGGTGGCTGGCGGATCATCCGCACCCTCGGCCGCAAGATCATCGACCTGGGCCCGCCGGAGGGCTTCGCCGCCGAGACGGTCGCCAGCGCGGTGCTCTACTTCAACGCCCTGGTGCTGAAGGCGCCGATCTCCACCACCCACACGATCACCTCGGCGATCATGGGTGTGGGCGCGACCAAGCGGCTCTCCGCGGTGCGCTGGAACGTCGCCGGCAACATCGTCATCGCCTGGATCATCACGTTCCCGGCGGCGGCGTTGATCGCCTGCCTCACCTATCTGGTGGTCCGCCCGCTCTTCGGCTGAGAATCCGACCTCGGCCGAGACCGTGACACGCGACAGGGCCCCCGGTGCCGCCGGGGGCCCTGTCGTCGATCCGGGGTTCAGGCGCTGTAGTCGACGCCGATCTGGGCGCGGATCGCGTCGAGCAGAGCCATCACTTCGAGCGTGGTGGCGTGCGGCACCAGCGGGCTCTCGGTGAGCCCCGCCGCCAGGCAGCGCTGGGCCTCGATCGCCTCGTACTGGTAGCCGCCACCGGTCAGGTCGGCGTCGATCGTCTCCGGCTCGGCCCCCGCGCGGTACAGGGTCAGCGACGGCGGCCGGAAGAACGGCGTCGGCAGCTCGATCCGGCCCGTGGTGCCGGTGACCGAGGCGACCAGCGGGGTGGCGCCCACCATGCCGCAGCTGAGGGTGGCGACCGCCCCGGAGTCGTACCCGAGGACGAACCCGGTGTTCTCGTCCACCCCCTCGGGGGTCAGCGTCGCCCAGGACCGGATGTGCTGCGGCACCCCGAGCAGCAGGTGCGCCAGGCTCAGCGGGTAGACACCCAGGTCGAGCAGGGCGCCGCCACCCAGCACCCGGGCCCGCATCCGGTGCTCCGGCGGGAACGGCCCGGCCACGCCGAAGTCGGCCTGCACGCTGGTCACCGTGCCGATCGCGCCGTCGGCGATCAGCTCGACCATGCGGAGGATCAGCGGGTTCGTCCGCATCCACATGGCCTCCATGAGGAACACCCCCGCGGCGCGGGCGGTGTCGACCAGTTCGCGGCTGGTGGCCAGGTCGAGCGTGAACGGCTTCTCCAGCAGCACCGCGCGCCCCGCCCGCAGGCAGGTCAGGGCGGCCTCATGGTGCGCGGCGTGCGGCGTCGCCACGTACACCACGTCCACCTCGGGATCCGCGGCCAACTCGGCCCACGAGCCGTACGCGCGTTGCGCGCCGTGCCGGTCGGCGAACAGCTTTGCGCTCTCCGGCGTGCGGGAGCCGACCGCGACGAGTTCGGCGCCCGGCACGTGGCGCAGGTCTTCGGCGAACCGGGCCGCGATGTGGCCGGTGGCCAGGATGCCCCAACGAGTCATGCGGGCAACGCTAGCGAAGGTGGGCGGACGGCCGTCCGGCTGGTCCGCCCCTCGGGAACTAGGCTCGCGTCATGACGATCGACCGCGACGGCTTCGCCGCGCCCCCCGCCTTGGTGGAGCACGCCCGGCGGTTCCGGGCCGAGGGCGGCGTGCCGGCCGTCCCACGGGTCGCGGCCACCGTCCTGCTGCTCCGCCCGGCCGGCGCCGGCTTCGAGGTCTACCTGATCCGCCGGGTCGCCGCGATGGCCTTCGGCGGGATGTACGCCTTCCCCGGCGGCGGCGTGGACCGGTCCGACTCCCAGGCACACCTGGGCTGGGCCGGCCCGGCTCCGGCCACCTGGGGTGAGCGGCTGGGGCTCGCCCCGGACGCCGCCCAGGCGGTCGTCTGCGCCGCCGGCCGCGAGGTCTTCGAGGAGGCGGGGGTGCTGCTCGCCGGGCCGGACACGACGAGCGTGGTCGGCGACGTCAGCGGAGACGACTGGGAGGCCGCCCGCGTCGCGTTGGAGCAGCACCGGGGCGGCTTCGCCGACCTGCTCGCCGAGCGGGGTCTCACCCTCCGCTCCGACCTGCTGCTGCCGTGGAGCCGCTGGATCACCCCGGAGTTCGAGCCGCGCCGCTTCGACACGTACTTCTTCGTGGCCCTGCTGCCCGAGGGGCAGCGGACCCGGAACGTGAGCGGGGAGGCCGACCACGCGCTGTGGATCGCGCCGGCGGAGGCGCGCGCCCGGGCCGAGTCGGGCGAGTTGACCATGCTGCCGCCGACCCTGGTCACGCTCGGGCAGGTGGCGGCCGCCGGCGACCTGGCCGGGGTGGTACGCGCGGCGGCCACGCGGGACGCCGCCACTCCGGTGACCCCGCGACTGGACCTGTCGCCCGACGGCGAGCCCCGGTTCCGGCTCGCCTGAGCCGCCCGTCGGGGCGGCGACCGGCCCGAAAAACAGCGGGAGTGGCCATCCCCCTTGACATGGCCACTCCCGTCGCGTCGAGGGCGAGCCGCCCCCGGTGCCGGCTCAGCCGAAGCGGCCGGTGATGTAGTCCTCGGTCTTCTTCTGGCTCGGGTTGCTGAAGATCTTCTGGGTGCTGTCGTACTCGATCAGCCGGCCCGGGTCGCCGGTCTTCTCGATCGAGAAGAACGCCGTCCGGTCCGAGACCCGCGCCGCCTGCTGCATGTTGTGCGTCACGATGATGATCGTGAACTTGTCCTTGAGCTGGAAGATCAGGTCCTCGATGGCCAGCGTGGAGATCGGGTCGAGCGCGGAGCAGGGCTCGTCCATGAGGACGACCTGCGGCTCGACGGCGATCGTGCGGGCGATGCAGAGCCGCTGCTGCTGACCGCCGGAGAGGCCCGCGCCGGGCTTGCCGAGTCGGTCCTTGACCTCGTCCCAGAGGTTCGCCGAGCGCAGCGCCTTCTCGGCCGCCTCGTCCAGGATCGACTTCTTGCGGACGCCGTTGAGCCGCAGCCCGGCCACCACGTTCTCGAAGATGCTCATGGTGGGGAACGGGTTCGGCCGCTGGAAGACCATGCCGATCATCCGCCGGACCGCGGTGACGTCCACGTCCCGGTCGTAGATGTCCTGGTCGTCGATCGTCAGGCTGCCCTCGACCCGCGCGCCCGGGAGCACCTCGTGCATCCGGTTGATCGAGCGGAGGAAGGTGGACTTGCCGCAGCCGGACGGGCCGATGAGGGCGGTCACCGTCTTCGGCTCGACGGTCAGGTTGATGTTGTCGATCGCCTTGAAGGAGCCGTAGTAGGCGGCGACGTTCGAGGCTTCGATGCGCTTGGCCATGGTGGTACCTCCGGGGTTCATCGGCCGAGGCGGTTGCGACGGGCCAGCAGCTTCGCCGCGATCGTCAGGATGAGGACGAGGGCGACCAGGGTGAGGGCCGCGGTCCAGGCGCGCGCCGGCGCGTACCGGGACGCGTCGCCGGCCTGCTGGTAGACGAAGAGCGCCAGCGACGACTGGTTGTTCTCGAACGGGTTGAAGTTGATGGCCGCGCCGCCACCGGCGACGAGCAGCACGGGCGCCGTCTCGCCGGCCGCGCGGGCGATGGCGAGCATGACGCCGGTGACGATGCCGGGCAGCGCGGTCGGGAGCACGATCCGCAGGATCGTCTTCCACTTCGGCACCCCGAGGGCGTACGCGCCCTCGCGCAGCGGCGCCGGGACGAGGCGCAGCATCTCCTCGGTGGAGCGGACCACGGTGGGCAGCATCAGGACACTGAGCGCCAACGCGGCGGCGAAGCCGGAGAAGCTCGGCCGCCCGTCGTTGAACCACGGGGACACGACCAGCACCCAGAACGCCAGCACGAAGAGGCCGGAGACGATCGACGGGATGCCGGTCATCACGTCGACGAAGAACCGGATCGCGAAGGCGAACTTGCCCCGCCCGTACTCGACGATGTAGATGGCGCAGAGGATGCCGAGCGGGACGGTGATCAGGGTGGCGATGCCGACCTGCTCCAGCGTGCCCACGATCGCGTGGTAGGCGCCGCCCTCCGGGTCCCGGGCCCCGATGTTGTTCATCGAGGTGAGGAAGAAGTCTCCGTCCAGGCGCTCTACGCCGTTGCTGACCAGCGTCCAGACGACGGAGGCGAGTGGCAGCACGGCGAGCACGAACGCCGAGTGGATCAGCGCGCTCCAGGTGCGGTTGCGGGCCGCCCGTCGGCCTTCGACGGCGTTCGCGGCGGCGAAGAGCCCGGCGAGGTAGAGCAGCGCCCCGAGCACCACGACGAGCACCGGCCCGCCGATGCCGGCGCCGTAGACGACGACGGCGGCGGCCAGCAGGGCGGCCAGCGCGATGGCCGGCGCGGCGTACCAGGGCAGCCGCTTCGCCCGGAGGGTGGCCGGCTGCGCGGCCGGACGCGGACGGTGGCTGGTGAGTGTGGTGCTCATGCGGCCGACTCCGTGAACTCCCGGCGGCGGTAGATGATCACCCGCGCGGTGATGTTGACGATCAGCGTGATGGCGAAGAGCACCAGGCCGGAGGCGATGAGCGCGCCCCGACCGGTCTCGTTGGCCTCGCCGAACGTGTTGGCGATGTTCGCGGCGATGCTGTTGCCGCCGTTCTCGATCAGGTTGAACGAGATGTTGAAGGTGATGCCGAGGGTCATCGCCAGCGCGATGGTCTCGCCGAGCGCCCGGCCCAGGCCGAGCATGACCGCGGCGATGATGCCGGGCCGCCCGTACGGCAGGACCGCCGTGCGCAGCATCTCCCAGCGGGTGGCGCCCAGGGCGAGGGCGGCCTCCTCGTTGGCGGTCGGGGTCTGCAGGAACACCTCGCGGGAGAGCGAGGTGATGATCGGCAGCACCATGATCGCCAGGACCAGCGAGCCGAGCAGGATCGACTTGCCGAACGGTCCGTCGCCGCCGAAGATCGGGAGCCAGCTGAAGTACTTGTTCAACCAGACCGAGAAGTCCTGCACCGGCTTGAGGAAGATCTCCCGTCCCCAGAGGCCGAAGACCACGCTGGGGACGGCGGCCAGCAGGTCGATGAGGAAGCCGAGCGTGGTGCCGACCCGGCGCGGCGCGTAGTGGGACAGGTAGAGCGCGATACCGAGTGCGATCGGCACCGCCACCAGCAGCGCGAGCGCGGCGGTGAGGACGGTGCCGAAGGCGAGCGCGCCGATACCGAACTTCGGTTGCGCGTCGTTCGGGAACCAGCCCTCGAAGCTCCAGAAGCTCTCGGTGTTGGCGCGGAGTGCCGGCACTGCCTTGGCGACCAGGAAGACCGCGATCGCCGCGATGATGACCAGGACGGCGGTGCCGGCGGCCAGGGTGACGCCGCGGAAGGCCCGCTCGGCACCGAACCTGCGGGCTCGGGGCAGCGCGCCGCCGCCGCCCAGCCCGGTGCTGCCCGGGGCGCGGGTGCTGACTGGTGCCTCGGCCAGACGCGCCGAGGCACCGGCGGGCCGCTCGTGACTCTCGGTCACGCGCGTCCCACCGGTGCCGGCGTCGGCCGAGCGGTGGGGGGTTTCACCCATCTGCTCGCTCGATTCGGTTGCGGAGGTGGTGTGTCGGATCAGGCGATGTTCTTGACCGCGGCCTCGACCTTGGTCCGGACGCTCTCCGGCAGCGGGGCGTAGCCCAGCTCGGTCAGGGCCGACTGGCCCTCGTTGCTGGCGGCGTGGGCCAGGAAGCCCTTGACCAGCGCGAGCTTGTCGGCGGCGAGGCCCTTGCTGCAGACGATCTCGTAGGTGGTCAGGACGATCGGGTAGGCCCCGGCCTCCTTGGTGTTGTAGTCGATCGACAGCTTGAGGTCGTCGCCCTCGCCCTCGACCTTGGCGCCGGCGATGGTCTTACCGGCCGACTCGGCGGTCAGCGCGGCGAACTCGCCGTTGCCGTTGCCGATCTTGGCCATCTTCAGGCCGCCGTTCTCGGCGTACGACCACTCGACGTAGCCGATGGTGCCGGCCTGGCCCTTGATCGCGCTGGCGACGCCGTCCGACTTCGCGGCACCGGTGCCACCCGGGGCCTTCCACTCCTTCGCCTTGCCGAAGGTCCAGTCGGCCTCGGCGGTCTTGCTCAGGTAGTTGGTGAAGTTGTCGGTGGTGCCGGACGAGTCCGAGCGGTGCACCGCGTTGATGGCGGTCGACGGGAGCGTCGCGCTGGGGTTGTCGGCCTTGATCGCGGCGTCGTCCCACTTGGTCACCTTGCCGGCGAAGATCTTCGCCAGGGTGGCCGGCTTGAGCTGGAGGTTGTCCACGCCGTCGAGGTTGTAGGCGATGGCCACCGGGCCGATCACCATCGGCAGGTGGATGGCCTTGCCACCGACGCACTTGGCGTCGGCCTGCGGCTGCTCCTCCGGCTTGAGCGCGGAGTCGGAGCCGGCGAAGTCGGCGGTGCCGGCGATGAAGGCCTGGATGCCCGCGCCGGAGCCGGAGGGCTCGTAGTTAATCTTCGCACCGGAGCACTTCTGCTGGTACGCCTTGATCCACTCGTCCATGGCGTTCTTCTGCGCGGACGAGCCCTGGGCGTTGATCGTGCCGGTGGCGCAGTCGACCGCGGCGGCCGAGCCGGAGGCGCTGGCGCCGGACGCCGGCTCGTTGTTGTCCGAGCCGCATGCGCTGAGAGCGAACGTCGCGGTAAGAGCGAGCGAGGCAATCGCGCCGAGCCGCTGGAGCTTCACCTGAGGGGTTTCCCTTCACGTCTGACTTGGCGCCCCGTTCAGGGGCCCGGGGAGGACCGGCAGTGACCGGCTGATTCCACAAGTTAGGAGGGCCAGGTAGCCGGCTAGCCCGTCGCAAGTGAACGCAAGGTGAACAGGTTCGGCCGACGGAGTGTCCGCTCGCTGAGGGTGAGTTGTCCGTTAAGTGAACTCGCGTGCAGCTGTCGGAAGAATCCGTATATTCCCGGTTCTGCGTTATCCCGCCGAGGCGGCGCTGTTATCTCGCGGTGACCTGTCCCCGGCAGCCGTGGGGTGGGCATGCCTGATCGACTTCAGGACGCCCCGTGGCGGCGCCCCCGACGCCGTGAACCTGGCCCGGGAACCCGGGCCGGTGTGGCTCAGCCGAGCTGGTAGTTCACGTGCGCCGACCAGCGCAGGAAGCCGAGCCGCTCGTAGAGGGCCACCGCCGGGGTGTTCGACTCGTCGACGTAGAGCATCACCCGGTCCAGCCCGCGCCGGTCGCGCAGGTGGGCGAGTCCGGCATTGGTGAGCGCCCGGCCCAGCCCGCCTCGGTGGGTGGTCGGGTCGACCCCCAGCACGTAGACCTCGCCGATGCGGGCCGACCCCGGCCGCTCGTGCACCTTCGTCCAGTGGAAGCCGAGCAGGCGGCCGGTCGACTCCTCGACGGCGAGCAGGAAGCCGGCCGGGTCGAACCACGGTTCGGCGAGGCGTACGCGCAGGTCGTCGGCAGTCCACCGGCCCTGCTCGGGGTGCTCGGCGAAGGCCCGGGCGTTGAGGGCCAGCCAGTCCTCGTCGTCGGCGCCGGGCTGGAAGGCGCGCAGCGTCACGCCGTCGGGCAGTCGGGGCTCGGCGACCGGCGCGGTCAGCGAGCGGCGCAGTTGCCAGAGCACGCGGGCCCGGGCGAAGCCGAGGTCGACGGCGAGCGCGGCGGCCGACGGGTGGTCGCCGTGCGCCCAGGCACGCAGCGGGCCGGTGGCCGTGGCCAGGACGCCCCGCGCGAGGGCCCGTCCGGTGCCCCGCCGTCGGTACGCCGGGTGCACCACCAGCTCCACGCCGGTCGCGGCCGGGTCGCTGGTGTCCAGGTGCGCGTACCCGGTCAGGGTCCCGTCGTCGGCCCGGGCGGTCAGGTGCACGGCCGGCGCGTCCGGGTCGCGCAGTTGGAGCAGGCTGTGCTCGTCGAGCGGGTCCGCGCCGTCGGTGTCGCCGGCGGTCCGGGTCAGGGCCAGCACGTCGGCGACGGCGGGAGCGGACAGTCGGTCGGCCCGGGTGACCTGGTCGAGCGTGGGCTCAGCGCTGCTCATCCGATCACCGTAGCGGGCGGCTCCGGCGCGGCGCCGGGTGTCCCGCCGCCCCGGGTGTCCCGCCCCGCGTGGATCGCCGGTTCACGTCGGGTCGGTCGGCAGCGCCTCCAGCTCGAAGCGGGAGGTGAGGTCGGCCAGGATCCGGTGCAGCGCGTCCACGGTGCCCTGCCGGCTTCCGCCCGCGTCGTGCAACAGCACCACCGAGCCCGGCTCCACCGCGGCGAGCACGGACGTGGTGATCCGGCTTGCGCCCGGCGCCTCCCAGTCGGCGGGGTCCACCGTCCAGTGGATCGGGGTCATGCCGAGCGAGTGCGCCACGGAGACCACGGGATAGGTCCACGCGCCGCCCGGCTGGCGGTACCAGACGATCGGCGCGTCGGGCACCGCGGCCCGGATCGCGGCGTTGGTGCGCAGCAGGTCCCGCCGGATCTCGTCGGTCGAGCGGGAGCCGAGGGTCACGTCGTGGTTCCAGCTGTGGTTGCAGATGGTGTGCCCGTCGTCGACGATCGCCTGGACCAGGTCGGGATGGTTCTGCGCGTTCTCACCGACCAGGCAGAACGTAGCCCGTACGCCGTACTCCCGCAGGGCGGCCAGGACCTGGGGGGTGTACTGCGGGTCGGGTCCGTCGTCGAAGGTGAGCGCCACCTTCCCGTTGCCCGTGGTGGTATGTGCGCCGTAGAGGTTGTCGCCGCCGGCGTCCCGCCCGCTGCCGTCCTGGCCCGACTCGGTGGGACCGCCGCTCTGGGCGGCGGACGGCGAGGTGGTGTCGGACGGCTGGTCGGCGTAGTGCGGGGAAGGGCTCAGGTCGGCGGTCGTGCCGGTGGCCTGCCGGCGCGGCGACTGGTCGGGGACCAGGCTCCGGCCCAGGGCGTACGCCGAGCCGAGCAGCGCGGCCACGACGACGGTGACGATCACGACCGCCCGACCCGTCGAGCCGGGTCGGGTCAGCGTTCGTATCCGATCGAGCCAGTCGGCCGTCCCGCCCCCCGTGGCCATCCCGTACCCCTTCCGCAGCAGACCCGGCAGTCAGAATAGAACCGACGAGTCGCGCAAAAAGGGCATATGGGAAACAGTGGGGAGGGTGGGGATCAGACCGGCAGCGGCGCGGGCTCCGACTCGGGCAGCGAACGCGACGGCGGCACCACGAACTTGTAGCCCACCTGGCGCACCGTGCCGATCATCGACTCGTACTCGGAGCCGAGCTTGGCCCGCAGCCGGCGGACGTGGACGTCGACCGTGCGGGTGCCACCGAAGTAGTCGTAACCCCAGACCTCGCGCAGGAGTTGGTCGCGGGTGAACACCCGGCCCGGGTGCTGGGCGAGGAACTTCAGGAGCTCGAACTCCTTGTAGGTCAGGTCCAGCGGTCGACCCTTCAGCTTCGCGGCGTAGGTGTCGGGGTCGATCGTCAGCTCACCGGCCCGGATCGAGCCGCCGGCGCCGGTGATCGCGTTGTTCAGCCGGCCCACCGCGAGGCGCAGCCGGGCCTCCACCTCGGCCGGGCCGGCCGACGCCAGGATGACGTCGTCGACGCCCCAGTCGGCGTTGAGGGCGATCAGGCCCGCCTCGGTGACCACCGCGACCAGCGGCACGCCCAGGCCGGTCGCGTGCAGCATCCGGCAGGTCGCCCGGGCCTCGCTCAGCTCGGAACGCGCGTCGACCAGGACCGCGTCCGGGCTCGGACCGGCGACCAGGGTGCGGACGTCGCGCGGCGCGGTGCGGACCGAGTGCGGCAGCAGGTCGAGTGCCGGCAGCACCACGGACGGTTCACCTGCGCGTGCGCTCACCAACAGCAGGATCTCCACGATCACCTCCGTCCCGGCGGCCTCGTGGCCGCGCGCGACCAGCGACACTCCGGGTGGGGTGCGCTGAGAACTAACGTGGGTCCCGGCGTCGCTGACGGGCGGGTAACGCGTTGAGCGTAACGGATCGTCCGCGCTGCGCCCTCGGGGCATTTCCCGTTTGTTCGCTTTGCCCTCGATCGCGGTGCACTTTTTAACGTTGCCGAAACCCGTGGACTCCGCGTCCCCGGCCCGGTCTGGCACGATCGGGGCGTGTTTCCCTCCACCTCGCCCGAGACCGGCCGGGACTCGTGGTCCGACGGCCCTCCCCCGGGGCAGCCCTATGGCCAGCCGCCGTCGCCGCGCACCGGCCCGGGCGTCGACGACGGTGACCGTCGCGAGCGCAGCGGCCCTCGGCGGGCACGGCGCGGCGGTGAACCGGCTCGCCGGCCCGACGATCCCGCGGCCGACGAACCGGACGAGGAGATCGTGCCGCCGGTCGAGGTGCGCCGGTCGCTCTCGGTCGCCGTCGCCGGCTTCGCCGCTCTGCTCGGGGTCGGCCTGGTGCTCGGCGCGCAGACCTCCGGGCCGGGGCACCGGCTGCCGTTCGCGGTCATCATCTTCGGCGTCCAACTGCTCTTCGTGCTCGCCTGGACGATGGCCATGCGGCCGCCCGCGATGCTGGTGGTGGCGCTGCTGAGCGTCGGCGCGGCCGCGGTGGCCGACACCGCCGCGGTGCAGACCGAGATCGCCGGCCTGGCGCCGCTGGGTTACGTCGCGGCGGGTGGGTTCGTGCTCGGCGTGCTCGGTCAACTGGTCCGCCGCGTCGACCGGGTGCGGGTCACCGACTCCCTGGGCACCACCCTGCTGATCGTCGTGGGCGTGGTCGCGTTCGGCACGCTGATCGTGCTGAGCCGGATCCCCGCCGGCACCCAGGCCATCACCGTCTGTCTCACCGCCAGCGGCGTCGCGCTCACCGTCGCCCGGCTGGTCGACGCCGTCGCGGCCTGGCCCCGGCTCGCACCGCAGGTGCCCCGGGGCGCGGCCGGCGTGGTCGGCGGCGCGATGGTCGGCACGCTGGTCAGCGCTGTGCTCGGCAGCTACCTCGTCACGCCGTTCACCCCGACCCGGGCCGCGATCATCGGCCTGGTCGCGGCGGTCGCCGCCGTCCTGGCCGACCTCGCCGTGGGGTACGCGGAGGCGGGGCGACTGATGGCCGGCGAGCCGCCGACGATGTGGGTCGCGCGGCACATGCAGGGCCCGCTCGGCGGCTTCGCCCTGGCCGCGCCGGCGGCCTACGCGATGTGCATGTTCGTCCTCTGACCGGACGGTTGAGCCCGAGTCCGGTGGGGTACCAACGGTGCGCCGTTCGGCGGCATCGGCAGTGACGAGCCGCGCGGCACCGGCAGTGCCGGGCCGCCCGGCGCGGCAGCGGAGATCAGGAGGCGGCGTGGCCCAGGTCCAACCGGCGTACGAGGAACGTCCCCGGCGACGGGGGCGTCGGGCGCTCGTGGTGCTCGTCGTCCTGCTCCTGGTGCTGGCCGGCCTCCTGGTCGTCGCCGACCGGGTCGCGGTCGGGGTGGCCGAGCGGGCCATCGCCGACCAGGTCCGTCAGGAGGTCGCCAAGCAGCAGGCGCAGTCCGCCCCGCCGGAGGTCGAGGTGGGCGGGTTCCCGTTCCTGACCCAGGTGCTCGACGGCCGCTACGAGCGCATCTCCATCGTGCTGCGCGAGGTGCGCGGCTCGGTGCAGGGCGACGCGATCAGCCTGCCGACGCTCGATGTGGACGCCCGCGACGTACGCGCCTCGCTGGACACCCTCCGCTCCGGGCAGGGTGAGGTGGTCGCCGAGACGGTGAACGGCACCGCCACCATCAGCTACGACAGCCTGGCCGCCCTGCTGGACCGGCCCGGGCTCAAGCTCAGCGAGCAGGGCGGCAAGCTCGCCGTCACCGCCCCGGTCGACATCCTCGGCCAGCAGCTCACCGTCACCGGCACCGCCGACGTGACGGTCGGCGAGCAGGGCAAGGTCGGCCTGCGGTTCAACGACCTCAACGCGGAGGGGCTGCCGAACCTCCCGCTGGCACGCACCCTGCTCAACAACTACGCCCGCGGCATCTCGATCGACGTGCCGCTGCCCGACCTGCCGTTCCAGCTCGCCCTGCGCGAGGTCCGGCCGCAGCCCGAGGGGCTGACGGTCACCGCGGACGCGAAGAACGTACCGCTCAACGCCGCCGGTTGACCGGCGGCGCCCGCGGCGGCCGGTGTCCCGGATGCTGGTCGTCCCGGTAGCGCCACCGGCGGTGACTGGTAGGCTGCGTCACCATGGGGACCCACCTCACCAAACGGCGCGCGGTCGACCTGTGCCGCGTGGCCACCTGCCTGTGTCGCCCCGTCATCTGACGGCGGGGCTGTCCTCGGTCGCCTGACGCGACCACTGGCGCGGAGGGTCCTCCACCCTCCGGTGCTTCCCCTTTCGCCCGGCAGCGGCGCCGTCGCACGAACCCGTGATCCGTCCTTCGCATGGGACCCGCGCGTGGTGCGACAACTTCCATATCCCGATCTCCGCGCGCTGGCTCACCGTCCATCCTCACCAGGGAGTGATCTGATGAGTCGCGACACCGCACTCGTCTCGGCCGACTGGGCCGAGAAGAACCTCGACGCCCCGGGCGTCGTCTTCGTCGAGGTCGACGAGGACACCTCGGCCTACGACACCGGCCACATCGCCGGCGCGATCAAGCTGGACTGGAAGACCGACCTGCAGGACCCGGTGCGCCGGGACTTCGTCAACAAGACCCAGTTCGAGGCGCTCCTGTCGGAGCGCGGCATCGCCAACGACGACACCGTCATCCTCTACGGGGGCAACAACAACTGGTTCGCCGCCTACGCGTACTGGTACTTCAAGCTCTACGGCCACCGGGACGTCAAGCTGCTCGACGGCGGCCGCAAGAAGTGGGAGCTCGACGCCCGTCCGCTGGTCAAGGACGCGGTGACCCGCCCGGCCACCCGGTACGTGGCGCAGGAGCCGGACACCTCCATCCGCGCCTTCCGTGACGAGGTGGTCGCCGCCATCGGCACCAAGAACCTCGTCGACGTGCGCTCGCCCGACGAGTACGCCGGTCGGCTGCTCGCCCCCGCGCACCTGCCGCAGGAGCAGGCCCAGCGGGGCGGGCACGTGCCCACGGCGATCAGCGTGCCGTGGTCGAAGGCGGCCAACGAGGACGGCACCTTCAAGTCCGACGACGAGCTGCGCAAGATCTACGCCGACGCCGGGCTGGACGACAGCCGGGAGACCATCGCCTACTGCCGGATCGGTGAGCGCTCTTCGCACACCTGGTTCGTGCTCCAGGAGCTGCTCGGCCACCGCAGCGTGAAGAACTACGACGGCTCCTGGACCGAGTACGGTTCGCTGGTGGGCGTGCCGGTCGCGCTCGGCGACGAGCCGGGGGAGGCCTGAGCCATGACCGCCGCTTCGACCGCCGCCAGTTGCGCCGCTCCGGACCAGGCCGCTCCCCTGCCGGCGAGCCTGGACCTGGAGAAGGAGACCGTCATCACCGGTGTCGTCACCTCCGCGGAGGGTGAGGCCGTGTCGGGCGCGTACGTCCGACTGCTCGACTCCACCGGTGAGTTCACCGCCGAGGTGGTGACCTCGGCCGCCGGGCAGTTCCGGTTCTTCGCGGCGCCGGGCACCTGGACCCTGCGTGCCCTCTCCCGGCACGGCAACGGCGACGCCGCCGTCACCGCCGGGCGGGGCATCAACGAGGTGGGCGTCACCGTCGCCTCCTGACCCACGCTCTGATCGACCGGGGCCGGTCACCCGCACGGGTGGCCGGCCCCGGTCGTGTGCCGAGCCCCGCCGCCCGCCGCCTCTGCCGGGTACCGCCGCTCGCGCCGACTCGCCGAATCGCCCGAACGCGGTGACGAAAGTCGATGTGTGCCGGTAGGGTGGTGCCCGAGCCCCATCGGCGTTCGTCTCTGCGGATGGGTGGGAGCTTCTCACGTCAGCAACCGCCGTGGGAGGCAGCGTGTCCAGAGAAGGCGTTCCCATCGTCGTCTGCGTCAGCGCGGACGTCGCGGTGCGAGAACGGGTGGTGCGTCGCCTCGACGGGGTGGCGCCGGTGGTGAGCTGCGCCGATCTCACCGAACTGCGCGCCGTGCTGTTCGCGCCGCAGGTGGCCACCGCGCCGACGGAGGACCCGACGCCCGTCGCGCCGGCCGACGAGTGCGCCGGTGCTCCCGACGACCCGCCGGACGGGCCGGTCGGCTGGGGCGACCTGCTCGTCGACCGGGTCGGCCATCTCGTCACCTGGCGGGGCGAGCCGCTGGCCCTGACCCGCACCGAGCGCGAGATCCTCGCCCGGCTGATCAGCCCGCCGATCTCGGTGTGGACCTACGAGCGGCTGTTCGCCGCCGTGTGGGGCGGCGACTACCTGGGCGACGCGGCGGTGCTGCACTCGGCGGTCAAGCGACTGCGGCACAAGCTGCGGCCCCTGCCGGGCGGGCCGCGGGTGCACACGGTGCGCGGCGTCGGATACCGGCTGGACGCCGCGCCGCCGTCGACCGCCGGTTGATCCCCGACCGCCACGCGCCGCCGGGCGCACGGACGCCGCGTGACACCATGACCGGGTGAGCGGTGCAGTCCAGGCGGGTTTCGCGCCACCGACCGGTCCCGACGCGCCCGTGCCCGCGCGGCCCCGGCGGCGTTGGCTGCTCGTCGCGACCGTCGCCTGGGCGCTGCTGCTCGCGTTGCTGACCTGGCTCTCCGTCCGCGACGACCCGCCGACCGTACGCGAGCAGCGCAGCCTCGCCGAGGCGGGACCTCGGGCGGACCGGGCCACCGGCGAGTTGGCCGCGGCGGCCGGCCCGAGCGCGTTGCTGGAGCTGACCCCGCCGCAACTCGACCGGGGTTGCCGGGTCACCCCGTTCGCCGACGGGGCCGCCCTCACCCGCGGCGTCGAGGTGGCCGTCGCCGAGGGCGGCGAACGGGAGCTGCTGGACCGGATCGCCGAACGGCTGCCGGCAAGGTGGCGGGCCGGGGTGCGGCTGACACCGGACGGGCCCCGGCTGCGCGCCGACGCCGGCGAGTTCGTCGCGGTCGACGGGCGACCCGCCGGGGACGGTCGGATTCGGTTGACCGTCCGCACCGGCTGCCGGCCGCTCGGCGACGGCTACCCGTCGGTCAGCGCGCCCGCCGGTGCCGAGACCGCCGCCCTCGCCGACGCCCTGCGCGCCCTCGGCCAGCCGGCGCAGGCGGCTCCTCACCTGGTCAGCGCGCCCTGCCCCGGCGGCGGCGTCGCGCGGACCGCCCGCGTCGACGGGCTCACCACCTCGACCGGCCTGGCCGTCGCCCTCGGTCCGCTCGCCACCGGCGGGCCGGCCCTGGAAACCGCCGACACGTACGCCTACCGCACCGGCCCGCTCACCGTCCTGGCCACGACGGCCGTCGAGTCTCCCCGGGTGAGCGCCACCGCGCCCTGTGCCTGACCCGCCGGGTCACTGGTGCAGGTGCGTGTGGTTCCGGCTTCGGCCGAGAGCGTCCACCGCGCCCCACCGGCCCGGGATGTCGAGCAGTTCGATGCGACCCATGCCCTCCGGTACGGCCGGGTCGATGATCAGGTGCTCGCCCTGCGGCTCCAGGCCGAGCATGACCCGCAGCATCAGCAGCGGGGTGCCGGTCGACCACGCCTGGGGGCTGCACGCCGTCGGATACCGCACCGGGTAGTCGGTGAGGTCGCGCTCGTACCCGGCGAACGCCTCCGGCAGCCGCCCGCCGAAGAACTCCGACGCGGCCAGGATCCCGTCGCAGACCCGCCCGGCCTCCTCGCGGTAGCCGTAGCGCCACAGACCCCAGGCGATGATCGAGTTGTCGAACGGCCAGACCGTGCCGACGTGGTAGCCGATCGGGTTGTAGCGCCCCTGGTCGTCGGCGAGCGTGCGCACGCCCCAGCCGGAGAAGAGCCGTGGGCCGAGCAGGTGGTTGACGATCCGGCCGGCCCGGGACTCGTCGACGATGCCGCTCCACAGCAGGTGGCCGATGTTCGAGGTGAGCGCGTCCACCTGCCGCCCCTCCGCGTCCAGGGCGAGCGCGTAGTACTCCTTCTCCGGGATCCAGAAGTCGCGGTTGAACCGGAGCTTCAGCTCGGCGGCCTCCCGTTCGAGCCGGTCGGCGTACGCCGGGTCGTTCCAGAACTTCCGGGCCAGCCGCGCCCCACGGATCTTCGCGTCGTACGCGTACCCCTGGAGTTCACAGGTGGCGCGGGGGAACCCGGGCAGCCTCCCGTCGGCGAACGAGATGCCGTCCCAGGAGTCCTTCCAGCACTGGTTCGCCAGCCCGGTCTCCGGGTTACGGGTCTGGTACCAGATGTAGCCGGTGCCGAGCAGGTCGCCGTACGTGTCGATCCACTCCAGTGCGCCCCGTACCTGTGATTCGAGCAGCCGTACCAGTTGGGTGTCCCCGGTCCACCGCTCGTACTCGTCGAGCAGGATGACGAAGAGCGGGGTGGCGTCGGCCGACCCGTAGTACGGCGAGTGCGGCTGCTCCTCGAAGCCGGCCATCTCGCCGTACCGCAGCTCGTGGAGGATCTTCCCGGGCTCCTCGTCCCGGAAATCGTCCACCCGGGTGCCCTGGAGGCCGCCGAGGATCTGGATGGTCGGCGGGATCAGCTCCGGCAGGAACGGCACGACCTGCAGCGACGTGAAGATGCTGTCCCGCCCGAACAGCGTCATGAACCAGGGCAGCCCGGCGGCGAGCAGCCGCACCCCGAGCGCGATCGACTCGTAGCGCAGGGCGGCCAGGTCGTTGAGGCTGCGCCGGTACGCCCCACTGAGCGGTTGGCAGTCGCAGCCGAGTTTCGGTGCCCGCTCGATCAGCTCGTTCTGCTCGGCGTGGATCGTGTCCGCGCTCCGGCTGCCGCCGTACGGCAGGGTTGCCCGGATATCCTCGCCCCGGGCGCCGTAGACGACCGTCGCCACGTGCAGCCGGGTGGTCCACTCGCCGTGCCCGTCGATGCGGACCCGGTAGGTCATGCCCGACACGTCGATGTCGGCCGGTTCGCTGGTGGTGATCTGGGCCTCCCGGTGGAAGGCGTCCCGGCGGTACGTGAGCCGCAGTTCCCGCCCGCTCACCGCGGCCGTCGTCCGGCCCTTCTTCTGCCGCACGTTCTTGATCTCGAAGAGGTCGGCGAAGTCGCTGCCGATGTCGAGGCGCAGGGTGAAGTCGACCGGCTCGCGCGAGTGGTTGAGGACGGTCAACTCCTCGTCGAAGCTCCCGCCGATCGCGCGGCTGCGGATCAGCGACACCTTCGCGTCCAGGTAGTGGGACGGTTCGCCGGGCGCCAGGAAGTAGCGGGTGCGGTAGCTCTCCTCGTCGTCGATGGAGAGCGGCTGCAGCCGGCTTCCGTCGACCGTCAGGATCCAGGTGGAGAGGAAGCGGGTGTCGAAGGAGAAGAGGCCGGTGGGGAAGTCGTACGACGGTTCGATGTCCCCGCGCTGGTCGGTCACCAGGAAGGTGTTGCCGTCCAGGATGCTGACCAGGTCCTTCACGTCAGCCGCCCGGTCTGCCGCCGGGCCACCTCACGCGGGTCCCGGGTGCCCGGCGGGTCGGGGAAGAACCTCCGGAACGCGAGGAACAGGACGACGTTGCCGCTGAAGGTGCTCTCGTTGCGCAGCACCGCGGAGACCCCCTGCGCCTGGCCGCTCACCAGCCGGTCGAAGAGGTCCTCGCTGCTGTACCAGATGGCGTCGGCCGGGCCGCGGTTGCGGCTCACCTCGACCGCGCCGGGGCGCATCCGGACCAACCAGTGGTCGGTCCCGTCGCCGGTGTCGAGGTCGATCTGGAGGGTCCCGCTGACCAGCCCGCGCAGGACCTCGGGGGCGCGCGCCGGCAGTGCTTCGAAGAACCGCTCGGTCGCCGCGCCCACACCCGAATCGTAGGCAGCAACCCGGCATGTCGGGTCGGTATCGGCACTCCACCCGGATCGGGTCAAAGCGGCTCGGGACGGCCTCGGGGATCAGTAGACCAGAGCCTGCGCGCCCTCGGCCATCGCCTCCTCGACGAAGACCGCCGCGCCGGCGATCCGTACGCCGGGCAGCACGTCGTCCGGGCCGATCTCGCGGCGGGCCGCGCACTGGGTGCAGGCGGTGACGGTGCCGCTGGTGAGGATGACGTGCAGCAGTTCGGCCAGCGGGGCGGAGTGCGGCAACTCGAACTCCTGGGCGCGGCCAGGTAGGGCGAACCAGGTGGATTCCCCGGTCAGCCACAGCGAGACGTCCACACCGGCCGCGACCGCCGTGGCGGCCACGGTGAACGCCTGGGCGCACCGCTCCGGGGCGTCCGCGCCGGCGGTGGCCTTGACGACGAGAGAGCGGGCCATGCCGCCAGCATAGGATGGCCAGGATGGTCACCGAGATCGGGTTTGTCAGCCTGTTGGTCGCCGGCCTGGGCGCGCTCGCCGGTGGCCTGGTGTACGTGGCCGTCCGCATCTCGAGAGGAAACTGGTGAGCGCGAGGAGTGAGCCGGGTTTGCGAGCCCCGCAGTCGCGAACGAAGGTCGTCCGGTGAGCGACGACAACCCGCTGGCGCCACCCCCGTGGCTGAACGCGCCGCCGGTGGACGCGTACCCCTACGAGGAGAGCCACGACCTGCGCGTGGGCCCGAAGCTGCATCCCACGCTGGACGGTCTGCTGCCCTACGTCGGCGTGTGGCGCGGGCGTGGCCGGGGTGGTTACCCGACGATCGAGGACTTCGACTTCGCGCAGGAGATCCGGATCAGTCACGACGGGCGGCCGTTCCTGTTCTACGAGTCCCGGGCGTGGATCCTCGACGAACAGAGCCGTCCGGTGCGCCCGGCCGGCCGCGAGGTCGGCTGGTGGCGTCCGGTGCTGGACGGTGAGCGGGCCACCGGCGAGTTGGAGGTGCTGTTCAGCACGCCGACCGGGGTGATGGAGCTCTACCTCGGCCGCCGCAACGGCACCCAGGTCGAGTTGGTGACCGACGCGGTGGTGCGGACGTCGACGGCCAAGGAGGTCACCGGCGGGCACCGGCTCTTCGGCATCGTCGAGGGCGCGTTGCTGTACGCGCAGGAGATGGCCGCGGTGGGACAGGGCCTGCACCCGCACCTGTCCGCGCGACTCCTCCGCGTCGCCGGCTGACCCTCCGGGTGGGCGGCGGTCACCGCCGCCCACCCGGGATCACCCGGCGTCGGGTGCCGGGTCCGGCTGCTCGGGGACGGGAAAACCGACGAGTTTCTGCAGCGGCGCGGTGTGCGGGCTGCGGGACCGTGGCCGGCCGTCGAGGGCGGTGACCTCGGCGAGCCCTCGGACGGACGAGCTGAGCCAGACCCCGTCCGCCTCGTGCAGTTCGGCCGGGGTGACCATCCGTTCCGCGGCGTCGAGACCCACGTCGGCGGCGTGCGCGAGCAGCCAGGCCGCCGTGGTGCCGGGCAGGATGCCGGTGCGGGCGGCGGGCACGGTGCAGAGGGTGCCGTCGGTCACCCACACGAGGTTCGCGCTGGGCCCCTCCAGCGCGTACCCGTCGGAGGAGACCCAGAGCACGTCGTCGACACCGGCCCGCCGCGCCCAGCGGCGGGCGGCCGTGCTGACCGCGTACGACGTGGACTTGACCCCGGCCGGCAGCCAGTCCAGTGCGATCCGCGCCTCGGCCGGCACGCCGTACGGCAGGGTCGCGATCGTGATCCCGGTGGCCCGGGCCCGCCGGGACGCGGCGGCGACCTCGGTGAGGGTGGCGTAGACGGTCGGTGGGCCGCCGTCCTCGGGCCCCCGGGTGCAGACCAGCCGCAGGGCGCCCTCGACCTCGGTCGGCCAGCCGGCCCGGACGGCGTCCAGCAGGCCGACCAGCACCGCCCGGGGCGGCAGGGTCAGCTCGATCGCGTCGGCGGAGCGCGTCAGCCGGGCCAGGTGCTCGTCGCGCAGCCACGGCCGCCCGTCGCGCAGGTGCATGGTCTCGAAGAGCCCGTCACCCCGCAGGACGCCCAGGTCGTCGCCGCGCAGCACCGGCTCGCCGGCGGACACGGTGCCGCGGCCGAGCACGGCGATCCTCGATGTCACCATGAGCGCCGAGCCTAGCGTCGGTCGCGGTCCCCCGGGAGCGTCGCGACGACGAACTATGATCGGACGGTGTCCGAGTCCTCCCTCGCGGAAATGCTCCGTTCCCGTGGCCTGCGGTTGACGGCGCAGCGGCAGCTCGTCCTCCAGGCGGTGTTGGATCTCGGACACGCCACGCCCGAGCAGGTGCACACGGCGGTCCGCGAGGTCGCCGCAGGCGTGAACATCACCACCATCTACCGGACGCTGGAGCTGCTGGAGCGGCTCGGCCTGGTGACCCACACCCACCTGTCGCACGGCTCACCGACCTACCACGCGGCCGGCGAGCACCAGCACGTCCACCTGGTCTGCCGGCAGTGCGGCGCAATCGACGAGGTGGATCCGGAGCTGTTCCGGCCGCTCGCCGACGAGCTGGCCGCCCAGCGGGGGTTCCGGGTCGACATCGGGCACGTGTCGCTCTTCGGCGTCTGTGGGAGTTGCGAGAACGGGGACCAGGAATGATCGACATCGCGGGCGCGGTGGCCGTCGAGAGCATCGACGAGGCCAGCCGGGACCAGCCGGAGCCGGCACACGCCGCCGCCGGGGTGCGCGGGGTCGCCGCCCACTACGGCGACCCGATGCGGGAGCAGCGTGTCCTCGCGAGCGCGGTGGGCCTGGTGGACCGGTCCCACCGGGGCGTCGTCGCGGTGCCGGGGGAGGAGCGGGCCAGTTGGCTGCACACGCTCACCACCCAGCACCTGGCCGACCTGGTGGCCGGCGAGGGGACGGAGCTGCTGGTGCTCTCCCCGCACGGGCACATCGAGCAGCACGCGATGGTCGCCGAGGACGGCGTCACCACCTGGCTGGACACCGAGCCCGGCGCGACCGGTGGGCTGCTGGGCTACCTGGAGAAGATGCGGTTCTTCAGCAAGGTCGAGCCGCGCGACGTCACCCCCGACCACGCCCTGCTCTCGCTGGTCGGCCCGGAGGCGACCGGCGCGCTGGAGACGCTCGGCGTCAGCGGGCTCGCGGCGCCCGACGCGGTCGCGGTGCCGGGCCCGAAGTTCCGGCACGGCGAGGTGCCGCCACGGCCCACCGTGCGCTACGCGGTCGCGCCGCTGCCCGCGGGCGGCTGGGCCCGCCGGGTGCCGCTGGGCGTGGACCTGCTGGTGCCCCGGGAGAGCATGGACCAGGTGGTCGCGGAGCTGCGCGGCGCCGGGGTGCCGCCGGTGGGGCTGTGGGCGTACGAGGCGATCCGGGTGGCCGCCCGCCGGCCGCGGGTCGGGGTGGACACCGACCACCGAACCATCCCCGCCGAGGTGGGTCTGATCGGCCCGGCGGTCCACCTGGACAAGGGGTGTTACCGGGGGCAGGAGACGGTGGCCCGGGTGCACAACCTGGGCCGCCCGCCGCGTCGTCTGGTCCTGCTGCACCTGGACGGCGTCACCACCGACCAGCCGCCGGCCGCGGGCACGCCGCTGACCCTCGACGGACGGACGGTCGGCTTCGTCGGCACGGCCGTGCACCACCACGAGCTGGGCCAGATCGCCCTGGCGGTGGTGAAGCGCAACGTCCCGGAGGAGTCCCGCCTCATGATCGACGGCATCGTGGCGGCCATCGACCCCGACTGACCACGGCGTCTAGGATCCCCGGCATGACGACAGGGACGTTGATCACGGTTGCCCCCACCGGCGCGGAGTCGGCCAAGGCGGAGGTTCCGGCGCTGCCGGTGACCCTCGACGAGCTGCTGCTCACCGCGAAGGAGTGCGAGGCGCTCGGCGCCGCCGTGATCCACGTCCACATCCGGGACGACGTGGCCCGGCCCACCCTCGACCAGGGCCGGCTGCGGGAGACCGTGGCCGCGCTGCGCGAGAGCACCGACCTGATCGTGCAGCTCTCCTCCGGCGGCGCGGTCACCGACCCGGAGGCCGACCGGCTCGCGGTGCTGGACGCGGGGCCGGACATGGCCTCCTGCACCATGGGCACGGTCAACTTCGGCGACGACGTCTTCCTCAACCGCTGGGAGTTCATCGTCGACCTGCACACCCGCATGCAGGAGCGGGGCGTCGTGCCCGAGTACGAGATCTTCGACCTCGGCCACCTGACCGCGCTCCAGCGGCTGCTCGGCAGGTACGGCCTCCCGCACGGCGGCCACGTCCACGTCGACTTCGTGATGGGCGTGCCGGGCGGCATGCCGGGCACCACGGAGACGCTGGTCGCCGCCCGACAGATGCTGCGGGACCTGCCGGACGGCACCACCTTCTCCGCCACCGGCATCGGGCGCAGCACCATTCCGGTGCTGCTGGCCTCGCTGTCGACGGGCGGGCACCTGCGGGTGGGCATGGAGGACACGGTCACCTACGCCAAGGGCCGGCCGGTGGAGTCCAACATGCAGCTGGTCGCCCGTGCGGTGGGCTTCGCCCAGCTCGCCCAGCGTCCGCCGCTGACCACGGCCGAGGCCCGGGAGCTACTCGGCCTGTAAGGGCAGCCCCGTTCGCCACTCCTGTCACGAGTTTCCGTACCACCTGGTCACCCCGCCAGCGTCCCCCTCCGACCCGTCGGTACCGTCCACACCGTGGGAAAGACGTACGAGGGCGGCGCGCCGCTCGCCGAGGTGGTCCGGTCGGGGTTCGTGGAGGGGGTGCACCGCGGCTCGGTCGTGGTGCTGGACGCGTCGGGGGCACCGGTCGCCACCGCCGGAGACGTCACCTCGCCGATCTTCCCCCGCTCGGCCAGCAAGCCGATGCAGGCAATCGGGATGCTCCGCGCCGGCCTGTCGCTGACCGATCCGGCCGACCTGGCGCTGGTCTCGGCCAGCCACGCCGGTGAGCAGTTCCACCTGGAACGGGTGGCTGCCCTGCTCGCCGACGCCGGGCTGGACGAGTCGGCGCTGCACTGCCCGCCGGACCTGCCGGTCGGTGAGGCGGCGCGGGCGGCGGTACTGCGGGCCGGCGGCGGGCCGACCCGGATCCAGATGAACTGCTCCGGCAAGCACACCGGGATGCTGCTCACCTGTCAGGTCGCCGGCTGGCCGCTGGACGGGTACTGGCGGCCGGAGCACCCGTTGCAGCAGGGTCTGCGGGCCGCGATCGAGGAGTTCACCGGCGAGGAGGCCGCAGCGGAGGGCGTGGACGGCTGCGGCGCGCCGGTGCTGGCGGTGTCGCTGACCGGCCTCGCCGGGGCGTACCTCCGGCTCGTCTCGGCGGACGCCGGCTCGGTGCCCCGCGCGGTGGCGGACGCGATGCGCGCGTACCCGGAGATCGTCGGCGGCACCGAGGCCGACGACACCCGGCTGATGCGCGGGATTCCGGGGATGCTGGCGAAGGTCGGCGCGGAGGGCGTGATCGCCGCGGCGCTGCCCGGCGTGGGCGCGGTGGCCCTGAAGGTCGACGACGGCGCGGGTCGGGCTCGGATGCCGGTGCTCGTCTCGGCGCTGCGCCGCCTCGGCGTGGACGCCCCGGTGCTCACCGAGTACGCCGAGGTCCCCCTCTTCGGCGGCGGCGTCCCGGTAGGAGCCGTAACCCCCCTCTGGTAGCCCACCCGCCGCCCGCCGGCCTGCGGTGATCAAGAGGTTCGCGTCGGACCGGAGATCGGACCTGACGCGAACCTCTTGATCAACCGTGGTCTGGGCGGGCGGGGCGCCCTAGGGGAGGAAGTTCAGGAGGGCGGCCGTCACCGGCTCCGGGCGCTCCAGCGGGGCCAGGTGGGCGGCGTCCGGGATGTCGGGCAGGCGGATTCCGCGCGGCGCCTCGGCGGCGATGCGGTCGGCCAGGCGGTGCAGGTCCGGGACGTCGTGGACGCCGGAGCAGGCCGCCACCGGCATGCTCAGCTCGCCGAGCCGCTCGATCGCCGGCGGGTCGAGTTCGTCGGCGTCCACCGCGCTGAGCGCCAGCTCCGCGGCGAGGGCCCGCTGGTCCATCTCCTCGGCGAAGCGGATCAGCTCCGGGTCGACGTCCGCCGGCTGGCGGCTCGGACCCACCACCCAGAACCGCACCTCGCCCGCCGCGGTGGCCGGGAAGTCCTCCGGGTCCAGCTCGCCGACCAGCTCCTCCCAGAGCTGCTCGGTCTCCTCGGACCACTCGTTGCCGGAGACCGGGGCGCCGAAGAGGGCCAGCGCCGAGATCCGTCCGGGGTGCGCGAGCGCGGCGTCCACCGCGACCTTGCCGCCGAAGGAGCAGCCGACCAGCGCGGCGTGGGGCAGGTCGAGCGCGTCCAGCAGTCCGACCACGTCGTCGTGGTGGGCGAACGGGGCCGGGGGTAGCTCCGACTCGCCGTAGCCACGAAGGTCCAGCGCGATCACCCGGTGCGCGGTGGCGAGCGCGTCGACCACGCCGCGCCACATCCGCCGGTCCGCGATGCCCGCGTGCAGCAGCACCACCGGGCTGCCGGTGCCGGTGTCGTCGTACGCGAGCACCGCACCGTTGACTTCGATCTTGGTCATCGGAGGACCGTACGCAGCGAACGACCGGACACGCAAGGACGTACCTGAGACATCGCTAACTCTGGTTAGCATTCTGCTTGCAAGAGTTAGCACCCGGAGCTACCGTCGAGTCATGGCCAGTGGTAAGGACCTTCCCGACATCGGCGGGTTCATTCGCGACCTCCGGCGGAACGCGAAGATCTCGCTGCGTCAGCTCGCCGACCAGGCGGGAGTCAGCAACCCGTACCTCAGCCAGATCGAGCGTGGCCTGCGCAAGCCGAGCGCCGAGGTGCTCCAGCAGATCGCCAGCGCGCTGCGCGTCTCCACCCCGGCCATGTACCTGAGGGCCGGGCTGCTGGACGACAAGGAGGGCCAGGGCGTCCTCGCGGCCATCGCCGTGGACCCCGACCTGACCATGGCGCAGAAGCAGTCCCTCAGCCAGATCTACGAGACCTTCCGCCGGGAGAACGTCCGGCTCGCCGAGGCGACGGCCGCGGCGAACGACAACGCCGCCGGGCCCGGCGCGCCGAACGACAACGCCGCCGGGGCGGCCGCGACCACCACGCCGACCGCCGGCCGGCCCGCCACCCCCGGCGAGTCGGCGGGCCTGGTCAACCCCGCGGCCACCGGACCCACCACACCGGACGGCACGCCGACGGAGGCCGTCCTGGAGTCGGTCGCCGTCACGGAGGCCGGCCCGGCACCCGCCCCGACCAGCACCACGACCCCTGCGAACCAGAAGGCCGCCGAGGCGGCCGAGGAGGAGACGTCATGACCCAGCCGAAGACCAACCGCATCCCGGCCCCGCTCTACGCCGCCGCCGGCGCCGGCGAACTCGCCCTCGAGCAGCTGCGCAAGCTGCCCACCGTGGTCAGTGACCTCGGCACCCGGGTGGTCGCCGACCTGGGCGGCAAGGCCGTCCTGACCGGCCTCGAACTGCGTGAGAAGGCCACCGCGACGCTGCGCACCGCCAACGAGACGGTGGGCACCCTGCGCGGCGGCAGCGTCCCGGCCGACCTCGCCAAGCTCCGCGAGGCCGCCGACCTGGCCAAGCTCCGCGAGGCCGCCGACCTCGACCGGCTGCGCGCCGCGGCCACCCGCAACGCCGCCGTCGTCGTGGCCGGCGCGCAGGTCGCGCAGGAGCGGGCGCTGGCCGCGTACGGTGCGCTGGTCGCCCGTGGCGAGCGCGTGGTCGGTGCCGGTGTGCTGGAGGCCGCCGACACGGTGAACGCCGACATCGAGGCGACCGAGGCGCAGCGCGTCGAGACGCCGGCCGCCGAGGCCGCGCAGCCTGCCGCCGCGACCACCGAGGACGTTCCGACCCCGGCCGAGGTCGCCGAGGTCGCCACCCCGAAGCCGGCCACCGTCCGGAAGGCCACCGGCGCGCGGAAGGCCACCAAGGCGGCCGCCACTCCGTCGGCGAAGCTGCCCCGGGCCACCAAGCGGACGCGTCCCGCGGCCGAGTGACGACCAACCGGCGACCCCGGAGGCGTTCCTGTCGGACGTTTCCGGGGTCGCCGACATAAGCTTGCCGTCATGGCCAACGCCGCGCCGCTCTTCGCCTTCGAAGTCCGCTCCGTCATCGAGCTGATCCTTCTCGTCTTCGCGCTGATCATCCAGGGCGTCGCGCTGGTGCACGCCATCACGCAGCGATCCGACGCCTTCGCCGCCATCGGCACCCTGCCGAAGGGCGGCTGGATCGCCATCCTGGCGGTCTGCCTGGTGCTGACGCTGCTCGGCTTCGGCCCGATCAGCCTCTTCGGA
Source organism: Micromonospora krabiensis (assembly GCF_900091425.1). Taxonomy (GTDB): domain Bacteria; phylum Actinomycetota; class Actinomycetes; order Mycobacteriales; family Micromonosporaceae; genus Micromonospora; species Micromonospora krabiensis. The sequence continues at coordinate 5,351,250 of NZ_LT598496.1, forward strand.
CTGATCGGCATCGCCGCCGCGCTGATCTACCTGCTGGACGTCCGCGTCGGCCTGCGCGACCTGAGCGACGGCAAAGGCTTCTGGTGAGAGGTTTCCGCTGGCCGCCCCCGCCGGACGGCGGGCCCCGCACCTGGGGTCCGGGGCCGGGGGCACCGCGGACCGGCCGGCCGGCCCTGCCCGAGCCGGAGACCGACCTGGTCACCACGCCGCACGGCGTACGCCTGGAGCGGCTGGTCACCGGCACCGGTGACCCGGTCACGGTGTTCGCGCACGGGCTTGGCAACGGCATCGCCACGACCCGCCCGTTCGGCAGCGGGGTCACCGGTCGCCGCGTGTTCTTCCAGTTCCGGGGGCACGGCCGCTCGGACGCGCCGCCCGGGTCGTGGGATTACGCCGACCTGGCCCGTGACCTGCGGGCGGTCGCCGACCTGGAGGGGGCCGGCCGTGCCTTCGGCGCGAGCCTGGGCGCGGGGGCGCTCTGTCGGCTGCTGGTCGAGAGCCCGGAGCGCTTCGACCGGCTGGTCTTCTTCCTGCCCGCCGTGCTCGACCGGCCGCGCGGCGAGGTGGCCCGGCAGCGGCTGACCGCGCTGCTGGAGGCGGTGGAGAGCGGCGACGCGTCGGCGGTCGCGGAGGTCGTGTCCGTCGAGTTGCCGCCCGCGGTGCGCAACACGCCGGCCGGGTGGGCCTACCTGCGTCAGCGCCTCGACCAGCTGCTGCGGGACGGGCTGGCTTCCGGGCTGGCGAGCCTTCCCGAGCAGGTGGCGGTGCCGAGCACGGACGCGCTGGCCGCGGTGACCGCGCCCGCGTTGGTCATCGGCTGCGTCGGCGACGACCTGCACCCGGTGGAGGTCGCCGAGGAACTCGCGGCCGCCCTCCCGGCGGCCACGCTGCACGTGTACGACCGGCCGGGCGTGCTCTGGTCGGAACGCGCCGACCTGCGTACGCGGATCTCCTCGTTCCTGAACGAGTAACGTGCCCTGACATGGGCGTCACACACCACGGCCGGACGCACCGGCTCGACCTCGCCGACCCGACCTTGCGCGAGTGGGAGTGCACGGTGCTGCATGCCGACCCGGAGCAGGGCATCGTGCTGGACCGGTCGGCGTTCTATCCGGGCGGCGGCGGCCAGCCGCCGGACCACGGGGTGCTGCTCTGGCAGGGCGTGCAGACCCGGATCGTCGGCACCCGCAAGGGCGACGACCTGTGGCTGATCCCCGCCGAGGGTGATCCGCTGCCGCCGGCCGGCACCGTGCTGACGGGTGCGGTGGAGGACGAGCGGCGTACCCGACTGATGCGGACCCACTCGGGGCTGCACGTGCTCTGCGGTGTGGTCTTCCGCGACTTCGGCGCGCTGGCGACCGGCGGCAACATGGAGCCGGGTGAGGCGCGGATGGACTTCAACCTCCCCGAGGTGCCACCGGACTTCAAGACCCGCATCGAAGAGCTGGTCAACGCCGAGATCGCCGCCGACCGGTCGGTCGCGGTGCGGGTGCTGCCCCGGGTGGAGGCGCTGGCCCTGCCCGACATCATCCGCACCCAGTCGAACCTCATCCCGCCGGACGAGCAGGAGGTCCGGATCGTCGACATCGTCGGTCTCGACGTGCAGGCCGACGGCGGTACCCACGTCGCCTCGACCGCGCAGATCGGCAAGGTGCAGGTGGTCAAGGTGGAGAGTAAGGGCCGGGCCAACCGGCGGGTCCGCGTCCGTCTGGCCGACTAGGACAGCCAGGACCGCGGGCCGCGGCTCAGTCGGTGGCTCGCCGGGCGCGCAGCGCCCGGACCTTGTGCCGGTTGCCGCAGCGGTCCATCGAGCACCATCGGCGCTGCCCGGGGCGCGAGGTGTCCACGAACACCAGGTGGCAGTTGTGCGCGCCGCACTCGCGGATCCGGTCGGCGTGCGGACCGCTGAAGAGGTCGACGGCGTCGCGGGCGACGGTGGCGAGCACCTGCCCGCCCCGCGCCGGTAGCCAGCGCCGCGTGCCCTCGACGGTCAGCTCGGGGGCCAGCGGTTCCCCGGCCGCGATCTCGTTGAGGGTGGCGAGGTCGGCGGGGGTGGCCTCGAAGTCGGCGGGGTCGTCGGTCGGTGGCCGGCCGCCGGTCCGGGCGCAGGCGAGGCGCCACAGGGCGTCGCGCAGCCGTCGGGTGGTGGCCAGGTCGTCGGCGTCGACCCGCACCCGCGCCGGGTCGAGGCCCAGCCGGGACAGCTCCAGCCACGCGGCCAGGTCGTCGGGCCGGTGCAGGGCCTCGTAGCGGCGGCCCAGCGGGCCGGGGCCGCCGGTGGTGAGGAGCTCCAGGCAGAGGGCGCCGGGGTCGAAGCGGAAGCGGGTGCCCGAGAGAGAGACCAGGGTGAGTCCACTTGCGCCGTCCGTCATGTAACCACTATAAACGGTTACTGAGGCGGCCCGCTCGGGCGGCCGCGGCCGGAGGTGAGCACGGATGGCCCTGCACTGGAAGCTCGTCGTCGACTGCGCGGACGCGATCCCGCTGGCCCGGTTCTGGGCGGCCGCCCTCGACTACGACGTGGAGGACAACAGCGCCCTCATCGATCGCCTGGTCGAGGTGGGCGCGGTCGGCCCGGAGGCGTACGTCGAGATCGACGGCCGGCGCGTGTTCCGCGAGCTGGCCGGGATCCGCCACCCGGACGACCCGGTCGACCCGGACAGCGGCATCGGTCTCGGCCGGCGCCTGCTCTTCCAGGCCGTGCCCGAGCCCAAGCGGGTCAAGAACCGGCTGCACCTCGACCTGCACGTCGGCCCCGCGGACCGGGAGGTGACGGTGAAGCGGCTGACCGGGTTGGGCGCCACCGTGCTGGCGGAGGTGGACGACCGGGGCAGCCGGCACACCACGATGGCCGACCCGGAAGGCAACGAGTTCGACGTGCAGTGAAAATCTGACGTCGCCTGTCACCTTTCGCTGGCAGGCTCGCCGGCATGACGAAACCGCTGACAGGAAGGGTCGCCCTGGTCGCCGGGGCGACCAGGGGCGCGGGCCGGCAGATCGCCGTCCAGCTCGGCGCGGCCGGGGCCACCGTCTACGCGACCGGGCGCAGCAGCCGGGCCGGTCGCTCGGAGCTGGACCGGCCGGAGACGATCGAGGAGACCGCCGAGCTGGTCACCGCGGCCGGCGGTGAGGGCATCGCGGTCCGGGCCGACCACCTCGTCCCCGAGCAGGTGCGCGACCTGGTCGACCGAATCGATGCCGAGCGGGGCCGCCTCGACGTGCTGGTCAACGACATCTGGGGCGCCGAGCCACTGATCACCTGGGACAAGCCGGTGTGGCAGCAGCCGCTGGACGCCGGCTTCCGCACCCTGCGGTTGGCGATCGACACCCACATCATCACCAGCCACTTCGCGCTTCCCCTGTTGACCCGCCAGCCCGGCGGCCTGGTCGTGGAGATCGGCGACGGCACGAAGGCGTACAACGACGAGAACTACCGGCTCTCCCTCTTCTACGACCTGGCGAAGGTGTCGGTGAACCGGCTGGCGTTCAGCCAGGCGCACGAGCTGGAGCCGTACGGCTGCACGGCCGTCGCGCTGACGCCGGGCTGGCTGCGGTCGGAGCTGATGCTGGAGATCTTCGAGGTCACCGAGGAGAACTGGCGCGACGGCGCGGCGAAGGACCCGCACTTCGTCATGTCGGAGACACCGGCCTTCGTCGGGCGGGCGGTCGCCGCCCTGGCCGCTGACCCGGACCGGGCCCGCTGGAACGGCCAGTCCCTCGACGCCGGTGGCCTCGCCCAGGTCTACGGGTTCACCGATCTCGACGGCACCCGGCCGAACTTCTTCCGCTACCACGAAGAGGTGATCAAGCCGGGCCGCCCGGCGGACGACACCGGCTACCGCTGAGCCGTGTCGGCGTTCGCGTAGAGCGCCGCCGAGCGCATCGCCGCCTCGGCCATCCGCCGCCGCAGCTCGGGCGGGTCGAGCACCTCCACCTCCGGCCCCAGCGAGAGCAACTGGGCGTACGCCACCTCGACGGACTCGACGGGCAGCCGCAGCACCACCCGGCCCTGCCCGTCGGGTCCCTCGGCCGCGGCTACCGCCTCGTCGTACACGAAGGGGGCGTCGGCGAGATGGCGCAGCCGGCGCAGGCCGGCGGGGCTCAGCCGAACGGTCACCTCGGCCCGGAGCATGCTCCGGAGGAACGCCTCGCCCTGCTCCCGCCAGTACCCGGCCAGGTCGAAGTGCTCGTCCCGTTCGAAGGTCGCCGCCCCCACCGCCACCTCGGTGACCCGGTCCACCCGATAGGTCCGGTGGTCGTCGCCGACCCGGCCGACCAGATACCAGACCCCGCTCTTGAGCACCAGCCCGTAGGGCCGCAGCTCGCGGGTGACCTCCCGGTCGCCGCGCCGGTAACGCAGCCGCACCTCCCGGTCCCGCCAGACCGCCCCGGCCAGCTCGGTCAGCCGGGCCGGGGGTGCGGCCTCCCGGAACCAGCCCGGCACATCCAGGTGGAACCGCTGGCCGGTGCGGGCGGCCGCGTCGCGCAGGCTCGGCGGCAGCGCGGCGAGCACCTTCAGCTCGGCGGCGGTGACCGCGTCGGCCAGGCCCATGTCCCCGGCGGGCCCGGGCAGCCCGGCGAGGAACAGCGCCTCCGCCTCGTCCCGGGTCAGCCCGGTCAGCCGGGTCCGGTAGCCGCCGAGCAGCCGGTAGCCGCCCGCCCGGCCGCGGTCGGCGTAGACGGGCACCCCGGCGGCCGAGAGCGCCAGCACGTCGCGGTAGACGGTCCGCTCGGAGACCTCCAGCTCGCGGGCCAGCTCGGCCGCGGTCATCGTCTCCCGCGACTGGAGCAGCAACACCAACGAGATCAGCCGGGACGCCCGCACCACTCCATCCTGCCCCGGGCCGGATCACCGCCCGCCGGGGGTGAGCAGGCCCCGGTCGTACGCCACGGCCACCGCGGCCGCCCGGTCGTTGACCCCGAGTTTCGCGTAGACGTGCAGCAGATGGGTCTTGACGGTGGCCTCGCTGATGAACAGGCGGGACGCCGCCTCCCGGTTGGAGGAGCCGCGCGCGACCAGGGTCAACACCTCCAGCTCCCGCTGGCTCAGCGGCTCCTCCGCCGGGGCCCGGAGTCGCCCCATCAGCCGCCCGGCCACGCTGGGCGCGAGCACCGACTCGCCGCGTGCCGCCGCCCGCACGGCCCGGACCAGGTCCTCACGCGGCGCGTCCTTCAGCAAGTATCCGGTCGCGCCGGCCTCGATCGCCGGCAGCACGTCCGCGTCCGTGTCGTACGTGGTCAGCACCAGCACCTTGGCCGGGCTTCCGGAGCGGGCCAGCCGGCCGATCGCCGTCACCCCGTCCATGCCGGGCATCCGCAGGTCCATCAGCACGACGTCGGGCCGCAGCGACGCGGCCAGGGCCAGCGCCTCGCCGCCGTCGCCGGCCTCGCCCACCACTTCGAACCCCGGGTCGCCGGTGAACATGCCGCGCAGCCCGTCCCGCACCACCGGGTGGTCGTCGACGATCAGCAGCCGTACGGTCACGCGGCACCTCCCGGGAGCGCGGGGACGGACGCCGAGACGGCGGTGCCGCCGCCCGGCTCGGACTCGACGGCCAGCTCGCCGCCGACACGGGTGACCCGCTGACGCATGACCGTGAGGCCGTAGCCACCGTCCGGCCGGCGCGGCGCCGGCAGGTCGCCCGGGTCGAAGCCGGCCCCGTCGTCGCGGACGTCCAGCGTGACCACGTCCTCCATGTACGACAGGGTCAGCCCGACCCGGGACGCCTTGGCGTGCCGGCCCACGTTGGCCAACGCCTCCTGTGCCGCCCGCAGCAGGGTCACCTCGATCTCCGGATGCAGCGGCCGGGCGTCGCCGGTCACGCTCACCTCGGCGCGTACCTCGTTCATCGTCGACCACCGCCCGGCCAGCTCGGCGAGCGCGTCGGGCAGCCGGGCGGACTCCAGCGCCTCCGGGCGGACCGCCCGCACCGAGCGGCGCGCCTCGCTGAGGCTCTCCCGGGCCAGCGTTATCGCCCTGTCCACGTGCCGCTGCCAGTCGGCGCGCCGGTCCCGGGCCTGTCCGGCCGCCTCCAGTTGCGTGATGATGCCGGTGAGTCCCTGAGCGAGGGTGTCGTGGATCTCCCGGGCCATCCGCTGCCGTTCGTCGGTCACCCCGGCCTCCCGGGCCTGCGTGAGCAGTTGGGCGTGCAGCCCCTCGTTCTCCCGCATCGTCTCGGCCAGCCGGCGGTTCGTCTCGGCCAACTCCTCGACCAGCCGCTTGCGGTTGGTGTTCTGCCGGTCGCTGACCAGGCCGAACCAGGTCACGCCGCCGGCCACGCCGACGTTGAACAGCACCAGGACCGCCCAGAGCAGCCAGTGTGCCGGGGACGACGGAAGGCCCCCGCCCTGGGCGGTGCCGAGCAGGACGGCCGTGGCCGCCACCCCGACGAACCGCCACCGGCCGTGCAGCGCCATGACCGAGTGCAGGAACCCGATCCAGGCGAAGAACCCGTACCACGGACTGTCGAGCACCAGCGCGGTGGCGAACGCGAGCAGCCCGACGTAGTAGACCGCCATCAGCCCGCGGCGGGTCACCCAGTCGGGGTGCAGGTTGACGAACCAGGCGACCCAGCACGCGACCGCCACGGCGAGGAACGGGTCGGGGACGAGCGAGAGACCGGTCGGCGCCGGCGCCGCGGCGGTGAGCAGCGCGCCGACCGCCAGGCCGACGTACGGCAGCACGCGATAGAGCGTGACCTCGCGCGACTCCCACGCGGCCAACCGGTCGACCTGCTCGGCGGTGCTGCTCATCGGTCGCTGCTCACTCCCAGCGGAACAGTTTCGCGGCTGCCGCGCCGGCGGTCACCGCGACCACGGCCATTATTGCCAGATGCAGCGGCCGGGGTGGGGTGCCGGTCCAGGCGTCGAGCAGCGCCTGCACCCCGGGTGGCGTGTAGTCGCCGACCCGGGCCAGGAAGTCCGGGAGCAGGAACCGGGGCAGGTAGACCCCGCCGAAGAACATGACGACCAGGAAGAGCGGTACGGCGAGCGCCTGGGCGGCCCTCGTCGTCCGGGCGACGGCGGCGATCAGCAGGCCGAGCGCCAGCAGCGCCGCCGTGCCGAGCACGAAGGCCGCGGTGAAGCCGAGCGGGCGACGGGGCAGCGGCACGTCGAACGCCAGCCGGGCGACCAGGACGAGCAGCAGCGCGCTGGCCAGGATCCCGGCCAGAGCCAGCACCAGTTGGGCGGCGAGCAGCGCGGCCGGGTGCGCCGGGGTGGTCGCCAGCCGACGCAGTACGCCGCGTTCGCGGTAGGTGGCCAGCACGGTGGGCAGGATGTTCACCCCCACCATCGCGAGCGTGACCACGAGCAGGGACGGGGCGAAGTAGCTGACGAAGGTCTGCCCGTCGAAGGTCGGGTCCGGCCTGCGGAGCGTGGGGATCATCCCGAGCACCACCAGGATGAGCGTGGGCAGCCCGACGGTGAGCAGCAGGGTGGGCAGGTCGCGCAGGTAGAGCCGGGTCTCGGTCTTGAGGATCTGGCCGAAGGCGTGCATGGTCTTCCTCTCAGTCGGCGGGCCGGTGCCCGGTCAGCTCGACGAACGCGTCGTCCAGCGTGGACTGCTCCAGGCGCAGGTCGGCGGCGACGATCCCGCTGCGGGCGAGCACGGCGGTGACCGCGTGCAGCAGGTCACCGGTGCCCGTCACCACGAGCTGGGCGCCGGAGCGGGTCACCCCGCTCACCTCCGGCAGGTCGGTGAGCAGCCGGTCGTCCAGCGGCGCGGACGGCCGGAACCGCACCCGCTGCTCCGGGGCCACGGTCGACACCAGGCCGGCCGGGGTGTCGAGCGCGACCACCCGCCCGGCGTCGATCACCGCCACCCGGTCGCAGAGCCGCTCGGCCTCCTCCATGAAGTGGGTGACCAGCACGACCGTCACACCACGGTCCCGGATCCGCTCGACGAGCCCCCACGTGTCCCGCCGGGCCTGCGGGTCCAGCCCGGTGGTCAGCTCGTCCAGAATGGCGATCTCGGGGTTGCCCACCAGCGCCAGGGCGACGGAGAGGCGCTGCTTCTGGCCGCCGGAGAGCTTCCGGTACGGCGTGTTCCGCTTCTCGCCGAGGCCCAGCTCGTCGATCAGCCGGGCCGGGTCGGCCGGGTCCCGGTAGAACGAGGCGTACAGCTCCAGGGACTCGCCCACCCGGAGCCGGTCCGGCAGTTGACTCTCCTGGAGCTGCACGCCCACCCGCTGCCGGAGTTGGCTCGCGTCCCGGCGGGGGTCGAGCCCGAGGACCGACACCCCGCCCCCGTCGGGGACCCGCAGTCCGGCCACGCACTCCACGGTGGTGGTCTTGCCGGCGCCGTTCGGGCCGAGGACACCGAAGATCTCCCCGGCCGCCACGCTGAAGGACACGTCGTCCACGGCGACCAGGTCGCCGTACCTCTTGTGCAGGTTGGTCACCTCGATGACCGGCATCGCCCCACCCTTCGCCGCCGTGCCGTTACCCGTTCAGCGTGGTGGCGACGAGCCCGCCGCGAATCGACCGACCGGGACCCGACCTCGGCGGCGCCGGTTGACACCGGCGATCCACCAACCGGTTGATGTGCCGTCGGCAACTAGGCTCTGCGATCGTGGACGTGACCAGCATCGCCAAGCCGGTGACCGGGGCCGCCGGCCGCTTCTTCGCCGGAGTCGGTCTGCTGCTGCGCGGCATCGGCCTCTACGTGCGCAGCCCCGGTCTCATGCTGCTCGGCGTGGTGCCGGCGTTGATCTCCGGCGCGTTCTTCGTCAGCGCGTTCGCCGCCCTGGTCTGGTTCGTGGACGACCTGGCCGCGCTGGTCACGCCGTTCGCCGACGACTGGTCCGGCACGTGGCGCGGCCTGGTCCGGGTGGTCGCGGGGCTCGCTTTCCTGGGGCTGGGCGGGCTGCTCGGCGTGCTGACCTTCACTGCGGTCACCCTGGTCATCGGCGACCCGTTCTACGAGAAGATCTCCGAGCGGGTCGAGGAACGGCTCGGCGGCACGCCGGGAGCGGTGGACGTGCCGTTCTGGTCGTCGCTGCGCCGCAGCCTGGCCGACTCCGTACGCCTCGTCGCCCTCTCCGTGCTGGTCGGCATCCCGCTCTTCCTCGCCGGTTTCATCCCGGTCGTCGGTCAGACCGTCGTGCCGGTCATCGGCGCGGCCGTCGGCGGCTGGTTCCTCGCCGTGGAGCTGGTCGGCGCGCCCTTCTACCGGCGGGGAATGCGCCTGCCCGAGCGCCGGAGCCTGCTGAAGGCGGACCGACCCACCGCGCTCGGGTTCGGGGTGGCGGTGTTCGTCTGCTTCCTCATCCCGCTCGGCGCGGTGCTCGTCATGCCGGCCGCGGTGGCCGGCGCAACCCTCCTCGCCCGCCGCTCGCTCGGCCAGTCCATCCAGGAGAGTTGACGTGGAGATCACCCTGGTCGAGGGGGACATCACCACCCAGCGCGTCGACGCGATCGTCAACGCGGCCAACTCGTCGCTGCTCGGCGGTGGCGGCGTGGACGGCGCGATCCACCGCCGGGGCGGGCCGGCCATCCTGGAGGAGTGCCGGGCGCTGCGCGCCTCCCGGTACGGCAAGGGGCTGCCCACCGGCCAGGCGGTCGCCACCACCGCGGGGAAGCTGCCCGCCCGCTGGGTGATCCACACCGTCGGGCCGGTCTGGTCGGCGACCGAGGACCGCTCGGCGCTGCTGCGGGACTGCTACGCCAACAGTCTGCGGGTGGCCGACGAGCTGGGCGCGGCGACCGTCGCGTTTCCGCTGGTCTCCGCGGGCATCTACGGCTGGCCGGTCGAGGACGCCGTCCGGCAGGCGCTCGGCGTGCTCGGGGCGGCCACGCCGGCACGGGTGACCGAGGCGCGGCTGGTGCTCTTCGGCGCCGAGACGCTCCGTGTTGCCGAGCGGGTGCGCGCCGGCTGAGCGGGCGCCGCACACCGTCGCGCCGGGCCGGCTGCGAGGGCCGCAAACCGTCGCACCGCGCCGGCCGCCGCCGCGGTCAGGTCAGCTCGGCGAGGCAGGACCACTGGGCGGCCACCGCCCGGTAACCGAGCCGCTCGTTGATCGCCAGCATCGGCGCGTTCGCCTCGTCGTTCGACGTGTACGCGACCCGCACCCCGCCGGCGGCTGCCCGGTGCAGGGCGGCCCGCTTGGCCAGTCCGGCGAGGCCACGCCCGCGGTGCCCGGGCAGGGTCCCGGTGAAGTCCGACCACATCCGGTCGCCGTCCCGCTTGACCACGCTGAACGCGACCAGGTCGCCGTCCAGTTCGGCGGCCGTGCTGGCGGCCTTGTCCAGGCCGAGGTTGTGCCAGACGTCGTGCTGCCACGTCTCGTAGCTGATCGTGTCGGAGGCGACGTCGCCCGGCTCGTCGGCGGCCGTCGCGATCTCGGCCCGGTACAGCCGGTGCGGGTCCAGCTCGGCGAAGGGCAGCAGCCGTACGCCCGGGGGAGCCGTCGGCATCGGCGGCGCCGGGCGCAGGTCGAGCGCCGAGTAGCGCAGCTCCCGGCTCGGCGTGAAGCCGTGCCGGCGGGCGAAGGGCAGCGCCTCCGACAGCGCCCAGGTGCGGACCCGGCGTACGCCGAGGGGGCGGAGGTGCCGCAGCGCCTCGCCCAGCAACGCGTCGCCGATGCCCCGGCGTCGGTGGTCGGGGTGCACGTGCAGCAGCGAGACCTCGCCGAAGCCGGGCTCGGAGGTGCGGATGTTCAGGTACGCCGACACCCAGCCCACCACCTGGTCGTCGACCTCGGCGACGAACGCCGTCCACTCCTCGCCGGCGGGCGGTTCGGCGATCATGTGTCGGGTCGACGCCTCCCCCCGCACGAGGTACGGGTAGACGAGTGCGCGCAGCGCCACCACGGCCGGCGCGTCGTCGGGCGTGGCGGTGCGGATCAGTGGCTCAGGCATCGCGCGAGGGTACCGACCGGACCGGTTCCCGCTCGACCGATTTGCCGGGGGTCAGGCGGAGTCGCGCAGGATCAGCTCGGTGGGGAGCATGAGCGACGGCTCGACGGTCTCACCGGCCGCGATCCGGAGCAGCTGCCGGGTCATCTGCCGGCCGATCTCCTGGATCGGCTGCCGGACGGTGGTCAGCGGCGGCTCGGTGTAGGCGGCCGTCTCGATGTCGTCGAAGCCGATCACCGCCACGTCGTCCGGAACCCGCCGGCCGGCCTCGCGCAGCGTACGCAGCGCGGCGTGTGCCATCAGGTCGGACGCGGCGAAGACGGCGTCGAGCTCCGGGTCCTCGGCGAGCAGGTGCCGCATCGCCGCCGCCCCGGACTCGCGGGTGAAGTCCCCGGTCGCGACCCGCTGCGGCAGCCCGGCCTCGGCCATCGCCTCCCGGTAGCCGGTGAGCCGTTCGATGCCGGCGACCATGTCCTGCGGGCCGGCGATCGTGGCGATCCGCCGCCGGCCGCCGGCCACCAGGTGTCGTACCGCCGCGGTGACCCCGCCGACGTGGTCGACGTCCACGTACGGCACCGGGACGTCGCCGAGCGGCCGGCCGCTGCACACCACCGGGATGCCCAGCCGGGCGAGCGTGCCGGGCAGCGGGTCGGCGCCGTGCAGCGAGGCGAACAGCACGCCGTCGACGTGCCGTCCGGTGGTGTACCGCTCCACCCGGGCGTGCCCGGCCGGCGAACCGGCCAGCATCAGCACCAGCTGCTTGTCGGCGGCCTCCAACTCCTGGCTGACGCCCCGGATGATGCCGGGGAAGACCTGGTCGTCGGAGAAGACCCGGGTGGCCGCCTCGGGCATGACCAGCGCGACCGAGTCGGTCCGCTGGGTGACCAGGCTGCGGGCGGCGAGGTTCGGCACGTAGCCCAGCTCGGCCACCGCCCGGTGGACCGCCTCCCGGATCGGCTCGGCGACCGTGGTGGAGCCGTTCACCACCCGTGAGACGGTGGCCCGGGAGACCCCGGCCCGCCGGGCCACCTCTTCGAGCGTCGGCCGCTGCGCCGTCGTCATCGCCGTTCCCCCGCTCGTCACAGCCCGTTCCGGGAGATCACCTCCTGGTACCACCGGGCGCTGGACTTCGGTGTGCGGCGCTGGGTCAGGTAGTCGACGTGCACGATCCCGAACCGCCTGCGGTAGCCCTCCGCCCACTCGAAGTTGTCCAGGAACGACCATACGAGATAACCCCGGAGATCCACCCCCCGGGAGATCGCCTCGTGTGCGGCGCGCAGGTGGCCGTCCAGGTAGGCGATCCGGTCGGTGTCGACGACCTGGCCGGGGCCGTCCGGAGACTCCGTGCCCGGCTTGTCCGGGTAGGCGGCGCCGTTCTCGGTGATCAGCAGCGGCACGCCCGGGTAGTCGGTCGCGATCCGTTCCAGCAGGCGGGTCAGCCCGGCCGGTTCCACCATCCAGCCCATGTCGGTGAGCGGCCCGGTGGGCGGAAGGAACTCCACCGCGCCGTCGGTGCCCGGGTACGCGCCGCCGCCCCCGGCGCCGTCCGGCCGCCCCGCCACGTAGGTCGGCTGGTAGTAGTTGACGCCCAGCAGGTCGATGGGTGCGGCGATCAGCTTCTCGTCCCCGTCCCGCAGGAACGTCGGCTCGACGATCCGGCCGACGTGCTCCAGCACGTCCTCCGGGTAACCGCCGGCGAGCAGCGGGTCCAGGAAGATCCGGTTGTGCAGCCCGTCGACCAGCCGGACCGCCGCGGCGTCCGCGGCGCTGGACTCGTCCGCGGGGCGTACGTCGGCCGGGTTGAGGGTGATGCCGACGGTGCGTGCGCCGGCCGCGCGCAGCGCCCGGGCCGCCAGGCCGTGCCCGAGCAGCAGATGGTGCACGGCGGTGAAGGCGGCCCCCGCGTCCTGCTCCCCGGGGGCGTGCACGCCGTTGCCGTAGCCGAGGTAGGCCGAGCACCACGGCTCGTTGAGGGTGGTCCAGACGTTGACGCGGTCGCCCAGCCGGCCGTGCACCGCAGTCGCGTAGGTGGCGAAGTGCTCGGCCGTGTCGCGGTTGGTCCAGCCGCCCCGGTCACCCAGGCTCTGCGGCAGGTCCCAGTGGTAGAGCGTCACGATCGGGTCGATGCCTCGGGCCAGTAGGGCGTCCACCAGCCGGTCGTAGAAGTCCAACCCGCGGGGGTTGACCGGCCCGGTGCCGTCGGGCTGGATGCGCGGCCAGGCGACCGAGAAGCGGTACGCGGCGAGCCCCAACTCGGCCATCAGCGCCACGTCCTCGGCGTAGCGGTGGTAGTGGTCGCAGGCGACGTCCCCGGTGTGCCCCTGGTGGACCTTTCCCGGCGTACGGCTGAAGGTGTCCCAGATGGACGGGCCGCGACCGTCGTCGCGGGCCGCGCCCTCGATCTGGTAGGCCGCGGTGGCGGCGCCCCAGAGGAAGTTCTCGGGAAATCGGAGTTCCGTCACGCCTTGACCGCACCTTCCATGATCCCGCCGATGATCTGGCGGCCGAACAGGACGAAGACCAGAAGCAGGGGCAGCGTCGCGATGGCCGTCCCGGTGAACACCTGCGACATGTCCTGGTAATAGCCGTCGGACAGGGCCCGCAGGGAGAGCTGAACGGTCGGGTTCTCCGGGTCGTTGAGCACAGCGTACGGCCAGAGGAAGTCGTTCCAGGTGGTCATGAAGGTGAGCAGCCCGAGCACCGCCGCGGCCGGACGCAGCGCCGGCATGACCACGTTCCACCAGATCCGTGCCGTGCCGCAGCCGTCCACGCGGGCGGCCTCGATCAGCTCGTCGCTGACCGCCTGGCCGGCGTACTGCCGCATCATGAACACCCCGAACCCGGTGACGAGCGCGGGGACGATCACGGCGGGCAGCCGGTCGTTCCAGCTCAGCTTGGTCATCATCAGGTAGAGCGGGATCACGCCGAGCTGGGTGGGCACCATCATGGTCGCAATGATCACCAGCAGCAGCGCGTTGCGGCCCCGGAAGCGCAGCTTGGCGAAGGCGAACCCGGCCAGGCTGGAGAAGAACACCACCGACACGGTCACCGTGGTCGCCACGATGGCCGAGTTGATCAGACCGGTCAGGAAGTAGGCGTCCGTGTTGGCGAAGAGGCGGCTGATGTTCGCGCCGAGATTGCCGCCCGGCGTGAGCGGGGGCGGCACCTGGCCCATCGCGTCGCTGGAGCGGCTGGCCACCACGAACATCCAGTAGATCGGGAAGATCGAGGTGAGCGCGGCGAGGACCAGGGCCCCGTACGTCAGCGGGCTGGCCCGCCACAGGCGGCTCATCGCAGGTCTCCCTTCCGGGTCCGGCCCACCGGCGTGTGCCCGCCGAGCCGCCGGATGATCAGCACGTTGACGGCCGCGACGACGGCGATGAGCGCGAAGAGCAGCCAGGCGACCGCGGACCCGTAGCCGAAGTTGTAGTGCGGCGCGAAGGCGTTCTCGAACATGTACATGGTCACGGTCTGTGACTCGCGCAGTGGTCCGCCCCGGATCGGGTTGGTGCCGGAGTGGAAGAGCCGGGGCTCGGTGAAGAGCTGGAGCCCGCCGATGGTGGAGATGATGACGCAGAAGATGATCGTCGGCTTCAGCAGCGGCACGGTGATCGACCAGAACTGCCGGGCCCGGTTGGCGCCGTCGATGGCCGCCGACTCGTACAGGTCGCGGGGGATGGCCTGCATGGCGGCCAGGAAGATCAGCGCGTTGTAGCCGGTCCACCGCCAGTCGACCATCGTCGAGATGGCCACCCAGGAGGCGACCCGGTTCGACTTCCACTCGACGGGGCCGACCCCGATCAGGTCGAGCAGCCAGTTGACCATGCCGAACTCGCGGCTGAAGATCACCCCGAACACGATCGCCACCGCGGCGGTGGACGTGACGTTGGGGATGAGGACGCTCATCCGCCAGCCGGTGCGGAACCGGAGCGTGCGGTTGAGCAGGTTGGCCAGCCAGAGCGCGGCCAGCAGCTGCGGGACGGTCGAGATGACGAAGATGCCGAGCGTGTTGACGACCGCGTGCCAGAAGTCGGTGTCGGCCAGCAGCCGCGTGTAGTTCTCCGCCCCGACGAACGGGTGGTCGCTGCCGAGCAGGTCCCAGTCGTGCAGCGACACCCAGAAGGTGTACGCCAGCGGGTAGACCCCGAAGACGGCGAAGAGCAGGAAGAACGGCGCGATGTAGAGGTACGGCGAGAGCCGGGTGTCGAGCCGGCTGAACCGGCCTCCCGGTGGCCGGCGCCGGGTGCCGGACGTCGGTGCGACCGGCGGGCGGGCGTCGAGCTGGACGGTCATGCCCGGGGACTCCTTTCCGCCGTGCGGGCGGGTTCCGGTGTCCCGGAGCCCGCCCGCACGCTGGCTCGGGCTACTTGTCGGCGGCCTTCTTCGCGTTGGTCACCGCGTCGGTCCAGCCCTGTTCGGGGCTTCGCTGGCCCAGGTCGACGGTGCGTACCGCGTTCTCCACCTCGGTGCGCACGGCCTGGTTCTTGGGGCCCATGTAGACCGGCTTCAGGCTCTTCGCGCCGGCGGCGAAGATCTGCCCGACCGGGGCCCCCGACAGGTACGCGTTGGTCGCGTTCGCGATGGCCGGGTCGTCGAGGGCCTGCGGCGACGAGGGCAGCGGGCCCTTGGCCTTGAACGCGCCGATCTGGCCCTTCGCGCTGGTGAGGAACTTGGCCAGCTCGATCGCCTCGGCCTGGTGCTTGCTCTGCTTCGGCACGGCGAGGAACGACCCGCCCCAGTTGCCGCCGTTGCCGGGCACCTTGGCGATGTCCCACTTGTCCTTGGCGGCGGGGCCGGCGTTGCCCTCGATGACGCCGGTCATCCACGCGGGGCAGGCGATGGTGGCGAACTTCGACTGCTTGAACGCGGAGACCCACTCCTCCGACCAGGAGCCGTACTTGCCGGAGAGGCCGGAGTCGATGATGTCCATCGTGGTGTCGTAGGCCTGCTTCACCGCCGGGTTGCTGTCGACGACCAGGTTGTTGCCGGTGTCGTAGTAGCTGTAGCCGGTGGTGTTGCCGGCGGTCTGGAGCAGGATCGTGTTGAAGGTGTTGGTGGCCCCGTCCAGGAACGCGGCCCCGGTGTTCGCGGCCTTGAACTTCTCGCCGGTGGCGATGTAGTCCTGCCAGGTCGGCCAGAGCTTGGACACCTCGTCACGCTCGGTCGGCAGACCGGCCTTGGCGAAGAGGTCCTTGCGGTAGCACATCGCGATGCCGCCGACGTCGGTGCCGAGCCCGATCAACTGCTTGCCGTCGGCGGTCAGCCCCTGGTTCCACTTCCACTCCAGGAAGTTGCCCTTGAGCTCGGCGGCGCCGTGGTCGAGCAGGTTGACGAAGTTGCCCGGGTTGGCCTTGTACTCGACGAGCAGCCCCTCCTCGATGGCGACGACGTCTCCGGCGCCCTTGCCGGCGGCCAACCACTGGGTCAGCTTCGGCGAGTACTCGTCGAGGTTGCTGCCGGTGCCCCGCTCGACGATCTTCACGCCGGGGTGGGCGGCCATGTACTCCTGGTAGAGCTGCTCGTAGCCGAACTGGCCGAACACGTCGACGGTCAGCGTGATCGGACCGTCCTCGCCCGCGTCGTCACCGCCGCAGGCGGTGGTGGCGAACAGGGCGGTCGCGGCGACGAGGGCCACCGCCGCGAGGCGGCGGCGCGGAATGACACCCATCTCTTTGTGACCCCTCTCAGGTCGGGCGGGTGGTGGTGGGTACGGATCTGAGAGAGCGCTCTCACGACAGGGTGGTGGGCGTCACGCCCGCTGTCAAGAGAGCGCTCTCATCCCGCTCCGCGCCTTTCCGCCCCGAAACAGGGAAACAGGGGCCGTACCCGCCGGGTACGGCCCCTGTTTCCGAGTCGGAGCGGGGGGAGGGCCAGAGATCAGCGGGGTTGCAGGCCGTTCAGCAGGCTCGGGTCACCGGCGACGTCCAGGGTGTCGAAGCTGACCCGGCCCCAGAGGGCCAGCAGCAGATCGCTCGCGGTGCCGCTGACGTGCACCCGGGCGTGGTGGTCGTCGTGATCGAGGATGGTGTCCGTGTCCAGCAGCGCGACCCCCTCGCCGCGCAGTCGCAGATACCAGGACTGCGCCGCGTCGACCGCGGAGAGCTGCACCACACCGTGCCACTGGCCGGGACTGCGTCGCCGGCCCGCCGGGAGCCAGGTGTCCAGCACCTCGCTCACCCCGTCGGCGGCGAGCTTCGCCTCGATCGGCTCACCCGCCGCGATGGCGAGCTGCGCGTCCCAACGGTGCACCGCGGTCTCGTGGGCCATGCGGCGCGGCCAGAAGCCGGCCCGCTTCGGCTGCGGCGCCCAGTTCCACGCCGGAGCCTCCGGGTCGAGACCGTCGAACAGGGTCATCAGCTGGTCGTACCCGCGCTGCCAGTAGTCCAGCGGGGCGACACCGGGGGGCGTCTCGACGGCCTGCGGCCGGGCCGGCGGCGCGGTGGTCAGGCCGGAGCCGGCGAAGCCGCAGACCCAGTGGTAGATGCTGCCGAGGTGCAGGGTCATGTCGGCGACGGTCCAGCCGGGACAAGAGAGGACCGGTGTCTCCGGCGGCGCCTCCGCCACCGCCGAGGCGAAGGCTGGGCCTTCCGTCCGCAGCGCACCGATCCAGAAGTCCTTCGTGCCGTGCAGTCTGCTCATCGCCATCCTCCCGGGGGTGACCCGGCCACCAGTGGGTGCCGCGGCTACCCCTCAGCCTAGGGTGAAAGGTGTGTCAGACGTCTACGCCCAGCCGACAACCGGAGCCGACCGAGCCGACGTGAGTGCCCTGGCCGGCTACACCACTCTGCGCATGGGCGGTCCCGCCGGCAGGATCGTGACCGCGACCAGCGCCGACGAGATCGTGCGCGCGGTGCGGGACGCCGGCGCCCGGGGTGACGCCGTGCTCGTCCTGGCCGGCGGCAGCAACGTGGTGATCGGTGACGACGGCTTCCCCGGCACGGTGGTCCTGGTCCGGTCACGGGGCCTGCGGGTGGTCGCCGAGGACGCCGACACCGTGACCGTACGGGTCGAGGCCGGCGAGCCGTGGGACGACCTGGTCGCCGCCACCGTCGCCAACGGCTGGTCCGGGTTGGAGTGCCTCTCCGGCATCCCCGGCTCCACCGGCGCCACCCCCATCCAGAACGTCGGCGCGTACGGCCAGGAGGTCGCCGAGACCATCACCGGCGTCGAGGCGTACGACCGGGTCGAGGACACCACCAGCCGGATCGCCGCCGCCGACTGCGGCTTCGCCTACCGGGGCAGCATCTTCAAGTACCGCGACCGCTGGGTGGTGCTGTCGGTCGACTTCCGCCTCAGCAGGTCCCCGCTCTCCGGGCCGGTGCGCTACGCCGAGCTGGCCCGTGCGCTGGGCGTCGAGGTGGGGGACCGGGTTCCGCTCGCCGACGCCCGGGCGGCCGTACGCGCACTGCGCGCCGGCAAGGGCATGGTGCTCGACCCGACCGACCCCGACACGCGCTCGGTCGGCTCGTTCTTCACGAACCCCGTGCTCGATCGGGCGGCGTTCGACCTGCTGCGCGAACGCGCCGCCGACCTGGGGGAGCCGCCGTCCTGGCCGGGCGCCGGCGACGTGGTGAAGGTCAGCGCCGCGTGGCTGATCGACAAGGCCGGCTACGGCAAGGGTTACCCGGGGCCGGGCGGGGCCGCGATCTCCCGCAAGCACACGCTGGCGCTGACCAACCGCAGCGGCCGGGCGAGCACGGCCGATCTGGTCGCCCTGGCCCGCGAGATCCGCGACGGCGTCAAGACCCGCTTCGGCGTGACCCTCCACCCCGAACCCGTCCTCATCAACACCACGATCTAACCCCCCCCCCCCGCCCGCCCCCCGCCCCCGCCCCTCCTTTCCCGCGATCTTGCACTTTGCGCCCAGACACAGCGCCCATAACGGACTCAGCAAGGGCCAGAACTGCAAGATCGCGGGGCGGGGGCGGGGGGCGGGGGGGCGGGGGTGGGGGTGGGGGGGTTAGCGGGGGGTTACTGCGGGCCAGGGGATGGTCAGCTCGCCTTGGCGCCAGCGGGTGGGGCGGTCGAGGATCGGCCAGCCGGCGTTCTTGAGGGACTGGACGGCGCGCAGCCAGCGCTGCCGGGGGCCGAACGGGGAGTAGCCGGCCGCGGCCAGCCAGGCGTCGTCCAAGGCGCGGATCAGATCGTGCACCCGCTCGCCGGGGACGTTGCGGTGGATCAGCGCCTTGGGTAGCCGCTCCGCCAGTTCGGCCGGGCTCTCCAGGGTGGCGAGCCGGGCGGCCAGGGTCAGCGTGCGCGGCCCGTCGGCGTCGATCAGCAACCAGCCGCCCAGCCGGCCCAGCTCGTCGCAGGTGCCCTCCACCAGCACCCCGCCGGGGGCCAGGGCGGCGGTCATCGTCCGCCAGGCGGCGGGGACCTCGCTCTCGTCGTACTGGCGCAGCACGTTGAACGCCCGCACCAGCACCGGGCGCAGTCCGGCCAGCTCGAACCCGCCCCGGGCGAAGGTGAGCCCCGGCGGGTCGGCGGCCGGCTCGGCGGCGGCCACCCGCGCCGGGTCGATCTCCAGCCCGACCAGCCGTACGTCGGTGCGCACCCCGGCGGCGAGCCGGGCGCGCAGCTCCACGGCGGTCACCGGCGTCGCGCCGTAGCCGAGGTCGACGACGAGGGGGTCGGGCGCGCCGCGCAGCAGGTCGCCGCAGGTGGCCACGATCCAGTTGTCCACCCGGCGCAGCCGGTTGGGGTTGGTGGTGCCCCGGGTGACCACCCCGTACGGCCGCCGCGCCGCCCCTGCCACGTCGGGCCTCAGCGCCGGGCGTCTGCGCGACCGCAGGCTTCGCGACGGCGGGCCCGCCCGCGACCCCGGGGCCCCGGGAGCCGGACCTGCCCGCGATCCCGCCTCACTGCCCGACCCGGTGCACCTTGTGCTGCGCCGCCTGCGCCAGCGGGCGCACCACCAGCCGGTCCACGTTGACGTGGTGCGGGCGCGTGGCGCAAAAGGCGATGCAATCGGCCACGTCGTCGGCGACCAGCGGCTCGGGCACGCCGGCGTAGACCGCCTCGGCCCGCTCGGCGTCGCCGTCGAACCGGACCAGGCTGAACTCGTCGGTCTTCACCATCCCCGGGTCGATCTCGACGACCCGCACCGGGCGCCCGGACAGCTCCAGCCGCAGGGTGCCGGCGATCGCGGTCTGGGCGTGCTTGGCCGCGGTGTAGCCGCCGCCGCCCTCGTACACGGTGAAACCGGCGGTCGAGGAGACGATCACGATGGTGCCGGCACCGGACGCCACCAGCGCCGGCAGCAGGGCCTGGGTGACCCGGAGGGTGCCGAGCACGTTCACGTCGTACATCCACTGCCAGTCGCCCACGGACCCGGACTCCACCGGGTCCAGGCCGCGTGCGCCGCCGGCGTTGTTGACCAGCAGCGTCACCGGCCCGGGTGCGGCCGCGGCGGCCTCGGCCAGCGCCGCGACCGACGCGTCCGAGGTGACGTCGCAGGCCACCGCCGTGGCGTGGCCACCGTCGGCGGTGATCTCGGCGACCAGATCGGCCAACCGGTCGGTACGCCGGGCCGCGGCGAGCACGTGGAACCCTTCGGCGGCGAGTCGGCGGGCGGTGGCGGCACCGATCCCGCTGGAGGCTCCGGTGACGATGGCGACTGAGGTCATCCGGCCATTGTCACCCGCGCTCCGGCCGCTGCTCCGGGCGGGCGTGGGGACGTCCAGGATGAGGTCCGTCACGCCGGCCGCCCGCCCGCACGCATCACCGAAGCCCGATGGGGAAGATGAGATCCGGCGCACCTGTTACGTGTACGCCGGTCGTGCGAGACGGCATCCAACCGTGACAAGAGGAGCGGACGTGGCGGAACTGCACACCGGCGTGGGTCGTCAGCGGGGTGCCCTGCCGTGGCCCCGGCCCCGGCGGATCGCCACCCTGTCGGTGCACACCTCACCGTTGCACCAGCCGGGCACCGGTGACGCCGGTGGCATGAACGTGTACATCCTGGAGGTCGCCCGGCGGCTGGCCGAGGCGAACGTCGAGGTGGAGATCTTCACCCGGGCCACCTCCGGCGACCTGCCTCCCGTGGTGGAGATGGCGCCCGGCGTGCAGGTCCGGCACATCACCTCCGGGCCGTTGGAGGGGCTGACCAAGGAGGAGCTGCCCGGCCAGCTGTGCGCCTTCACGGCCGGGGTGCTTCGCGCCGAGGCGGCCCGTCCGCCGGGCCACTACGACCTCATCCACTCCCACTACTGGCTCTCCGGTCAGGTCGGCTGGCTGGCCAAGGAGCGGTGGGGGGTGCCGCTGGTACACACCGCGCACACCCTCGCCAAGGTGAAGAACGCGCAGCTCGCGGCCGGTGACCGGCCGGAACCCAAGGCGCGGGTCATCGGCGAGGAGCAGGTGGTGGCGGAGGCCGACCGGCTGGTGGCCAACACCAGGTGCGAGGCCCGGGACCTGATCGAGCGGTACGACGCCGACCCGGCCCGGGTCGCCGTCGTCCAGCCGGGCGTCGACCTCGACCGGTTCCGCCCGGCCCCGGGGGACCGGACCGCGGCGGCCGTCGCCGCCCGTCGTCGGCTGGACCTGCCGACCGAGGGCTACGTGGTGGCGTTCGTCGGCCGGATCCAGCCGCTGAAGGCGCCCGACGTGCTGGTACGCGCGGTCGCCGCGCTGCGCGAGCGCGACCCGCTGCTGGCCGACCAGGTGACCGTGGTGATCTGCGGCGGCCCGAGCGGCAGCGGCCTGGACCGGCCGACCGCCCTCATGGAGCTGGCCGGTTCTCTCGGGGTGACCGACCGGGTGCGGTTCCTGCCGCCGCGTACCGGCGCCGACCTGCCGGAGCTCTACCGGGCCGCCGACCTGGTCGCGGTGCCGTCGCACAACGAGTCGTTCGGTCTGGTCGCCCTGGAGGCCCAGGCGTGCGGCACGCCGGTCGTCGCGGCGGCGGTGGGTGGCCTGGTGACCGCCGTACGGGACCAGGTGAGCGGCCTCCTGATCGACGGGCACGACCCGGTCGACTGGGCCCGGGCGCTGGGTCGGCTGCTGCCGGACGCGCGGCGTCGCGCCGCGCTGGCTCGGGGGGCCGAGCGGCACGCGCGGGGCTTCTCCTGGGCCCGCACCGTCTCCGGTCTCCTCACGGTGTACGGCGAGGCGATGGCCGCGCGTCGTGAGGGGCTCGTGGCCGAGCTGGCCGGTGACGCGGCGCTCTCCTGCTCCTGGTGAGCCGGCGGCCGGGCCGGCGTCACCGGGTGGTCCGGCCGGGTCGACCGTAGAGTGGGTCCGGTGAGCGGGAAGAGCGATCTTGCGGCCCTCATCGAGTCGGTCTGTGCCGAGCGGGAGCTGGCCTGGGAGCGGACCGGCCCGGAGTCCTACGCGGTCACGTTGCCCGGCACCCACAAGCTGAAGACGATCTGCAACCTGATCGTGGGTGAGCACGCGCTGCGGGTCGAGGCGTTCGTGATGCGCCAGCCGGACGAGCGACGCGAGGAGCTGTGGGCCTGGCTGTTGCAGCGCAACGCCCGGATGTACGGGGTGTCCTTCTCCGTCGACGCGGTCGGCGACGTCTACCTCACGGGTCGGGTCAATCCGGCCGGGGTGGACGCGGAGGAGCTGGACCGGTTGCTGGGCGCGGTGCTGACGTACGCCGACGAGTCCTTCGACACGATGCTGGAGATCGGGTTCGGCAGTTCGATCCGCCGGGAGTGGGAGTGGCGGGTCAAGCGTGGCGAGTCGACGGCCAACCTGGCCGCGTTCGCGCACCTCTTCGAGCCTTCCGGAGGTTCGGAACCCTCCTGACGGGTATGCCGCACCGCGCGGTGCGGCAGGATCTGGGGACCCGCCGCGCGCCGAGGACGGACTGTCGAGGAGCGTGAGCGTCCCATGGCTCAGCGGAACAGCTCAGGTCGCGGCGGGACTGCGACCACTACCAGGCGGCAGGGGAGCAACAGGACCCCGAACACCCCGATGATCTCCGAGTCGGAGATCGGCCGGATGCGGGTGGACGACATCCGCGGGCAACTGCGCAAGCGTGGTGTCTCCGGCATCTCCGCGTTGCGCAAGCCGGATCTGGTGAAGGAACTGGTACGGACGTTGCGTGCGGAGGGCCGCGGGGGCGGCGCCGCCCGCCGGGCGACCGGTCCGAGTGGCCGGGCGACGGGCACCCGGGCGGCGGCGGGCCGGGCGGCCACCACCAAGAAGGCGGTGAGCGGTCGGGCGAAGGCCACGCCGAGCCGCGCCAAGGCGGTCCCGGCCAACAAGGCCGCCCCCGCCAAGCGCGCCGCCGTGAAGAAGGCCGCGGCCAAGAAGACGGCGGCGGCGAAGAAGACGACGGCGGCCAAGAAGGCGCCGGCGAAGAAGACGGCGGCCAAGAAGACGGCGCCCGCGAAGCGGTCGGTGGCGGCGAAGAAGGCGCCGGCGAAGAAGACGGCGCCCGCGAAGCGCTCGGTGGCCGCGAAGAAGGCACCGGCGACGAAGCGCGTCACCGCGGCCCGGAAGACGACGGCCGCGAAGAAGGCGCCGGCCACGACGCGGAGCGCCGCGGCCCGGAAGACGGCGGCCGCGAAGAAGGCACCCGCGAGGAAGACGACCACCGCCCGGAAGACGGCCGCGACGAAGGCGCCCGCCCGGAAGGCCCCGGCCCGCGGGGCGGCCGCGACCAAGGCCGCACCGAGGGCCACCGCGGGCGGCGGCGCGGCGGCGTCCACCGGTGGCGCCCTGCGGACCGGCCGCGGTACGTCCCGGTCGGCGCTCTCGTCACAGGTGATCTCCTCACCCATGGACCGGCCGGAGCGTCCCGGCCGCAGCCTGGTGACGAGCAACCACGAGGTGATCCAGCGCTGGGCCCGGGAACGCGGTGCGAAGCCGGCGACCATCGCGGGCACCGAGCGGGAAGGTCGCGTCGGCGTGCTGACGTTCAACATTCCGGGCTATCGGGAGAGCAGCCGGATCCGGGAGATCACCTGGGACGACTGGTTCCACACGTTCGACCTGCGACGGCTGAACCTGATCTATCAGGAGCAGATGCGCGACGGCCGACAGAGCAACTTCTTCCGGACCGAGTCGCCCGATCGGGAGGACGCCTGAGCGTTTGGGGGAATGCCCGGCGGGTATCCGCTGTTGGCTTACACCGAGGCCCGGAGCAGCGACAACTCGGCGGTTGTGACCATCGAGACAGCCGGAGCGGGTTGAATCCGGAATCTGGGCGAACTAACTTTATTGCACCGCGCCACGCTTGGAAACGTTCGGGGGAGCGGCGGATCGATCAGATCCGTGCACCGGGCGAGGCGCGAGGGGACGGGTGGATCAAGCCGTTGGGGGACGGTGCCACCTGTTTGGACCGGCGGCGCGAGCGGGCGACGCTTACGGGGGTGAGTGTCGCCCGCCGCCGCCGGCCCCGCCATTCGCGAACGCTCACCACTGCCGACTCCGGTCGTGCCGGGTGGGCGTTCCGCGTATCCCCGTACCGCCTGGGTGGTTTGTCGCCGGTCAGCGGACCCCGACCCGCTCGCGGGACGCCGCGGCCCCGCGCAGTGCCGCCACGCGACGCTCCCGGGGTGGCCCGGCCAGCAGGTGGCCCACGGCGGCCAGCAGCCCGAGCCCGCCCACGATGAGCCAGTGCACCGATCCCAGGTACTGCAGGCTGACCCCGCCGAGCGTCGGGGCGACGAACGAGGCGGCCGGGAAGGTCAGGTAGAAGACCGACTGGTAGCGGGCCCGCAGCTCGGGTGGGGCCAGGTCGGCGTTGATCTGCGCGTTGGGCGGGGCGGCGAGCATCGAGCCGACCGTCCAGACCGCGGCGGCGGCCAGGTAGACCCCCAGCCCGTCGGCCACGGTGAGCGCGCCGAAGCCGATCGCCATGAGGCCGGTGGAGGCGGCGAGCACGCGGTCCTTGCGGTGCCGGTCGATCAGCCGGGGCACGAATAGTTGACCCATCACGATCAGCGCACCGCCGAGCGCCACCACCAGTCCGTACGCCGACGGTCCCAGCCCGTCCGTCCGCATCGCGAGCGGCATGATCGTCGAGGTCTGCATCGTCAGCACGGCGAGCACGAACGTCAGCGCGACGAAGGTCAGGAAGATCCGGTCGGTGAGGGCGGTGTGCAGCCCGGGCCGTCGACTCCCGCCGGCCGTGGGCGCCGGCCCTGGGGTGCCCCGGCGCAGCGTCTCCGGCACCTTCGCGGCGATGACCAGGGCGGTGACCAGGGTGGCGCCCGCGTCGACCAGGAACAGGGCCAGGAAGCTCGCCTCGGCCAGGACGCCCGCCAGCAGCGACGCGACGGCCATACCGAGGTTGAACGCCCAGAACTGGAGGTTGAACGCGCGGGAGCGGCGGGACTCGGGGACCAGGTCCACGATCGCCGCCACGAACGCCGGACCGGGCATCGAGTGCACCACCCCGACCAGCGCGGACAGCACGGCGATGACCGCGAGGTGTTCGCTCAGCGCGAGCGCGACCATCAGGCCCACGGTCGCCAGGTGCGCCACGAGCAGCGTGGCCCGCCGGCCCCACCGGTCGGCCAGCACCCCGCCGAGCAAGACGCCCACCGCGCCACCGGCCCCGTACGCCCCGACCACGGCTCCGGCGAGCGCCTCGCTCGCCCCCCGCGCGGTGGTGAGGTAGAGCGAGAGGAACAGCATCGCGAAGGCGCCGGCGCGGTTGATCAGGATGCCGGCCCAGAGGTACCAGAAGGTGGCGGGCAGCCCGCCCGCGGTGTCGTGCCACCAGCGCCGCAGGACGTGCACCGCCCCTCCAGACTGTTCGGTTTCCTAACGGTTAGCGGTGCCGACCGTATCGGACGGCGAATCGGCGGCCGCGAGCGGCGCGGCGGGTGCGATCGCCGCGGCCTCGGCGGCCTCCGGCGCGGGCGGCTGCACGGCGACCACCGGGACGACCGGCCGCCAGGCGTGGCGCAGGGTGGCGGCGCGGCGTTCGCGGACCGGCCCGGAGATCAGGTGCGCCACGGCCAGGACTCCACCGATGGCC
The DNA here is from genome assembly GCF_900091425.1 of Micromonospora krabiensis. GTDB lineage: Bacteria > Actinomycetota > Actinomycetes > Mycobacteriales > Micromonosporaceae > Micromonospora > Micromonospora krabiensis. The sequence continues at coordinate 5,377,048 of NZ_LT598496.1, forward strand.
GCGCAGGCCGCCCAGAGCGTCGTGTTGCCCAGGTGCTCCCGGACCAGCCCGCCGAGGATCGGGGCGCCGGCACCGGCGATCTGCCAGGAGAGCCCGAACACGCCCTGGTAGCGGCCGCGCAGGTCGGCGGGGGAGAGTTCGGCGATGAGGGTGGCGTTGGAGGGCGAGTTCAGCATCTCGCCGAGCGTCCAGATGAGCACCGTCAGGCCGTAGAACCAGGCCGCGTCGGCGAACGCGGTGAGCCCGAAGCCGACGCCCATCACCAGGGAGGCCAGGCCGAGCACGTGCGACCGGCTCCGGCCCCGGATCAGCCGGGGGACGAAGAGTTGGCCCACCACGATCAGGATGCCGTTGAGCGCGATCACCGAGCCGTAGGTGGCGGGGGAGAGGCCGGAGTCACCCATCGCGATCGGCAGCATGGAGATGTGCTGGAGGAAGACCAGCGCGCTGAACAGGTTGAGCGCCACGAAGCCCAGGAAGACCCGGTCGCCGAGGATGGTGCGCAGCGCGCCGGTCGGGGCGGGCGTGCCCGCGACGCGCGGGCCGGCGCTCGTCCCCCGCCGGGTCTCACCGACCCGGGTGACGATGACCACGGCGGTGATCAGCGTGGTGGCCGCGTCGACCACGAAGAGCAGCAGGTAACCGGCCTGCGCGGCGACGCCGGCCAGCACGGCCGCGCAGGCGAAGCCGAGGTTGATGGCCCAGTAGTTCAACGAGAAGGCGCGCAGGCGGTCCTTCTCCGGCACCACGTCGATGATCATGGCGCCGAAGGCCGGCCGAGCGGCCTCGGCGAACATGCCGAGCAGCAGGGCGCCCACGGCCACGGCCCAGAGCGGCCGGGCCAGCCCGAGCGCCAGCATCATGGTCGCCGCGCCGAGGTGCGCGGTGAGCAGCGTGGGTCGCCGGCCCCAGCGGTCGGTGAGGGTGCCGCCGACGGTGGTGCCCACCGCGCCGCCGACGCCCCAGAGGCCGATCACCAGGCCGGCCTGTGACGCCGAGAAGTCGCGCTCCTGGGTGAGGTAGATCGCGAGGAAGACCAGGACGAACGAGCCGAGTCGGTTGATCAGGGTGCCGGCCCAGAGATACCAGAACCGTCGTGGCAGTCCGCCTGCCGTCTCCCGCAACCAGCTCTGCACTGTCCGCATCCGGCGCCCCCGCGTTGGTAATGACCGATCTATCTCAAACGCCTTACAACCTAGTGCCGGCCACCGAGCCCGGTCACCGGCTTTTCCACGTGGTGGTCGTCACGGCCGGTCCCTGCGTGTCCCGCAGCGACGTACGGCAGGATGATCCGCATGACTGCTAGCGAAGGGCCCACCGTCGGGACGCTGGTCCTGCTGCGGCACGGTGAGAGCGACTGGAACGCCAAGAACCTCTTCACCGGTTGGGTCGACGTCGACCTGACCGCGAAGGGCGAGGGCGAGGCGCGGCGCGGCGGCGAGCTGCTCCGCGAGCACAGCCTGCTGCCGGACGTCGTGCACACCAGCGTGATGCGCCGGGCGATCCGCACCGCCGAGTTGGCGCTGAACGCCGCCGACCGGCACTGGATCGCCGTCCGCCGGTCGTGGCGGCTCAACGAGCGGCACTACGGCGCCCTGCAGGGCAAGAACAAGAAGCAGACCCTCGACGAGTACGGCGAGGAGCAGTTCATGCTCTGGCGCCGCTCGTACGACACCCCGCCGCCGCCGATCGACGACAACGACGAGTGGTCGCAGGTGGGCGACCCGCGGTACGCGCTGCTCCCGACCGAGCTGATGCCGCGCACCGAGTGCCTCAAGGACGTCGTCGAGCGGATGCTGCCGTACTGGTACGACTCGATCGTCCCGGACATCCTGGCCGGCCGCACGGTGCTGGTGGCGGCGCACGGCAACTCGCTGCGGGCGCTGGTCAAGCACCTCGACCAGATCTCCGACGAGGCGATCGCGAAGCTGAACATCCCGACCGGGATCCCGCTGCGCTACGACCTCGACCCGCAGCTGCGCCCGCTCACCCTGGGCGGCACCTACCTCGACCCGACGGCCGCCAAGGAGGCTGCCGCCGCGGTCGCCAACCAGGGCCGCTGAGCCGCTGGCGCCCGCCGTACGACGCGAAGAGGCCCCCGGTCACCCGGGGGCCTCTTCGCCTGTCCGGTTCAGTTCGACGGGGACGCGGTCTCGCCGGTGATCAGGTAGACCACGTGCTCGCCGGCGTTCACCGCGTGGTCGGCGAAGCGCTCGTAGAAGCGGCCCAGCAGGGTCGCGTCGATCGCCGTCTCCACCCCGTACGGCCAGTCGTCGCCGAGCAGGACGCTGAACAGGTTCTTGTGCAGGTCGTCCATGGCGTCGTCGTCCCGGTCGAGCTCGGCGGCGAGGTCGGCGTCGGGCTTCGCCAGCACCGACCCGATCTTCTCGGCCATCCGGTCGGCGATCCCCGCCATGTCGGTGAAGATCGTCCGCAGCTCGGCGGGCACGGCCGGCGAGGGGTGCCGGCGCAGAGCGGTCTTGGCCACGTGCTCGGCCAGGTCACCCATCCGCTCCAGGTCGGCGGCCACGTGCAGGGCGGTGATCATGGCCCGCAGGTCGGAGGCGACCGGCGCCTGCCGGGCCAGCAGGTCGCAGACCCGTTCCTCGACGTGCCGGTAGAGCTCGTCGATCTCAGCATCCCGTTCGACCACCGTCTCGGCGGCCTGCCGGTCGGCGGTCAGCAGGGCCTTGGTGGCCTGGCGCATGGCGGACCGGATGCCCTCGGCCATGTCCACCAGCAGTTGGCTGACGATGTGCAGGTCGGCCCGGAACTCGTCGCGCATTCTCACGTCCTGTTGTCGGTCGCCGCCCCTACCGGGCCGGCGCGGGGTTGAGCGGTGCGTGTCTCACGGTAGGGGGCACCGGCGGACCCGACGTGAACCCCGGTGAACGACGCCGGACGCAGGGGTGAACATTGCCGGAAGCGAGCCTGCTTCGCCCCCTTATGGGTGGGAGCCAGGTTAACAATGACCCTACGATCGCCACGTGGAGTGGGCAGTGGCGGTCGCGGTGACCGTGGCGCTGGCGACCGGATTGGTCGCCGGGCTCCTGCTGCCCCGGATCATGCCGGCGACGGGCCGCCGCGCCGCGCCGACCGGGAGCGGGAGCTCCCTCTTGAGCTGGGGGAGGCCCGCGATAGCCGACGATCCACAGATCGGGCTCGGGCGCCGCACGATCGACTCACTGCGGGCCGGCGTGGTGGTGCTGGACCCGGACGACGTGCCCGTGCTGGTCAATCCCGCGGCGCGGGCGATGGGCCTGCTGCGCACCGGCACCAGTCCCGGCTCGATCGCCGCCCACCCCCTGATCCGTACGCTGGCCGGGCAGGTCCGGCGCACGGGCATCCGCCGCGAGATCGAGCTCGACCTCCCGCGGGGCCGCGACAACGCGGGTGACAACCCGCTCGGCGTGCACCTGCGGGCGATGGGGGTCGGTGCCGGCTACATCGCCGTGGAAGCGGCCGATGTGACCGAGTCACACCGACTTGCCCGGGTCAGGCGCGACTTCGTGGCCAACGTCAGCCATGAGCTCAAGACCCCGATCGGTGCCCTGCAACTGCTCGCCGAGGCGCTGCTGGACGCCACCGAGCCGGCGAGCGACGCCGCGCCGGACCTCTCCGAGGACATGGTCGCCGCGCGCCGGTTCGCCGAGCGCATCCAGCACGAGTCGACCCGGCTCGGCCGGCTGGTGCAGGAGTTGCTGGAGTTGACCCGACTGCAGGGCGCCGAGCCGCAGCCGGCACCCGAGCCGGTCTCGGTGGACTGGGTGATCGCGGAGGTCGTGGACCGGACGCGCACCACCGCCTCCGCCCGGGGGATCGAGGTCGCGGTCGCCGGTCAGCGCAACCTCACCGTCTACGGCAGCGACAGCCAGATCGCCACGGCGGTCTCGAACCTGGTCGAGAACGCCATCAACTACTCGGGCGAGGACACCACGGTCACCATCACCACCAACGCCGGTGAGGAGACCGTGGAGATCGCCGTCACCGACCAGGGCATCGGCATCGCGCCGACGGACGTCGACCGGATCTTCGAGCGGTTCTACCGGGCCGACCAGGCCCGCTCCCGCGCCACCGGGGGCACCGGCCTCGGGTTGGCCATCGTCAAACACATCGCGAGCAACCATGGCGGACGGGTCGAGGTGTCGAGCACTCTTGGTGGTGGATCGACGTTCACCCTCCGGCTGCCCTCCCGTCCCCCGGACGACCTCCTGGCGACACTGCCGCCGGTTGGGATCGAGCCCGGTCCGGCCGAGCTTCGGCAGGTCTGACAGAAATGGAAAGGAAATCCCCGTTGAGCCGCGTTCTGGTGGTCGAGGACGAGGAGTCGTTCTCCGACGCGCTGTCGTACATGCTCCGCAAGGAGGGCTTCGAGGTCTCGGTCGCCGCGACGGGTCCCTCGGCTCTCACCGAGTTCGACCGGACCGGCGCCGACATCGTGCTGCTCGACCTGATGCTGCCCGAGATGTCGGGCACCGAGGTGTGCCGGCAGCTCCGGCAGCGCTCGCACGTGCCGATCATCATGGTCACGGCGCGGGACAGTGAGATCGACAAGGTCGTCGGCCTGGAGATCGGGGCCGACGACTACGTGACGAAGCCGTACTCGCCGCGCGAGCTGGTGGCCCGGATCCGGGCGGTGCTGCGCCGGCAGAGCCCCGAGGTGGCCGAGTCGGGCGCGCCCACGCTCGCCGCCGGCCCGGTCCGGATGGACATCGAGCGCCACGTGGTGACCGTCGACGGCACCACCGTGCAGTTGCCGCTGAAGGAGTTCGAGCTGCTGGAGCTGCTCCTGCGCAACGCCGGCCGGGTCCTCACCCGGGGGCAGCTCATCGACCGGGTCTGGGGCGCGGACTACGTCGGCGACACCAAGACCCTGGACGTCCACGTCAAGCGACTGCGCTCCAAGATCGAGCCGGAGCCGTCCGCGCCGCGGTACATCGTGACCGTGCGCGGCCTCGGCTACAAGTTCGAGCCCTGATCGACCCGGCCACGGCGGGGTGCGTTAGCGCGCCGCCGTGGCCGCCACGACCCTGACCGGCCGGCGACCGGGACCGCCCGGCGCCCGGGGTCAGCGAGCGTCGGGGGTCAGCGAGCGTCGGGGTCGGCCGGGTGCGGCGCGACGAGGCCCTGTCGGACGCGGGCCGCGCAGAGTTCGGCCAGCTTCGCGTACGCGGGGGCGCCGATCAGCGCGGTCAGCTCCGGGCCGTAGGAGATGTACATCGGCTCGGTGCCGACGTGGGCGTCGGTCGAGGAGGTGCACCACCAGTCGAGGTCGTGCCCGCCGGCGCCCCAGCCGCGCCGGTCGAACTCGGACAGCGTCGACACCAGCACCTTCGTGTTGTCCGGCCGCTTGACCCACTCCTGGTCCCGACGGATCGGCAACTGCCAGCACACGTCCGGCTTGTATTCCAGCGGGTGCACCCCGTCGCGCAGCGCCTGGGCGTGCAACGCGCAGCCGCCGCCACCGGGGAAGTCGGCGTCGTTGAGGAAGACGCACGGCCCGTCGGCGCCCTGGGTGGCGGTGCGGCGGGCCGGGTTCTTGCCGTCGATCGTGTCGTTGTCGGTCCAGTTCTTGAACCCCCGGCGGAAGTGCTGCCAGGTCTCCGGGGTGAGCCGCTTGGCCGCGGCACGGACCCGCTTCTCGTCGTCGGAGTCGGTGAAGAAGGCGCCGTGCGAGCAGCAGCCGTCCGCCGCCCGACCGGCGATGATGCCGTGGCAGCCGCGGCCGAAGACGCAGGTCCAGCGGGAGAGCAGCCAGGTCAGGTCGGCCCGGACGAGGTGGCTCTCGTCCGCCGGGTCGGCGAACTCGATCCACTCCCGAGGGAAGTCCAGGGGCACCTCGCGGCTGCGCGGGTCACCGGGGTCGTCCACCAGTACGCGGAGCTCCATCGTCACCCGGCCCAGCGTACGCGCGACCGACCGTGCGGGCCGCCGAGCCGCGCAAACAGTGTGGCCATAGGGTCGAGGGATGCGACTGGGTGTCCTCGACGTCGGCTCCAACACGGTGCACCTCCTGGTGGTGGACGCGCACCACGGTGCCCACCCCTGGCCGGCGCACTCGGAGAAGGTGGTGCTTCGGCTGGCCGAGCAGATCGGCCCGGACGGCGCGATCACCGAGGCCGGGGCCGACGGGCTGGTCCGGGCCGTCAGCATGGCCAAGGCGGCCGCCGCCGGCCTGGAGACCGACGACCTGATCGCGTTCGCGACCTCCGCCGTGCGCGACGCCACCAACGCGCCAGCGGTGCTGACCCGGGTCCGGGAGGAGACCGGCGTACGCCTGGAGGTGCTCCCCGGCGCGGACGAGGCGCGGATGACGTTCCTCGCGGTGCGCCGGTGGTTCGGCTGGTCGGCGGGCCGCCTGCTGGTGCTGGACATCGGCGGTGGCTCCCTGGAGATCGCCGCCGGGATCGACGAGGACCCCGGGGTCGCGGTCTCGCTGCCGCTCGGGGCGGGGCGGTTGACCCGCGAGCGGTTGACGGCGGAGCCGGGGGGACTCACCCCGCCGTCCGCGCGGGCCGTCGAGGAGCTGCGGGAGTACGTGGACAGCGTGCTCGACCCGGTGATGAAGGACATGACCGACGTGGGGTGGGAGCGGGCGGTCGCCACCTCGAAGACGTTCCGCACCCTGGCCCGGTTGGCGGGTGCCGCGCCGTCCGGCGCCGGGCTCTGGGCCCGGCGGCGCCTGAGCCGCACCGGGCTGCGCCAGGTGATCGGCTTCATCCGGCACATCCCGCCGGGGCAGCTCCACGAGCTGGAGGGGGTCAGCGCCGGCCGCGCCCACCAGCTGCTGGCCGGTGCGATCGTGGCGGAGGCGGTGATGCGCCGGCTGGACGTGGACGCGCTGGACATCTGCCCCTGGGCGCTGCGCGAGGGCGTCATCCTGCGCCGGCTTGATCAACTCGGCCCGGTCTGAGAGGGACCGGCCGGTTGCGGTCGCTTTGCGACTGCTCGTCACGATGTCCGGGCGGGACCGGGCTACCCTGGCTGGTGTGACTTCCCGCGTCCCGGTGCTCCTGTCCAGCTCGTCGGTCTTCCCCGAGCGGACCGCGGCGGCGTTCCAGCTGGCCGCGGCGCTCGGCTACGACGGCGTCGAGGTGATGGTCTGGACCGACGCGGTCAGCCAGGACGCCGGGGCGTTGCGTGGCCTCTCCCAGCACTACGGGGTGCCGGTGCTCTCCGTGCACGCGCCATGCCTGCTGGTGACGCAGCGGGTGTGGAGCCCCGACCCGTGGGAGCGGCTGCGCCGCTCGGCCGAGCTGGCCGAGACCCTGGAGGCGCCGACGGTGGTCGTGCACCCGCCCTTCACCTGGCAGCGTGACTACGCGCGCAACTTCGGCGACGGTCTCGCCACGATCGCCGGACAGTTCCCGGGCCTCCGCCTCGCCGTGGAGAACATGTACCCGGTGCGGATGGCCGGCCGGCAGTTCGTGCCGTACGTCCCGACCTGGGACCCGACCGAGACCGGCTACCCGGCCTACACCCTCGACCTGTCGCACTGCGCCGCGTCGCACAGCGACTCGATGGAGATGGCCGACCGGATGGGCGACGCGCTGGCGCACGTGCACCTGGGCGACGGCACGGGTGAGGGGCGCGACGAGCACCTGGTGCCGGGCCGGGGCACGCAGCCCTGTGCGGAGCTGCTGCGGTCGCTCGCCGGGCGCGGCTTCACCGGGTCGGTGGCGGTGGAGGTGTCGACCCGGGGCGCCCGCAGCCGCGCGGTGCGCGAGGACGACCTGCGCGCCGCGCTGGAGTTCGCCCGCCAACACCTGAACACGCCGTCCCCGGTCGACGCCTGACCGGCGCGGGCCGGGCGGCCCGCGCCGTCTCGGTCAGCTGACCGGGCTGAGTGACTCGGCAGCCGTCGCCTGCGCGCCGACGGCCACCTGCTCGCCGACCGCGGCCCGCTTGCGCGCCCGGTGGGCGGCGACGTGCGACCGGGTGGCGCAGCGCTCCGAGCAGAAGCGCCGGCAGTTGTTGGACGAGGTGTCCAGGTAGACGTTGCGGCACCGTTCGTCGGCGCACACCCCGAACCGGGCGCTGCCGTACTCGCAGAGCCAGACCGACAGGCCCCAGATCGCGCCGGCGAGGTATTCCGCGCTCACCGAGGCGCCCCGGCTGGTCACGTGCATGTGCCAGTCGCTGGAGTCGTGGCCCGAGATGCGCGGCTGCACCGGGTAGGCCTCCAGCAGGGTGTTCAGCTCGGCCACCGCCTGGGCGTCCCGCCCCGACGTGCCGTACTCGAACACGTCGCGCAGGCGCTTCTGCGCCCGCCGGAAGATTGTCAGGTCCCGTTCCGCCACCTCGTCGCGCATCCACGCGCTGGTGTCGGGGAAGAGGGCACGCAGGTCGTCGAGGTCGTCCAGACGGGCGTTGACGAGGTCAACGCCGGTCCGGGCGTACGCGTCGAAGTTCACCCTGCCAACGGTAGACGACTCAGGCGGGGCGCGGCGCGTCGATGTAGTGCGGCAGGAACCGCGCGTAACCGTCGGTGATGAGACCGGCGCTCTCCCGCACCCCGGCGCCGGCCGACTCGCCGGCCACGATCCAGCTGCCCAGGACCGTCCGGTTGCCCGCGAAGTCGGGCAGCGGGCGGAACTCCTGGTAGCACCAGCCCTCGTCGCCGTAGCTGCCCGGATTGGTGATCTCCTCGGCGGGCGTGACGATCCGCACGGAGCCGCCCTCCCGGCCCAGCAGCGGCTTGGCGACGTACTCGGTCATACCGCGCGGCGAGTCGAGGTACGCGGGCAGCAGGAACTCGTGGCCCGGGTAGAGCTCCCAGAGCACGGCGAGCAGCGCCTTGTTGGACAGCAGCAGCTTCCAGGCCGGCTCGATCCAGGTGGTCGGGGTGCCCGGGTCCAGGGCCAGCGGTCCGTACGGCTCGGCGAGCATCCACTCCCAGGGATAGAGCTTGAAGCAGGTGGTGACCGGCTGGTCGGCGGCGTCCCGGAAGCGCCGGCCGTCCCAGCCGATCTCCTGGATCGGCAGCAGCTCCACCGCGAGCCCGGCCTGGCGGGCGGTCTCGGCCAGGTAACCCGCCGTCATGTGGTCCTCGCCCGATTCCTCCTCGTTCGACCAGACCACGTGCACCCGCGGCTCGTGCAGCCCGGCGCCGACCCTGGCCCAGGCGGCGACCAGCCGCTCGTGCAGGCTGTTCCACTGGTCCAGCTCGGGCCGGGTGTGCTCCAGCCAGTACCACTGCACGATCGCCGCCTCGACCAGCGCGGTCGGGGTGTCGGCGTTGTACTCCAGCAGCTTCGGCGGCCAGCTGCCGTCGTACCACAGGTCGAAGCGGCCGTAGAGGGTCGGCGGCGCCTCCCGCAGGGAGCGGGCGACCGCCTCGGCCGCCCAGGCGGGGATGCCGAACTCGGCGTACCGGCCCCGGGTCACGACGTGCTCGGCGGCGGCCACCGACATCCGGTGCAGCTCCTCCGTCGCCTCCTCCAGCCGCAGCACCTCGTCCAGGTCGAAGGCGTACGCCGCCGACTCGTCCCAGTACGACATGATGCCGCCGTCGGGCAGCTCGGTGTCGACGTACACCAGGCCCTGCGACCGGATCGTCGCGTCCCAGTCGGGACGGGGGGTGGTGGACTCGCGGCGCACCTCAGCCGCCGCAGGAGGCGAGGTGGGTGCCGAAGCCGCCCCGATCGGGCACGGCCGCCGCGACCGGCTCCGGGGCGGTCCGCGTGGCGGCCGGCGCGGGGACACGCAGGGCGAGCGCGACGGTGTCGCCGCCGCCCTCCGGGCCGAGCGCGCAGTCGTCATCGTCGTCGTCGGAGGTGAGGTTGCAGCCGGAGAGGGCGAGCGCCAGGACGGTGAGGGTGCCCAACTGGACGGAGGCCGACCGCAGCCGGCGGCGGGGGTGTCGTTCCACGGGATCGTTGTAACCTATCCGTGCCAGATCCGCGTGCCCGGACCGGGTCCCGGACGGGGCCGCACGCCCCTCGGCGGGGGTCCGCGCACGGGCGTTACGCTCGGCTCATGCTCCGTTCCGTCATCCTCGCCGCCTCCCGGTCATCCCAGGTCGAGCGGCTCGTCGCGACGGCCCCGTTCACCCGGGACGTCGTCCGCCGGTTCGTGGCCGGCGCCAAGACCGACGACGCTCTGCGCGCGACCCGCGCACTCGCCGCCGACGGTCTCGCGATCACCCTCGACCACCTCGGCGAGGACACCGTCACCCCCGAGCAGGCCAACGCGACCCGCGACGAGTACCTGAAGCTGCTGCGGCTGCTCGCCGGCGCGGGGCTCACCCCGGCCGCCGAGGTCAGCGTGAAGCTGTCCGCCCTCGGCCAGATGTTCGACGAGCAGTTGGCGTACGACAACGCTCGGGCGATCTGCGCGGCGGCCGACGAGGCGGGCACCACGGTCACCCTGGACATGGAGGACCACACCACCACCGACTCGACGCTGGACATCCTGGCGAAGCTGCGCAAGGACTACCCGTCGACCGGGGCGGTGCTCCAGGCGTACCTGCGCCGCACCGAGTCGGACTGCCGTGAGCTGGCCACGGCGGGGTCCCGGGTGCGGCTCTGCAAGGGGGCCTACAAGGAGCCGGAGTCGGTGGCCTACCAGTCGGCCCGCGAGGTCGACAAGTCCTACGTCCGGTGCCTGAACATCCTGATGTCCGGTGACGGCTACCCGATGCTCGCCACGCACGACCCGCGCCTGATCGCGATCGGCGAGGACCGGGCCCGCTGGTTCGACCGGGGTCCGGACCGGTTCGAGTTCCAGATGCTGTTCGGAATCCGCCCCGAGGAGCAGGCGCGCCTGGTCGGTGAGGGCTACACCGTCCGCACGTACGTCCCGTACGGCGACCAGTGGTACGGCTACCTGATGCGCCGGCTCGCGGAGCGCCCGGCCAACCTGGCCTTCTTCGGCCGGGCCCTGATCTCGAAGAAGTAGTCGACGCGACGCCCGAACGGGCCGGTGGGACGTGGTCCCACCGGCCCGTTCGTCGTACCCGGGCGCGCCGCCGCCGGCTTGACCGGTGAGCTTGACGGCGTTGGCTAATTAGGTTAGCTTTTACGTTATGACAGTTAGCTACGTTGCCCGCGACGGTGGCCGGATCGCCTACGAGGTGCACGGCGCCGGCCCGCTGGTGGTCCTCGCGCACGGCATGGGGGAGAACCGGGGGTCCTACCGGCACCTGGTGCCGCTGTTGGTCGAGGCGGGCCACCGGGTGGCCTCGGTCGACGTCCGGGGGCACGGCGACTCCAGCGTCGACTGGCCGTCGTACGCCCCGGCGGAGGTCGCCGCCGACCTGCTGGCGGTGGTCCGCGACCTGGGCGGCGGCCCGGCCGTGCTGGTCGGCAACTCGTCGGCCGCGGCAGCGGTCGTCTTCGCGGCGGCCGACGCGCCCGACCTGGTCGCCGGCATCGTGCAGACCGGCACGTTCGTCAACCAGCGGAAGCTCAACCCGGTCATGCGGGTCGTCGTGGCCGCGGTGACGCACAGCCCACGGCTGTTCGGGATGTTCCACAAGACCCTGTTCCCGGTGACCCGGCCGGCGGACGACGCGGCGTTCCGCCGGGCGATGGTCGCCAAGCTGAAGGAGCCCGGCCGGATGGCGGCCCTGCGCGGGGTCGTCGAGCCGGTCGAGCCGCACTGGACGACCCGGGCGCGCGAGGTCCGCCAGCCGGTCCTGGTGCTGATGGGCACGCGCGACCCCGACTTCCCCGACCCCGGCGCGGAGGCGCGAGCGGCCCGCCGGCTCTTCACGACCGCCGAGGCGCGGATGATCGACGACTCCGGTCACTACCCGCACGCGGACCAGCCGGCCCGCACGGCGGAGCAGCTGACCGCGTTCGTGGCGGTGAGCCACGGTGCCTAGGGTCGGCCTCAACCAGCAGACCGTGGTGCGCGAGGCGGCCCGGCTGGCCGACGAGGTCGGCTATCCGCAGCTCACCCTCGCCGCGCTGGCGGCCCGGCTCGGCGTCGCGCTGCCCAGCCTCTACAAGCACGTCCGGGGCGCTGACGCGCTCGCCCAGAAGCTCTCCGCGCTGGTCACCGCCGAGCTGGCCACCGAGCTGACCACGGCCGCCGCCGGGCGGGCCGGCGTCGACGCGCTGCGCGCCATCGCCGCCGCCTACCGGTCCTACGCGCGGCGGCACCCCGGGCGCTATCCGGCCACCCAACGGGTGCCGGACCCGACCGACCCCGAGCACGTCGCCGCGGGCGAGCGGGCGGTCGGCGCGATCTACGCGGTGCTGCGCGGCTACGGAATCACCGGGGACGACGCGGTGGACGCCACCCGCGCGCTGCGCAGCGCGTTGCACGGGTTCGTCGCCCTGGAGGCGGCCGGCGGCTTCGGCCTGCCCCGCGAGGTCGACCGCTCGTACGACCAGCTGGTCGACGCGTTGGACATCGCCTTCGCCGCGTGGCCCCGGCGCGCCGGCTGACCGAACCCGGTCCCGGCGGTGGCCGAACGGTGGTGTCGACCTCGCCCGACCGGACGTGGGGTCGTACCCTTCGCCGGTGACTGACGGTCCGAACCAGCCGCGAACCCGCCGCCTCTGGCCACTGTGGACGGGGCTCACCGTGGTCGTGCTGGTGCTGACCTGCGGCCTGCCGACGCTCCTGGTGGTCGGCGTTGTCCGGGAACGCGGCGACCGGGCGGTGCTCGCCCGGATCGGCGCGGCGGCCGACGACCCGGCGACCCGGGCGGGGCGGCAACTCGCCGACCGGATCGCCGCCGAGCTGGACCGGCAGTCCGAGGCGCTGCTCGCCGGCGACCGGGCCGGCTTCCTCGCGATCGCCGAGCCCGCGGCGCACGCGGACCTGCGTCGCCGGTTCGCGGCGCTGCGGGCCTTGAAGGTCACCTCCTGGCAGGCCGAGGTGACCGGGCTGCCCGCCCCGGCCGGCGACCGTCCGGGCGAGTGGCGGCTCGTGGTCCGGTTCCGCTACTGCTTCGCGGTGCCCGGCTGTCGGCCCAGCACCGTGCTCGCCGGCACCCGCTGGCGGGAGGCCGGAGACCGGCCCCGGCTGCTCGCCGTGGAGGAATCCCGGTCGGCCGAGACCGGCACCCGACCGTGGGAGGTCAGCGACCTGGTCGCCGTCGCCGGTGAGCGGACCCTGGTGGCCACCACCCCCGCGCTGCGCGGCCGGCTGCCCGGCCTGCTCGCCGAGGCCGAGGCGGCGGCTGCGGTAGCCGACCGGTTCGCGGTGGGCGGTGACCGGCCGGACCGGTACCGGATCTTCTACGCCGGCCGGGCCGAGTGGGAGCGCTGGTACGGCGGCGGTCGACCGGCGTGGACCGGCGGCTACGCGGTCACCGTCGGCGGCGGTCACCACGAGGTGGTGCTCAACGCGGACGGCCTGACCCCCGGCGGGGCGGACGAGCTGCTCCGGCACGAGCTGACCCACGCCGCGTCGCTGCCCGACCGGGGCTACCCGGGTGACGCCACCTGGTGGCTGGTGGAGGGCCTGGCAGAGTACGCCGGCTCGGGCGGCCAGTCGCTCGACCGCTACGCGGGGCTGGCCGAGGTGCGGCGGCTGGTCCGGGGCGGTTGGGACGGCCGGCTGGACAGCGCCGCCCCCGCCGACGAGGCGTCCGCCGAGCGGGTCGCGGGCAGCTACGGCCTCGGCTACCTGGCCGTCCGGCATCTCGTCGACCGGTTCGGCGAGCGGCGGGTGCTCGCCTTCTTCGCGGCCGTCGTGCACGACCGCACGCCGGTCGACCGGGCCGCCGAGCAGGTTCTCGGCGAACCCTGGGCCGGGTTGCACGACGAGTGCGTCGCATACGTCCGTGCCCTGGTGGCCTGACCCCGCGTCCGCCCCATGATCCACCGCTGTCCGGTCGCCCGGACGTACCTGCGACACTGGTCCCCGCTCCCAGCGCGGAGCCCCGGTCCGTGTCCGGACGCGGCCCGGGGTGCCCGCCCGGTGGCTCCGGTGGCGCCGCCGGAGCCACCGGGCGCCTTCCGCGTCCGGCGCCGCCGTCGGCGGTCCCGACGCTCCGGACGGGACCGATCGGTGGGACGCGGACGCAGGATGCACCGCGCCGGTTGCGCTCCGTGTCGGCGCGCTCCACGCGCTGCGGTCCCGGCAACGGGACGGCAGGGGCGCCGAGGTCGATAACGGCAGGTCGGAACGGGTGAACCCGACGTCAAATCATGATCAGTTGTACGAAGGGATCGCGCCGGTAACAGCGGCCCCGCTACCGTACTGGTAACACGCGCGTCGCCGGTCCGGGCGGGAGCAATCCGTCGGATGGGCACGCGCCGGGCATGGGATGGGTCGGTGAGCCATGGCCGGGTCGCAGTCCGACGGTCGGCTGTCGGAGGTCAAGTTCCTGACCGTCGCGGAGGTGGCGACGGTCATGCGGGTGTCGAAGATGACGGTCTACCGCCTCGTCCACAGCGGTGAACTCACCGCGGTGCGGGTGGGCCGGTCGTTCCGCGTCCCCGAACACGCGGTCCACGAGTATCTCCGGGGTGCCTTTCAGGAGACCGCCTGAGCCGCCGGACAGGCCGTCACGCCCGACGTGACCGGCCCGCCGCGACGCCCCTCCGTGCCCGCGGACGGCAGGTCGGGCGGGTGCATCGACGGGGGCCCGTTGGTCCTGCCGCGGCCCGCCCGCTACCCTGGATCCCGACCGTGACCGCACCCCGGTGCGCCCTGCCGCCCGAGCTGGTCCGGTCCGTTGTCCGCAAGCGGTCACCGATGCCACCCGCGTGGCGTCATCCGGTCCGCCCCGCACGTTGCATCGAAAGGCTGTCGTATGGGCTCGGTGGTCAAGAAGCGCCGCAAGCGCATGGCTAAGAAGAAGCACCGCAAGCTGCTGCGCAAGACCCGCGTCCAGCGTCGCCGTCTCGGCAAGTGACCCACGCCGGGCCCGCGGCCCGGCACCGGCGTCACTCGCCAACTGTCGACCCTCGGAGGCTCAGGTGATCAGGCCGTGGATGTCCCGGCTCGATCCCGGCTGCCGAGGAAGGTGCGTCAGATGACCCCCGGTGGCACCCTCGGTGCTCCGGGGGTCGTCGTCGTGACCGGGGTGGGTCGCTACCTCGGCGCGCACGTCGCCGCGCGGCTCGCGGCCGACCCGCGCACCGAGCGGGTCATCGGCGTCGACGCGCCTGAGTCCGGCGGCGAGTTCGCCGAGCTGCTCGACGGCGTCGAGCGCATCCGGATCGAGCCCGGCTCGCTGGGCGGGCTCCTCGCCGACCTGGACGTCGACGCGGTGGTCCACCTCGCGCTGGTCACCGCCCCCGACCAGCAGCACGGCGGCCGGTCGGCGATGAAGGACCAGAACGTCATCGGCACCATGCAGATGCTCGCCGCGTGCCAGCGCGCACCCCGGCTGCGCAAGCTGGTCGTCCGCTCCTCGACCGCCGCGTACGGGGCGTCCTTCCGGGACCCGGCCGTGTTCACCGAGGAGACCGAGCCGCGGGAGGTGCCGCGCGGCGGCTTCGGCCGCGACATCCTCGACATCGAGGGATACGTGCGGGGCTTCCGCCGGCGGCGCCCCGACGTGACCGCGACCGTGCTGCGGTTCGCGCCGTTCATCGGCTCCACCGCCGACACCACGCTGACCCGCTACTTCTCCCAGCCGGTCGTGCCGACCGTCTTCGGCCGTGACCCCCGGTTGCAGTTCCTGCACATCGACGACGCGCTGGAGGTCCTGCACCGGTCGATCGTGGAGGACCACCCGGGCACCTACAACGTGGCCGGTCCGGGCGTCCTCTCCCTCTCCCAGGCGATCCGGCGAGCCGGCCGGGTGGCGCTGCCCGTGCTCGAACCGGGCCTCTCCGGGGCCGCCGCGCTCGCCCGTACCCTCGGCTTCGGTCGTTACGGCCTGGACCAGGTCGACCTCTTCGTCCACGGCCGGGTCGTCGACACCACCCGCCTGGAGCGCGAGTACGGCTTCACCCCGCGCTCGACCGCCGCCGCGTTCGACGACTTCATCCACGCCCACCACGGGGGGCGGATCGTGACCCGCAGCCAGTTGGCCACCGCCGAGCAGCTGGTGCTGGACGGGATCCGACAGGTGCGCGCGGCCGTCCAGGAGCGGACGTGACCGGGGCCGGGCCGGAGCGCGACGGCCGTGAGCTGGGCGGCCGGTTCGACGTACCGGCCGCCGCACCCGACCCGGACGCGGAGCCGGCGCGGCGCAACGGACACCGGCCCTCCACCGCGCCGGTCGCCCCGGCGGTGGCCGACCAGCCGGGGGATCCCTGGGACCGGCGGGTCGCGGGCGGCCTGGCGTTCCTGCGCCGGCGACTGTCCGGCGAGTACGAGGTCGACGAGTTCGGGTTCGACCCGGAGCTGACCGAGGCCGTGTTCCACCCGCTGCTGCGGCTGCTCTACCGCGACTGGTTCCGCACCGAGGTCACCGGGATGGAACACGTGCCCGCCGACGGCGCCGGCCTGGTCGTGGGCAACCACTCCGGCACCGTCGCGCTCGACGCGCTGATCCTCTCGGCCGCCCTGCACGACCAGCACCCCGCACACCGGTTCCTCCGGCTGCTCGGCGCCGACCTGGTGTTCCGGATGCCGGTCGTCTCCGAGCTGGCCCGCAAGTCGGGCGGCACGGTGGCCTGCAACCCGGACGCGGAACGACTCCTCGGCTCCGGCGAGCTGGTCGGTGTCTTCCCGGAGGGGTTCAAGGGCATCGGCAAGCTCTACGCGGAGCGCTACAAGCTCCAGCGCTTCGGCCGAGGCGGCTTCGTCTCGGCGGCGCTGCGCACCGGCACCCCGATCGTGCCGGTGGCCATCGTCGGGGGCGAGGAGATCTATCCGATGCTCGCCGACATCAAGCCGCTGGCCCGCCTGCTCAAGCTGCCCTATTTCCCGGTCACGCCGACGTTCCCGTGGCTCGGGCCACTGGGCATGATCCCGCTGCCCAGCAAGTGGCTGATCGAGTTCTGCCCGCCGATCCCGACCGCGCACCTGACCGACTCCGCCGACGACCCACTGGTCGTGTTCAACCTCGCCGACCAGGTCCGGGAGACCATCCAACAGACACTGCACAAGCTCCTGGAGCGGCGGCCGGACCCGTTCGGCCCCTGACCCGCGCCGCGGCCGGGCGGCTGCCTAGAGGCCGTCGCGGCGACGGCGGTGCAGCGCCAACCCGGCGCCGACCACACCCGCGACCACACCGACCGCCGCGGTCGACGGCACGGCGATCCGGACCGCCCGCCGGCCCCTGCGGAAGTCCCGCACCTCCCAGCCGTGCTCCCTGGCCCGCCGCAGCAGCGTGCCGTCCGGGTTCACCGCCACCGGCCGCCCGACCGCCCCCAACAAGGGCAGGTCGTTCGAGGAGTCGCTGTAGGCGGCGCACCGGCCCAGGTCGAGCCCCTCCACGGCGGCGAGCTGGGCCACGGCCTCGGCCTTGGCCGGACCGTGCATCAGGTCACCGACCAGCCGCCCCGTGTAGGCCCCGTCGACGACCTCGGCCACCGTGCCGATCGCACCGGTCAACCCGAGCCGCGCGGCGATCACCCGGCCGATCTCCACCGGGGCGGCGCTGACCAGCCAGACCCGCTCGCCCGCGTCCAGGTGGCGCTGGGCGAGCTGGCGGGTGCCGCCCCAGATGCGGGGTGCCATCAGCTCGTCGAAGATCTCCTGGGAGAGGCGTTCGACGTCGTCCACCCGCCAGCCCTCGATGAAGGCGAGCGCCGCGTCCTTGGCCTGCGACATGTCACCGGCGTGCTCCCGGGCGAGCAGGCGGAACCGGAGCTGCTGCCAGGCGAACCGGGCCAGGTCGGTGGTGGTGAAGTAGTTGCGCGCGGCGAGCCCGCGGGCGAACCAGTAGATCGAGGCGCCCTGCATCATCGTGTTGTCCACGTCGAAGAAGGCCGCCGCGCTCCTGTCCGGCTCGGCGGGGACGGCCGCCGACGGGTCGGCCTCCGCCCAGCCGGCGGTGTGACCGTGGGCGTCGGTGCTGACCGTCACCTTCCGGCTGCGGGCCACGCGACTCCCTCCCTCGGTCGGCGCGCCGTGCGCCTCCAGCGAGGGTAGCCGGGCCGGCTGGCTGTTGCGGAGATCCCGCGATCAGCGGTCGGTCGGGCAGGTGGCCGGGGTCGGGCCGAGCGCGTCACTGGCCACCGGGGCCGGCAGGCCGCACCCGATCGCGGCGCGCAGCGCGTCCGAGCGCTCCCGGACCGCGTCGAGCAGCGCCAGGGACTCGTTCGTGCGCGCCCGGTCGGCCCGGGTGCCACCGTCGAGCAGGTCGCGTACGACGCGTCGCTGCCCGGCGACGAAGGTGTTGACCGCGTCCAAGCCGGCGGCGTCGGCGCGCTGCGCGGCGGCGCCGGTCAGCAGGCGTACGCCCTGGCGGGTGTCGGCGTCCATGTCGTCGAGGACGGCGCTGAACCCGGCCTCGTTGCCGCGCAGCTCGGCGGCCTCGCCGAGGCGGGTGCGGGCGAAGTCGAGGAAGAGCTGACCACGGCTGATGTCCGAGCTGGCCAGGGCGAGTTGGGCGCGCTCGGTGGAGCGCTTCATGCCGTAGAGGGCGTCGCCCGGCACGGCGTTCTCGCTGGCCGCCGAAATTCCGGAGACCGCGATGGCGCCGGCCGCGATGCCGATGAGGATCGCGCCTCGGGCCCGGGCCCGACGCGCGGTGACCGCGGGCAGCAGCGAGTTGCGGACGCTTCCCGCGGCGGTGCGCTGGCCGGCCGCCTCGGTCGTCGGGGCCTTCGCCGGGTTGCCCAGGCCCTCGCGCTCGGCCGTGGCGAGCAGCATCGCCCGCAGGCCGGTGCGGAACTCCTGGTCCACCTCGACCCTCGGGCGGTCGAGGCTGAGCTGCTGACCCACCGCGACGAGCGGGGCGAGCTCCTCGTCGACCCGGGACCGGACGTGATGCCGCCGGCCGCCGTTGGCCTCGTCGAGCAGCTGCGCGAAGCGCTCGGCGCGCCGGCGGGAGAAGAGGATGTTGTCCACCGCAGGCACCTCCTCTCGCTGGTCACGGCCAGTCGGCCGCCGTTTGGCCAGCGACCGGCGGCAGCGTGACGCCGCGGGAGGTGAGGTCACGGGCGGTTGCACCCGTCGACCTCGGTGGCCCGGGGGGATGCCGGGGCAACCACCGGTCGCACCCGGAGAAACGGACCGCGCCGGGCACGGGTTACGGGGCGGGCGGAGCGAAAATCACGGAAAGTGATGGGTGTCACGCCCTGATATCGACCCTGAGCTGCGGTTTTGTCGATCGGGTCGGATATCGGTCCCGGCCACGGGACTACGGTTGGAAGCCGTCGGGCAGGAGTCGGGCCAGAGCCCGGACCGCGCGGTACTGCAACGCCTTGATCGCGCCCTCGTTCTTGCCCATCGCGCGCGCCGTCTCGGCCACCGAGAAGCCCTGGAGGAAGCGCAGCACGATGCACTCCTGCTGCTCCGGGTTGAGCTGCTTGACGGCGGTGAGCAGGGCGACGTTGGTGATGTGCTCGACCACCGCAGCCTCCGGGCTGCCCTCCGGACCGCGGTCCTCGCGGTCGGCGTCCAGCACGTCCCCGGTGGTCACCTCCAGCCGGTAGCGGCCCGACTTGAAGTGGTCGGCGACCAGGTTGCGGGCGATGGTGACCAGCCAGGCCCCGAGGTCCCGACCCTGCCAGGTGAAGCTGCCGATCCGCTTGAGCGCCCGCAGGAACGTGTCGGAGGTGAGATCCTCGGCCAGTTGCCGGTTGCCGACCCGGAAGTAGACGAAGCGGAAGACCGTGTCGACGTACCGGTCGTAGATCAGGCCGAACGCCTCGGCCTCACCGGCCTGCGCGCGCTCGACCAGCGCCCACACCTCGGTCGCCGGGTCCGACGGGTCCGGTCGGCTCGGGTAGCCGGTGGTGCTGCCGGTGCCGTTGGGCGTGCCGGTGGCCGGGACCGCGGGCAGCACCGCCGTCTCGCCGGCCGACGGGTCGGTCGCGGCCGGCGCGTCGTCCACCCGCCGGGTCTGCGCCGGCATCATCGGGCGGGCCGGCACCGCGACGCGACCACCGGCCGGCTTCGCGTTTCCACCCGGGACGGCCGGGCGCGCGGGCGGCTCGTTGTGGTGCGGCCGGTTGCGGACGCGTTTGGCGGCGCTGTCACCGCGGACGGCGAGGCCGCCCGTGTCCTCCGTGGTGCCGTGACCGGAGGTGGGGCGCTCGTTCATCGTCGCCCGGGCGGCCGGGCCGGTCAGGCCGAGCGGACGGTCCGCGTAACCGAAGGTCGTCACCGCGCCGCCCCCGTCCCGTGGACGATGGAGCGGGCCGACCGGCACGACGCGAACTCGGCCCGGGCGGGCGCGCCGCGGTCGGGCAGGGCGGTTCCGGGGTGTGCCGACGGGCGGCAGTTCCCCTTGAGGTGCTGGTCCAATGCGCTGACGGGCACGGGGGCCTCCTCGGGCTGAGGGGTGTCGACTCACGGCAAATGGGGTGAGCCGACCCGAGTGATGATAGGGCCAACGTCACCCGCGCGTGGCAAGTCCGTTACACAGGGCCGAAGTATTTCCCGCTGTGTCGCACCCATGGCGGACCGGTTGTCCGTCGCGTGTGGTTGACTTTCGGCGGTTCCGATGGTCCGCAATGGAAGTCCTGGTCAGGGCCATGATGGCGGACCTCCTCCGGGTGTGTCGGTCGGCTTCGCGACAGCGCAGCGTGCGACTCCTTCCCGGCGTGTCGGGCGTCCCATGGACGGGATCCAATCGGCGCGCCGGTGGACACCACAGTGTCCCGTCCACGGGACCCTCGGGTTGGACGCGCGACGAGGAGCGCGCGTGCGCCCGACGGCCATGGCCCCCGCCGCCCGCCTGTGCCAGACTCAGCGACCGTGCAGGACGCAGCGAGCAGCCCCGCGCCGAACCTCGCCGACCGGGCCCACCGGGCGGCTCTCGCCCACGGTGACCGACCCGCGCTGCACTGGCGCGACCGGACGATCACCTGGTCCGAACTGGACGACCGGATCAGCGCGGTGGCCCGCGCCCTGGCGTCCACGGCCCCCACGCCGAGCCCGGCCGGCGTGCCGGCCCGGGTGGCGATCGCCCTGCCCAACACGCCGGACTTCGTGGTCAGTTACCTCGGCGTCCTGCGCGCCGGGCTGGTCGCCGTGCCGGCCAACCCCGGCTTCACGGCCCCGGAGCTGCGGCACGTCCTCGCCGACTCCGGCGCGTCGGTGCTGATCGCGACGCGGCGGGTCGCCGACCTGGTCGCCACGGTCGCCGGGGAGCTGCCCGCGCTCACCGCGGTGCACACCAGCCCACCGGAGGCGCACACCGACCCGGCCGCCGGGGCCGCCCCGTTCCCGGCGCGTGCCGGCGACGACCTGGCGGTACTGCTCTACACGTCGGGCACCGAGGGGCGGCCCAAGGGCGCGATGCTCCCGCACCGCGCGCTGCTGGCCAACCACGACCAGGTGGACCGGATCGACCCGCCGGTGGTCGGGCCGGACGACACCGTGCTGCTGGCGCTGCCGCTGTTCCACGCGTACGGGCTGAACTCCGCGCTCGGCGCGGTGATCCACCACGGCGCGACGGGGCTCCTCGTCGAGGACCCGGGCCCGGACGCCGGGCTCGCCGAGATCGCGCGGCACCGGGCGAGCGTGCTGGTCGGCGTACCGTCGATGGTGCTCGCCTGGTCCACGACGGACGCCGACGCGCTCGCCGCGGCGATGGCCTCGGTGCGGGTGGTGGTCTGCGGCGCGGCGCCCCTGGAGCCGGCCGCCGCCGCCCGCTTCGCCGAGGCCGCCGGCCGCCCGGTGCACGTCGGTTACGGGCTCACCGAGACCGCGCCGGTGCTCACCTCCACCCTGGTCAACGGGGCGGCCAAGGCGGGCTCGATCGGCCGGCCACTGCCCGGCGTCGAGCTGCGGCTGGTCGGCGCCGACGGCACGCAGCTGTGGCGCGACGGCGCGGCGGAGCCGGACGACGACCCGGACGAGCTGGACCTCTCCGACGCGGCCCCGGGCACCGACCCCGGCCAGATCGTGGTCCGCGGCGCCAACCTCTTCCGCGGCTACTGGCCGGACGGCCGGGGTGGCCCGGACGCCGAGGGCTGGTGGGCGACCGGCGACGTGGCTTACGCCGACGAGGACGGCGACCTCTTCCTGGTCGACCGGCTCGGCGAGCTGATCCTGGTCAACGGCTTCAACGTCTACCCGCACGAGGTCGAGCTGGCGCTCGGGACGCACCCGGCGGTGGCCGAGTCGGCGGTACTGGGTGTGCCGCATCCGCGGACCGGCGAGACTGTCCGGGCGTACGTGGTGCGGGCGCCGGGGCGGT
The DNA here is from genome assembly GCF_900091425.1 of Micromonospora krabiensis. Lineage (GTDB taxonomy): Bacteria > Actinomycetota > Actinomycetes > Mycobacteriales > Micromonosporaceae > Micromonospora > Micromonospora krabiensis. The sequence goes on from NZ_LT598496.1 coordinate 5,399,225, forward strand.
CGGTGACCGCCGAGGACCTGCTCGCCCACTGCGCGCGGAACCTCGCCCGGTTCAAGTGCCCGACCGGCGTCGAGTTCGTCGACGCCCTGCCGCACTCGGTGATCGGCAAGGTTCGCAAGACCCAGCTCCGGTCGGCGGCCACCCCGCCCACCCCGCGCACGGAGGTGCCCGATGTCCAGTGACGCCCGGCTCACGCTGATCACCCGGCCGGGGTGCCACCTCTGCGACGAGGCGCGAGAGGCGCTGGGACGGGTGGTCGCGGTCACCGGCGACCGGTGGGTCGAGTGGGACGTCACGGACGACGTGGAGCTGGAGCGCGACTACGGCGACCGGCTCCCGGTGGTGCTGCTCGACGGCAAGGAACACGGCTACTGGCGGGTCGAGGAGGACCGGCTGCTGCGGGACCTGACCACGCCTCAGCTGTGAGCGGTGCGAGATAGGGTGCGGCGATGACCCCTGCGCACCCCCACCTGGTGTGGGACTGGAACGGCACCCTGCTGAACGACCTCAGCCTCGTGGTGGCGTCCACCAACGCCGCCTTCGCCACGGTCGGCGGCCCGACGGTGACCGCGGACGAGCACCGGGTGCGGTTCCGCCGGCCCGTCGCCGACTACTACGCCGAGGTGCTGGGGCAGGCGGTCGACGACGAGCAGTTCGGCCGGCTGGACAAGATCTTCCACGACGCGTACCGCAGCGGGTTGACGACCTGCGAGCTGGCCGCCGACGCGCGCACGGCGATGGAGTCGTGGCCGGGCGGACAGTCGCTGCTGTCCATGTGGTTCCACGAGGAGCTCGTGCCGACCGTGCACACGTACGGGCTCACCCCGCACTTCCTGCGGGTCGACGGGCTGCGCGGCACGGTCGGCGGCGACCGGAAGGCGGAGTCGCTCCGGCGGCACCTCGACGAGCTGGGCCTGGACGGCACCTCGGTGGTGCTGATCGGTGACTCCCTCGACGACGCGGACGCCGCGACGGCGGTCGGCGGTCGGGCCGTGCTCTACACCGGCGGCTTCACCGACCCGGCCCGCCTGCGCGCCTCCGGCCACCCGGTCGCCGACACGCTGACCGAGGCCGTCACCCTGGCCCGCGCCCTCGGGTGACGGGGGCGGGTCAGTTGCGCAGGTAGGTCAGGACGGCCAGGACCCGGCGGTGCTGCTCGGTGTCCGGCGGCAGGTTGAGCTTGGTGAAGATGTTGCGGACGTGCTTCTCCACCGCGCCGTCGCTCACCACGAGCGTGCGGGCGATCGCGGTGTTCGACCGCCCCTCGGCCATCAGGCCGAGCACCTCGCGCTCCCGGGGGGTCAGCTCGCGCAGCGGGTCGTCGCGGCGGCGCCGGGCGAAGAGCTGACCGACCACCTCCGGGTCGAGCACCGTGCCGCCGGTCGCCACCCGGCTCAGCGCGTCCAGGAACTCGTCGATCGCCGCCACCCGGTCCTTGAGCAGGTAGCCGATCCCGCCGCCGCCGGCACCACCGGTGGTGGCCAGCAGGTCGTCGGCGTACGAGACCTCGACGTACTGGGAGAGGACCAGGACCGGGCTCCGCGGCACCAGTCGGCGGGCCTCCACGGCCGCGCGGAGCCCCTCGTCGGTGTGCGAGGGCGGCATCCGCACGTCGACGATCGACACGTCCGGCCGGTGGGCCACGACCGCCTCCACCAGCGCGTCGCCGTCGCCGACCACCGCGACCACCTCGTGCCCACTCTCGGTGAGCAGCCGCACCAGCCCCTCCCGGAGCAGGACGGCGTCATCCGCGATCACGATCCGCATGGCTGTGTTGTCTACCACGTCGGGCTCACAGCGGGAGGTCGGCGCGGACCTCGGTGGGGCCCCCGGTCGGGCTGACCACGCGCAGCTCACCGCCGGCGGCGCGGACCCGGTCGGCGATCCCCACCAGCCCGTGGCCCTTCGCCAGGTGCGCGCCGCCCTGCCCGTCGTCGCCCACGCTGACCGTCAGCCGGCCGTCCGCGCGCTCGACACCCACCTGGCAGGTGGTCGCCCGGCTGTGCTTCGCGACGTTGGTCAGCGCCTCGGCCACCACGAAGTACGCCGTGCTCTCCACCGCCGGGTCGAGCCGGCCGCCCGGGGTGCCGAGAGTGGGATCGACCTGGAGCTCGATCGGGATCAGCCCGCGACCGGCGAGCGCGGCCAAGGCGCTCGGCAGGCCGCGGTCGACCAGGATCGGCGGGGCGATTCCCCGGGAGAGGGAGCGCAGCTCGGCGAGGGTGTCCCGGGTCTGCGCGACGGCCTCGTCCAGCGTCCGGCCGGCGGCCTCCGGGTCGGACGCGAGCTGCTGCCGGGCGCGGCTCAGGTCCATCGCCAACCGGACCAGTCGCTGCTGCGGCCCGTCGTGGATGTCCCGCTCCAGCCGGCGCAGGGCGGCGGCCTCGGCGGAGACGGCGGCGCGCTTCTGCTCCTCCAGCACGGTGATCCGGTCGCGCATCTCGGCGACCCCGGTGAGCATCGCCCGGGCGAAACCGGCCTGCATCAGCGCGCAGCCGCGCGCCACGATCGGCAGGGTGATCAGGAAGAACAGCCCGATCGCGCTGTGCAGGCCGACCCGCGCGGCCGCCGATCCGCCCAGGCCGAGCAGTTCGGCCAGGTCCGTGTCGTCCGGGCCGCCACGGGGCAGCGCCCAGTCGTACGCCCAGTAGAGGGTGCCGGCGACGGCCCCGGCCCACCAGACCAGCGTCACCACGAACGTGGCGATCGCCACGATCAGCCGGAAGATGCCGTGCGCCAGGTCGAGCCACGACTGGGCGTCCCGGATCGGCACGAAGATCCGCCGCCACGCGCTGGCCCCCGGCTCCGGCGCCCGGTAGTGCGGGCGGATCCGCGGCTGCCGCAGCACGGCCGGCAGCCGGAGCCGTTCGATGTCGGCGAAGGCCCGGGCGGCGTGCAGGGTGCCGCTGAGGATGGGCAACCCGATCACCGTCACCACGAGGCCGACGCTGAGCGCGGAGCCCACCAGCAGCACGACGAAGCTGGCCAGCGCGAGCGGGAGCCCGAGCAGCACGTACCCGGAGTCGAGGAGGAGCTGTCGGGGGATGCTCGGCGCCAGCGTCGGCTGGTCGGCGGTGGAGACGGCGGTCATGCCCAAAGGCTAGGAGCGTCGGAGCGTCCGTCCCATCCCGCCGACCACCCGGTGCACCGTAGTGCTGCCCCTACCGCGGCCCGCCCTTCCCCCGCGATCTTGCGCTTGTGGCCCCGTACGGGTCCGGAATGCCGGTTGTGCCGGGGCGGAAATCGCAAGATCGCGGAAGGGTGCGGCGGCGGCGACAGGGGGCGGGACGCGCGGCGCGGGATTGGTCAGAGAAGTCGGGATTGAGCAATAATTGCCGCGCGGCGCCGGCGGAGGCCGCCGGATTGATCTTGCTGGAACGGAGGGCCAGGTGGGGGCGCGTCGCGACCTGACAAGATCGCGATTTGTGCGCGTCTTCACAAGCGCCTACCCTGTTGTTCCGACGCGCCCTGCTAGCACAGCCGGCAATCTCGGTCGCCAGCGGGAGTCCCGAAGCGGCCGACCGGCGGAGTTGGCCGAGGATCGCACCGCACGGAGTCTCATGAGTCAGCACCGTCACCCTGGCGCGCCCGACCGCGCCGGTGCCGTACCGGCGCTACCGGACCTGCCCGAGGCGACCGTCGCGCGGCTCCCGGAGTACCTGCGCGCGCTCCACAACCTCGCCGACACCGGTCACGAGACGGTCTCCAGCGAAGGGCTGGCCAGCGCCGCCGGAGTCAACTCCGCCAAGCTCCGCAAGGACCTCTCGCACCTCGGCTCGTACGGCACCCGTGGCGTCGGCTACGACGTGACGCTGCTGATCGAACAGATCGAATATGTGCTCGGGCTCACCCAGCGTCGGGCCGTCGCCCTGGTCGGCGTGGGTAATCTCGGTCACGCCCTGGCCGGCTACGACGGGTTCGCCAGCCGCGGGTTCCGGATCGCCGCGCTCTTCGACGCCGACCCCGCCCGGGTGGGCGAGGAGATCAGCGGCCTGGTCGTCCAACACGTCGACGACCTGCCGAGAGTCGCCGCCGAGGAGTCCATCGCGATAGGCGTGATCGCCACGCCGGCCGCCGCCGCCCAGCGGGTCGCCGACCAGTTGGTCGCGGTCGGCGTGACCAGCATTCTGAACTTCGCACCCTGCGTACTCTCAGTCCCGGAGGGGGTCGACGTCCGCAAGGTCGACCTCGCCATCGAGTTGCAGATCCTGTCCTTCCACGAGCACCGCAAGGCGTCGCTGACCGCGCTGCCCGCCACCGGCGGGTCCGCCCTCACGGCTCTGCCGGGCGGGCTCGCGGCCACCGACACCCAGGAGGCGATCGGCCCGTGAAACTGCTCGTCGTCGGCGCGTCGTACCGCACGGCGCCGGTCGCCACGCTGGAGCAGCTGGCGGTGCCCCCCGCCGAGTTCACCCGCACCCTGGAGCGGCTGGTCGCGCAGCCCTACGTGAGCGAGGCGGTCGTCGTCTCCACCTGCAACCGGGTGGAGGTCTACGCCGCCGTGTCCGGTTTCCACGGCGGGCTGGGCGACATCTGCCAGGTCCTCGGTGAGCACGCGGACTGCTCGCCCACCGCGCTCGCCAACCACCTCTACGTGCACTACGACTCCGCGGCCGTCAACCACGTCTTCCGGGTCGCCACCGGGCTGGACTCGATGGTGGTCGGCGAGTCGCAGATCCTCGGCCAGCTGCGGGACGCCTACCACTGGGCCACCGACGCCGACTCGGCCGGCCGCCTGCTGCACGAGCTGATGCAGCAGGCGCTGCGGGTGGGCAAGCGGGCGCATGCCGAGACCGGCATCGACCGGGCCGGTCAGAGTGTCGTCAGCGCCGCGCTGGAGTTGGCCGCCGGTCACTTCGACGGTGACCTGGCCGGCCGGCCCGCCCTGGTGGTCGGTGCCGGGGCGATGGGCTCGCTGGGCGTGGCGACGCTCTCGCGCAGCGGCGCCGCCCCGCTCATGGTGACCAACCGGGGGGCCGACCGGGCCGCCCGGCTCGCCGAGTCGTACGGGGCCACGGCCCTTCCGCTGGCCGAGCTGACCACCGCGCTCTCCACAGTGGACATCGTAGTCGCCGCGACCGCGGCCACCGAACCGGTCCTCACCCGGTCCGTGGTGACCCGCGCGCTCGCCGAGCGCGACCCCGCACGGGGACCGCTGGTCCTGCTCGACCTCGCCGTCCCCCGCGACGTGGAGGCCGGTGTCGGCGACCTGCCGGGCGTCGAGGTGATCGACATCGACCGTATGGCGGCCCTGGTCGCCGGGGGCCCGGCCGCCACCGACACCGCCGCCGTCGAGCGGATCGTCACCACCGAGCTGGAGAGCTTCCTCACCTGGCTGCGCGGCGCCGACGTCGCGCCCACCGTGGCCGCCCTGCGTGGCCGCGCCGACGACGTCGTCACCGCCGAACTGCGCCGGCTTGCCCAGCGTCGCCCCGACCTGAGCGACGACCAGCGCGCCGAGGTGGCCCGGACGGTGCACCGGGTGGTGCAGCGGCTGCTCCACCAGCCGACCGTGCGCGTCCGACAGCTCGCCGCCGAGCCGGGCGGCGACCAGTACGCGGCCCTGCTGCGCGAGCTGTTCGACCTCCAGGTCCCGCAGACGTCCCCGGTCGACACCGTCCCCGACGTCGTGGAGACCGAACCCGCACCGTCAACCGGAGGTGAGCGATGACCGCCCCCCTGCGCCTCGGCACCCGGGGCAGCGCCCTCGCGATGGCCCAGTCCGGCCACGTCGCCGAGGCCCTCACCGCGGCCACCGGGCGACCCGTGGAGCTGGTCGAGGTGGTCACCGCCGGCGACCGCTCCACCGCCCCGGTGCACCGGCTCGGCGTCGGCGTCTTCGTGTCGGCCCTGCGGGACGCGCTGGCCGCCCGCACCATCGACCTCGCCGTGCACTCCTACAAGGACCTGCCCACCGCGGGCGCCCCGGGCCTGCACATCGCGGCGGTGCCACCCCGCGAGGACCCGCGCGACGCGCTGGTCGCCCACGACGGCCGGACGCTCGCCGAGCTGCCGCCCGGTGCGACGGTCGGCACCGGAGCGCTGCGCCGCATCGCCCAGCTGCACGCCCTCGGGATGCAGCTGGAGGTCACCCCGATCCGCGGCAACGTGGACACCCGCCTGGGCCGGGTGCTCGGCCCGGCCGCCGACCTCGACGCGGTCGTCCTGGCCCGGGCCGGGCTGGCCCGGCTGGGGCGGGCCGGCGAGATCACCGAGACGCTCGACCCGATGCTCATGCTGCCCGCGCCCGCCCAGGGCGCGCTGGCCGTGGAGTGCCGCGTCGACGACCCGGACCTGGTCGAGCTGCTCGCCGTGCTCGACCACGCACCGTCCCGCGCCGCGGTCACCGCGGAGCGGGCGTTGCTGGCCACCCTGGAGGCCGGGTGCAGCGCACCGGTCGCCGCCTACGCCGAGGTCGCCGAGGGCGACGCCGGTGAAGAGATCTACCTGCGCGGGGCGGTGATCAGCCCGGACGGCACCCGTGACCTCCGGCTGTCCCGCACCGGAACGCCCGCCGACGCGGCGGAGATCGGTAAGGCACTCGCCGCCGAACTCCTCGACCTCGGCGCCGACTCGATCCTCGGCCACGAAGGACCCACCGGTCCGGGGACCCAGCAATTTGGGAGCACAGAATGACCCGCACCCGTAAGCCCGTAGGCCGTATCGCGTTCGTCGGGGCAGGTCCCGGCGACCCGGGCCTGCTGACCCGCCGGGCGCACGACGCCCTGGTCGACGCCGACCAGGTGGTGTACGACCGGGGAGTACCCGAGTCGCTGCTCGCCGTCGTCCGCGCCGAAGCCCGCGAGGACGCCGAGTTCACCCCGGCGGAGGGCGCGCCCGGAGACGTGGCGAAGGTGCTGATCTCGGCGGCCCGCGCCGGGCAGAACGCCGTGCACCTCGTCGCCGGGGACCCGTTCGGCCACGACTCGGTGGTCAAGGAGGTGCAGGCCGTCGCGCGTACCGCGGCGCACTTCGAGGTCGTGCCGGGTGTCGGCCAGGCCGAGGGCGTGGCCACCTACGCCGGTGTGCCGCTGCCGGGCGTACGCACCGCCGCCGACGTCGAGGACGTCAGCGCGCTGGACTTCGAGGCGCTCGCCGCGGCGGTCGGCCGGGGCTCCCTCGCGATCGCGGTCGACGCCGGTGACCTCGCCGCCGTCCGCGACGGGCTGCTCGCCGCGGGCCTCGACGGCACCACCGCGGTCGCGGTGACCGGCGACGGCACCGGTGAGACCCAGTACACGACCACGTCGACCGTGGACAGCTTCGTCGCCGCCGCGCTCGGCTTCACCGGGCGGGTGGTGCTCACCGTCGGTGCCGGCGTCAGCCAGCGCGACAAGCTGAGCTGGTGGGAGAACCGGCCGCTGTACGGCTGGAAGGTGCTGGTGCCCCGCACCAAGGAGCAGGCCGGTGTGATGAGCGCCCGGCTGCGCGCGTACGGGGCCATCCCGTGCGAGGTGCCGACCATCGCGGTCGAGCCGCCGCGCACCCCGGCCCAGATGGAGCGGGCCGTCAAGGGCCTGGTCGACGGCCGGTACGCCTGGGTGATCTTCACCTCGGTCAACGCGGTCCGCGCGGTCTGGGAGAAGTTCGGCGAGCACGGCCTCGACGCCCGGCACTTCGGCGGCGTCAAGATCGCCTGCATCGGCGAGGCGACCGCCGACGCGGTCCGCGCGTTCGGCATCCAGCCGGAGCTGATCCCGGCTGGGGAGCAGTCCTCCGAGGGGCTGCTGGCCGAGTTCTCGCCCCACGACGAGGTGCTCGACCCGGTCGGCCGGGTGCTGCTGCCGCGCGCCGACATCGCCACCGAGACGCTCGCCGCCGGGCTCACCGAGCGCGGCTGGGAGGTCGACGACGTGACCGCGTACCGGACCGTCCGGGCGGCCCCGCCGCCGGCCGAGATTCGCGACGCGATCAAGTCGGGCGGCTTCGACGCGGTGCTCTTCACCTCGTCCTCGACCGTCCGGAACCTGGTCGGCATCGCGGGCAAGCCGCACGCGCGTACCGTTGTCGCTGTCATCGGCCCGAAGACGGCGGAGACCGCGACGGAGTTCGGCCTGCGGGTCGACGTCCAGCCGCAGCACGCCTCGGTGCCCGATCTGGTGGAGGCGCTCGCCGCCTACGCCGTCGAGCTGCGGGAGAAGCTTGCCGCCATGCCGGCCAAGCAGCGCCGCGGTTCGAAGGTGCAGGGGCCGACCGCCCTGCGGTTCCGCTAGTCGTTCAGGAGGCACGCCATGCCGTTCCCCGAGATCCGGCCCCGCCGGCTGCGCCGCACCCCGGCGCTCCGGCGGCTGGTCTCCGAGACCCGCGTCGACCCGGCCGAGCTGGTCGTGCCGATGTTCGTCAAGGAGGGCCTCACCGAGCCCCGGGCGATCAGCTCGCTCCCGGGGGTGCTCCAGCACTCCCGGGACTCGCTGCGCAAGGCCGCCGTCGAGGCGGTCCAGGCCGGGGTCGGCGGCATCATGCTCTTCGGCGTGCCCGCCGAGCGTGACCCGGCCGGCTCCGGCGGGCTCGACCCGAACGGCATCCTGAACGTCGCCATCCGCGACGTCGTCTCCGAGGTGGGCGACGCCACCGTCGTGATGAGTGACCTCTGCCTGGACGAGTTCACCTCGCACGGGCACTGCGGCCTGCTCACCCCCACGGGCGAGGTCGACAACGACGCGACGCTTCAGGCGTACGCCGAGATGGCGGTGGCCCAGGCCGACGCCGGGGTCGGCATGGTCGGGCCGTCCGGGATGATGGACGGCCAGGTCGGCGTGGTGCGCCGAGCGCTCGACGCCGCCGGGCACCAGGACGTGGCCGTGCTGGCGTACGCCGTCAAGTACGCCTCGGCGTTCTTCGGGCCCTTCCGGGAGGCCGTGGAGTCGGCGCTGGAAGGTGACCGGCGGACCTATCAGCAGGACCCGGCCAACCTGCGGGAGTCGCTCCGCGAGGTCGCGCTCGACGTGGCCGAGGGCGCCGACCTGGTGATGGTGAAGCCGGCGCTGCCGTACCTCGACGTGGTCTCCGCGGTCCGCGCCGCGGTCGACGTCCCGGTCGCCGCCTACCAGGTCTCCGGCGAGTACGCGATGGTCGAGGCGGCCGCCGCGAACGGCTGGATCAACCGGGAGCAGACCATGCTGGAGACGCTCACCTCGATCCGCCGGGCCGGTGCCCAGGTCATCCTCACCTACTGGGCCGTCGAGGCCGCGCAGCTGCTCCGCGAGCGCTACTGACGGCGCGCCCCCGGCGTCGCCCCGGTCCGGCGCGCCCCGGTCCGGCCGGCCGCACACCTACCGTGCGGAACCTTTGCTCTGCTTCAGCCGAGGCAACGGTCAGCACCAAGATCTGTTGCATGGGCTGAAGCAGAGCAAAGGACTCGCACAGGTCCTCGCATCAAGGGCGGCTCGGCCCAGCGGTGCCCTGCCTGATGAGAGCGGGCCGTCGAACCGGCGAGTTGTCCACAGGTTCGTCCACAGGGATTGCCGGGATCACGCTCGCCCGGCGATGGTCAGCTCATGGCCTCCGCCCTCGACCCTCCGCCGACCGGGCCCACCGTCGGTCCGTTTCCCATCGCCGGCCTGGTGCGCCGGGCCCGACGGATCACCGGGCTCGGCCAGCGTCAGATGGCCCGGTTCGCCAAGGTGGCACCGTCGACTGTCGGCAGGGTCGAGGCCGGCACGATGACGCCGAGCCTGGAGGTCCTGGAACGGCTGCTGGGAGCCGCCGGGCTGTACCTGGCGGTGGTCGACCAGGACGGCCGCGTCGTCCAGCCGATGGGCGACTGGGAAGACATCCGCGACGGGGCGGGCCGGCGCTACCCGTCCCACCTGAACACGATCCTCGACCCTGAGCCGGGGGAGTGGTGGGCGGACATCTACGGGCTGGCCCGCCCGCCGGAGACCTTCCTCCGCAGTCAGCACGACCGTGAGGTCCGGCGGCGCCGCAGCCAGTGGGAGGTGCCGGTGGCGAAGTACCGCAACGTTCCACCGCCGCCCGATCCGCGCGCCTACGACTGACGGCCCCGCCACCCGTGTGCGGGTGGCGGGGCCGTCGGCGTCCGTCGTGACGGGTCAGTCGTCGTCGCGGATGGTCCCCGTCGCCAGCGGGTCGCGCAGCTCCAGGCCGGGCACACCGGCCACCAGCAGGGTCACCTTCTCGTCGGTCTCCCGTTTGCGGTCACCGTTGACCGTCACCGGGAACGTGAGGGACGTCCGCCCCGCGGGCAGCACCTTGCAACCCACGTACGGGTCGTAGTCCGACCCGGCCTGCGCCGTCGTGCCGTACGTGGCGGCGCAGAGCAGGACCGGCTGGGAGAGCGGCCGGGACACGGTGGCCGTGAACGTCAGCTCCCGGGTGCCCTTGTCACCCTCGACCACCGCCGTGTCGGCGACGGTCAGCGCGGCGCGGGACCGGAACCGCGCGACCTGCGGGTCGTGGTCGCTGGAGCCGCGCGAGCCGTCGGCGGTGTGCTCCGCCGGCCAGTCGGCGTTGATGTGCGCCGCCCGCACCTGCACGAGGTCCCGGTGCAGGGCCTCGTTGACGAACAGGTGGTCGAGCGTCTGCGCGTGCCCCTCGAAGCTGTACGAGTAGGCCGACGACGGCACCTCGGCGACCAGGTCGTCCCACAGGTTGCGCAGGCCCGCCGCGTACAGGGGGGCCAGCTGGTCGGACGGGGTCGGCCGGGCGGCCGTGGCGATCGGGTCGTCCGGGCGGGGGAAGACGTTCAGGTCCCCGCCGTACACGACGCGGGCGTTCGCGTCGGACGCCTCGATCGCGGTGACGATCGCCGCGCCGTACGCGGCCTGCTCACGCCGCTGACCCACCCGGCTGTCCGGCCCGGACGAGTAGTGGTTGCTGACCGCCCACAGGGTGAACCGCTCGGACGCGCCCGGCGCGGCCGCCACGGTGAACTTCCCGACCTGCGGCGCCCGGGTGAAGACGTTGTCGCCGTCCCGGCCCGTCGAGGTGTCCACGTCGGCCGGGAGCAGGGCGTTGAGCGCCTTCGGGTTCTGCACGTCGGCGTTCGCCGGCAGCCCCGCCGCCCGGTACTGAACGGTCGGCGTCGCGCCGAGCACCGGGTCGCCGGCGGCCGCCGGGGCCAGGCTCAACCGGTCCGTGCGGTAGAGGAACGCCGCGGTGATGCCGCGGGCGTCCGCGCCGGTGCGGTCGTACGCGGCGGCGTACGCCGGACCGCCCGCCGCCCGCACCGCGAGCGCCAGCTCCTGGATCGTGTCCGGCGCGCCGTCGGCGTTGTCGGTGCCGCCGCAGGCCAGGGCGGCTCCGCTGACCGTGCAGATGTCCTGGTCCTCCGCCTCCTGCACGAGGATCAGGTCCGGTGCGTGCAGGTCCCGGACGATCTGGTCGGCCAGGGAGGTCAGGTGCTCCTGATAGTCGGCCTCACTGGCCGGCACGTAGTCGAACGGCGGGCTCACGCCTGGGCAGCCCGCGTTGCCGGTGAAGTCGCAGCCGTCGAACGGGTCGTCGCGGAAGTCGTACAGGTTCTCCACGTTGTACGTGGCGACGGCGACCTCCTCGGACCGGTCGGCCGGCTTCGGCGGGTTGTTCTTCGACGGGTCGGTCCCGGCCGCGAACTCGGCCCCCTCGACCTGCACGCCGTACTTCTCGAACGAGTAGTAGAGGCCGCCGACCGCGTCCTGCCGGAGGGTGTCGAAGGTGTGCGCCGGCGCGATCAGCGTGGTGCTGTCGCCGCTGGTCCCCTTCACGCCCATGCTGCCGAGCAGGATGCGCTGGCCGTTGCCATCGTCGAACAGCCGCGTCGGGTCGTTGTCCAGCGGGTGCGCGTCGCGGAACACCCGGCGGGCGTACGGGTCGGCGCGGTCCAGCAGCGGGTCGTCCCGGTCGACCACCCACAGCTCGGCGTCGGCGGTGGAGGCGAACACGTCCCGCCCGCTCACCGCGCCGCTGCCGGCCCGGACGCGTAGCCGCGCGCCCTCGTGCCGCTCCCAGAAGCGCTCCGCCGCCGCCAGGTCGGCCGGCGGAACCGCGTCGGTCACCTCGACCTCGGTGTCCACGTCGAGGCCCTCGGCCAGCTTGCGGACCATTGAGGCGCTGGAGAGCTGCGTCATGAAGTAGTACTCCGACACCCGGGCGCGGAGCACCACCTCGTCGCCGACCGTCGGCACGTAGCCGCCGATCAGCGAGGTGAACGAACCCATGAACACGAAGATGCCGTCCGAGCTGGCCGGGTCGCCGTCGGTGGCGTCGCGACGGCTCTGCAGGAAGAAGCCCCGCTGGTCCCGGCCCGACGAGTCACGGGCCAGGGTGAGCTGGGTGATCACGCCGCGGACGTCGTACAGCAGGCTGCTCGTGCCGTTGCCGCTGGCCGGCGCGAGTGGCGAACGGTCGGCGGGGCCGGACTCGGTGTCGGTCGTCGGGCCCTGCACCTCACCGACGGTCAGCTCCCGGGTGACCTGCACGGCGAGGCTGCACGCGGCGGTGCCGCCGCCCGCGTCGGTGGCGGTCACCGTGACCGTGTACGCCCCGGCGGCCAGGTCGGCGCTCGCGCCGATCGTGGCCCGGGCGGTGCCGCCCACCCCGTCGGCCGGGGTGAGAGCGGTGCGGCTGATCGAACCGGTGGCCGGGGTCGGGCTGACGGCGGTGACCGCCAGGTCGACGATCGTGTCGTCCGGGTCGGTGGCGGTGACCTCCCGGGTCGCCGCCGTGCCGGCCGGGGTGACCAGGGCGGCGCCGCAGTCGAGGGTGGCCGGCGCGTCGACGGGGCCGCCGCCGTCGACGCTGTGCGCGCCCAGGCCGTCGAACGTGTCGGTGGCGAAGCCGGCCCACTGCGCGGCCGGATCGAACGCGTCCGACGGGTCGGTGTCACCGGAGGTGACCGTGCCGAGCCGGCGGAGGGTGTTGTCCGCCGTGCCGGTCAGGCCGCTGCCCCACTCGGTGCCCGGGTCGACGCCGACCTGGCCGATCGAGTCCAGCACCGTGGCGCCGCGGCGCAGCACGACCGCGTCGTCGCCGTTGAACAGGCCGGCGCCCGAGGTCTGGTCGGCCTGGGCGAGGATCGTCGGCGAGGCCGAGGCGGCGGCGAACACGAACACGTCGCCCGCGCTGACCGTCCCGGTCAGCGGGAAGGCGGTCGCCGCGGTGGAGCCGTTGAAGTAGATCGCTAGCTGGTAGCCGCCGGCGGCCAGATCGATCGCCGACCCGGTGCCGTTGAACAACTCGATCGCCTTGTTGTTCGACGAGCCTTCGACGTACTCGGAGATGAACAGGTCGGTGGGCGCGGCCACGGCTGCGTTGGGCATGCCGACGATGGCCGTGGCGGTGACGGCGGCGGTCGCGAGCGCGGCGAGGGTGCGGCGCGGGCGCATGGGGCCTCCACGATGGGTGGACGGTGAACTAACGCACGTTAAGGGCACACAGTGGCCAGCGTCCATCCCCCACGGGACCGTTTCGTGAACTGCCGGTCAGCGCGACGCGTCGAGTCGGTGCACCAGGTCGGCCACGTCCACGCTGTATTCACACCAATCCCGGTCCGGGCGGTAACCCAACTCGGCGTTGACCTTCAGCATCGCCTCGTTGGCCTGCGCGTTCCAGGTCTGCACCTCGGTCAGGTCGGGCTCCGCCGACCGCAACTCCAGCAGCATCCGCGCCTTGATCGCCCGGTCGATGCCGTAGCCCCGATGGTCCTGCACGACGATCGTGTCGTACTGGTCGGCCCGGGTCGGGTGCTGTGCCGGCACCACCACCTCGGTCAGGCCCGCGACCTCGCCGGTCTGCTCGTGCAGGGCGAGCACGATGTACGGCTTCATGCCCCGTCGGTGCAGGCAGTCCAGGCTGTCCCGCAGCCGCTCCGGGTCGTAGGAACTCGGCCGCAGCTCGCCGTCGTCGACGTCGCGCACCTCGGCCTTCGCCCGCGCGTACGCCTCGATCAGCTCGTCCGGCGGACCACCCGGGTGGAACTCCACGTGGTAGCCCGCGCCGATGCCCGTCGCCATCTCGGCCAGCTCGGCCCAGTCCACCCCGGACAGGTCGAGCACGCTGCGGGTCTCCACGTACTCCCGGGTGAACCCGAGCGACTCGTAGAACGCCACGGAGGGGGTGTCGCCGACGACCTCGACGCCGATCGCCGAGAAGCCCTCCTGGTAGACCCGGCGCGCCGCCGTCCGGACCAGGTCACGCCCGAGGCCGGTGCGTCGGGCGGACGGGTGGACCAGCACCTCCAGCACACCGATGTCGCCGAGCAGCAGCACCTGCACCTGGCCGAGGATCGCCCCGGGCGCCCCGTTCGTGCCCGGCTCCTCCTGCGCGACCCACGAGATCCGCCGTTCGCCCGGCATCACCTCGGTGAGGTATTCCCGCAGCGAACTCTCCCGCCACGGCGGGTCCTGCGGCAGATCCGTCGCGAGGACCGCGTTGAGCGTGTCCAGCAGCGACGCGATCTCGGCGGACGAGGCGGTCCTGGGGTCCCACTCGCGCACCATCACCCGTCTAGCTTGCCGTCTACCGCAGCCTGGGGGAAGTGTCCAGTTCTCCAAATGTAGGCGGACGATCACTTCACGTGCGGCTCGCCTGCCCGTAGCGGTTGGCGGCGTCGAAGACGTCCTGGGCGTAACGGCGCACGTCGTTGTACGACAGGATCGCGTTCCACCAGTCCTCGGCGATGCTCAGGTTGCGTCCGTTGCGGCAGAGGTAGTTGCCGGCGGCGAGAGCCGCGTCGTCCAGATCGTGCGGGTCCTTGCGACCGTCGTTGTCGGCGTCCACCCCGACCTGCGCCCAGGTCGTCGGGATGAACTGCATCGGCCCGATCGCCCGGTCGTAGGTGGTGTCCTTGTCGAGGGCTCCGCGGTCCGTGTCGATGATCCGCATCCGGCCGTCCCGCCCGTCCAGCGGCAGTCCGATGATCTCCGGGGTGGCCCGGCCGTCCTGGCCCAGCTGCGCACCGCCGTGCCGGCCGTGGTTCGACTCGACCGACCCGATCGCGGCGAGCGTGGTCCAGCTCAGGGCGCAGCTGCGGTTGGTCTGGGCGAGCACGAGCTCGGCGTAGCCGTACGCCTGCATGGCGACCGGCGCGATGCCGACCTTCGCGCCGACCTGCTGCGCCCAGCCGGCCAGCGCGTCCGCCGGACGACCACCGACCGCCCCGACCACCGGCCCGCCCGGCGGCACGCTGCCGCTCGGGTAGGGGTAGGTGGGCAGCCCGCCACCGGGCAGCCCGGACGGGTTGCCAGACGGCCCGGTCGGCACCTCGCTCGGCCGGATCTCCGGCGGAAGACCGGCCGTGGCGCCCTCGTCGGCCGCGACGGTGCGCGGTGCCCGGACCGCCGCCGGGACCACCACCGCGCCGGCCGCCGCCATCGCGAAGACCAGGATCAGCAGGAAGGCGCCGGGCAGGGTGAGCCGGCCGCTGGGCCGCCGGGACCACGCCCGGGTGGCCCGGGCCGCGGTGGCCGCCGCCTGTCGAGGGCGCAGGCGTGGGGCGTGCGCGAACGGCACCCGGCGCCGCCGGCCGGAGACCGCCGCGGCGGCTCCGTCCACGGTGGCCGCCCCGGCCGCCGCGCCGCCCGTGCTCGCCGAGGTCGCGGCCCCGGCGTCCGTCGGCGTCGCATCGGTCGTGCTCGCCGGGGATTTGTCGCTCGTGCTCGCCGGCGTCGCGCCGCTCGCGCCCGCCGGCGTCGCGCCGCTCGTGCTCGCCGGCGTCGCGCCGCTCGTGCCCGTCGGGGTCGTGCCGGTCGTGCCGGTCGCGCCGGCGCGGCCGGAGCCGGCCGCCGTCGCGTCGCCCGTCGTCGTCGTGTCGGCCGTCGCACCTCCGGCCGCTGTCGTGCCGGCGTCGGCGGTCCGCGTCGCCGTGTCGCCGGTCGTCGCGGAGGCGCCGGTGGTCGCGTCGGCCGGCACGTCGGTCGCCCGCGCAGCATCGGTCACGCCGGCCGCGCCCGTGTCGGTCGTGCTCGTCGGCCGGGCTTCGGTGGCCGCGCCCGACGGCTCGGCCGCGTCCGTCCGGTCCGCCGTCGCCGCGCGGTCCGCCTCGCCCGTCAGGCCACTCGCCGAGGCGGCCGGGCCTGCCGAGTTGGGCGTCTCCGGCGTCTCGGAGCGCAGCCAGGGACGGCGGGGTCGGGGAACCGGCCGTGGCGCCGGATCCGGTGCCGCCCCGGATTCGGCGAGCGCCCCGTCGAGCGGCGCGGCCGGTCGCAGGGGTCGATGGGTCGATCTGTCCTCGCCGTCCACCACCCGTCGAGTATCACCCATGCCCCGCCGGACGTCAGGCCCGGACGTACCCTGGTGCCATGCCCCGGTACGAGTTCCGCTGCCGCGCCTGCGGCGACACCTTCGAGGTCAACCGCCCGATGGCGCAGGCCACCGAGCCTGCCGCGTGTCCCCAGGGGCACGCCGACACGGTGAAGTTGCTCTCCACGGTGGCGGTCACCGGGCGGGGCGCGTCCGGTGTCGGTGGCGGCTCCCCGGCACCCGCCGGGGGCGGCTGCTGCGGCGGCGCCTGCGGCTGCTGACGCTCCACCGGCCACCCCGCAACCCACCGAGCGGCGGGCCGGGCCTTGCCCGGGGCGGGGGCGAGTGGCACTTTGGGTCCGAGCCCGCCCGGCCGTTCTCACGATGTGTGACCGCTCGGCTTCGGGCAGCATGAACCCGACGTCACGGGCGGAGGTTCGACGCATGGCGGAACGGATCCAGCTCCCGACCGGGTGGGTGACCTTCGTGTTCACCGACATCGAGGGCTCGACCCGACTTGCTCAGCTGCTCGGTCCGGACTACCGCCCTGTGCTGCGCGAACACCGCCGGCTGCTGCGCCGGACGCTGGCCGGCACCGGTGGCGCGGAGCTGCTGACCGAGGGCGACTCGTTCTTCCTCGCCTTCGCCGACGCCGCCGAGGCGCTGACCGCCTGTCTCACCGCTCAGCGCGCGTTGGCCGGCCACGACTGGCCGAATCCCGATGCCGCGCCCCGGGTGCGGATGGGTCTGCACACCGGCTACGCGGAGCCGCGCGACGGCGAGTACGCGAGTCCCGAGGTGCACCGGGCGGCCCGGGTCGCGGCCGCCGCGCACGGTGGCCAGGTGCTGTGTTCGGCGTCCACGGCACGGCGGGCCGAGCCGCTGCCGTCCGGCGCCTCCCTGCTCGACCTCGGCCTGCACCGGCTGCGCGGCTTCGACGACCGGGAACGCCTGTTCCAGCTGGTCGCGCCGGGTCTGGAGCGGCAGTTCCCGCGCCCGCGTACGGCCGACGCGGTAGCGCACAACCTGCCCACCCAGGTCACCTCGTTCGTCGGCCGGGAGCCCGAGCGCGCCGAGCTGCGCCGGCTGGTCGAGGAGCATCGCCTGGTCACCGTGCTGGGGGCGGGCGGGGCGGGCAAGACCCGGCTCGCTGTCGAGCTGGCGTCGGGGGTCGTCGAGGCGTACCCGGACGGGGTCTGGTTCGTCGACATCGCGGCGGTGACCGACCCGGGACTGGTGGCGTTCGAGATCGCCGCGGTGCTCGGCCTGCGTCCGGAGCCGGGCCGTCCGATGGTGGACACCCTGGTGGAGTACGCGGCGGCCCGTCAGATGCTGGTCCTGCTCGACACCTGCGACGCGCAGCCCGCCGCCTCGGCCGAGGTCATCTCCCGGCTGCTCGCCGGCGGGCGGGGCGTGAGCGTGCTCGCCACCAGCCGGGAGTCGTTCGGCCTGCCGGGCGAGGTGGTGTGGCGGATCCCGCCGCTGTCAGTGGACCCGTGCGACGACGGCGCGGAGAGCGACGCGGTGGCGCTGCTGCTCGACCGGACGGCGGCGGCCCGGGGTGGCCGGCAGCCCGACCCGGCCGAGTCGGCCGACCTGCGTCGGGTGGTGCAGCGGCTCGACGGGTTGCCGCTCGCCATCGAGCTGGCCGCCGCCCGGCTGCGGGTGCTGTCGGTGGGTCAGCTCGCCGAGCGCCTCGACGACGTGCTGGGCACGCTGGACGCCGGCCGGGACGAGCCGGAGCCGCCGCCGGTGGACCGGGGCTGGATGGGCAACCAGCAGGACACCGTGGACCTGGTGGCCGCCGCGGCCGGCGCCACGCCGCCGACGCCGGCGACCCGGGCGGTGCAGCGGTCCGCCACCGAGCGGCACCTCACCATGCAGGCGACGGTCACGTGGTCGTACCGGACCCTGGGTCCCCGGGCCGCCCGGCTGCTGCGCTGGCTGGCGGTCTTCGCCGGTCCGGTGGACCTGGCGACGGTGGAGTGGCTGCTCGGCGACGACCCGCTCGATCCGCTGTCGGTGCTGGTGGACAAGTCGATGGTGCTGGCCGAGCCGCACGCGGCGGGGAGCACCTACCGGATGCTCGACCCGATCCGGGCGTACGCGGCGCGTCGGCTCGCCGAGGCGGGGGAGGAGCAGGCCGCCCGGAACCGGCACGTCGCCTGGTCCGCGCACGCGCTGGAGCGGGCGCACCTCGGCCCCGACGGTCGGCCGGTCACGCTCTCGCTCTACGCGCTCGACCCCCTGGCCGGCGAGCTGCGGGCCGCACTGCGCTGGTGCGCGACCGGGGGCAGCGCGGCGGCGGGGCTGCGGCTGGCCGGTGGCCTGGACCAGTGGTGGCGGGAGCGCGGGCTGGCCCGCGAGGGGCGACTCTGGCTCTTCCGCCTGTACGGGCGCATCGCGGAGACGGGGGAGCGGATCCCGGAGGCGGAGCTGGCGGCGGCGTACCACATGCATTCGCTGCACGCCGGCGCGGACGGTGAGTTCGCGGAGGAGCTGCGTTACTCGCAGCGGGCGGAGGCGGCGGCGCGGCAGGCCGGTGACTCGGGTCTGCTGGCCCGGGTGCTGGCGGGGCGGGCGGCGCCGCTGGTCGACATGGGACAGTTCGCCGAGGCCGAGCGGGTCTGCCGTGAGGTCATCGACTGGGCGCACAGCCAGGACGTGCTGCCGGACGCGCTGCTCGCCGTCTACATCCTGGCCGAGCTGCTGTGGCGTCGGGGCGCGCTGGACGAGGCGGCGGACCTGCTCGGTGCGGCGCGGCCGGTGGAGGCGACGCGCCCGGTGGAGCGGGGGCGACGCTCGGTCGACATGTTGCTCGGCATGGTCGCCCTGGCGCGCGGCGACCTGATCGCCGCGCACGAGCACCTGCTGGTGGCGCTGCGGTCGCGGATGACCCACGGCTTCCACGGTCGGGCCTGCGACACCCTGAACGCGATAGCGGTGCGGTGCATGGCCGGCGGTGATCCGCTCACCGCGGCCCGGCTCTTCGGCGCCACCCAGGCGACCCGCGCCAACCTGCGCTGCACCCCGGGCATCTACGGCGGCTACTGGGCCGACCAGCAGGCGGAGCTGCGGCGAATGCTGGGCGACACCGCCTTCGACGACGCGTACGCCGAGGGTGCCGAGCTGGGGCTCGACGAGGCGGTGGCGCTGGGGCTCGACGTGGAGCACCCGGACCTGGCGGCCGACTCGACGCGGTTCCGGACGACGCAGGCGCCCCCGGCTCCCCGGCAGGCGGCCCCGGAGTCGGAGCGCCGCCCGGCGGGTCAGACCGAACGTGCCTGAGACGGGCGGAGGGCCCGCCCGCCGGGCTCCCCGGCGGCACGGGCCCTCCCGGTGGTCAGGCGCGCAGGCCGGCGCGACGTTCCGCGTCGGCCTTCATCTTCGCGGCCCGCTCGATGTCGGCGGGGTCGACCGCCGCGGGTGAGCCGAAGATGCTGACCGCCTGGTAGTAGGTCCAGGCCAGGCTGAGGCAGGCCGGCCGGACGACCGAGTTGTACGTGGCGCAGACCCGCTTCAGGTCGGCGTAGAAGGCGTCGTCCAGGCGGGACTTGTTGGCGGAGAAGATGCCCATCGCCTTGTGGTTGCGGTACCCGAAGTCGTGCCGGTAGCAGGAGAGTTCGAAGCTGAACCCGAGCGGGTTGTCCGGGCTCGACGAGCAGTAGTCGGTCGACCAGTCGAACGCGTACTCCGACCAGGCGCCCTTGTTGAGCCGGCCCGAGTTCCAGGAGTTGTAGCTGCTGGCGCTGGTCTGCGTCCAGCTGCTGAGGACGGCGAGTTTCTGTTCGCGGCTGACGGCGGCGCTGGCGGGGGAGGCGAGGCCGAGGACGACGAGCAGCGCGAGCGTGCCCGTGGTGAGGAGGGTGGCGATACGTCTGGGCAGCACGGGGACCTCCGCAGGGGTGCGCGGGTGGGGGGTAAGTTACCGGCTGGTTACCGGTGCCCATGAGTGTCGATCAACTGACGTACGTAAATCTGTGGTCGGTGCCAACTATTGGTGACATGCGTTGAAACAGGCGAATGCCCCGGGCGCCAGGGGCACCCGGGGCATTCGGTGCGGTGGTGACCGACCTCAGTGGACGAGAGCCGGCGGGCTCGCGGAGCTCTCGTTGGCTAGCCGGTCGAGCGCCGTCACGTAGTAGGTGTAGCGCTGGCCCGGCACCGCCGTGGTGTCCAACCAGGACTGGGCGCCGCGACCCGTGGCCCGCACGGTGTCCACGAGGTGCGCCGCGTCGGCGAGGTCGCAGCGTCCGGCCGGCTTCGTGCCGTCGAGCCGGTAGATCGCGTACGAGGTGGCGGTGCCGAGCGGGCCCACGCCGTCGGCGGGCTGGCGCCAGGTGAGCCGGACCCCGTCCGCCTGCCGGTCGGCCCGCGTCACCACGGGGAAGAGCAGCGGCTTGGCCGGCAGGTGGGACATGGTGGGCACGAGGGCGGGGCGGGAGTAGTGCTCGGCCGCGTAGGTGTCGGTGGCGCCGAGCCGGTTGGCCCGCACCTGGACGGCCGAGAAGTGCACGTTGCCCAGCACCTCGGGGTGGGAGCGGTTGAGCGTCAGGTGGTCCGACAGTTCGCGGGGGTTCATCCAGAACGTGCCGTACGCCGGGTCGCCGCTCTTGTAGTCGGCCTGCCCGATGTACAACTGCACCCGTGTGCCGCGGACCGTCTCCGCCCACCACGGCACCAGGCGGGCGTAGTCGGCGGCCGGGTACTGCCCGATGTACCAGTAGAGCTGCGGGACGATGTAGTCGACCCACTCCTGCTTGACCCACTTGCGGGTGTCGGCCGAGATGATGTCGTACGACTGGCTGCCGGTGGTGTCCGAGCCGAGCGGGTCGGCGCTGGCGTTGCGCCAGATGCCGAACGGGCTGACCCCGAACTTCACCCACGGCTTCGCCGCCTTGATCTTGGCGTTCATCTCCTGGATCAGCAGGTTGATGTTGTCCCGCCGCCAGTCCGCCCGGTCGGTGAAGCCCCGGTTGTACGCCGCGAAGGTGGCGTCGTCCGGCACCTGGTGCGTGCCGCTCGGGTACGGGTAGAAGTAGTCGTCGAAGTGGACCGCATCGACGTCGTACCGCTGCACCGCGTCCATCATCGCGGTCTGGACGAACTCGCGGACCTCGGGAATGCCCGGGTTGTAGTAGAGCCGGCTGCCGGCCACGCCGGCCGGCGGATAGGCGAAGGTCCAGTCCGGGTGCTGCCGCGCCGGATGGTCCGGCGCGAGCTGGTCGAGGTCGGCGCCGGCGCCGCCCGGGGCCGGCATGGAGATCCGGTACGGGTTGAACCAGGCGTGGAACTCCAGGTTGCGCTTGTGCGACTCGGCGACGAGGAAGGCCAGCGGGTCCCAGCCCGGGTCCCGGCCCCGGACACCGGTCAGGTACTCCGACCAGGGCTCGTGCGGCGAGGGCCAGAACGCGTCGGCGGTCGGACGGACCTGGACGACGACGGCGTTGTGGTTCAGCCGCTCGGCGAGGTCGAGCCAGGCGAGGTACTCGGCCTTCTGCTGGGCGACCTGGTCCGGCGCGGTCTGGGAGGCCTTGCTGGGCCAGTCGATGTTGGTCACCGACGCGATCCAGAGCGCGCGGAACTGGCGCTTGGGGGTGGCCGGGTCGGTGACGCAGGTGGCGGTGGTGCCGGCGCCCTGGTCGGGCGCGGCGGTGGCGGGGGTGGCGACGAGGAGCGAGCCGAGCAGTGCTGCGGCGAGCCCGGCGGCTGCCAGCCGAGGTGCCTTCATGCGGTGTCCCTTCGTTGGGGCTCCCGGTTCGGGTGGCGGCCGCCTCGGCAACATTCGCCGCTGGCTATCTGCCGCTAGAAGGAAATTTTCATATCGTCCGTGCCGCGCGCAAGACCCGCGCCCCGGAACGCCCGGTCCATCCCGGTTCGGCCCGCCCGCCGGCCCGCTGACCGGTCGCCCCGGCACCGCCGGTCGCGATCACCCGATTGGCCCAGGACGTGGTGGTTGGCGCCGATGCGGACGGGGTAGCAACGCCGGTCACGGGCTGCCAGGGTGGCGGTCGCACGGCGGGAGGAGTGCGCGTGTCCGTGCTGCGTACCAAACCGATCAAGGACGTCCTCGCGCAGGGCGAGGCCGACGGCACCGACGGCCGGCCCGGCCTGAAACGACGCCTCGGCGCGCTCGACCTCACCGGGTTCGGCATCGGCATCGTGATCGGCACCGGCATCTTCACGCTGACCGGCATCGAGGCGCGGGACAGCGCCGGGCCGGGCGTCGTGATCTCGTTCGCCATCGCCGGCGTGGTCGCCCTGCTCGCCGCGCTCTGCTACGCCGAGCTGGCGTCCAGCGTGCCGACCGCCGGGAGCGCCTACACCTACGCGTACGCGACGATGGGCGAGATCGTCGCCTGGATCATCGGCTGGGACCTGCTGCTGGAGTTCGCGCTCGGCGCGGCCGTGGTCGCCCGCGGCTGGTCCGGCTACCTGGCCGAGCTGTTCAACCTGCCGACCACCTGGTTCGGCGAGGAGGGCAGCGTGGTCAACGTCGGGGCCATCGCGATCGTGCTGATCCTCGGCATCGTGGGCATCATCGGCATCCGGGAGTCGGCCCGGGTGACCAACCTGCTGGTGCTGGTCAAGGTAGCGATCTGCGTGTTCGTGGTGGTCGCCGGGCTGTTCTTCGTCAAGGCCGCCAACCTGACCCCGTTCATCCCGCCGTCCGAGCCCGCCGGGGCCGGCGACGACGGCATCAAGCAGCCCGTCACGCAGGCGCTCTTCGGTCTGGAGCCGTCCGTCTTCGGGTTCGTCGGGGTGCTCAGCGCCGCCGCCGTGGTCTTCTTCGCGTACACCGGCTTCGAGGCCGTGGCCAACCTCGGCGAGGAGACCCGCAAGCCCCGCCGCGACCTGCCGCTCGGCCTGCTGGGCACGCTGCTGATCTCCACCGTGCTCTACATCGGCGTCTCGCTGGTCGTGGTCGGCATGGTGCGCTACACCGACATCGACCGGGGCGCCCCGATCGCCTCCGCCTTCGAGGCGGTCGGCGCCGGATGGGCGGCGGTCCTCGTCTCCATCGCCGCGATCGCCGGCCTGACCAGCGTCATCCTCGTCGACCTGGTGGCCATGGGTCGGATCGGCTTCGCCATCGCCCGGGACGGGCTGATCCCGCCGTCGATCGCCAAGGTGCACCCGCGCTGGGGCACCCCGTACCGGATCTCGGCCATCATGACCGTCGGCGTCGCGCTGCTCGCCGGTCTGCTGCCGCTCTCCGCGCTCGCCGACCTGGTCAGCATCGGCGCGCTCTGCGCGTTCGTGCTGGTCTCCGTCGCGGTGCCCGTCCTGCGGCGGAAGCGTCCGGAGCTGGAGCGGCCGTTCCGGGTGCCGCTCTCACCGGTCCTGCCGATCGTCTCCGCGCTGGCCTGCTTCTACCTGATGCTCAACCTCTCGGTCGAGACCTGGCTGCGGTTCGCCGCCTGGATGCTGCTCGGCGCCCTGATCTACTTCGGCTACGGCTACCGGAAGAACCGGCTGGCCCGTCGCGAGGACGCCACCACCCCGTCCCCGCGCGAACCCGCCGCCACCTGACCCTTTCGTGGCCACCCGGTGCACGGAAAGAGTGGCTGTCCCGCGCGGGACAGCCACTCTTCCTGCTTGGGCGCGGGGCGTTACGGGCGCGGTTGCGGGGTGCCGGTCGGGCCCTTCAGCGTGGGCTTGCCGTCGGTCCAGACGACCTCGTCCAGCCACGTCTGCCGGCCCGGGTCGACGCTGCCCTCCTGGCCGGGCGGCCACGCGTGGTAGAGCAGCCAGGTCCGGCCGTCCTTGACCACCATCGAGGCGTGGCCCGGCCCGGACGCCGCGTCGTTGCTCCGCAGGATCGGGTTCTCCGGGGCCTTCACGCACGGCCCGGTCGGCGACTCGCAGACCGCGTAGCCCTCGGCGTACTCGGCCTTGTCGTAGGCGTTCGCCGCGAAGAAGAGGTGGAGCTTTCCGTCCTGCCGGTGGAAGAACGGCCCCTCGATCAGGGTGCCCTCCCACGGCTCGGTCTGCTTGAGCAGCTTCGTCGGCTCGCCGACCAGGCTCAGGCCGTCCTCGGAGAGGCGCTGCGACCAGATCCAGGTGTCCACCCCGATGGCGTTGCCGTCGTTCTTCCACAGCAGCCAGAGGCTTCCGTCGGTGTCCCGGAACGGGCTCGCGTCGATCGCACCGCCCAGCTCGGCCTGGCAGATCAGCGGGCCCGCCGAGTCGTCCCGGTACGGCCCCTGCGGCGCGCCGGCCACCGCGCGGCTGACGCACTGCCGCCCGGACTCCCGGCCGGCCACCGTGTAGTAGAGGACGAACCGGTCCGGCCCGAGCTGGATCGCCTCCGGCGCCCAGGTCTTGCCGGGGTCGGCCCACTCCGGCAGCTGCGGCAGCGCGTCGCCGGCCGGCGTCCAGTCGACCAGGTCGGGCGAGGTGTGCACCGGGACGTTGCGGCCGGCGGCGTTGGTGTGGAACAGGTACCAGGTGTCGCCCACCTGGATCGCCTGGGGATCGGGGGCGTCGGTACGGATGACCGGGTTCGTGAACATGCTCGCGTCGCTTCCCGTGCTCGTGGGGGTGGGTTCGTCGGCGCTGCCACCGGCGTCGCCGCTGCCGCAGCCGGCGGCGAGCAGCGCGACGGCGAGGACCGCCGCCGCGCCGCACCGCCGGAGGCTTCCGGCCGTCATCCCTTCAGGCCGCTGCGGGAGACGCCCTGGATGATGTGCCGCTGGGCGAGCACGAAGAGGATCAGCACCGGCACGCTCGCCAGCACCGCCCCCGCCATGATCACCGGGTAGTCGGTCACGTAGCTGCCCTGGAGCAGACCCAGGCCGGGCGGCAGGGTCAGCCGCTCCGGGCTGAACAGCACGAAGATCGGCCAGAGGAAGTCGTTCCAGTTGGTCAGGAACGACAGCACCGCCAGGGTGGCCAGCGCCGGCTTCGACAGCGGCAGCACCACCCGGTAGAAGATCTGCCACTGGTTCGCGCCGTCCAGCACCGCGGCCTCCTCCAACTCCTTGGGGAGGGAGAGGAAGAACTGCCGCAGGAAGAACACCCCGAACGCGCTCGCCGCTCCCGGCACCACCACCACGGCGAGGGTGTCGATCCAGTTCAGCGTGTCGACGATCAGGAAGTTCGGGATGATCAGCGAGGTCGGCGGGATGAACAGCGTCCCGACGATCAGCGCGAAGCTCACCCCGCGACCCCGGAACCGCATCCGGGCCAGGGCGTACGCGGCCATCGAGGCGGTCGCCAGCACCAGCACCGAGTGCAGGGTGGCCGCGAGCATGCTGTTGAGGAACCAGCGCAGCACCGGGTTGGCGGAGTTGTTCAGGATCTGCTCGTAGCCGTATCCGGAGGCCGGGTCGGGCAGCCAGGTCGGCGGGATCCGCTGGGCGCCGTCGTAGGTCTTCAGCGAGGTGATGACCATCCAGACCAGCGGTACGAGGAAGACCAGGGCCAGCGCCACGAGGATGGCGTAGAGCCCGACCCGCCGCAGCGTGTGCGACGGCGTGGTGGACGTGGGCGTCGTCATGGCGGGTCCCTCAGTCTTCCCGGTAGCGGAAGAGGCGGAAGTTGGCGAGGCTCACCACGGCCAGCATCAGTGCGAAGACGATGCTCATCGCGGCGGCCCGGCCGGCGTCGTTGTTCCGCAGCCCCTGCTCGACGATGTACCAGACCACGGTCCGGGTCTCCGTGCCAGGCGCGCCCTGGGTGATCAGGAACGACTGGCCGAACACGTTCGCCGAGGCGAGCACGGTGGTCGTCATCACGAAGAGCAGCACCGGACGCAGGCCGGGGAGCGTCACGTTCCGGAACCTCTCCCAGGCGTTCGCGCCGTCCACCTTCGCCGCCTCGTACAGCTCCGGCGAGATGTCCTGGAGACCGGCCAGGTAGATCACGGCGTTGAAGCCGGAGGTCCACCAGACGGTCACCCCGACCAGCGACACCCAGGCCCACGGCACGTCCGTCACCCACGGTGTGTCCGACGGCAGGCCCACCACGGCGAGCAGGCGGTTGACGAGACCGAGGTTGGCGTCGAGCAGGAACCGCCAGAGCAGACCGATCACCGCGACACCGAGCACGTACGGCGCGAAGTAGACGGCCCGGAAGAACGTCCGGCCCGGGAACGAGCGGTTCAGCAGCAGCGCCAGCCCCAGCGGGACCACGACCAGCAACGGTACGGACAGCACCGTGAAGATCGCGGTGGCGCGGATGCTCTGCCACCAGTCCCCGTAGACCGCCGAGTCGCTGGAGAACAGCTCCTTGTAGTTGTCCAGCCCGACGAACGGCCGGTTCGGCAGCTGGAAGTCCCACTGGTGCACGCTCAGCCAGAGGCCGAGCACGATGGGCAGCAGGCCGAACACCCCGAACAGAACCAGGTAGGGGGCGAGGAACAGGTACGGCGTCGCCCGACCGGTCCGGTTCGCCGAGGTGCGTCGGCGGGCGGCACTGGCCGCCGGGGGCGGCGCGTCACCGCGCGCCGCCCCGACCTCGATCACGTCCGCCACGGAGAATCAGCTCCCGTACTTCTTGCGGTTGTCCTCAAGCTGCTTGTTGGCCTTGGCCACGCCGTCGTCGAGGGCCTGCTTGGGCGACTTCTTGCCCAACACGGCCTCGTTGAACGAGTTGTAGAAGGTCGTGAGGACCTCGCCCAGGCCCGGGGTCGCCGGCGGGAAGGCCGCGTAGTCCAGCTCGGGGGCGAGGGCGTTCACCTCGGTCAGCGCCTTGAAGTCGGCGCCGTCCCGGACGGTCTTGCGGGCCGGCACCTGGCCGCCCTTGGCCCAGTCGAGCGAGTGCTCGCTGAGCCAGTTGATGAAGACCTTGGACGCCTGGACCTTGTTGGCGTTGTTCGCCCGCTGCTTCACGATCGTGAAGTTGTGCGAGTTCGCCCAGACGGCCGGCTTGCTGCCGATCTGCGGCAACGGTGCCACGCCCCACTGGACGTCGGGGCTCTTCTTCAGGTCGTTGATCTGCCAGATGCCGTTGAACGTGAAGGCGTTCTTGCCGCTCTTCAGGGCGAGGTACTCGGCGTCCTGGCCGACGTTCGACGGGGAGTGCCCCTGCTTGATCATGTCGACCATCCAGGTGCAGGCCTCGACCGCCGGGTCGGCGTTGAAGGTGGCCTTGTTGACCTCGGCGTCGAAGAGGCTGCCGCCGAACTGGTTGACCAGCGAGTAGAAGGACATGCCGCCGGTGAACTGGAACGGGCTGATCCAGAAGCCCTGCACGCCGGACTTCTTCAGCTCCGTGAGGGCGGCGGTGAAGTCGTCCCGGGTGGTCGGCGGCTTGTTCGGGTCGAGCCCGGCCTTCTCCATCACCGACTTGTTGTAGTAGAAGCCCAGCGGGTGCATGTCCAGCGGAATGCCGTACCGCTTGTTGTTGTAGATGCCGCCCTTCCAGACGGTCGGGGCGAAGTCGCCCTCGGTCAGCTCCAGCGTCTTGGCCACGTCGTCCAGCTCGGTGATGACGCCGCGGGCGGCGAAGGTGGCGAGCTGGTCCATGTGCATGACCGCGATGTCCGGGCCGTTGCCGCTGGAGGCGGCGCTCGGGAGCTTGTTGTAGTAGTCCTCCCACTGGTACGTCGCCACCGACACCGCGATGTTCTGGTGCTCGGTGTTGAACTGGTTCACCAGCGTCTTGAAGATCTCGCCGTCACCGCCGGTGAACCCGTTCCAGAGCTTCAGGTCCACCTTCGGGCCGGTGTAGTCCTTGCCACCGTTGCCGGCCGCCGGGCCGGAGGAGTCACTGCCGCCGCCACAGCCGGCCAGGGTCAGCGAGGCCGCGGCGCCGAGCCCGAGGCCGAGACCGAGGAGCCGTCGCCGGCTCATTTCGTTGTGGATCATGCTGTATCTCTCCTTGGGGGACGGGTTGAAGTGTGCCTGGTCAGGGCCGGTTACCGAAGCGCAGCACGTTCCAGGAGACGGCCGGCAGGCGCACCGAGCACCGGCCGCCGTCGAGGGTGGGGGTGTTCAGTTCCCGGGGCGTCACCTTGTCCGGTTCCGCCTCGGTGTTGGTCGCCTCCGGGTCGTCCCCGGCGGCGAGGCTCAGGTGTGACGAGGCGGACAGACCGGGCAGCCCGCGAAGGTCGAGCTGGAGTTCCAGGTCGGTGTCGCCCCGGTTGACGGCGAACACGGTCAGCTCGCCGGTCTCCTCGTCGTGGACGGCGACGGTGTCGAGCACCGGCACGTCCCCGTACTTCTTCGTCTCGTAGCGCGGCGAGATCGGCTCCGTACGCAGGACCGTGCCCCGGGAGTAGCGGGCGGTCAGCGCGAACGGGTGGAAGATGCTCTGCCGCCAGGCCGGTCCGCCGTTGCGGGTCCGGATCGGGGCGATCACGTTCGCGAGCTGCGCCTGCGCCGCCACCCCGACCCGGTCGGCGTGCCGCAGCAGGGTGATCAGCAGGTCGCCGACCACCACCGCGTCCACGGCGTTGAAGTCGTCCTCGATCAGCGCCGGGGCCTCGACCCAACCGCGCCGGTCCAGGTCGGCCTGGAGGCGCGCCTCGTACCAGACGTTCCACTCGTCGAAGGAGATCTTGAGCTTGCGGCGGTGCCGCTGCTTCGCCGCCACGTGGTCGGCGGTGGCGACGACCTCGGTGATGAAGTTGTCCATGTCGACGGCCGAGGCGAGCAGGCTGGCCCGGTCGCCGTCGGAGGGGTCGTAGTAGGTGTGCGCGGAGATGTAGTCGACGTGCTCGTAGGTGTGCTCCAGCACGGTCGCCTCCCAGGAGGCGAAGGTCGGCATCCGCCGGTTGGAGCTGCCGCAGGCGACCAGGCTGATCGACGGGTCGATCATCTTCATGGCGCGCGCGGTCTCGGCGGCCAGCCGGCCGTACTCGGCGGCGGTCTTGTGGCCGACCTGCCACGGGCCGTCCATCTCGTTGCCGAGGCACCAGAGCTTGACGCCGAAGGGGTCCTCGGCGCCGTTCTTGCGGCGCAGGTCGGACAGGTGGGTGCCGCCGGGGTGGTTGCTGTACTCCAGCAGGTCGAGCGCCTCCTGGACGCCGCGGGTGCCCAGGTTCACGGCCATCATCGGCTCGACGCCGGCCTCCGCCGCCCAGGTCATGAACTCGTGCAGGCCGAACGCGTTCGTCTCGATGGTCTTCCAGGCCAGGTCGAGCCGGCGCGGCCGGTCGCCGACCGGGCCCACGCCGTCCTCCCAGCGGTAGCCGGAGACGAAGTTGCCGCCCGGGTAGCGGACCATGGAGACGCCGAGCTCGCGGGTCAGTTCCAGGACGTCGCGCCGGAGGCCCAGGGCGTCCGCCTCGCGGTGGCCGGGCTCGTAGATGCCTCCGTAGACGCAGCGGCCCATGTGCTCGACGAAGGAGCCGAAGAGTCGCCGGTCGGCCGGCCCGATCGCGAACGCCGGGTCGATCGTCAGCTGCGCGGTCCGCACGGATGTCACCTTTCGTCGTTTCTGGTGCGCAGTGACCGCAGTCACCGCTCACCCGGTGTCCCTGCTTTCTACAACGTTGTAGGCAACGTTGTAAAGAGCTCGTTAAGCGGTAGAGTGCCGGTGGTTACAGCGGGAGGTTGCGGAGTGCGGCACAGGCTCAAGGACGTCGCCGAGCGCGCCGGCGTGTCGGTGAAGACCGTCTCCAACGTGGTGAACGGTTACGTTCACGTTCGGCCGGACACACGCGCCCGGGTCGAGGAGGCGATCGCCGAGCTCAACTACCGGCCCAACCTCTCCGCCCGCAACCTCCGCAAGGGGCGCACCGGGGTGATCGCCCTGGCCGTCCCGGAACTAGACATCCCCTACTTCGCCGAGCTGGCCCGCCACGTGGTCAGCGCCGCCGCCGACCTGGGCTGGACGGTGCTGATCGACCAGACCGGCGGTCGTCGCGAGCAGGAGCGGGTGGTCGCCGCCGGCATCACCGACCACCTGATCGACGGGCTGATCTTCAGCCCGCTGGCGCTCACCGCCGACGACCTGGCCAACCTCGACGGGACCCCGATGGTGCTGCTCGGTGAACGGGTCGACCACGGCCCCGCCGACCACGTCGTGATCGACAATGTCGCCGCCGCCCGGGAGATCACCGCGCACCTCGTCCGCCTCGGCCGTCGCCGGATCGCCGCCATCGGCTCCCAGCGCACGCCCGAGGGTGCCAGCGCCCGGCTGCGGCTCGCCGGTTACGCCGCCGCCCTCGACGAGGCCGGCATCGGCTACGACGAGGCCCTCGTGGCACCCGCGCCGGCCTGGCACCGCGCGGACGGCGCGGCCGCCATGCGCACCCTGCTGACCTCCGGCGTACGACCCGACGCCGTCTTCTGCTTCAACGACACCCTCGCGCTCGGTGCACTGCGGACGCTGCACGAGGCGGGCCTGCGGGTGCCCGAGGACGTCGCGGTGGCCGGCTTCGACGACATCGAGGACGGCCGGTTCTCGGTGCCGACGCTGACCACCATCGCACCCGACAAGGAGCGGATCGCCCGGCTGGCGGTCGAGCTGCTCGCCGACCGCATCGACGGGGACCGCACCGCACCGGCCCGCGAACTCTCCGCCCCCTACCTGCTGGCCCCCCGCGAATCCACCGAAGGCCGCTGACCCTCCCCGCCTCCCCGCCGCCGTCCGGGCTGGCCGCCGTCTGAGCTGGCCGAGCCCCGGTGATCAAGAGGTTCGCGTCAAGTTCGATCTCCGAACTGACGCGAACCTCTTGATCACCGCGATGGACCCCCGGGGGCGGTCGGGGTCAGTCGAAGAAGCGGGCCAGGTGGGCTCGGGTGGGCGGGTCGGCGTCGGCGGGGACCGGGGTCAGGTCGGCGAAGATCGAGGCCCCGTCGCAGCCCGCGTGCAGCGGGTACCAGCGCGGGGTGCCCGGCGGCCGCTGGAGACAGATCCCCTTGATCGTCTGCACGTCGAGCAGGCGTACGTGGGTCGGATCGGCCACCGCGTTCACGTGCCCCCACCAGGGGCTCATGACGTGCAGCACGCCGCCGGGCCGGAGCACCCGGTGCGCCTCGTCGAGCAGCGGCAGGAAGTCGATCAGGTGCTCCAGGATGTGCACCGCGAAGAACACGTCGACCGCGTCGTCGGCGAGCGGCAGCGAGCCGGAGAGGTCGGCCACCGCGTCCACCCCGGGCGCCGGGAAGATGTCCAGCCCCAGGTTGCCCGGCCACTGCTTGGTCGGCCCGCAGCCCAGGTCCACCACCACCGGGTCCCGCCCGGCCACCCGGACCCGGCACCAGACGCCGAACACCCCGGCCAGCCGACCGATCCGGTCCCGGACCAGCCGCAGCTCGGCGGGCTCGGCCACCTCGCCGGTGACGTGCGCGACGCCCCGGTCGAAGCGCACCTCCACGGCGAGGCCACGCAGCCGGTCGTCGTGGCCGACCTGATCGGCCCACGCCTCGGCGAGGAAGTCGTCCATCGCCCGCAACCGGTCCGCCGACGGCGGGGTCTGTGCCAACGCGACCACGGTCCACCTCCCGCCGCCCGTTACCCGCGTCGTCGCCGGGTATGCCCCACTATGGGAGGACGTTCCGTGGGGGTGCGTCGACACCGGGCGCCGACGGCGCGCAGGGGTGGCGGCGTCAGCCGCTGATGGTCCGGCGGGGCCGGCCGCCGGCCCGCATCCGCTGCCGGGGCGGTGGTGTGACGGCCTTGGGTCGCTTGAGGTGGTAGCGGTGCAGCTCGTTGTTGCCGGGCAGCGAGGGGTCCTCGCTCATCGCGACCAGTTCCCAACCCTGGTCGCCGGCCCGGTTCAGGTGGGCCAGCGCGGTGTCCCCGTACGGGGTGACGTCGACCATCGAGCCGTCCGGGCCGTACCAGACGAAGACGACCTCCCACCCGACGTCGGTCGTCGCGGCCTGGCGTCGCCGGACCAGCAGCGCGTACTCCCACTTGAGCATGGGGTCATTCTCACCCCGCGGGCCCGGATCGGCATGGATCAGTCTTCGGCGATCCGTCCCGCGTCGACGCGCAGCCGCCGGTTGGTGGTCACCGCGTCCAGCATCCGCCGGTCGTGGGTGACCAGCAGCAGCGTGCCCGGGTAGGTGGCCAGCGCCGACTCCAGCTGCTCGATGGCCGGCAGGTCCAGGTGGTTCGTCGGCTCGTCCAGCACCAGCAGGTTGACGCCCCGCCCCTGGAGCAGCGCCAGCGCCGCGCGGGTCCGCTCGCCGGGGGAGAGGGTCGCCGCCGGCCGGAGCACGTGCCCGGCCCGCAGGCCGAACTTGGCCAGCAGGGTCCGCGCGTCGGCCGGCGACAGGTCCGGTACGGCGGCCCGGAACGCGTCGATCAGCGGCACGTCGCCGAGGAACAGCCGGCGGGCCTGGTCCACCTCGCCGACCACCACCCCCGCCCCGAGCGCGGCGTGCCCGGCGTCCAGCGGGAGCCGCCCGAGCAGGGCGGCCAGCAGGGTGGACTTGCCCGCGCCGTTCGCGCCCGTCACCGCCACCCGGTCGGCCCAGTCGATCTGAAGGTTCACCGGGCCGAGCGTGAACGTGCCACGGCGTACGACGGCGTCGCGGAGCGCGGCCACGACGGCGCCGGCGCGGGGCGCGGCGGCGATCTCCATCCGCAGCTCCCACTCCTTGCGCGGCTCCTCGACCACCTCCAGCCGCTCGATCAGGCGCTCGGTCTGCTTGGCCTTCGCCGCCTGCTTCTCGGTCGCCTCGGACCGGAACTTGCGGCCGATCTTGTCGTTGTCGGTGGCCTTGCGCCGGGCGTTCTTGACGCCCTTCTCCATCCACGCCCGCTGGGTCCGGGCGCGGGCCTCCAGGCCGGCGCGGGTCTCCGCGTACTCCTCGTAGTCGGCCCGGGCGTGCCGGCGCGCCACGGCGCGCTCCTCCAGGTAGGCCGCGTAGCCGCCGCCGTAGTGGTTGACCTGCTGCTGCGCGAGGTCCAGCTCCAGCACGCGGTTGACCGTCCGGGTGAGGAACTCGCGGTCATGGCTGACCAACACGGTGCCGGCGCGCAGCCCGGTGACGAACTCCTCCAGCCGCTCCAGACCGGCCAGGTCCAGGTCGTTGGTGGGCTCGTCGAGCAGGAACACGTCGTACCGGCTGAGCAGCAGCGACGCGAGCCCGGCACGGGCGGCCTGGCCGCCGGAGAGCGCGGTCATCTCCTGCGCCAGGTCCACCCCGAGGCCCAGCTCCGCCGCGACCTGCTCGGCCCGCTCGTCCAGGTCCGCGCCGCCGAGCGCGAGCCAGCGCTCCAAGGCTTCGGCGTACGCGTCGTCGGCGCCCACCGCCCCCGCGGTCAGCGCCTCCGTGGCGGCGTCCAGGGCGGCCTGGGCGTCGGTCACGCCGGTGCGCCGGGCCAGGAACCCCCGGACCGTCTCCCCGGGTCGGCGCTCCGGCTCCTGCCGCAGGTGCCCGACGGTCGCGGTGGGCGGGCTGAGGGTGACCGCGCCGGCCTCGACCGGCAGCAACCCGGCGAGGGTACGCAGCAGCGTCGACTTGCCGGCACCGTTCGGCCCGACCAGGCCGACCACGTCCCCGGGGGCGGCCACCAGGTCCAGCCCGGTGAAGAGCGGGCGGTCGCCGTGCCCGGCGGCCAGGTCCTTGACGATCAACGTGGCGCTCATGAGGAGCCGAGCCTATCCGCCCGGACCGGCCGGAGAAGGAGCAGACTGCTCGGGTGGCGACCACACTGGCGATCGACTGCGGCGGCGGCGGCATCAAGGCCTCCGTGCTCGACGAGGCGGGCACGATGCGGACCCGCCCGCTGCGGGTGCCCACCCCGTACCCGCTGCCGCCCGCGCTCTTCGTGAAGACCCTGGTGGATCTCGGCGGCCGGCTGCCCACCGCCGACCGGGTGACCGTCGGCCTGCCCGGAATGCTGCGGCACGGCGTCGTGGTGACGACACCCCACTACGTCACCCGGGCCGGCCCGCGCACCAAGGTCGACCCGGACCTGCTCGCCGAGTGGTCGGGCTGGGACGTCCGGTCCGCGCTCGCCGACGCCTTCGGCATGCCGGTGCTGGCCCTCAACGACGCCGAGGTGCACGGCGCGGGCGTGGTCGCCGGCACCGGACTGGAGCTGGTCCTCACCCTCGGCACCGGGCTGGGCTGCGCGCTCTTCGACGGCGGGGTGCTCGCCCCGCACCTGGAGCTCTCCCAGGCGCCGGTGCGCTGGGGCATGACCTACGACACGTACGTCGGAGAGCCGGAACGCCGCCGCCTCGGCGACGGTTTCTGGTCCCGACGGGTCCGCGGGGTGGTCGAGGGCCTGCGCCCGGTGTTCCGCTGGGACCGGCTCTACCTCGGTGGCGGCAACTCGCGGCTGATCCGGCCGGAGCAGCTGGTCCGGATGGGCGACGACGTGGTGGTGGTGCCGAACACGGCGGGCATCGTCGGCGGCGTACGGGCCTGGGACCTGGCGGCGGCACGGCCCGCCGAGCGGTGACCCCCGTCACGATCCCGCACCCCGCCGGCGATCAATACGCCCCCGGGAACAGTCGCCGTCCTGCCGATGTTGTGCCAGCGTCGACACAGTGACGACAGCGACACGAGGGGGGTGGCCGAATGGATCTTCTGGCCGAGTACCGGCTGGCGACCTTGTACTTCGAGGCCGGTGACCCGACCGCAGCGGCCCGGCTGCTCGAGCCGATCATCGAGGCCGAGCCGGACAACGCCTCCGTGCGGCAGCTGCTGGCGCGTGCGTACTTCCAGTCCGCCCAGCTCAGCCGTGCCGAGGAGCAGCTGCGCACCCTGGTCGACCAGGACCCGAGCGACCACTACTCGCACCACGTGCTGGGCCGCACCCTGGAGCGGCTGAACCGGCACGCGGACGCGCTGCGGCACCTGCGGATCGCCGCGGCGATGCACTCCGCCAACGACGACTACGCGACGGCCCTGCGCCGGGTGGAGACCCGGGTCAGCGGCGGTCGCTAGTCCCCGCGGCAGCACGACGACGAAGGGCAGCCCTGGTGGCTGCCCTTCGTCGTCCGCGCGTCCGGGCCTCGGGCGCGCCTACGATGAACTGGTGAAGCTCAAGCTCGACCTCCACGACATCTTCAACAAGGGCCAGGACATCGACCGCGCGCTGCGCGGGATCATGGACGAGGCGGTCGCGAAGAAGGCCACCCTCGTGGAGATCATCCCGGGCAAGGGCTCCGGCCAGCTCAAGAAGCGCGTCCTGCGGTTCCTCGACCAGAAGGACGTCAAGCAGCTCTACCACCGGGTCGAGAAGGACTCGAAGAATTTCGGCCGCCTCTTCGTCCACTTCCGCTGGAAGTAGGAAACAACGCGGCGGTGGCCGGTTCCGTTCGGACCGTCGCCCCGATTCCGCGCGGCTCACAACACGGGACGTCGTAGCTCCCGCCGGCTCTGCTTGCAACCTTTTCCGACCGCTCGGCCGTCCAAGACGACGACAGGTACCCACGGCTGCTGAAGAGGGCGAGGGGTCAGCCGGCGCGGTGCGGGGGAGTGCGGCGGTGCGGCCGTCCTCCGCTGGCCACATCGTGCCCGTACGCGAACTCATCACATTGAGCCCCGTCGAAGGATCCGCATGTATTCACCTCTCGGTGCCGCGCGCCCTCGTGCGGGTGGTGACGCCCGTGCCCGGCGGCGAGGCGGCAGGATTTTCGCGCTGCTCGCCACGGTCGTGCTGACGGCGCTGACGACGGGCTGCCAGCGCACGCCCGCCGAGCTGGGCGGGTCGGAACCGGGTGTCACGCGGCCCGTCGGGGTGAGCTGGACGGACCCGGCGGCGCTGCTGCCCGCCACCGACCTGGGGCCGGGCTGGCGGGAGCGCGCGACCGCGCCGGAGCAGCCCCGGTGGCCGTGGGAGCAGGCCGACTGCCCCGCCTACCGGGCGGAGGACTACCGCGCCCAGGTGCACCGGCTGGACGCGGTCCAGCGCTTCTACGACCGGGCCGACGGGTCCGCGACGGCGCACCACATCGTCGAGGCGTACGAGCCCGGTTGGGGTGGGCCGGCCCTCGACGACGTACGGGCCGTGCTGCGGCGGTGCGCCGGCTACCTGGTGCTCGGGGCGCGTATGTCGTTCACCCTCGTCGGGACGCCGCCCCTCGCTGACGGGGCCCTGCTGGTGCGCGGGCTGATCGCGCACTCCGGATCCGCGCCGACGACCGCCTACTTCGTCGTCGTCCGGCGCGGGGACACCATCTCGACCCTCAACCTCCCGGATCCCGGGCACCGCGCGGCGGTCGAGGCGGTCGCCGCGAGGCAGGTGGCGCGCCTTGGCTAGTCCAGGTGGTCGGAGGGTGCCCCGGCGGTGGGTCCTCTCCTCGGGGGTCCTGGCCCTGGCGGGCCTCTCCTCGGCGGGTTTCGGCGTGGCCCGGCTGCGCGGCGAGGCGGAGGGTGCGGTGGCGCCGCCGGCCACCCCGTCGCCCAGCCCGAGCATCAGCCCGACACCGGACCGGTTGGCCATCGCGCGGGCCCGCATCGACGCGTACGTGCGGCGGGCCGGCGGCCGACTCGGCGTGGCGGTGCGGGACCTGGGCGGCAGCGCCGCCGCGACGGCGGGCACCCGGCGCTTCACGACTGCCAGCATCGTGAAGGTCGACATCCTCGCGGCCCTGCTGCTGCGCGAACAGGCGCGCGGCCGGATGCTCAGCTCCTCCGCCCGGCGACGGGCCAGGGACATGATCGTGTTCAGCGACAACACCGCGACGACCAGTCTGTTCCAGGAGATCGGCAGGGCCCCGGGCCTGACCACGGCGAACCGCACGTTCGGGCTGCGGGAGACCAAACCCAACGCCCACTGGGGCCTCACGACCACGACGGCGGCCGACCAGCTGCGGCTGCTGTCCACGCTGGTCGCGCCCGACGGCCCACTCGACCAGGCCCACCGCGGGTACCTGCTGGACCTGATGGGCCAGGTCGATGCCGACCAGCGGTGGGGGATCACCGCTGCGGCCGGGCCGGGCGCCACCGCGTACGTCAAGAACGGCTGGGACACCGCCAGCGACGACGGCAACCGGTGGATCGTCAACAGCATCGGCCGGATCACCGAGCCGGACCACGACTGGCTGATCGCGGTGCTCTCCGACCACCACCGGACCCGGGCGGACGGCATCCGGGTCGTCGAACAGGCGGCCACGTACGCGCTGCGGGAACTGCGCGCCGCGTCGTCCGGGCTCTGAGACGGCCTCGCCGGCCCGGTGTCGGGACCGGGCCGGCGAGGTGTCGGGTCAGACCGGGTAGGTCCGGGCGACCGCGAGCATCTCCGAACTGTGCGAGCCGACCACGCCGACGTCCGCCGGGCGGGGCTGGAAGCCGGGCAGCGCGTCCAGCCCGTCGCTGGCGTCCATGGCGCGCAGCGCCACCGGCCCGCCCGTCGGCGTGACCGTGAGCGTGACCTCGATGCCCTCGGCCGGGGGCGCGTGGAAGACCACCCCGAATCCCCACCTGCCGTCCCGCGCCTCGACCGGCACCGAGCGGCCGGCCACCTCGGCGCGCCGCACCGTGGCGGTGGTCGTGTCGACGTGCAGGCTCATCAGGCGTACCTGCCGTTGCGGGGTGACCCGCAGCCGCAGCGTCCGGTCGCCGCCGGCGGTGGTGTCGGCGAGCACCTCCAGCTTCGGGGCGGGCAGGTCGGCGGCCGGGGCCGGCCCGGCGCGCAGCTCGCCGTCGCCGAGGCCGGGGAAGTCGTCGGAGACGTTCTGCTCGCCGTCCACGTACCGGTCGGTCCAGGGCTGCGGGCCGGTCTCGTGGCTGAGCCAGCGGGCCTGGCGGGTGCCGGCGTCGAGCGCGTACATGAGGTGGGTGGGCGCGGGGTGCGCGGCGTCGAACCGGTCGACGCGGAGGCCGACCCCCGCGCACACGAGCGCCGCGACGGCGGCGGCCAGCGCGGGCAGCGCGCCGAGCCGCCGGGCCCGTAGCGCGACCAGGCCGCGCTGGCCGCCGGCCTGCGGGTGCAGCAGGTCCAGCACCGGGAGCGCGGCCAGCCCCAGCAGCACCGCGACCAGCGCCGCGACGCCGCCCATCGCCATGCCGAGCGCCGGGAAGAGCAGCACCACCGTCGGGAGCAGGATCACCACGCCGACCGCCGCGGCGGCCGTCAGCGCGACGACCGGCCACGGCCCGTCGAGGCGGGTGCCGAGCGCGACCAGGGCGCCGACCGCGCCGGCCAGCGCCGGCAGGGTGGCGAGGTACGCGCCGCCGGGCACGGCCACCGCCAGCAGCACCCCGAACAGGGCCAGCCAGGTCAGTCCGCCGACGGCCAGCGCGGCCGGGCCGACCCGGCGGCGGGTCAGCGCGTACCAGGCGAGGACGATCGTGGCGGCGAGCGCCAGCACCGCGATCCGGTACCAGGTCGGGCGGTACGGGTCGAGCAGTTCGGCGTAGCCGGGCCGGATCGCGGTGATCGCCGCCCAGAGCAGCTGCGCGGCGACCGGGGCGGCCACGATGGGCACCAGCGTCAGCCCGAAGCCGGCGGCCAGCCGGCCCACGGTGGTCCGCCCGCGCCGGCGCGTGAGCCAGCCGACGGCGACGACGGCGGCCAGCGCCAGCAGCGCCAGTGGCAGGGTCAACCAGCCCGGGTAGTGGACGAGCGCGCCCGGCACGGGGAAGTAGGTGGCGTCGCCGCCGGCGCGCAGGTCGGTCAGGTCGGTGCGGCCGAACTCGCGGGCCAGCCCGAGCGCGTTGTCGCCGTGCTGCTGGAGGCTCGCCCGGTCCATCGCGGCGGGCGTGTCCAGCGGCGTGTGGTAGATCGCCCCACCGTCGATGTAGGCCGAGTTGAGGCCGAGGAAGTCCTCGTCGAGGAACGCGGTGAAGTCGGTGTCGTTGGGCAGCGCCCGGTAGATCTCCACGGCGAACGAGGTGCCGACCGGGTGCGGTGCGGCCCGGCCGAAGACGTTCACCAGCTTCGCGTTGTTCCGGGACGTCTCGAACATGATCACCGGGCCGGTGGAGCCGCGGGCCTCCAGGTTGAGCACCACCCCGCCGTCCGCGGCGAGCGGATGGCTGGACGCGAACGCCGCCGCGCCGCAGAGGCACGCCTCCTCGGCGTCGGTGAGCACGAAGACGATGTCGTTGCGGGGGCGAGGGCCGGCGGCGAGCGCGCGGGCGACCTCCAGGATCGCGGACGTGCCGGCCGCGTCGTCGTTGCCGCCCGGGCCGGTCTGCACCGAGTCGTAGTGGGCGACCAGGAACACCTTGCCGGTCGGGTCGGTGCCGGGCAGCCGGGCCACCACGTTGCGGACCCGCGCCAGGGTGGCGCCGCCCGCCGCGCCGCTGAGCTGGCCGGCCTCCGGCGCCACCGTGTCCTGCACCTGCGTCTCCAGGCCCAGACCGCGCAGCACCTGTTCGATGTGTGCGCGTACCTGGTCGTTGGCGGGGCTGCCGGCCGGGTGCGTACGGGCCGCGATGATCTTCACGTCCTCGTACGCCCGACCGGCGCTGAACTCGGTGGCCGGCGCGTCGGCGGCCCGCGGCGCCGGGGGACGCAGGTCGACGAGGCTGGTGGCGCCGACCGCGATCAGCGCGGCGAGGGCGGCGAGCGCGGCGACCAGCCGGCGGCGGGGCCGGGCCAGCGCCCGGTCGGCGGCGGGCGGCCGGGGGTCGGGGCGGGCCGCGGCGCGGTCCGCGGTGGGGGTGGGAGGTGCGCCCACGGGGACTCCTCGGGGTGGGGCGGGTGGGCACCATCCTGCACCGGCCGGCGCCCGGACGGTGCGACCGGGACGGGAGGGAGGCAGCGGCCGGCGTTGATGGCCCGCTTTGTCCCGTAGCGGGTAGTGATCCGGCCCATCCCCGCCGACGCCGAGCCCGCCGTGTTGTGTGCGACCGTTGTGTAATACAGGATCAGCAGGGCACTCGGAAGGAGCCCGACATCAGCAGCGAAGTCCCGCGTCTCGCGGCGGTGACCCGGCCGAACCGGGGGACCGGCCTGGCCGGTCCTGCCGTCGTGCCCCGGGCGTTGCCACAGGGCGGTCTCGGACACCACCCCCAGGTGCCGCCGGGCGAGCGGCTGCGGGTGCTGCTGGTCGAGGACGACGAGGGTGACGCGTTCCTCGTCGGCGAGCTGCTCGCCGAGACCAACTCGATGATCGACCTGGTGGTCGCGACCAGTCTCAGCGAGGCCCGGCAGCGGGTGACCGGCGTCGACTGTGTCCTGCTCGACCTCGGCCTCCCCGACGCCCAGGGCCTGGACGGGCTGCGCCAGGTGCTGGAGATGTCCAGCGGCGCGGCCGTCTGCGTCCTCACCGGGCGCACCGACGAGCACCTGGGCATCGTGGCGGTGGCCGAGGGCGCCCAGGACTACCTGGTCAAGGGGCAGGTCGACGGTGTTCTGCTGACCCGGGCGCTGCGCTACGCGGTCGAGCGCAAGCGCGCCGACGAGAACGCCCGCCGGCTGCGCGAGGTCGAGCTGCGCCAGGCCGAGTCGGCCCGCCTGGAACGCGGCCTGTTGCCGCAGCCGCTGATGTCGACCGACACGGTCGCCGTCCACACCTTCTACCGGCCCGGCCGGCACGCCGCGCTGATCGGCGGTGACTTCTACGACGTGGTGCAGACCCGCCCCGACCGCGTCGACCTGATCGTCGGCGACGTCTGCGGGCACGGCGTGGACGAGGCCGCGCTCGGCGTCGAGCTGCGGGTCGCCTGGCGCGCCCTGGTGCTCGCCGGCGTGCCCGACGACGAGGTGCTGCTCGCACTGGAGCAGGTGCTCATGAGCGAGCGCCGGCTCCAGGAGATCTTCGCGACCGTGGCGACCATCCGGTTGGATCTGGTCGCCAACCGGGCGACGGTACGCCTGGCCGGCCACCCGCCGCCGCTGCTGCTCTCCGGCGGCGGTGTCGTGCCGGTGCCGGCGCCCGGTGGCCTGCTGCTCGGCGTCCGGCCCCGTCCGCCGGTCGCCTACGACCTGGAGTTCGACACCGATGACTGGTCCCTGCTGATGTACACCGACGGTCTGATCGAGGGGCGGGTGGGCGCCGGCGACGAGCGCCTCGACGTTCCCGGGCTCAGCCAACTGCTGGGCGAGCCGGCCAGCCGGGCGGTCTCCCTGTCCGAGCTGCCGGCCTGGCTGGTCGGCCGTGCCGAGCAGCTCAACGGCGGCCCGCTCGCCGACGACGTCGCCATGCTCCTGGTCAGTCGGGGCGGTGGCCGGTGAGCGCTGGAGTCCGCGGGTGGAGTCTGCGCCAGCGGGTCGTCGCACTGCTGGCCGTCGCCGGCGTGTTGCTGATCGGGCTGGCCGCCGCCGAGGCCGCGGTGGCGGCGCGCAACCGCACCCACGTCGACGCCCTGCTCAACCGCACCGGCCCGCTGCGGGTGCAGGCGCAGGAACTGCTCAACGCCCTGCTCGACCAGGAAACCGCGGTCCGGGGTTTCGCGGTCAGCGGCAAGCGCGACGACCTGGCGCCGTACGAGGCCGGGCTCGCCCAGGAGCGCGACCGTGTCGCGTCGATGCGGCGGCTGCTGGCGGACTACCCGCAGGTCGAGGCGGAGCTGCGGCAGGTCGAGGAGCGCGCCGAGCGGTGGCGGCAGGCGGTGGCTGTGCCGGTCATCACGACGACCGAGCAGCGGGGCACCGCGGCCGGCCAGGCGCTCGTCACCGACCAGGCCCGGCAGGAGTTCGACGCGGTCCGCGCCGCCGTGGACGACCTGCAGGCCGAGATCCTGTCCGCGCGCCAGGAGAACGCCCGCAACGTCCAGCGGACCGGCAACATGCTCGTCGTGCTGCTGGTCGCCGCCGCACTGGTGGTCGTGATCGCCGGTGTGGTGTTGCTGCTGTCGCTGGACCGGATGGTCGTCCGCCCGGTGACGGCGCTGGCCGGCCAGGTGCGGGAGGTGGCCGACGGTGACTACCAGCACCCCATCGCCGGCGCCGGCCCCCCGGAGTTCATGGGGCTCGCCGACGACGTGGAGGCGATGCGGCGCAAGATCGCCGCCGACCTCGCCGAGGTGCGCGAGGCGCGGGAGCGCATCGAGTGGGTCAACGGCCAGCTCCAGAAGCAGGCCGAGGAGCTCACCCGCTCCAACCGCGACCTGGAGCAGTTCGCGTACGTCGCGTCACACGACCTCCAGGAGCCGCTGCGCAAGGTGGCGAGCTTCTGCCAGCTGCTCCAGCGCCGCTACGCGGGGCAGTTGGACGAGCGGGCCGACCAGTACATCGCCTTCGCGGTCGACGGCGCGCAGCGGATGCAGCGCCTGATCAACGACCTGCTGGCGTTCTCCCGCATCGGGCGGCTCACCGCCGGCTTCACCGAGGTCGACCTGAACAAGGTGATGGGTGACGTCGCGAACCAGACCGAGGCGGCCCTACAGTACGCCGACGCCGAACTCACCTGGTCCGCGCTGCCGGTGATCCGCGGCGAGGAGCCGTTGCTGACCAACCTGCTGGCCAACCTGGTCAGCAACTCGATCAAGTTCCGTCGCCCGGACGTGCCGCCGAAGGTGCACATCTCGGCCCGGCTCGTCGACGCCGAGTGGGAGATCACCTGTCAGGACAACGGCATCGGCATCGAGCCGGAGTTCGCCGACAAGATCTTCGTCATCTTCCAGCGGCTGCACTCGAAGGACGCGTACCCGGGCACCGGCATCGGTCTGGCCATCGTGAAGAAGATCGTGGAATACCACGGCGGCCGGGTGTGGGTGGACACCGACGTGCCGGAGGGGACCGCGATCCGGTTCACCCTCCCCGCGCTGCCGCAGGACGTCCAGGCCGCCGAGGCGGCGGCCGTCGAGGCCGACGCGGCGACCTCGGCGGAGCA
Source organism: Micromonospora krabiensis (assembly GCF_900091425.1). Lineage (GTDB taxonomy): Bacteria > Actinomycetota > Actinomycetes > Mycobacteriales > Micromonosporaceae > Micromonospora > Micromonospora krabiensis. The sequence continues at coordinate 5,441,994 of NZ_LT598496.1, forward strand.
GCCCGCGGAGCAGGCCGAGGCGGCCGCGTCGGCGGCTTCCGGCGACGCGCCGGGGCAGACGAACGGGGCAGACCAGCCGGACCGCGCTGATGCGGCGCCGGAAGGCGGTAGAACGGGTGGCATGAGGGAGACGGTGGGATGACCGCGCCGGCAGACGGCAAGAGCCCGATCGAGGTCCTGCTGGTCGAGGACGACCCGGGCGACGTGCTGATGACGCAGGAGGCGTTCGAGGAGCACAAGCTGCGCAACCGGCTGACCGTCGTCTCCGACGGCGCCGAGGCGCTGGCCTACCTGCGCCGCGAGGGGCAGTACGCGGACGCCGTGGTCCCGGACCTGATCCTCCTCGACCTCAACCTGCCCCGGCGGGACGGCCGCGAGGTGCTGGAGGAGATCAAGAAGGACGAGGAGCTCCGCCGGATCCCGGTCGTGGTGCTGACCACCTCCCAGGCCGACGAGGACATCCTCCGCAGCTACCAGCTGCACGCCAACGCGTACGTGACGAAGCCGGTGGACTTCGAGCGATTCATCTCGGTGGTCCGGCAGATCGACGAGTTCTTCGTCAGCGTGGTCAAGTTGCCGCCGCGTGGCTGACGACACCCTGCTCGACGACGTCGGCACGCTGCTCCAGAAGGCCGCCGACGAGGTCGTGGTCCCGCTGTTCCGCAAGCTGGACGCGGCCGACGTCGCCGAGAAGGCACCCGGTGAGATCGTCACCGTCGCGGACCGGCGGGCCGAGGAGCTGATCTCCGCCCGGCTGCGCGAGCTGCGGCCCGACTCGGTGGTGGTCGGCGAGGAGGCGGTCGCGGACGACCGTGACCTGCTGCGCCACCTGGACGGCGGCGGGGACGTGTGGCTCGTCGACCCGGTCGACGGCACGTCCAACTTCGCCGCCGGCCGGCGTCCGTTCGCGTTGATGGCGGCCCTGCTGACCGATGGGGAGCCGACCGCGGCCTGGGTGCTCGACCCGCTGGCCGGGCTGCTCGCCACGGCGCGGGCCGGCGACGGGACGTACCTGGACGGGCAGCCGGTGCGGCTCCCCGAGGGCGCGCCGCCGCCGCAGGAGCTGCGGGGCGTCGCCATGACCCGGTTCCTGCCGCCGGCCGCCCGCGAGCGGGTGAGCGCGGGCCGGTCACGGATCGGTGAACTGCTCCCCGGGCAGCACTGCGCCGGCCGCGAGTACCTCGACATCCTCACCGGCCGTCAGCAGTTCGCCCTGTTCTGGCGCACCCTGCCCTGGGACCACGCGCCGGGCGCCCTGCTGGTCCGCCTCGCCGGCGGGGTGGCCCGCCGGTTCGACGGCAGCGAATACCACCCGGCCGACGAGGGCCACGGCCTGCTGGTCGCCGCGAACGAACAGGTGTGGACCGAGGTGCGGGACACCCTGCTGGGCGACTGACACGAGGCGTACGGCGACGGGGTCGACACGCTGCGTCGACGATCCGTGTGCCGGACGTTCACGGGGCTGGCCGAGGGCTTCCGGTCCGGTAAGGTGACCGGCGGTCACCGCCAGCAGGCCGCCGACCGGCGCCGGCGGGACCGCCGCCGCGCAGGACCACGGGGGCCGGCGGTCGACGGAAGGACGCTGTCGTGCCCACGACCATGCCCAGTCGGCGTCGCGCCCGCGGCCCGCTCATCGCCCTGTTCGCCGTCGTCGCGCTGCTGTTCGGCGGGGGCGCGGTGCCGGCGTACGCGGAGCCGAACGAGGGCGGCACCAAGAAGCTGCGTGACGCGCTGGAGGCCACCGCCCGGGCGCACCTCGAGGCGAAGGCGAAGCTGGACAACTCGAAGCGCCGGCAGACCGCGCTGGTCGCCGAGATGGCCACCCTCCAGTCGCGGGTGAACGAGCTGACCGTGCAGGTGGGCGAGGTCGCCGCGCAGTCGTACCGACTGGGCCGACTCACCCCCACGTCGATGCTGCTCAACAGCGCCTCCCCGGAGGCGTTCCTGCAGCGGGCCGCCAACCTCGACCTGATGGCGCAGCGGGACGGCAAGCGTCTGCGTGACCTCACCGAGGCGCGCGAGGAGGCACAGCGGGCCAAGATCGCAATCGACGGTGAGGTGCGGGAGCAGCAGAAGCAGCTGGCCGTGATCGCGAAGAAGAAGAAGGAGGCCGAGGCGGCGCTCGCCGAGGTCAGCGGCGGCGGCAGTGGCGGGTTCAGCGGTGGCAGCTCCACCTCGGCGAAGCCCGCGCCCCGCAACGCGGACGGCTCCTGGCCGTCGGAGCGCTGCTCGGTGAACGACCCCACCACCTCCGGCTGCATCACGCCGCGGACGCTCAACGCCCTCCAGCAGACCCAGGCGGCCGGCTACAAGCGACACGTCTCCTGCTACCGCAGCGGCGGCGACGGCGAGCACCCGAAGGGGCGGGCGTGCGACTTCGCCGCCGCCACCAACGGCTTCGAGGACCGCTCGGCGACCGGCGGCGACAAGTCGTACGGGGACAGCCTCGCCGCCTGGCATGTGCGCAACGCCAACCGGCTCGGCGTGCTCTACGTGATCTGGTACCGGCAGATCTGGCACCCCGGCACCGGCTGGCGCGCCTACAGCGGTGGGGGCAGCCCCGCCGCAGACCACACGAACCATGTTCATCTCTCGATGTACTGACCCGGCACCCCAGGATCACTGCGTACCATCGCGACGGTGAACATCGCATCGTCCGACGTCACGGTCCCGCCGGCGCGGCCCGCGCCGCCGAGCGTCCACGCCCTGCCCAACGGGCTCGCCGCGTTCCTGGTCTTCTTCTCCAGCGGTGCCGTGCTGGTCCTGGAGACGGTCGCCCTGCGCCTCGTCGGCCCGTACGTCGGGGTGACCCTCCAGGTCACCAGCTCGGTCATCGGCATCGCGCTGGCCGCGATCGCGTACGGCGCCTGGTCCGGTGGTTGGCTCGCCGACCGCCGGGACCCGCGCCCGCTGCTGGCACCCGCGCTCGTCCTGGCCGGCATCGCCACGGCGATCACCCTGCCCGTCGTCCGGTACGCGGGTGAGGTCCTGCGCGGCGGCGCCGCGAGCGCCATCCTGCTGCTCGTGGCGCTGGCCGTCTTCGTCCCGGCGATGCTGCTCGCGGCGGTCACTCCGCTGGTCGTCAAGCTGCAGCTCGCCGACCTGCGCCGCACCGGCCAGGTGGTGGGCCGGCTCTCCGGCATCGGCACGCTCGGTGGCATCACCGCCACCCTGCTCACCGGGTTCGTGCTGGTCGCCGCGCTGCCCAGCACGGTGATCCTGCTGGCGCTGGCGGTGGCGCTCGGTGTCACCGGCCTCGGCCTCGGCTGGTACCTGCGCCGGCAGGTACGCGCCGAGCTGCCCGGTCCGGCTCGCGCACCGGCGGCGCTGGCCGTGCTCGGCCTGGTCGGAGCCGGTCTGACCACGGTCGCCCCGAACCCGTGCGACATCGAGACCGCGTACCACTGCGCGCGGGTGGCCACCGACCCGGCCCGCGCGAGCGGCCGGACCCTGTTGCTCAACTCGGCGCAACACTCGTACGTGGACCTCGCCGACCCCCGTCACCTGGAGTACGCGTACACGAAGTGGTTCGGCGCGGTGACCGACGTGGTCGCCCCGGCCGGGCAGCGGCTCGACGCGCTGCACCTGGGCGGGGGCGGCTTCACCGTGCCCCGCTACCTGACCGCGACCCGGCCCGGCACCGACAACCTGGTCTTCGAGATCGACGGCGGGCTGATCGAGCTGGGCGAGCGGGAGCTGGGCGTACGACAGGGGCCTGACCTGCGGGCGGTCACCGGCGACGCCCGGATGCTGGTCGCCGGTGAGCCGACGGACAGCCGGGACCTGGTGGTCGGCGACGCGTTCGGGCACCTGGTGGTGCCCTGGCACCTGGCCACCCGGGAGATGGCCGCCGACATTCGGCGCGTCACCCGCCCCAACGGCGTCTACGTGCAGAACGTCATCGACTACCCGCCGCTGCGCTTCATCCGCAGCGAGCTGGCCACGGTGGGCGCCGAGTTCCCGCACGTCGCGCTCATCGCCCCACCGGAGGCGCTCGTCGGCGAGCAGGGCTCCAACTTCGTGATCGTCGCGTCCGACGCGCCGCTGCCGCTGGACGCGATCCGCGCCCGGCTGGCCGAGGTGGACGCCCAGGTGAGCCTGGTCAGCGACGCCGAGCTGGACGGGTTCGTCGACGACGCGCTGGTGCTGACCGACGACTTCGCGCCGGTGGACCAACTGCTCGCCACCGCCTGAACGGGTGACATCCCCGACCGATTTCGACCAGTGAGGTGTAGCGGAGGCCGTCGCGGGCAACAACGCTGACCATGGACGGTGGGGACCGGAACGGCACGAGACTGCTCGGTGAGCGGTATCGGCTGATCGAGCAACTGGGCGCGGGCGGCATGTCCGTGGTCTGGCGGGGCTACGACGAGGTGCTGGGCCGCCAGGTGGCGGTCAAGGTCCTCGCGTCCCGGCTGGCCAGCGACCGGGCCTTCCGGCACCGCATCCGGATCGAGGCGCAGTCCGCGGCCCGGCTCTGCCATCCGCACATCACCAACGTGTACGACTACGGGGAGTCCCAGCAGGGCGGGCTGACCGTGCCGTACGTCGTGATGGAGTTGGTCGACGGCGGTTCGCTGAGCAGCCGGTTGGGGCGGGAGCCGCAGTTGGCGTGGCGTGACGCGGTGACCATCGGCGCGGAGGTCGCCTCGGCGCTGGCCACCGCGCACGCCCGCGGCGTGGTCCACCGGGACGTCACCCCGGGCAACGTGATGCTGACGTCGACCGGGGTCAAGGTCGTCGACTTCGGCATCTCCGCGCTGGTCGGCGAGAGCGAGAAGGACGCGGACGGGCAACTGCTCGGTACTCCCGCGTACCTCGCGCCCGAGCGGCTGGACAACGGCCAGGTCTCACCGGCGACCGACGTGTACGCCGTGGGCCTGCTGCTCTACCGGATGCTCGTCGGGCGTCTGCCCTGGCAGGCCAGCACCACCACCGAGATGCTGCGCGCCCACATGTACAACGACCCGGAGCCGATGCCCACCGTGCCGGGGTTGCCCGGCGAGGTGGCCGACCTCGTCCGGCGCTGCCTGGCCAAGCGGCCCGCTGACCGGCCCTCGACCGCCGAGCTGACGCGCGTCCTGGCCGACGCGGCCGGGATGGTCGCCGCGATTCCCGTGTCACCGGCCGCCGGACCGGTGGACCCGGGGACGCTGGCGAACGCGGGCACCACGATCCTGCCCTGGTCGGCCGAGACCGACGCGCTGCCGTTCTCCCGTACCCGCAACCAGCGCTCGTCGGCCCGGCGTCGGCGGGTCGAGGCCGGGGTGGCCGCCGCCGGTCTGGTCGCCGTCACGGCCGCGCTCTGGGGGGTGACCGGGCGCACCCCGGCCAGCGGCGGCACCGAGCAACCCACCGAGGCGCGCATGGGGTTGGAGAAGCCCGCCCCCTGCCAGGTGGCGTACGCGCTGCGCACCGACTCCGGCAAGGAGTTCGCCGCCGACCTGACGCTCACCAACACGGGCCAGCGGGAGCTGCGCGACTGGGCGATGACCTTCACGTTCCCGGGTGGGCAGACGGTCACCCGGGCGACGCCGGCGTCCGCGCAGCAGCAGGGACGTACGGTCGTCGTCCGCCCACCGGCGGAGCGCCCGGCACTGGCGCCGGGCGCCGCCGAGAAGATCACCCTCTCCGGCCACTACACCGGCGCGAACCCGCTGCCGGTCGCGTTCACGCTCGGCGCGGAGAGCTGCGGGGTGCAGGTCTCCGGGGTGGCCGGCAGCGCGCCGAAGCCGGCCGCCACGACCAAGGCCCCGGCACCGAAGAAGCCGGCGAAGACGACTGCCACGACGCCTCGCGGCGGCCCCGGCGCTGCCGGCAGCGCCCCGAAGGCCAAGCCCGAGAAGCCCGGAAAGGGGAAGGGGCCGGGTGGTGGCCCGGGAAAAGCGGGAAGCTAGGCAAGGGCCACGGGGGAGGCGGCGGCCACGGGAAGCGGTGAGCAGACCGTAGGTGCGGCGGGGGCGTCGCCGGGGGTCAGCTGAGCCCGGCGAACCTCTGCACCTGATCGATGTTGCCCTCGATGACGAGGGTGCTGCCCGGGGGCAGCACGGTGCTGTCCGAGGCGTATCGGAAGGGCTCGCCGGTCACCTTCGCGCCGAGGACGCGCACCCCGTACCGCTCGATCGGCCGGATCTCCGACAGCGGCCGCCCGGCCAGCGTCTCCGGCACGGGCACCCTGGCGATCGCGAAGTCGTCGCCGAACTCGATGAAGTCGAGCATCCGGGTGACGATCAGGTGCGCGACCCGCTCGCCGGTCTCGGCCTCGGGAAAGACGACGTGGTGTGCCCCGACGGAGGAGAGGATCCGGGCGTGCCGTCGGGAGGTCGCCCGCGCCCAGATCTGCGGCAGGCCCAGCTCGGCGAGGGCCAGCACGGTGAACACGCTCGCCTCCAGCGAGGCGCCGATGGCGACCACCGCGCGCCCGAAGGACGTGATGCCGAGTTGCCGGAGCGCGTCCTCCTCGGTCGCGTCCGCCTGCACCACCCGGTCGAGCCGTGCCGACCAGCGCTCGACCCGCGCCGGGTCGCGGTCGACGGCCATCACCTCGTGACCGAGGCGGAGGAGGGAACCGGCGAGATGGCTGCCGAACCGGCCCAGGCCGATCACCACCACCCCGCGCTCCTCGCTGCTCCTAGCCGACAATGGGTTGCTCCTCCGGGTGGCGGTACAGCCGGCGCCGCGTGTTGAGGGCGATCGCCGACCCGAGCGTGAGCGGACCGACCCGGCCGATGAACATGAGGGCGGTCAGCAGGAGCTGCCCGCCCTCCGGCAGGCGCTGCACCAGCCCGACCGTCAGGCCGGTGGTGCTGAACGCCGACGTCACCTCGAACAGCGCCTGCGAGAAGACGATGTTCTCGGTCAGCAGGATCACCGCGAAGGTGCCGAGCGCGACCAGGGCGACGCTGAGCAGCGCCACGGTGAGCGCCTGCCGCTGACTCGCGTTGGCGACCCGGCGATGACCGACCGACACGTCCGGCTCCCCCCGCAGTTCGGCCCAGATCACGAACGCGAGCAGGAAGAACGTGGAGACCTTGATCCCGCCGGCGGTGCTCGCGCTGCCGCCACCGATGAACATGAGCGCCACGAGCAGGGGATAGCTCTCCTCCCGCAAGGCACTGATGTCCAGCACCTCGAACCCGCCGGTGCGGCTGAGCGCGATCTGGGTGAACGACGCGAGAGCCTTGCCCGGCATGTCGTACTGGCCGATGGTGCGCGGGTTCGTCCACTCGGTCATGAGCAGCCACAGGAAACCGAACACGATCAGCACGACGCTGCCCCAGATGGTCAGCTTGGTGGCGACCGCCCAGCGCACCGGCTCGCGCCACTCGCGCACCGCCTCGAACAGCGCCGGGAAACCCAACCCGCCGATGATCGCCCCCAGCGCGAGGGGCAGCGACACCCAGGGGTCGCGGGCGAACGCGAGCAACCCGTCCGTGTAGAGCGCGAAGCCGCCGTTGTTGAACGCCTGCACGGAGTGGAACACGCCGGCCCAGAGGGCGTGGCCGAGCGAGTAGTCGTAGGTCAACCAGAGCCGGGCCGACACCACCACGGTCATCGCGGCCTCGCAGGCGAAGACCGTGACGGCGATGCGGCGGAGCAGCCGGCCCACGTCGCCGATGCCGAACTCCTGGGTCTCCGCCTGCACCAGGAGGCGGTTGCGCAGCCCGAGCTGTCGGCTGACCAGGAGGATGACCAGCGCGGCGGCGGTGAGGATGCCCAGGCCGCCCAGCTGGGTCAGCAACGTGATGAGGACCAGCCCCCACCCCGACCAGTAGTTCGGTGTGTCCGTGGCGGCCATGCCGGTGACCGACACCGCCGAGGTCGCGGTGAAGAGGGCGGTGACGAACGGCGCGCGCTGGTGCTCGATGGTGGCCGGACGCATCATGAGCAGCCCGGTGCCGAGCAGGATCGGCACCAGGAACCCGAACGGCACCAGCCGTACGGGGTGACGGAGAAACCGGCGCACCAGACAATCTTCCTTTTCCGCCCTCGTCGGGGTGGGTGAACCGGAGATCCGGAGATTCACCTGCCGGCCAGGCATCGACCAACTTCCCGTCAATCGCGGGCGCTCTGCTGAGGCGGTTCCTCCGAACGACAGGAGACCGCGTTGCGACGTACCCTTTCCGCCCTCGCCGTGGCCGGTGGGCTGCTGGCCGCCGCGGTGGCCGTGCCGACCATGACCGCGTCCGCCCAGCCGTCGAACGACCAGGCGAAGCACCGGGCGGCTGACCGTCCGCTGGTGATCGGCCACCGGGGGGCGAGCGGCTACCGCCCCGAGCACACCCTGGAGGCGTACCGGCTCGCCATCCGGATGGGCGCCGACTTCATCGAGCCCGACCTGGTGTCGACCCGGGACGGCGTGCTCGTCGCCCGGCACGAGAACGAGATCTCCGGTACGACCGACGTGGCCGCGCACCCGGAGTTCACCGCCCGCAAGGCGACGAAGACCATCGACGGTGTGCCGGTGACCGGCTGGTTCACCGAGGACTTCACCCTGGCGGAGCTGAAGACCCTGCGGGCCAAGGAGCGGCTGCCGCAGGTACGCGTGGCGAACACCGCGTTCGACGGCCAGTTCGAGGTGCCCACCCTCCAGGAGGTCATCGACCTGGCCCGCACCGAGGGCCGGGCGCGGGGCCGCACGATCGGCATCTACCCCGAGACCAAGCACCCGACCTACTTCGCCTCCATCGGCCGCCCGCTGGAGGAGCCGCTGGTGAAGGTGCTCCGGGCCAACGGCCTGACCCGGAAGAACTCCCCGGTGATCGTCCAGTCCTTCGAGACCGGCAACCTGCGCAAGCTCAACCGCATGATCGACGTCCGGCTGGCCCAGCTGCTCGACGCGACCGGCCGCCCGTACGACTTCACCGTCTCCGGTGACGCCCGCACCTACCAGGACCTGGCCAAGCCGGCCGGTCTCAGGTGGATCGCCGCGTACGCCGACGGCATCGGCGCCAACAAGAACCTGATCGTGCCCCGGGACGCCGCCGGCAAGCTGCTCGCCCCGACGACCGTGGTGCGGGACGCGCACCACGAGGGCCTGATCGTGCACGCGTGGACCTTCCGGGTGGAGAACCAGTTCCTGCCGACGGACTTCCGCATCGGCGCCGACCCGAACGCCCGCGGTGACATCACCAGCGAGTACGAACTCTTCTTCCGCCTCGGTCTGGACGGCGTCTTCACCGACCAGCCGGACACCGCCGTCGCCGCCCGCGCCGGCCTCGCCTGATCCGGTCCGTCCCGGCACCCCTCGCCGAAGGCGCTCGGCGAGTCGCCGCGGTCGCTGGCCCGTCACCCGACCGGGTGGCGGGCCAGCGCCGTTACCCGCCCGCCGAGCCCGCCCGCCGAGCCCTGCCGCCCGCCTCCGAGCCTGCCGCCCGGTCCCGCCGCCTATCCGGCACCTGTCGACCTGCCCCAGATCTGAGTCCCTGTCGCCGACGGGGACGGCGGGGGCGCCGGGCCTCACGCAACTTCCCGGAAGTGTGGTGTCGCAGCGTAGCTGAGACCCCTACTTCCCTGATGTGGTGAGGATCCTGCAGTTTCGCGGGGTGGGCACGTGGCCCGTCCCGGGGGCCGAAGTTCGCTGGATCCCGTCCGGTCCGGGTCCCGGCGGTCCGTACGTGCGGTCGTGGTCGATGGCCCGGGCCGACACATGAGGTCCGGCGAAGGGGGCGGCGCCGCCCATCGCGAGGCGGGGCGGGACCCGGTATGAGAGCCGGGTTGTCAGTGTGGGCCACCCCACACGTGTTACTTGTGTGTTTCGACCACATAGCTCGTGGGTGACGTCACTTCTAGCGTGAGCCGACAATGAGTTTCCCTCCCTCCGAGTCCTCACGTGGAGTCGCAATGACGGTCCGGACGACGCGGCGGGTGTTCCTCTCCGCCGCCACGATGATGGCCGCGGCGCTGGCCGCCACGGCGTGTGGTAGCCCGCAGGACACCGCCTCCGGCGGCGGCGACAGCGCCGCGCCGGTCAAGGTCGGCCTGGTGTACTCGCAGTCGGGTGCGCTGGCCAGCTACGGAAAGCAGTACATCGAGGGGTTCAAGGCCGGCCTCGACTTCGCCACCAAGGGCACCAACAAGGTCGGCGACCGGGCCATCGAGGTGGCCGAGGTCGACGACGCCGGTGACCCGGCGAAGGCGGTCTCCGCGGCCAAGGACCTGATCGGCAAGGGCACCAAGATCATTGCGGGTTCCACCGCCTCCGGCGTGGCGCTCCAGGTGGCCCCGATCGCGGCGCAGAACAAGGCGCTCTTCATCTCCGGCCCGGCCGCGACCGACGCGGTGACCGGCGCGAACAAGTACACGTTCCGCTCGGGCCGGCAGTCGTACCAGGACGTGGTGACCGCCAAGTCGTTCATCGGCGACCCGACCGGCAAGAAGGTCGTGGTCTTCGCCCAGGACGGCGCCTTCGGTGACGCCAACGAGGCCGCCGTGAAGGCCGTCATCGGCGGTGCGGGCGCGACCGTCAGCAGCGTCCGGGCGCCGGCCAGCGCGACGGAGTTCACCCCGTTCGCGAGCCAGATCAAGGCCGCCAAGCCGGACCTGCTGTTCGTCGCGTGGGCCGGCACCACCGCCCCGGCCATGTGGCAGACCCTCGACCAGCAGGGCGTCCTCGCCTCGACCACGGTCGTCACCGGCCTGGACATCCGCGCGTCCTGGCCGACGTTCGGCGCGGCCGGCAGCAAGATCTCCTTCCTGTCGCACTACTTCGACGGGGCCAGCGACACCGAGGCCAGCAAGGCGCTCAAGGCCAAGGTCGGTACCGTCGACCTGTTCCACCCGGACGGCTTCGCCGCCGCCCAGATGGTCGTGCGCGCGGTGCAGGAGGGCGGCGACGACGTCGACAAGATGGTCAAGGCCCTGGAGGGGTGGACCTTCGACGGGGTCAAGGGCTCGATGACCATCCGGGCCGAGGACCACGCGCTGCTCCAGCCGATGTACCAGGCCAAGCTGACCGGCAGCGGCACCACGTTCACCGCCACCGCCCAGAAGACCCTGACCGGTGACGAGGCCGCGCCGCCGGTCGTGGCGATGAAGGGCTGACCGGATGCTCGCCACCCGCGGTCTGACCTGGCGGATCGGTGAGGTCGCCATCGTCGACAGCGTCTACCTCGACCTGGCGCCCGGGGAGTTCCTCGGCGTGATCGGGCCGAACGGCGCCGGCAAGACCTCACTGTTCAACCTGATCACCGGCCTGCGCCGGGCCACGGAAGGTCGGATCACCCTCGACGGGCAGGACATCACGGACCTCCCGCCGCACCGGCGGGCCCGGCTGGGGCTCGGCCGTACCTTCCAGGCGTCCTCGGTCTTCGGCTCGCTCAGCGTGCGGGAGAACGTGCGGCTCGCCGTACAGGCGCACCGCGGGGGCTCGATGAAGCTGTGGCGGCGGGCGGCGGCCGACCGGGAGGTGGCCGCCGCCGCCGACGCGGCGCTCGACCGGGTCGGCCTCGCCCACCGGGGTACGGCGCTCGCCGGCACCCTCGCCCACGGCGAGAAGCGCAAGTTGGAGATCGCCCTGCTGCTCGCCGGTGAGCCGCGGGTGATGCTGCTGGACGAGCCGATGGCCGGGGTCAGCGCCGAGGACGTACCGGAGTTGGTCGCGGTGATCCGCTCGCTGACCGGGGACAGCGGACGGTCGGTGCTCATGGTGGAACACCACATGGACGTGATCCTGGAGTTGGCCGACCGGATCGCCGTGATGCACCACGGCGCGCTGCTCGCCTGCGACACCCCGGAGACGGTGATGGCCAACGCCACCGTCCAGGAGGCATACCTGGGGGAGTCGCTCTGATGGAACCCGTACTGAGTGTGGAGAACCTGTCGGTCCGGATCGCCGGGCTGCACATCCTCCAGGGGGTGTCGTTCACGGTCGCCCCGACCGGCGTGACCGTGCTGCTCGGCCGCAACGGCGTCGGCAAGACCACGACGCTGCGCGCGATCGTCGGGCTCACGCCCCGCAACGGGGAGGTGCGCGGCACGATCCGGATGGGCGCGCAGAGCCTGCTCGCCCGGCCCACGTACCGGCTGGTCCGCGGCGGGCTCGGCTACGTGCCGGAGGACCGCTGCGTCTTCGCCGGGCTCACCGTCGCCGAGAACCTGCGGCTGTCGGAACGGCGGGGCACCGCCCCGGCGTACGACAAGGTGTATGCGCTCTTCCCGGAGCTGGACCGGCGCGGACGGCAACGGGCCGGCTCGCTCTCCGGCGGGCAGCAGCAGATGCTCGCGATCGGGCGGGTGCTGCTCAACGACAACCGGCTGCTGCTGATCGACGAGCCGACCAAGGGGTTGGCGCCGAAGGTGGTGACCGAGGTGACCGAGGTGCTGGAGCGGGTGGCCGAATCCGTGCCGGTGCTGCTGGTCGAGCAGAACCTGGCCGTGGTGCGGCGGCTCGCCCGCGACGCGGTGGTGCTGGCGGCCGGCCAGGTGGCCTGGACCGGCGACGCGCAGGAGTTGCTGCTGGAGACGGCGCTCACGAAGTCCCTGCTGGGCGTCGGCACCGGCGACGCCCACCACCCGCCCACGCCGGCGCGGGACGCGTCCGACAGCCCGGCCGCGTCGGGCGCGTCGGGTGACCGGGCCGCCGCGGGGAAGGACGCGAACTGATGGGCACCATCATCCTGTTGGCGCTGACCGGCCTGGGCCTGGCGGCGCTGTACTTCCTGGTCGCCTCCGGGCTCTCCCTCGTGTTCGGCCTGGCCGACGTCCTCAACTTCGCGCACGGGCTGTTCCTCGGCGTGGGCGCGTACGCGACCTGGTGGGCGGCGGGCAACCTGCCCGGCGCCGGGGCGGACGGCTTCGGCTTCGTGGTCGCGGTCGCCTTCGGCGTGGCCGCCGGCACCCTCGTCGCGGTGCTCGTCGAGCTGGTGCTGATCCGCCCGCTCTACTCGCGCACCATCGAGCAGGTGCTGGTCACCGTCGGCCTGTCGCTGGCCGGGGTGGCCCTGCTCCAGGCCACCTGGGGCGCCGACGCCCGGCCCTTCCCGCGCCCCGACTGGACCCGGGAGGTGACCGGCATCCTCGGGGCGCAGGTGCCCAACGGCGGCCTGCTGCTGATCATCGCCGCGGCGGTGGTGCTCGGCGCGCTGCTCGCCTTCCTCCGCTGGACCCGCTACGGCCTGGTGATCCGGGCCGGCGTGGAGAACCGGGAGATGGTGACCGCGCTCGGCATCGACGTTCGCAAGGCGTTCACGCTGGTCTTCGCGATCGGCGGGGCCGCCGCCGCGCTGGCCGGGGCGCTCGGCGGTGTCTACTTCGGCACCGTCTCACCCGGGCAGGGCGGATCACTGCTCATCTTCGCGTTCATCGTGGTGGTGATCGGCGGAATGGGCTCGGTGGTCGGCTCGGCGTACGCGGCGGTCGCGGTCGGGCTGCTGCAACAGTTCGTCAACTACTACGGTCCGTCCGGCCTCGGCGACGTCTGCGTCGTCGGCCTGCTGGCCGTGGTGCTGCTGCTGCGCCCGCAGGGCATCGCCGGAAAGGTGGCAACGGCATGACCGAGGTCAAGAGCCCCGAGGTTCCGGCGCCCCCGGCCGCGGTGCCCGCCGAGCTGACGCCGTCGCCGGGCCGGTGGCAGCGCGTACGGCCGTTCCTGCCGCTGGTCGCGCTGCTGGTCGCGGCGATCCTGCCGTACTCGACGGTGGAGCTGCCCGGAATCTTCGAGGGGCCGCTCAACTCGCCCGGCACCCTGCAACTGCTCGCCGTCTGCCTGGTCTTCGGTGGTCTCGCCGCCGGCTACGACCTGCTCTTCGGGCGCACCGGGATGCTCTCCTTCGGGCACGCCCTCTACTTCGCGGCCGGCGTGTACGGCACCGACATCCTGGTCACCAAGGCGGGGCTACCGCTGTGGCAGGCCGCGTTGTTCACCGTCTGCGGCGGGACGATCCTGGCCGCGCTGCTCGGCGCGGTGGCGCTGCGTACGGTCGGCATCGCCTTCGCCATGGTCACGCTGGCGTTCGCGCAGGTCGGCGCGATCCTGGTGGCCCGGGACTTCGGGGGCTTCACCGGTGGCGAGGAGGGCCTCCCGCTGGACGTGACGAACCTGCCCGCCGGTCTGGTCGGGGTCGCCAACACGGTCAACCTGTACTGGTTGGCGCTGGCGTACCTGGCGCTGGTGGTCCTCGTCGTGCATCGGGTCGCCGGCTCGCCGACCGGGCGGGTGCTGGCCGGGCTGCGCGATGACGAGCGGCGGATCGGTGTGCTCGGGCTCGACCCGTACCGCTACAAGCTGGTGGCGTTCACCCTCGCGGGCGCGCTCGCGGCGGCCGGCGGAGTGGTCTACTGCCTGATCGTCGGCGGCGCGTCGCCGCACATCACCTCGTCCGAGCTGACCCTGTCGCTGCTGGTCATGGTGGTGCTCGGCGGGCCGGGCACCCGGTGGGGCCCGGTGATCGGCGGTGTCCTCTACATGTACCTGGACCACCGGCTCACCGCGTTCGGCACCTCCGACGCGGTGGACGCCCTGCCCGCTGTCCTGAGCCGGCCGCTGTCCCAGCCGCTCTTCGTGCTCGGCACCATCTTCATCCTGGCCGTGTACTTCTTCCCCGGCGGTCTGGCCAGCCTCACCTCCCGGCTGACCCCACTCCGCCGCGCCCTGCGCCCACCCCGCTGACCGCCCGTCCCCCACCCCGTCGATCATGAAGTTATTGTCACGACGCACCGCGTCGGCGGGCGACAACTTCATGATCGACGGGGTGTTTCGCGTACGTACGGGGAGGACGACATGGTGGACTCGCGAATTGCGGTGGTCAGCGGAGGCGGGACCGGGATCGGCGCGGCGATCGCCGGCACGCTCGCCGCAGACGGGTACGACGTGCTCGTCGTCGGGCGGCGGGCCGACGTGCTCGACGCCGCCGCGACGCGGATCGGCGAAGAGTGCGGCCGGCCGGACGCGGTCACCCCGGTCACCGCGGACCTGACCGACCCGGAGCAGCTGGACCGCGTACTGGCGGCGCTCGACGGTCGCACGGTCGACGTCGTGGTGAACAACGCCGGGGGCTACCTCGCCGGTGACACCGGCTCGCTGGCCGGCACCGCCGCGTTCTGGCGGTCCAACCTCGACGCCAACGTACTCACCGCCGTGCTGCTCACCGAGGCGCTGCGTCCGTCCCTGCGTCGCCCCGGCGGCCGGGTGATCCTGGTCAGCTCCATCGCCGCCCAGCGCGGCGGTGCCGGGCCGTACTCGGCGGCGAAGGCGGCCCTGCACGGCTGGGCGTACGACCTCGCCGCACAGCTCGGACCGGACAAGATCACGGTCAACGTGGTCAGCCCCGGCTACGTCGCCGAGACCGAGTTCTTCGGCGACCGGATGACCCCGGAGGGGCACGCGCAGCGGGTCGCGGCCACCCTGGTCGGGCGGGCCGGCGTACCGGCCGACATCGCCGAGGCGGTGCGCTACCTGGCGAGCCCGGCGGCGGGCTACGTCACCGGTCAGGTGCTGGGAGTCAACGGCGGCTCCGTGCTCGGCCGCTGACCCGCGCCGGCCCCGGCCCGGCTCGGCCCCTCGCCGGCGCAGGGCCCGGTCTGGCGCCGGCCCCGCTCGGCCCCTCGCCGGCGTAGGGCCCGCGTCGGCGCCGGCCCCCGGCCTCGCGCCCGGGCCCGGGCCGACCGGCCTCCGGCTCGTCGCCGGCCGGGCCCCGGCGCGCTTGCGGCGGGCGATGTCGGCCGGGGCTGGTAGAAATGCCGGATGGGTCAGGATCGGGCGGCGGTACGGGAGCGGGCCGAGGCGGTGCTCCGGCGGTTGGCCGGCGAGCACGCCCGGCTGCGTGAGGACCAGTGGCGGGCGATCGAGGCGCTCGTGGTCGACCGGCGCCGGGTGCTCTGCGTGCAGCGCACCGGATGGGGCAAGTCGGCGGTCTACTTCGTCGCCACCGCACTGCTGCGGGAGCGGGACCGCGCCGCCGAGCCCGGCGCTGACGGCACCGGAGCGGGCACCGCGGCGGGCGGGCCTGGGGAGGGCAACTCCGTCGGGCCCACCGTGATCGTGTCGCCGCTGCTCGCGCTGATGCGCAACCAGGTGGATTCGGCGGCGCGGGCCGGGATCCGGGCCCGCACGATCAACTCTGCCAACCTGGACGAGTGGGACGAGATCACCGCGGAGATCCACGCCGGTGGGGTCGACGTGCTGCTGATCAGCCCCGAGCGGCTGAACAATCCCGACTTCCGCGACGGGGTGCTGCCGAAGCTGGCCGCGACGACCGGCCTGCTGGTGGTGGACGAGGCTCACTGCGTCTCCGACTGGGGGCACGACTTCCGGCCCGACTACCGCCGCCTGCGCACCTTCCTCGGCAACCTGCCGACCGGCACGCCGGTGCTGGCCACCACCGCGACGGCCAACGCCCGGGTCACCACCGACGTCGCCGAGCAGCTCAGCACGGGTGACGGCAGCGACGCCCTGGTGCTGCGCGGCACGCTCGACCGCGAGTCGTTGCGGCTCGGCGTGCTCGACCTGCCCAGCCCGGCGCACCGGCTGGCCTGGCTCGCCGATCACCTCGACCGGCTGCCCGGCTCGGGCATCGTCTACACGTTGACGGTCGCCGCGGCGGGCGAGACCGCCGAATTCCTCCGCTCCCGTGGCTACGCGGTGGCCTCCTACACGGGGCAGGTGGAGGACGCCGACCGGCGGGCCGCCGAGCAGGACCTGCTGGACAACAAGATCAAGGCGCTGGTCGCCACGAGCGCGCTGGGAATGGGCTTCGACAAGCCCGACCTCGGCTTCGTGGTGCACCTCGGGGCGCCGCCCTCGCCGATCGCCTACTACCAGCAGGTCGGCCGCGCGGGCCGGGCCGTCGAGCACGCCGAGGTGCTGCTCCTGCCCGGCGCCGAGGACGCGGCGATCTGGCGCTACTTCGCCTCGCTCGCGTTCCCGCCCGAGGAGCAGGTGCGCGCCGTGCTGGCCGCCCTGCACACCGACCGGCCGCTCTCCACGCAGGCCCTGGAACCCCTCGTCGACCTGCGCCGGGCCCGCCTGGAGCTGATGCTCAAGGTGCTCGACGTGAACGGCGCGGTCCGCCGGGTGCGCGGCGGCTGGCTCGCCACCGGCGAGCCGTGGACCTACGACGAGGCCCGGTTGCGCCGCGTCGCCGCCGCGCGCACCGCCGAGCAGCAGGCCATGCGGGAGTACGCGACCACGCCCGGCTGCCGGATGCGCTACCTGCGGGAGTGCCTGGACGACGCCGGGGCGGCCGACTGCGGGCGGTGCGACCGGTGTGCCGGGCCGCTCTTCGACGCCGACGTGTCCGGTCCGGCCCTGGCCGCCGCGCAGACGTTCCTGGGTCGGCCGGGCGTCGAGATCCCGCCGAAGAAGCTCTGGCCCACCGGGCTGGAGGCGGTCGGCGTACCCCTGAAGGGGCGGATCGCCCCCGCGGAGCAGGCGTTGCCGGGCCGGGCCGTGGGTCGCCTCTCCGACCTGGGCTGGGGTGGGCGGCTGCGCGGCCTGGTCGGCCCGGAGGCCGCCGACGGCGCGGTGCCCGACGACGTGGCCGGCGCGGTGGTCGAGGTGCTGAAGGCCTGGGCGCACGGCGACGACCCGTGGCCCCGCCGTCCGGTGGCGGTGGTCGCGGCCGGCTCGCTCCGGCGACCCCACCTGGTCCGGTCCCTCGCCGAGCGGATCGCCACGGTGGGCCGGCTGCCGCTGCTCGGCCAACTCCCGCCGGGCACCGGTGGCGGCGCGGCGGGGGGCAACAGCGCCCAACGCGTACGCGCGCTGCACGACGCCTTCACCGTGCCGCCCGACCTGGCCGCCGTGCTCGCCGGGCTGGACGGGCCGGTGCTGCTGGTGGACGACCTGGTCGACTCGGGGTGGACCATGACGCTCCTCGCCCGGGCGCTGCGCCAGGCCGGCGCGCCGGACGTGCTGCCGCTCGCCCTGGCGGTTGCCGGCTGAGTGTCGTGCCGGTCCGTCGCCGGCGGGGTGCGAGAAGTTCCCGGGCCGTGGGGATTGCGACCGTCGCCACGCCGCCGCGACAGCCGGCAGGCGCCGACCACCGCGGCGGTACGGTGGGCGCCATGGACGAGGAGGGCGTCACCCGCACGGTGCCTGACCAGCACCCCGTCGCGCCCGACCGCGCCACCGTGCGGCTCGCCCTGATCGTCGGCGGCCTGGTCCTCGCCGTGCTGCTCGGCTTCGGTCTCGGCCGGACGGGCGCCGGGGGCGGTCCCGTCACGGCCGTGGGCCTGGAGACCGCCACCGACCACACGCACCCGCCGGGCACCGGCGCCCACGACCACGGCGCCGTCGCGGACCAGGCGACCACCGACGTGGGTGGTCTCTCCGTCACCTCGGCCGGCTACACGCTGACCCCGCTGGGCAGCGCGTTCACCCCCGGCCGCGCCGGCTCACTCCGGTTCCAGATCCGCGACGCGCAGCGCCGGGCGGTCACCCGCTTCGCCATCGTGCACGACAAGCCGATGCACCTGATCGTCGTCCGCCGGGACCTGAGCGGCTTCCAGCACCTGCACCCGACGATGGCGCCCGACGGCACCTGGTCGGTGCCGCTGACGCTGCCGCAGCCGGGCACCTGGCGGGCGTACGCCGACTTCACCACCGTCGCCGACGACGGCACCCAGACGGCGTTGACCCTCGGCGTCGACCTCGTCGCGCCCGGCCGGTACGAGCCAAGGTCGCTGCCCGCCCCCGCCGGCACCGCCGCCGTCGACGGGTTCACCGTCGACCACCAGGGCACCCCGCAGGTCGGCGTGAACGTGCCGCTGACCTTCCGGATCACCGCCGACGGGGCCGCGCCGACGCTGGAGCGCTACCTCGGCGCGTACGGGCACCTGGTGGCGCTGCGCGAGGGGGACCTCGGCTACCTGCACGTGCACCCCGAACCGGCGTTGGTGGACGGGGCGGTGCGATTCTGGCTGACCGTGCCCGGCCCGGGCCGTTACCGGCTCTACCTCGACTTCCAGGTGGCCGGCGTGGTGCGGACCGCGGAGTTCACCGTCACGGTGTCCTGACGGGTCGGGCCGCGCGCCGGCTCGGTCGGCGCGTCGGCGGCCTGGTCGTCCTCGCGGCCGGTGGCCGGGTCGGGCGTCAGCCGGCCCGCCGGATGGGGCGGCGGGCGAGGTAGCGGAGCAGGTCGCGGATGTGGTGCTTCTCCTCGGCCGGGACGGTCGGGTCGGCGAGCCGGTCCAGGATCACCCGGACGTCGGCCTCGACCGGGCCGTCGTCGGTGCGGCGGCGCGGTGCCGGACCGGCGTCGGGCAGGCCGAGGGCGCGGAACGCCGCCGCGACCGGCAGGTCGAGCGCGGCACAGAAGCCGCGGACCTTGGCGAGTTCGGGGTAGTCCTGCCAGTCACCGGCCAGCCAGCGGAAGACGGTCGAACGGCCGACGCCGGTGTGCGCGGCCAGGTCGGTGACGGTCCAGCCCCGCTCGTCCCGAGCGTCGTCGATGGCCCGGCGCACGAACCGTGCGAACGCCATCTGTGGCGAAACCTCTGCGGAACCCATCCCTGCGGCTCATCCCTCCCGACCGGAACACCGGGACGATCTCGCACCTGAGCGTAGTACCAGACGGCCCGGAAACAATTGACTGACCGCACAAACTGTCCCATGAACGGGACCAATTTCCACGCAGCATCGTGACGAGCCGGATCGACGGCGTGATGATTGTCGTCGCTCAACCAAGCTCGGTGCCCGTCCCGGCACCGCCCACCACCGCCGCACCGCCGAGGAGCGCCATGGTCGAGCCGAGTCGCCCGCTGCCGTACCAGCCCGGCGCGGTCAGTCCGAGGTCAAGCGCCTGCTGGTGGACATCTGGTGGAACGCGTTCACCGCGGGCGGCGACGCCGGGAGCGCCGGCAAGGTCGTGCCGTTCCCGACCGTCCCGCAGGACGGTGTCCGGGTGCCGACGCAGGACCGCGCCACGGCCGAACGCCGGCCGGCCGCGACCGGGGTGCCGGCGACCGCCTGTGGTGAGCTTCGGTCGCCCGCTCAGTCCACAGCGGACCGGGTGGGTGGGAGCAGGGTCTCCAGCCGTGGTGTGACCTGCCACTGGTCGACCAACTCCCGGTAGTCGCGGCGCTGCTCCCGCGTCGACCCACCGCCCGTGCGGCGGGCCCGGATCAGCAGGTTGCGCGGGGTGTGCCGGGAGTCGACGAACTCGACCACCTCGGTGCGGTAGCCGTGCAGCCGCAGCAGCGCGGCCCGCAGCGAGTCGGTCAGCACGTCCGCGAAGCGCTCGCGCAGGATGCCCTGCCGCGTCAGCAGCTCGTACGGGCCGGGGGCGGGTCGGCTGCGCAGCTGGGCGGCCAGGTCGTGGTGGCAGCACGGCGCGGCGAGCACCCAGCTGGCGTCCCACCGCACCGCCCGGGCCAGCGCCTCGTCGGTGGCCGTGTCGCAGGCGTGCAGGGCGAGCACCAGGTCGGGCGCGGGCTCGACGACGGCGTCGGTGATCGTGCCGGCCACGAAACGTACCCGGTCACTCCAGCCCAGCCGCTGCGCCAGTTCGGTGTTGCGCTGCCGCTGATCCTCGCGTACGTCCACCCCGACCAGTTCGACGTCGAGCCCCCGCTGGGACAGGTAGCGGTACGCGGCGAAGGTCAGGTACGCGTTGCCGCAGCCCAGGTCCACCACCCGCAGGGGACCCGTCAGGTCGTCGGGCAGGGTCGCGGCCAGCGCCCGGAGGAACGCGTCGACCTGCCGGCGCTTCGCCGCCGAGCCGCCGATCTCCGCGAAGATCGGGTCGCCGGGGTCGAGCAGGTACTCCTTCTCCCGGTCGTGCCCGCCGGCGACCGGGGCCGGCCGGGTCGCGGCGGCACGGTGCACCTGCGCCTCACCGGATTTGGTCACCCGCAACTGGAGGGTCCGGTCGGCCGTCTCCACGTGCCAGTTGCCGAAGGGCTCGGCCAGCAGGGCCCGGACCGCCGCGTCCGCCTCGGTGCCGGGGGCGACGTTGCGGGTGTACGGGCGGGCGCCGTCCGACGTGGAGATCTGCAACCGTGGCCCGGCCTTGAGGGCCACCGGCCGCAGCTCGGCCCGGACCACCGAGGGGCGTTGTCCCCGTCGGCGCCCGGCGGCCACCGCCCGGGTCAACGCGGGATCGAGCAGCAGCCCTCGCACCTCGTCCAGCGCGGCGTCCAGATTCTCCGGCATCTCCCCATCCTCCCGCTCGTCCCACCCCACCCGCCCACCCACCCGCCCACCCACCCGCCCACCCGCGCCCACCCCCACTGCTCGGCGATCATGCAGTTCTGGTGCCGGGAAAAAACCGCTTCGTGGCTTCTGTGAGGCACCACAACTGCATGATCGACAAGAGCGTGGGGTGGGGGGTGGGGAGACGGAGAGTCCCCCGGCCCTGGGTCGGGCGGGGGACTCTCCGGTGCTTCTGGTCAGTCGGCGGTGGCTTCGGCCGGCGTACCCGAGCCGGAACCGCCACCACGGCGACGCCGACGGCGACGCGGCTTCGACGACGCCTCGTCGGCCTCCCCGGCACCGGCCGTGGCCGGCTCGCTGGTGCCGCCCTCGGCGATCACCGCGGTCGCCTCGGCCGCGACCACCTCGCCGGCCCGGCGGCGACGCCGGCGGCGCGGGGTGCGGGCGCCCTCCCCGGCGGCGGTGTCGTCGTCGACGGCCACGGGAGAGGTGGAGTCCGGCGTGTCGGCCGACGACGAACCGGCGCGGCCCCGGCGGCTCTCGCCCCGACCGCCGCCCCGGCGGCTGCGGCCGCCCTCACCGCGACGGGACCGGCCGCCGCCGAGGTCCTCCTCGACCTCGGCGGAGAGCCCGGCCCGGGTGCGCTCGGCGCTCGGGAGGGTGCCGCTGACGTCGCGGGAGATGTGCAGGTCGGTGTAGAGGTGCGGAGAGGTGTGGTAGGTCTCCGGCGGCTCCGGCATCTCCAGGCCGAGCGTCTTGTCGATGATCCGCCAGCGGGGCATGTCGTCCCAGTCGACGAAGGTCACCGCGACGCCGCTCGCCCCGGCCCGGCCGGTGCGGCCGATCCGGTGCGTGTACGTGTCCTGGTCCTCCGGGCAGTCGTAGTTGATGACGTGCGTGACGCCGGTGACGTCGATGCCGCGCGCCGCCACGTCCGTGGCGACCAGCGTGTCGATCTTGCCGGCGCGGAACGCCCGGAGCGCCCGCTCGCGCGCGCCCTGCCCGAGGTCGCCGTGCACGGCGGCCACCGCGAAGCCGCGGAAGTCGAGGTCCTCGGCGACCCGGTCGGCGGCCCGCTTGGTCCGCGTGAAGATCATGGTGAGGCCACGGCCCTCCGCCTGGAGGATGCGCGCCACAATCTCGATCTTGTTCATCGAGTGGGTGCGGTACGCCAACTGCTCCGTCTGCGGCGAGGGACCGGTCTCGGCGGTGTGCCCGGCGTGGATCGTCACCGGGTGGCGCAGGAACCGCCGGGAGAGGGTGACGATCGGGTCCGGCATGGTCGCCGAGAACAGCATGGTCTGCCGGTCCTCCGGCAGCATCGCGAGGATCTTCTCGACGTCCTCCAGGAAGCCCAGGTCGAGCATCCGGTCGGCCTCGTCGAGGACCAGCGCGCGCACCCGGTCGAGCCGTAGGTGCTTCTGCTTCTGCAGGTCCATCAGCCGGCCCGGCGTGCCGACCAGGATCTCCACGCCCTTGCGCAGCGCCTCGATCTGCGGCTCGTACGCCACCCCGCCGTAGATCGGCAGCACCCGGACGCCCCGGGTGCGCCCGGCAGCCGCCAGGTCCTTGGCGACCTGGATGCCGAGCTCGCGGGTGGGGACGACGACGAGTGCCTGGGGCACGCCGTCGCTGCCCTCGGACGGCGCGAAGACCCGCTCCAGCAGCGGTACGCCGAAGCCGAGGGTCTTGCCGGTGCCGGTCGGCGCCTGGCCGATGAGGTCGGTGCCGCGCAGCGCGATCGGGAGCGCGTACTCCTGGATCGCGAAGGCGCGGGTGATGCCGGCGGCGGCCAGCGCGTCGACGGTCTCCTGACGCGCGCCGAGTTCGGCGAAGGTCGGTGCCTCCGGTCGTACCGGAGCGGTGGGGGCCAACTCCTGGCCTCCCGTGCTTTCCTGCGTCAATTCGCTCATGTGGATGTGGGGGTGCCCTCTCGTGGTGCGCCCCGTCGTGTCCGCAGGGCGCGTCTGGTATGGCGCGGGCCACACGGTCGGGGGCGGATCGCCGAGCCGGACCGGGCCGCACGCGCGCGCCGCGGGCTTGACGTCGAATCAGATCGGCGCCCACGGCAACTGCTCCATACTACCTGAACCAGCAGGGGGTCGTCCCGATTCCGTTTTCGCTCCGCTTCCCCGACGGGACGGTCGGTGTGACCGGGCACGCCGGTCGGATCGGCGATCCGGGTGCGGTTCCGGGCGGGAACCGTCGGGACGGACCTCGCGCCGCGGCCGGAACCGGACCCGATCAAGGCCCCCGCGCGGGTGCCGTGGGCGGTAATCTCCGCTCGTGTCCGTGCCGACCACCCCCGGTTCCGCCGTCACCGACCTGCTCGGCCTGGTCGCGCTCGGCGAGCTGCTCGCCTTCGAACGGATGGCCGGCGACGCCCGACTCGCCCCCGACCTGCGACGGCGCGCCGCGCTGGGCGAGATGGCGGCCGCCGAGATCGCCAACTACCGGCGGCTCGCCGACCGGCTCGGCGCGCTGGGTGTGGCGCCGGAGGAGGCCATGGCGCCGTACGTGACGGCGTTGCAGGCGTACCACGACTCGACCGAGCCGCGGGACTGGGCGGAGGCGGTGACCAAGGCGTACGTCGGTGACGCGATCACCGACGACTTCATCCGGGAGATCGCCGTGGCGCTCGACGGGCCGGACCGGGAGCTGGTGCTCGACGTGCTGCACGAGTCGCGGTACGCCGAGTTCGCCGCCGCCGAGATCCGAGTGGCGGTGGAGGCGGACCCGCGCGTGGCGGACCGGCTCTCGATGTGGGCGCGCCGGCTCGTCGGCGAGGCGCTCTCCCAGGCCGGGCGGGTCGCCGCGGCCGACCGGGGGGCGCTCACCGCGCTGATCGCGCAGGGGGGCCGGGTGGACGCGTCGGCGTTGTTCCGTCAGCTGACCGCCGCGCACACCGCCCGCATGGCCGCCGCCGGCCTCAACAACTGATCACACGACCGGCCGGTGCCGGGGCGGGCGGATCGGACCTCACCCGCCCCCGGCCCGTGACGATCAGCGGACGGTGAACCCGACCGCCCGCGGGGACGCCTCGGCGATCTCGACGTAGGCGACCTTGCCGACCGGCACGATCACGCGCCGGCCCTTCTCGTCGGTCAGGGACAGCGTGCCGCTGTCGTTGGCGAAGGCGTCGGTCACGATCTGCTCGATCTCGGCCGGCGACTGCGCGCTCTCCAGAACCAGCTCGCGCGGCGCGTACTGCACGCCGATCTTGACCTCCACTGTGCCTCCTCAACTGGGGCGAAAGAGCCGCCGTGGGAAGGCTATCCGATCTCGGCCGGGACGGTCAGGCTGACTCACCTTGCAGGGGGAAGCTGGCGATCCCGCGCCAGGAGAGCGCCGCGACCAGCGCCTCGGCCTCCGCCTTCGGCACCTGCCGGCCACTGGCCAGCCAGAACTGGGCGGCGGTCTCCGCCGCGCCCACCAGCCCGGAGGCGAGCAGCTCGGCGTGGGAGCGGCTGACCCCGGTGTCCGAGATGATCGTGTCGGTGATCGCCGCGATGCAGCCCTGCTCGACCCGCTCCACGCGCTGCCGTACCGCCGGGTCGTTGCGCAGGTCGGATTCGAAGACCAGGCGGAACGCCTCGCTCTCGTGGTCGACGAAGTCGAAGTACGCGCGGACCGAGGCGCTGACCCGCTCCTTGTTGTCGCTGGTGCCCCGCATCGCGTCCTGGACCTTCGCCACGATCGCGTCGCAGTGCGTGTCGAGCAGCGCCAGGTAGAGCTCCATCTTGCCCGGGAAGTGTTGGTAGAGCACCGGCTTGGAGACCCCGGCCCGCTCGGCGATGTCGTCCATCGCCGCAGCGTGGTAGCCCTGCGCGACGAACACCTCCTGCGCCGCGGCGAGCAGCTGCTTGCGGCGTGCCGACCGGGGCAGGCGGGTGGGCCGTCCGGCCGTTTGTGCGCCGTTCCCCACAGCGGTCATGGGAACCTCCGAGTTCTTCGTCCGAGCCGGCACTTTTACCCCGAACCGGTCGACCTTGACGGCTCGTCGCGGAATTGGCCCGCCGCGGTAACTTATCGCCACTCTCACCACACGGTAGCCTCAGCGGGGGCGACCAAGGAGCGCGCGGTGAGTGAAGCAGGGCAACCCGGTGCCGCCACCCCGGGAGATCAGGGCGACGGGACGGGTCAGCAGGACGACCCGGGCCGCACCGGCGGTGGCTGGGCGCCCCCGGCGGCCGGCTGGCCCCACCCCGGCGACGGACCCGCCGCCCGCGCGGCGGCGGCGCGCTGGCAGTCCGACCCGGCCGTGGGCTGGGCCGCCTCCTCGCCCCGCCACGGCGACCTCCCCGCCCCGTTGAACGGCCGGTCGGGCGAGCCCCAGCCGCCCGCCCGGGTCAACGGCCACCACACCAACGGGGTGAGCCATCCCACAGAGCAGCCGGTCGGGCGGCTTGCGCCGGTGAGCGCCCCGCCGATCGACGACCGCCGCGAGCTGGGCGGTGACCGGCTGATCGTGCCCGCCCAGCGTCCGGCCCCCGCGGTCGAGCAGCCGCTCGGGCTCGCCGACCCGGAGTCCGGGCCCGCCCGCCACTCGTCCGACGAGCCGCCGGCCCACCCGCCGCACTGGGCCGAGCCCCGTCCGCCGACGTCGGCACCGCCCGCGATGCAGGTCCCGCCGGTCGGCACGGCCGCGTCCGGTTTCGAGGTGCCGCCGGGCTTCCACGCGCCGGCGGCGGAGTGGACCGCCGTCGAGGAGCCCGCGGCGGAGCCGCGCGGGTGGGGTGCCGCCCATCCGCCGGCCGCCGAGCCGCGCGCCGCGCAGCCCCGGGCCGCCGCCGAGCCGCCCGCGAGCGGCGAACCGCCGGCCAACGAGCCGGACTGGTCCGGGCCGAGCTGGAACCGGCCGAGCTGGGGTGGCGGCTGGGCCCCACCCTGGTCACGCACGACCGACGAACCCTCCGGGCGCCGAGGTCACGACGAACCAGCCAGGCGCCGGGCCCACGACGACGAACCGGCCACGCGCCGCGCCCACGACGACGAACCGTCCGGGCAGCGCCGGGCCGAGGACGAACCGGCCGGACACCGCGGCCGGTCCGACGAGGAACCGGGCGGACCGCAGACGCGGGAGACCGAGGAGCCCGCCGGGCATCGGGCCGGCGAGGGTGGCCGGCCGTCGTGGGCGGCCGAGCCGCACCGGGCGTACGAGCCCGTGCGGGCCGAGCCGAGCCACCCGTACGAGCCGGTCCGCACCGACCCGGGTCGCCCCTACGAGGTGACCCGTTCGGAGTCGGGGCCGACGTTCGCCGCCGAGGCCGAGCGGCGCGTCCCCGGGGACCGGCCGGCCTGGGCCGGCGGCAGCCCGTCGGCCGCGCCGAGCAGCGGACCGCCCGATCCGTCGGGTCCGCCACCGGCAACCGTCGAGCGGCCGACCTGGGCGGGCGAGCGGCCGACCGTGGAGCCGCCGGCCTGGGCGGGCGAGCGGCCGACCGTGGAGCCGCCGGCCTGGGCGGGCGAGCGGGCGACCGCGGAGCCGCCGGTGTCACCGGAGCGGGCGTCCTGGGGGCCCGGCCCGGCCCCGACCAGCGCGGCGCCGGTGTCACCGGCAGCCGCCCGGCCGAGCAGCGCCCCGCCGGTGCCGTCCAGCGCGCCGCCGGCAGCCCCGGATCGGCCGGCGTGGGCCGGCGGTCCAGGTGGGGTGTGGTCGGCGCCGCCCGACCGGCCGTCCTGGGCCGCGCGCCCGGCGAGCGTGCCGCCGGCGATGTCCGGCCCCGGCGACGACGGCCCGGACGTGGCGCAGTTCCGCGCCGCCGGATTCCGCTCGCGGTCCACCGAGTCGACCGACCCCTCCCGTCCGGAGGTGACCGGCCACCACGCCGATCCGACCGTTTCCGGTCACCACGCCGACCCGGCCGCCGTCGGCCACCACGCCGACTCCGGCCACCACCCCGATGCGGCTGCCGCCGGTCACCGCGCCGTCAACTCGGCCGCCGGTCGCCCGGCCGCGACCGCCGGTCAGCACGCGCCGGCCCCGGCCGCGGGTCCCCGTGCCGCCGCATCGGGCAGGCCCGGCGAAGCCGGGCCGACGGGTCCCACGGCGTCCTCCGCCACGAGCGGAGGCGGCCACGGCGACCGCACCCTGTCCGCGCCCGCCCCGACGAGCGCACCGCCCTACGCGGCCCGCCGGTCCGCGCCCGACCCGGCAGCCTCGGCCAACCCGGCCGACGACCGCCGGCCGGACCCGACGGCGGCGGTGTTGCCGCAGCGCGTCCCCGCCGAGCCGGACGTGCCCGTCGTGCCGGAGCCGCCAGCCGTGGAGCCACACGCCGAAACCCCGGAACTCGCCCGGATCGCCACCCACCTGCGCCGCGACGACGAGCCCGCCCCACCGCAGGAGCGGCCCGAGGGGTTCGACGTCAACGCGATCCTCGGTGCCGTACGGGAGGTGGCCGGCGTCCGTGACGCCTCGCTGCGACGTACCGCCGCCGGTGCCCACAGCCTGCGCCTCGATCTGGCCGACGGCGCCGACGCGGCCGAGGTGAGCCGACACGTCGCCCGCCTGCTCCAGGAGCGGATGGGCCTCGCCGCCGCGCCGCAGAACGTGCCGGGCGTACCGGCGACGCCTCCGCCGCCGGTCCGTCGGCGCGGCGCGGAGCCCTCGGCGCCGCGTGCCGCCGAGGGGCGCGCGGAGTTCGGGTCTCGTGCCCCCGAGGGGCGGGAGACCGGGGCCCGGACCGCCGAGGGGCGTGCCGAACGCCGTACCGCCGACCGGGGACCCGTCGACGGCGCCGGTTCGGCCGCGGGGCGGCCCGACCCCCGCGCCGAGGGCCGGGTGCCACGTGCGGAGACCGAGACGCCCCGACGGCGCCGGCAGAACGCCGCGCCGCGCGGACGGGCCACTGTGGAGGAGACCTCGGCCGGTGCCGGCGCACCCGCCGGCGTGGCCACCGGCAGCCCGGCGACGACCGGGGCGTCGTACTCCGGGGCGCAGTTGACGACCACGGAGAGCGCGCCGTCCCGGCCGCTGGACACCGGCGGCGCACCCGGCCCCCGGGTGGTGATCGACCACGTTCTGGTGAGCACGTTCGGGCTGGACGCCACCGTCGAGGTCCGGCTGATCGCGGGCGACCGGAACGCCTCCGGCTACGCCACCGGCCCGGCCGTCGACGGCTACGTGCTGCGCCTCTGCGCGGTCGCCGCCGCGGCGGCGGTCGACGAGCTGCTCCGTCGTCCGGACAACGCCGAGGGCGGGCGGTGCTTCGTCGAGCACGCCGCGGTGGTCCCGTTCGGCAACTGCGAGGTGGCCACCGTGGTCGTGCTGCTGGTCTGCGACGGGTGGGTCGAGCAGTTGGCCGGCTCGGCGCTGGTCGCGGGTGACCCGCGGCAGGCGGTCGTCAGGGCGACCCTGGCCGCCGTGAACCGTCGCCTGGAGGCCCTGCTCGCCTGAGCTCCGGAGGGCAGACTGGGACGATGAAGCGTGCCACCCTCTGCCCGGAGCACGTCCTTCCCGAACACCGGGTCCCGCCGCCGTGGCCCGGTCGACCGGTCCGGCTCGACGGCTCCGTCATCTACGTGCGGGACACCCCGGCGACCGGTCCGACGGCCGAGCCGGCGCTCTACGTGCACGGCCTCGGCGGCTCGTCGCAGAACTGGACCGACCTGGCCGGCCTGCTCGCCCACCGGCTGGAGGGCCAGGCCATCGACCTGCCCGGCTTCGGCCGCAGCGAGCCGGGCGCCCGCTACACGGTGCCGGCCTTCGCCGAGCGGGTCGTCCGGTGGATCGAGCACTCCGGCCGAGGGCCGGTCCACCTGTTCGGCAACTCCCTCGGCGGGGCGATCTCCGTCCACGTGGCGGGGCTCCGCCCCGACCTCGTACGCACACTGACGCTCGTCTCTCCGGCCCTGCCGTTCCTGGACTTCCGGCGCTCGTTGCAGGGCCGCCTGCTGCCCCTGCTCGCCCTGCCCCGGGCCGAGCGCCTCGCCGCCCGGCGGCTGGCGCAGGTGGCGCCCGAGGTGATGGCCCAGCAGGTGATGGAGGCCTGCGTCGCCGACCTGAGCCGGATCTCCGAGCAGCGCCGGCAGGAGGCGTTGGAGGAGATCCTGGTGCGCTACCAGGCGGCGCACTACGCGTCCGCGTACGTCCGCACGTTCCGTGGGCTGGTCTCCAGCTTCCTGCGGTCGTACCTGCCGGGGTCGGGCTCGCTGTGGCGGCTGGCCCGGGCGGTGCGGGCGCCCACGCTGGTCATCGGCGGCCGGCAGGACCGCCTGGTGGACGTACGCGTCGCGCCGCAGACCGCCCGGGTCATCCCGGACAGCCGACTGCTCATGCTGACCGGGGTGGGGCACGTGGCGCAGCTCGAGGTGCCCCGGGTGGTGGCCCGCGCGGTGCTGGGCCTGCTCGACGAAACGGGGGAGGGCGTCCGGCGGTCCGATCTGGCAGGCTGAGCCGGATGCCCAGCTCACCGTCCGGTCGATCCGCCGTCCCCCGGCCGTCCGTCAGCGCAACGGTCCCCGCACCGCGTCCGCCCAGCGGGCGCGCGGCTGGTCCGTCGCCCGGCGGAGCGAGGACCAACGGGCGGGGAGGGGACGGCTCGTCGCTCCGGCCGGGCCGCCGGTCCCGGCGCGGCGGCGGCCGCGGGTTCCCGGCGTTCGCCCAGCTGGTGGCGGTGCTGCTGGCCGTGGGCGCGGCGATCACCGTGGTCGCCCGGCACCAGGAGCCGCGCACGACGCCGGAGCCCCGCCCGGAGGCGGCGGCGCTGCCGTTGGTGGCCGCCTCACCGGTGGAGTCGGCCTCGCCCGTCCCGCCGCCGTCGAGCCCGGCCGCACCGGAGCCGCCGGTGCTGAAGCTGCCCGGGCCGGTGCCCTCCGCCGGCTCCGGCCGGTTCGGGTACGACGACCGCACGGGACCGGTGCTGGGTCGGGGCGGGCGGGTGCAGCACTACCGGGTGGCCGTCGAGTCGGGCAGCCGCGAGGACACGGCGGAGTTCGGCGAGGCGGTGCGGGTGGCGCTGACCGGGCCGGGCAGCTGGGTGGACAGCGGCCAGCTGCGGTTGCAGCAGGTGCCCGGGCGGGACGACGCGGACTTCACCGTCTACCTGGCCACCGCGCGCACCGCCGGGCAGATGTGCGCGGCCGGTGGGGTCGACATCCGGGTCGGCGGGCGTCCGTACACGTCCTGCCGCGCGCCCGGGAAGGTGATCATCAACCTGGACCGCTGGCGGCTCTCCGTCCCGCACTTCGTACGGGCGGAGGTGCCGCTGTCGCTGTACCGGACGTACGTGGTCAACCACGAGGTGGGTCACCAACTGGGGCATCGCCACGAGCGGTGCCCGGGTGCCGGCCGTGCGGCGCCGGTGATGATGCAGCAGACCCT
Source organism: Micromonospora krabiensis (assembly GCF_900091425.1). Classification (GTDB taxonomy): domain Bacteria; phylum Actinomycetota; class Actinomycetes; order Mycobacteriales; family Micromonosporaceae; genus Micromonospora; species Micromonospora krabiensis. The sequence goes on from NZ_LT598496.1 coordinate 5,472,410, forward strand.
CTTCCTGAACGGGTGCGTCGCCAATCCGTGGCCGTACCGGAACGGTCGCCGCTACTCCGGCCCGCCGTTGTGATTCGCCCTATTTGTGCCAAATTAGCGCTGATTATTCCTACTGCGGCTTTAGCAACATAAGTTGTTTTCACCCGTAAAAGCGGAGTAATGCCCGCTTAATCTGGCACGCTGGGATTCATGACGTCGTCGTCCCCTTACGACCCGCCTGAACCCGGTCGACGCCAGCACCAGCCGGGATCCGACCGCTTCCATCGGCCCGCGAGTTCCGCCCGCACCCGGATGTACCGGCGTCGCCGCCGCTCCCTGCTGCTCGGGCTGGTGCTGGTCGCCGCCGCCGCGGGCGGCGTGGCGGTGGCACGGACCGGCCCGCCGCCGACGCCGCCGCCGACGGCCCTGCCGGGCCGGCTCCCGCAGGCCGCCGGCGCCGGGACCCACGCCGCGCCGCAGCCCGTGCCCTCGACCGGGGCGGGGCGGTTCGCCGCCGCCGGAGGTGGGACGTCGGTCCAGGGCGAGGACGGCCCACTGCGCCGCTACCGGGTGGTGGTCGAGCAGGGCACCGGCCAGGACGTCGACGCGTTCGCCGCCAGCGTCGACGAAACGCTGGCCGACCCGCGCAGTTGGATCGGCTCCGGCGAACTGCGAGTCCAGCGGGTCGCCGACCGGGCCGAGGCCGACTTCACCATCTACCTCGCCACCCCGGTCACCTCGGAGCGCATGTGTGCCGAGGGTGGACTCAGCACCGAGGGCTACACCTCGTGCCGGCTGCCCGGTCGGGTCGTCATCAACCTGGCCCGCTGGATGGAGGCCGTGCCCGACTACGGCGCCCCGCTGTCGGTCTACCGCACCTACGTGATCAACCACGAGGTCGGGCACGAGTTCGGCGAGGGGCACGAGGCCTGCCCGGGACCGGGTCGGCCGGCCCCGGTGATGCAGCAGCAGACGTACGGGCTGGACGGCTGCCTCGCCAACGCCTGGCCCTACGTCGACGGCCGTCGGTACGCGGGCGAGATCATCCCCTGACCGGCCGCCGCGGCGCCCGCCCGCGCATCGGTCGGCGGCTTTATTCCCGCTCCCGAATGGCGGGCTGAGTGTCCTCCCTCATGGCCGATCGGGACCTGGGCGAGCGACAATGGCGCGGTTCGCACCGCCGATCCCGGGGAGTCCACCGTGTCGTTGCCCCCGCTCGTCGAGCCCGCCGCCGAGCTGACCGTTGACGAGATCCGTCGCTACTCGCGCCACCTGATCATCCCGGACGTCGGGGTCGAGGGGCAGAAGCGGCTGAAGAACGCCCGGGTGCTCTGCGTCGGCGCCGGCGGCCTCGGCTCGCCGGCCCTCATGTACCTCGCCGCGGCCGGTGTCGGCACGCTCGGCATCATCGACTTCGACACCGTCGACGAGTCCAACCTCCAACGCCAGATCATCCACGGCGTCTCCGACGTCGGCCGGAGCAAGGCCGAGTCCGCGGCGGCGAGCATCCGTGAGATCAACCCCCTGGTCAACGTGGAGATCCACAACACCGCGCTGGACCGGGAGAACGTCCGCGAGATCTTCGCCCAGTACGACCTGATCGTCGACGGGACGGACAACTTCGCCACCCGCTACATGGTCAACGACGCGGCGGTGCTGCTCGGCAAGCCCTACGTGTGGGGGTCGATCTACCGCTTCGACGGCCAGGCGTCGGTGTTCTGGGCCGAGCACGGCCCCTGCTACCGCTGCCTCTACCCGGAGCCCCCGCCGCCCGGCATGGTCCCGTCCTGCGCCGAGGGTGGCGTGCTCGGCGTCCTCTGCGCCTCGATCGGGTCGATTCAGGTCACCGAGGCGATCAAGCTGCTCACCGGCATCGGGGAGCCGCTGGTCGGCGGCCTGATGGTCTACGACGCCCTGGAGATGTCCTACCGCAAGATCAAGGTTCGCAAGGACCCGGACTGCGTGCTCTGCGGCGAGAACCCGACGGTGACCGACCTGCTGGAGGACTACGAGGACTTCTGCGGCGCGGTGTCGGTGGAGGCCCAGGAGGCCACCCTCGACGCGACGATCACCGCAGCGGAGCTGAAGGACTGGCAGGACGCCGGCAAGGACATCTTCCTGGTCGACGTGCGCGAGCCTGCCGAGTACGAGATCGTCCGGATCCCCGGCGCAACCCTGATCCCGAAGGGCGACATCCTCTCCGGCGAGGCGCTGTCCCGGCTGCCCCAGGACCGCCAGATCGTGCTGCACTGCAAGTCGGGTGTCCGCTCCGCCGAGGCGCTCGCCGCGCTCAAGGCGGCCGGGTTCCGGGACGCGGTCCACGTCCAGGGCGGCGTGCTCTCCTGGATCAAGCAGGTCGACCCGTCGCTCCCGGCGTACTGAGTCGTCGACGAAGGGGCCTTTCCGACGGCGGAAGGGCCCCTTCCGTCTGCCCGGGGTGGGCGGGGCCACCTCGGCCGAGCTACCGAGGCGTAATCACGTTTGCGCCGGTAGCGTGTCCGCCGTGGTCGACTTGGACGCCGCGATCGGCTTCGTCGTGGCTCACGGGGACGCGGTGGAACGCGCGCGTCTCTCCCGGCTCCGGACCGGCGCGCCGCCGCCACCGGAGCTGTTCGAGCGCGCGGAGGTCGGGCAGGCGCCCGACGGCGGTTGGCCGCCGGTCCTGGACGGCGCCGTCGGGTCGGTCGACGCCACCTGTTTCCGGCTCGCCGAGCTCGACGACCTGGGCGCACTCGGGCGGCCCGCCGCCCGGAAGGCCCTCGACTGGCTCGCGTCCCGGCAACGCGCCGACGGCAGCTGGGAGGAGGACGACTCGCTCGCCGAGGTGGCCCCGCCCTGGGCCCGGCCCGGTGACCCCGAGGCCCGGTTCCTGCTGACCGCGAACGCCGGCTACTGGCTGGCCGTCGCGGGCCGGGACGCCCGCGCCGGCGGCCCACTGGACAGCCGCGTCGGCGGGGCGTACGCCGGTGTGGTCCACGGCGCGGCGGAGGCGCTCGCCGGCCAGCTCGCCCCGGACGGCGGCTGGCCGTCGTACCTGCCCGCCGGGTGGCTGGCCGCGGCCGTCTTCCACGGCCAGCACATGTACGACGAGTCGGCGCGGATCCTGGTGGCGCTCGCCGGGCGGCTGCCCAGGATGTCCCCGGCGGACACCGCCTGGCTCGCCGCGACGCTGCGCCGCGTGGACCTCGACCCGACTCACCCGACGATGCTGGCTGCCCGCCGCCGGCTCGCCGAGACCCAGCGCAGCGACGGTGGCTGGGAGAGCGACGACGGCCACCAGTTCGACGTCCACACCACGCTGACCGTCATCCGCGCCCTCCGCTGACGCTCGTCCGCGCCGGGCGGGAGCGCGCCGCGCCCGGCAACCGGCGTCAGCCGCGCAGGTGCCCGTCGCCGGTGACCACGTACTTGGTCGACGTCAGCTCCGGCAGACCCATCGGCCCGCGGGCGTGCAGCTTCTGCGTGGAGATGCCGATCTCGGCGCCGAAGCCGAACTCGCCGCCGTCGGTGAACCGGGTGGAGGCGTTCACCATCACCGCCGCCGCGTCGACCCGGGCCACGAAGTCCCGGGCCGCGGTCGTCGAGTCGGTGACGATGGCCTCGGTGTGCCCGGTGCCGTACCGCCGGATGTGCGCGACCGCCGCGTCGAGCGACTCGACGACGGCGACCGAGATGTCGGCGGAGAGGTACTCGGTGGCGAAGTCCTCGTCGGTGGCGGGCACGACCGCGGCGGAGAACGCGGCGACCTCGGGGGAGCCGTGCACGGTCACCCCGGCCGCCGCGAACGCGGCGAGCATCGGGGGCAGGAACGCGTCGGCGACGGCCGCGTGCACCAGCAGCGACTCGGCGGTGTTGCAGGTCGACAGGCGCTGGGTCTTGGCGTTCAGGGTGATCGCCACGGCCTTCGACAGGTCGGCGGCGGCGTCCACGTAGACGTGGCAGTTGCCCACCCCGGTCTCGATCACCGGCACCGTCGACTCCTCGACCACCGTGCGGATCAGCGACGCGCCACCACGCGGGATCAGCACGTCGACCAGCCCTCGGGCGCGCATCAGCTCCTTGACCGAGTCGCGGGAGGTGGCGTCGAGCAGCTGCACCGCGTCGGCGGGGAGGCCGGCGGCGGCGACCGCGTCCCGCAGCACCTCGACCAGCGCCGCGTTCGAGTGCGCCGCCGAGGAGGAGCCGCGCAGCAGCGCCGCGTTGCCGGACTTCAGGCAGATGCCGGCCGCGTCGACGGTCACGTTCGGCCGCGCCTCGTAGATGATGCCGACCACCCCGAACGGCACCCGGATCTGCCGCAGCTCCAGCCCGTTGGGCAGGGTCGAACCCCGGACCACCTCGCCGACCGGGTCGGGCAGGGCGGCCATCTGCCGCAGCGCGTCCGCGATGCCGGCCACCCGGCCCTCGTCGAGGGCGAGCCGGTCCAGGACGGCCGCGGTCAGCCCGGCCTCGCGGCCGGCCGCCAGGTCCGCCGTGTTCGCGGCCAGGATCTCCGGCGTACGCGCCACCAGCGCGTCGGCCATCGCGTGCAGCGCGGCGTCCTTGGCCGTACGCGTCGCCACGGCCAGCTCGTTCGCCGCCTCCCGGGCCCGCCGCGCCTGCTCGGTCACGCCCATCATCGTCTCCCTCACAGCAGCACCAGGTCGTCGCGGTGGACGACCTCCCGTTCGTACGCCGGGCCGAGCGCCGCGGCGAGTTCCGAGGTGGAGCGGCCGAGCAGCCCCGGCAGCTCCACCGCGTCGTAGTTGACCAGACCGCGGGCCACCGGCGCGCCCTCGGTGTCCACGAGGTCGACCGGGTCGCCGGCGGTGAACGCCCCGTCGACCGCGGTGATCCCCGCCGGGAGCAGCGACTTGCGTCGCCCGACCACGGCGGCGACCGCCCCCGGGTCCAGGTGTAGCCGGCCCCGGGGCGAGGTGGCGTGCGCGAGCCAGAACAGCCGCGCGGCCGGGCGCTGCTGGCGGGGGTGGAAGAACGTGCCGACCGGCTCGCCGGTCAGGGCCGCGGCCGCGAGCGGGGCGGCGGTGAGCACCACGGGGATGCCGAACCCGGTGGCGATGCGGGCCGCCTCGACCTTGGTCACCATGCCGCCGGTGCCCACCCCGGCGCGGCCCGCCCCGCCGATGGCGACCCCGCTCAGGTCTCCCTCGTCGCGTACGTCGGTGATCCGGGTCGAGCCGGGCCGGGTCGGGTCGCCGGTCCAGAGCGCGTCGACGTCGGAGAGGAGCACCAGCAGGTCGGCGTCGACCAGGGCGGCGACGAGCGCGGCCAGGCGGTCGTTGTCGCCGAACCGGATCTCCTCGGTGGCCACCGTGTCGTTCTCGTTGACGATCGGCACCGCCCGCAGGTCGAGCAGCTTGCGCAGGGTCCGGTAGGCGTTGCGGTAGTGCGCCCGCCGGGTGACGTCGTCGACGGTGAGCAGCACCTGCCCGACGGTCAGCCGGTGGCGGGCGAAGCTGGCCGCGTACCGGCCGATGAGCAGGCCCTGGCCGACGCTGGCCGCGGCCTGCTGGGTGGCCAGGTCGCGCGGACGCCGGGACAGACCCAGCGGGGCCAGGCCGGCGGCGATCGCGCCGGAGGAGACCAGCACCACCTCGCGGCCCTCGGCGGCCAGCGCCCCCAGGGTGTCGACCAGTGCGTCGACCCGCTCGTCGGCCAGTCCACCGGCCGCGGTGGTCAACGAGGAGGACCCGATCTTGACGACGACCCGCCGGGCCGTCGTTACCGCTTCGCGCACCCGCCCATTCTGCGTGGTCACGGGCGCGGCGCCCGGCGGCGTTCCCATATGGTGGCGGATTGTGACCCCTGACGAGTACGTGGAGGCGGTGCTCGACCTGGTCGAGCGGATCCCACCGGGGCGGGTGATGTCGTACGGCGCGGTGGCGGACGCGCTCGCCGATCGCAGCGGCCGGACGTCGGCCCGCCTGGTCGGCGCCATCATGTCCCGGCACGGTGGCTCGGTGCCCTGGCACCGGGTGGTCAACTCGGCGGGCCGGCTGCCGCCGGGCCACGAGCGGGAGGCCCGCGCACGACTGCGCGCCGAGGGGACCCCGCTGCGCGGCGAACGGGTGGACATGGCGGCGGCCGGCTGGTCACCGGAAGAGGGGATGTGACCCTCGCCATAACGTGAGTAACATTCGGCGCCATGGACGCGCCGCCGGTCGCCCCGGCTCCGGTCCCGGGCGGCCTTCCGCGTCGGGTGCACGCCGGCTACGCCCTCGGTTCGCTGGCCACCGGAGCCTTCGGCACGGTGCCCGGGCTGCTGCTCCTGCCCTATCTCACCGACACGCTCGGCGTCGCCGCCGGGGTGGCCGCGCTGCTGGTTCTCCTGCCCAAGGCGTGGGACGTGTTGGTCAACCCCGTGGCCGGACGGGTCTCCGACCGCACCCGTTCCCGTTGGGGCGCCCGCCGCCCCTACCTGCTCTTCGCCGGGCTCGCGCTCGCGGTGCTCTTCGCCGCGATCTTCGCCGGGCCGTTCGGGGTGGACGACACCGCCGGGGCGTACGTGGCGGTCGCCTTCCTCGCCGCCGCCACCGCGTTCGCCTTCTTCCAGGTGCCGTACGTCGCGATGCCGGCCGAGCTGACCGACGACTACGCCGAGCGGACCCGGCTCATGACCTGGCGGATCGCCGTGCTGGCGCTCGCCATCCTGGTCTCCGGCGCGGTGGCGCCGGTCGTGGTGACCGCCGGCGGGGAGGGATTGCCGGGGCACCGCTGGATGGGGCTCTTCGTGGCGGCCCTGATCGCGGTGGGCGCGGTGGGCGCGTTCCTCGGCACCCGGTCCGCACCGACCGGCGTCGTACGCCAGAGCGAGCCGACGTTGCGGGCGCAGCTCGCGGTGGCCGGGCGCAACCGGCCGTTCCGCGCGCTGCTGCTCTGCTTCGTGGTGCAGTCCGCCGGGGTCGCGACCGTCCTGGCCGGGGTCAACTACTTCGCCGACCAGATCCTGCGCGACCCGGAGACCGGCGCGACCCTGCTCTTCGCCTGCTTCGTCGGGCCGGCGCTGCTGGTGATGCCGCTCTGGACGCGGGTCGGCGCCCGGGTCGGCAAGCTGCGCGCCCTCGTGACCGCCTCGCTGCTCTTCGCGCTGGGTGCGCTGGCCCTGGCCGCCGCCCCGGTGCTGCCCGCCGTCGCCGGGTACGCGGTGGTCGCCGTGATCGGCGTCGGCTACGCGGGCCAGCAGGTCTTCGCGCTCGCCATGCTGCCGGACTGCATCACCTTCGACGAGGCGCGCACCGGGCGGCGGCAGGCCGGCGTCCTCACCGGGCTGTGGACGGCCGGGGAGACGTTCGGGCTGGCGCTCGGGCCGGGCATCTTCGGCCTGGTCCTCCAGCTCACCGGCTACGTCTCCTCGGACACCGGTGTCGCCGCCGCCCAGTCCGACACCGCCCGTCTCGGCATCCTGCTCGGCTTCACCGTGTTACCGGCCCTCCTGGTGGCGGTGGCCCTGGTGTTCCTCCGCCCGTACGACCTGACCCCCGCCCGCCTCGCGGCCGCGCGCACCGCCGACGCGTCCGTCGACCATGCGGTTGTGGTGGGGGACGAAAGCCGCTGACCCGCACGGAAAGGGCACCACAACTTCATGATCGATGAGGAGACCGGGGGCTTCAGCGCCCTGCCGGAGCGAGGGGTTCCCGCGCCGCGGGTGCTGGACGAGATCGCGGCGCTGCGCGCGGCCGACCGGCCCACGCACGGGGGGCGGTTGTTCGCCTACGTCTACGACCCCGCCGTGCCCGGGCTCGACGAGCTGACCGCCGCGGCGTACGCGGCGAGCGCACACGTCAACGGGCTCGACCCGACCGCCTTCCCGTCCCTGCTGGCGATGGAGAACGCCCTCGTCGGCGCGGCCGCCCGACTGCTCGGCGCCGGCCCGGGCAGCACCGCGCCGGACGCCGTGGGCAGCGTCACCAGCGGCGGCACCGAGTCACTGATCCTGGCCGTCAAGACCGCCCGGGACGCCCGCCCCGACAGCACCGCACCGCGGATCGTGGTGCCGGCGAGCGGACACGCGGCCTTCGCCAAGGCGGCGCACTACCTGCGGGTGGCGCTGGACGTCGTGCCGGTCTCCCCGGAGACGCTGCGCCCGGACCCCGCCGCGGTGGCCGCCGCGATCGGGCCGGACACCGTGCTGGTCGCCTGCTCCGCCCCGTCGTACGCGCACGGCGTGGTCGACCCGGTCACGCAGATCGCGGCGGCGGCCGAGGCGGCCGGTGTGCGCTGCCACGTGGACGCCTGCTTCGGTGGGTGGACCCTGCCTTACCTGCGGCGGCTCGGCGCACCGGTGCCGGCGTTCGACTTCGCCGTGCCCGGTGTCACCTCCATCTCGGTCGACCTACACAAGTACGCGTACGCGCCGAAGGGCGTCTCGGTGCTGCTGCACCGCGACCCGGCCCTGCGGGCGCCGCAGTACTTCGCGTACGCCGACTGGCCCGGCTACACGATGATCAACCCGACGATCGCCTCGACGCGCTCCGGCGGGCCGATCGCCGCCGCGTACGCCACCCTGCGGCACCTCGGCGACGACGGCTACCTGCGGCTCGCGGCCCGGACCCGGGAGGCGGTGGCCGCCTTGGCGGACGCGGTCCGGGGCGTCGACGGGCTGCGGCTGATGGCCGAGCCTGAGTCGACCGTGGTCTGCTTCACGGTCACCGACCCGGGGCTCGACCTCTTCGTGCTGGTCGACGAGTTGACCGTCCGGGGCTGGCACACCCAGCCGCAGCTCACGTACGCCGGCCTGCCGGCCAGCGTGCACCTCACGGTGACCGCCGCCGTGGCGCCGCGGGTGGCGGAGTTCGGCCCGGACCTGGCGGACGCGGTCGGGGCGGCCCGGGCGGCCGGCCCGGTCGCGCTGCCGCCGGAGCTGGTCGCCCTCGCCGGCAGCCTGGCGCCGGACGCGCTCACCCCGGAACTGGTCGCCGGCCTCGCCGCCGGCCTGGGCCTGGGTGGCGGCGAGGGAGACGGTGCGGCGGCCGGGTCGCCGGTGCCGGAGCGGATGGCTCCGGTGAACGCTCTGCTCAACGCGGCCCCGCCGGCGCTGCGGGAGCGGTTGCTGGTCGAGTTCGTCGGCCTGCTCCAGCGCCCGAGCTGGGCATAGTGCGAGCAATACATCAACGGGCATAAGTATGGAGATGTGTCCCGCAAAAGGAGGTTTCTTAGCTTTAGTCGGGAACGTACCGTCAACTCATCGACCTCAATCGACACGGGGAGACGAGATGAGAATTCGGAACGTACTGCTGACCGGAGCATTCGGACTGGCCGTCGGCCTGGGCGGCGCGGCACCGGCGGTGACCGCGATCGGCCCGGGGCCCGGCCTTCCGGGGCTGATCGGCCCGGGGCCGGGCGTCGCCGCCGCGATCGGCCCCGGTCCGGGTGTCGCCGAGCCGATCGGTCCCGGCCCGGGTGTCGCCGAGCCCATCGGTCCCGGGCCGGGCGTCGACCGGTCCTGACGTGCGGGGGGCCCGCCGGAAGCTCCGGCGGGCCCTGCCGACCGTGGATCCGCCGCCCGCCCACGGTCACCGGTAACGGAGCTGGACCAGGTTGTCGGACGGGGGCGAGGTGACTGGCCGTACGCCTGTTCCGGCGATCTCGGGAGCGGGCGGCGGACCTGCCCAGAGGGGTGTGGCGGCCCGGTCGGGCCACCACACCCCTCTGGGTGTCCTCAGAACGTGACGGTCAGCTCGACCACGTTGTCCTGCCGCTTCCGGTCCGCCCAGTAGCGGTCCTGCCCGTCGAAGTGGATCACCTCAAGCTCCGGTGGGACGGTGCTCGCCCCCGACTCGTACCGGAACTCGAAGGTGTACGTCTTCCGTCCCCCGGCGGGTAGCGGGTCCAGCAGGCACGCGTCGGGACCACCCGCGTTCACCGTCCGGCATCGAGTGAGGGCCCCACCGGTGGGTTCACCGATCGTGTAGAACCGGCCGAACCCGAGCCGGGGCACGTCCACCGGTCCCTTGTTGACGACGGTGACCGTCATCGAGCCGACGCGCTGCCCGTTGCCGTCCGGCGGCCCGAGCCGCAGGTCACCGGCGGTCAGGACGAGGTCGGTCAGCCGGGGATCCGCCCCGAACCCGGTCGGCCCGCCGGTCTGGTCGAACTGCTCGCCCGTCCACGCGTACGTCCGCCACTGCCGCTGCGGCGACCACTCGGGGATGCCGCAGCAGGGCTGGATGTCGGCCACCTGCACCCGGACCACGCCGCCGGCCTCCACCGAGAAGGCGGTGATGTCGTCCATGTCCTCACGGGTGCCGATCACCCGGCCCAGCGTGACGATCCGGCCGTCGCGGTCACGGTCGAACGCCACCACCTGCTTCGCGCTCGCCTCGCCGTACCGGCACGCCACGAGGGCCAGCGTCTCGGTGGCCCCGTCGCCGTCCAGGTCGCCGTAGCGGAGGTCACCGCGCAACTCCGGGCGGGATTCCCGCTGCGACTCGCGCAGCTTCACGTCCCCGGTCGTGCAGGTCTCCGGTACCCCCTTCTGCCAGGAGGGCAGGTCGACCAGGGCGGCGAGGAGCTGGGCGCGACTGATCCGGCCGTCCGGCGCCGCCGGGCTGGTGGGAGTCGCGCTGGGGGTCGGTGGTGCGGACGGGGTCGGCGGCGGGGTCGTCATCGACGGGCTCGGATCGCCGGTCTGGGCGGGGCCGGGCGGAGCGGGCCGCCGGTCGAGGGCGGCGTTCGCGCCGACCGGGATCGCCACCGCGAGCACCGCGGCGGCGGCGGTGACCACGGCCGCCCGCTGGCGGCGTCGCCGTACGGTCTGCCGCACCTCGGCGATACCCGGCGGTCGCACCGCCGTGGCGTACGCCTCGCGGAACGCGTTCAGCTCGCCGTCGACCAGGATCTCCTGCGGGTCACTCATTGTCGTTCACCTCCTTCGTGGTGGTCAGGTGGGTCGCCAGCGCGGCCCGACCGCGGTGCAGCCAGGACTTGACCGTGCCCTCCGCCACCCCCTCCTGCCTCGCGATCTCACTGACGGACATGTCGGCCAGGTGGTACAGGACCACCGCTCGCCGATGCTGGAGCGGCAGCAGTGCCAGCGCCGCGGTCAACGCGACCCGGTCGGGGCCGGGGCCGGGCACGGTCTCCTCCCGCTGACGGCTCAACCAGGACCGGGCGGTCCGCAGTCGCCGCCACCGACTGGTGGCCAGGTTCCAGGCGACCCGGCGTACCCAGGCGACCGGGTCGTCGTAGCGGGAGACGCGGGACCAGCGGGCGAAGGCCCGGCAGAACGCTTCCTGCACCAGGTCCTGCGCCTGTGACAGGTCGCCGCAGTACGCGGTCAGCTGTACTGTGAGCGACCGGAAGTGCGCGTGGTAGATCGCGTCGAAGTCAGGCCCGTCGAGGCGCTCCGCGCGCACCACGGTGTCCGCGGGTGGTGGCTCGCCGAGCCTCGGTTCCTTCGTCACCGTCATCTGATCCTCCCCGTTAACGTGGCCAAGGTCGCGGTACTGCCGTCACACGTCCGGCCTTGGAGACCGGTTGCACCCGCTTCCCGTCGCCGACCCTGTGGTTGACTGTCAGATCGGGGACACGGGAGGGAGACCCGAGGTGCAGCTACCGGCGGTGCTCGGCGAGCCGATCCGGTTCGTGCTGAACTGGGGCCGCCGCTACTCGCTCTGGGTGTTCAACTTCGGCCTGGCCTGCTGCGCGATCGAGTTCATCGCGACCAGCATGGGTCGGCACGACTTCATGCGACTCGGCGTGATCCCGTTCGCCCACGGCCCGCGGCAGGCCGACCTCATGGTGGTCTCCGGCACGGTCACCGACAAGATGGCGCCGGCCATCAAGCGGCTCTACGACCAGATGCCCGAGCCGAAGTACGTCATTTCGTTCGGCGCCTGCTCCAACTGCGGTGGGCCCTACTGGGACTCGTACTCGGTGACCAAGGGCGTCGACCAGCTCATCCCGGTGGACGTCTACGTGCCCGGCTGCCCGCCCCGGCCCGAGGCGCTCCTGCACGGCATCCTGCGCCTCCAGGAGAAGATCGCCGCCGAGCAGTCCGGCGTCGGCGGGGTGCCCCGACCGGACGCGCTCGCCGCTCCCGTCGACACCGCACCTCGCGACGGCGCCGCCCCCCGCTCGGTCGAGTCGCTCACCGCCCCACCCGTACGCCCACCCGCAGGCTGACCGGTCGTCCGACTCTCCCGGCTGGCGGTCCGGGACTAGCGTGCGCAGCATGAGCACCTCCGCGGACCAGCGATCCGCCTTCATCATCGACGTCCTGACCGAGGAGTTCGGGGCGTCGATGACGCTCGACCCGGCCGCCTTCCGCCGCAAGTTCCGCAAGATGGCCGCGTCGCCGTTCGCGTTCTACCGGGGCAGCGCCTCGCTCTTCTACGCCGACCAGCGCGGCGACTTCGCCGACGACCGCTACCTCGACGAGCGCACCGGCCGGGTGTGGATCCACGGCGACCTGCACGCCGAGAACTTCGGCACCTACATGAACGCGTCCGGCCAGCTGGTCTTCAACGTCAACGACTTCGACGAGGCGTACGTCGGGCCGTTCACCTGGGACCTGCGGCGGTTCGCCGCCAGCATCGCCCTGCTCGGCTACGCCAAGGCGCTCTCCGACCAGGTGATCGGCGACCTGGTCAGCGTCTTCGCCCGGTCCTACCTGACGGAGCTGCGGGCGATCGCCGCGGGCGGCGACGACGCCATCGGCTCGATCACCCTCGACAACGCCGACGGGGTGCTCCGCCGGGTGCTCCAGCAGGCCCGGCTCAACACGCGGGTGGACCTGCTCGCCGCGCAGACCACGATCGACAACTACGAGCGGCGGTTCTCCCTCGGCGACGGGGTGTTCGAGATCGACGGGAGCACCCGCGAGCGCGTCCTCGCCGCCTTCCACGACTACCTGGGCACGCTGCCGGTCACCTCGGCCCAGCTGCGCCCGGTGGAGGCGCGCATCAAGGACGTGGTGCTGCGCAAGGGCGTCGGCATCGGCTCGGCCGGGCTGCCGTCGTACAACCTGCTGCTGGAGGGGCACACGCAGGCGTTGGAGAACGACGTCGTCATCTACATGAAGCAGGCCCAGGTGCCGGCGGTCGCCCGGCACATCCCGGACGAGACCGTACGCGGCTACTTCCGGCACCAGGGCCACCGGACAGCCGAGTCGCAGCGGGCGTTGCAGGCACACGCCGACCCGTGGCTGGGCTTCACCGAGCTGGACGGGGCCGGTCAGCTCGTCGCCGAGGTCTCCCCGTACGCCGCCGACCTGGACTGGGCGGACGTCAACGAGCCGGAGGAACTGGCCGGGATCCTGGGCGACCTGGGACGGGCCGTGGCCCGGATGCACTCCGTCGCCGACGACGAGTCGAGTCACGACCTGGTCGACTACTCCACGGAGGAGGCGATCGTGGGGGTGGTCGACCGCGACGAACCCGGGTTCGTCAGCCACCTCGTGGAGTTCGCCCACGCGTACGGGGTCCGTGCGCGGACCGACCACCAGCTCTTCGTGGACCTGTTCCGCAACGGCCGGCTGCCCGGCATCTGACCCGGCGGCGGGTCACACGGCGAAGTCCAGCACCACCTTGATGTCGTCCGGCCCCGGCTGGTAGGCCTCCTGGTAGCGGGACACCGGCAGGCGACGGCTGATGAGGGTGCTGAGCCAGTGCCGGTCGGCCTGGGCCAGCGCCTCGGCGGCCAGGTCCCAGTGCCGCCGGTTGGCGTTCACCGAGCCGAAGACCACGTTGTTCTCCAGCACCAGCGCCCGGTTGAGCGCGCCCGCGTCGAAGTCGATGGTCCGGCCGCCGCTGGAGACGCCGGCCAGGCAGACGATGCCGGTCGGCGCGGCCTTGCACATGACGTCCAGCACCACCTTCGGCGCCCCGGTGCACTCGACCACGACGTCCGGTTCGAAGTCGAGGTCGTTGACCGGCTGCGAGTGGTAGGTCGCGCCGAGCGCGCGCACCAGCTCCGGCTTGGGTCCGTCGGTGGCCAGGTCCAGCACGTGTACGGAGAGCCCGCGCTGACTGGCGAGCAGGGCGGCGAGCAGGCCGATCGGCCCGGCTCCGGTCACCAGGACGCTCTGCGGCTGCCACTCGGCCCGGTGCCCGATGCGTTCGATGTGGTCCCACGCCTTCGCCACCACGCTGGTCGGTTCGAGCAGCACCCCGACGTCGGAGAGGGCAGGGTCGAGCCGCACCGCGAAGGTGGGCGGCACCCGCCAGCGCTCCCGCGCGAAACCGGGCAGGGCCTTGATGCCGTGCTCGGTGTAGCGGCCGTTGCGGCACATGTCCCACTCGCCGACGGCGCAGTTGGTGCAGGGCACCGGGTCGGGATGGCGGACGATCCCGGCGACGAGGTCACCGGGTTGGAGCGCGCCCGTCGGGTCCTCCAGCACCCGGCCCAGCGACTCGTGCCCGATCACCAGGCGCCGCTCGCCCGGCGGCGCCTCGCCGTAGTGCCCCGCGATGATCTCGTGGTCCGTGCCGCAGATGCCGACGGCCACGGCCTCCACCAGGACGGCGCCCTCCTCCGCCGCCGGCTCCGGGTAGTTCTCGTCGAGGCCCAGCGAATCGGCGACTCCGGGGGTCACAGTCACAGCGCGCACGGTTCACATCTTGGCGTGCCGGCCCGGCTCGCGCCCCGTAAAGCGACAGATGACCCACGGACGGCGCGGGCGGCCCGGCGCGGTCGGGCGCGCGCGGTCCTAGGATCAGCGACATGACTCCGGAAGAGGTCGGCCGCCGGGTGGCCGCGCTGCTCGCGCCGGCCGAGGCCACCCCGTCGGTCTCCGGCGGTCAGCGGCACGCCCGCGCCACCGTCGACGTGCCGGCGGCGAGCTGGCGGGAGGCCCTGCTCTCCGCGCGGGACGACGCCGAGCTGGCCTGCGACTACTTCGACTGGCTCTCGGCCGTCGACGAGCTGGCCGACGGCTTCGACGTGGTCGCCCACCTCTGGTCGACCCGCCACCGGCACGGGGTCCTGCTGCGCACCCGGGTGCGCCGGGAGGCACCCGCGGTCGCCTCCGTCGTCGACGTCTACCCCGGCGCCGCCTGGCACGAGCGGGAGACGCACGAGATGTTCGGCATCGACTTCGCCGGCCACCACGAGCTGCGCCCGCTGCTGCTCCCACCCGAGTTCGAGGGCCACCCGCTGCGCAAGGAGTTCATCCTCGCGTCCCGGGTGGCGAAGCCCTGGCCGGGTGCGAAGGAACCGGGCGAGTCCGAGGCGGGCGGCGGCCGTCGACCGATCCGGCCGCCGGGCGTGCCCGCGCCGGGCGAGTGGGGCACCACCCCCACCCCGGCCGGTGCCGGTGGCGTGGGGGAGGGCCCGCGCGGCGGCACCCCGGCCCGCCCGGCCCGGGAGCGGCCGGCCCGGCCGGCCTCCGCCGCCCGCCCGACGCGTACCCCCCGGTCGGCGCCCGGGACCGACGGCCCGGCGGGGAGCGGGGGTCCGTCGTCGCGGGGTGCCGCGGAGCGGCCGGACGCCGCGGAGGAGACGGACTGATGCCGCTCTGGCTGGAACTGGTGATCCGGGTCGGCGGCGTGCTGGTCGCCTTCCTGACCCTGCCGCTGCTCGTCGGGCAGGCCGAGCACAAGGTGATGGCGCACATGCAGGGCCGGTTGGGCCCGATGTACGCGGGCGCGTTCCACGGCTGGGCCCAACTCGTTGCCGACGGCATCAAGTTTGTGCAGAAGGAGGACGTGACCCCGCGCGACGCCGACCGGGCGGTGTTCCGGCTGGCCCCGGCGGTGGCGCTGGTGCCCTACCTGCTCGTCCTGCTGGTGATCCCGCTCGGCCCGGACGACCTGGTCGGTCAGCCGCTGGACATCGGGTTGTTCTTCGTCCTCGCCGTGGTCGGTGTGGGCGTGGTGGCGGTGCTCATGTCGGCCTGGGCCTCCGCCAACAAGTACAGCCTGCTCGGCGGGCTGCGCGGCGCGGCCCAACTGCTCGGTTACGAGCTGCCGCTGGTGCTGGCCGCCGCGTCGGTGGCGATGGCCGCCGGCACGCTCAGCCTCTCCGGCATCGTCGAGGCGTGGCAGCCCTGGTGGCTGATCTGGCAGGCGCCCGCGATGGTCGTGTTCTTCGTCGCCGGGCTCGCCGAGATCCGCCGCCCGCCGTTCGACATGCCGGTCGCCGACTCCGAGCTGGTCTTCGGCTACATGACCGAGTACACGGGGCTGCGCTTCGCGTTCTTCCTGCTCGCCGAGTACGTGGGCATCGTGGTGATCGCCGCGCTCACCACCGTGCTGTTCCTCGGTGGCTGGCAGGGGCCGTTCGCCGACGCGCAGCTCGGCTGGCTGTGGACGCTACTGAAGGTCTTCGCCGTCGCGTTCGTGATCATTTGGCTGCGGGTGTCGTACCCGCGGCTGCGCGAGGACCAGCTCCAGCGGCTCTGCTGGCTGGTGCTGGTCCCGGCGTCCCTGGCCCAGTTGGTCCTGACCGCCGCCGTCCGCGTCGCCCTGTAGCGGGCGTTCAGCGCAGCGGCGTGTGGGCCGGGTCGACGCGCTCTGCCGCCGGTGGCGGCGGAGGCGGGGTGCCGTCGCCGAACGGACGCCCACCGAGCGTCTCCCGCCCGTGCGGGGTGAGCCAATTCGACAGGTCCGGTCCGAGGGGCACTATCCCGGTCGGGTTGATGTCCCGGTGCACCTCGTAGTAGTGCCGCTTGATGTGGTCGAAGTCGATGGTGTCGCCGAAGCCGGGGGTCTGGAACAGGTCCCGGGCGTACGCCCACAGCACCGGCGTCTCGGTCAGCTTCCGGCGGTTGCACTTGAAGTGCCCGTGGTAGACGGGGTCGAAGCGGACCAGCGTCGTGAACAGGCGTACGTCCGCCTCGGTGATCGTGTCCCCGACCAGGTACCGCTGGTCCGCCAACCGCTCGCTCAGCCAGTCGAGCCGGTCGAAGAGCCGCCGGTACGCCGACTCGTACGCCTCCTGGCTGCCGGCGAACCCGCACCGGTAGACGCCGTTGTTGACGTCCCGGAACACGACGTCGTTGACCTCGTCGATCTCGGCGCGCAGCCGCTCCGGGTAGAGCTCCGGCGCGCCGTCGCGGTGGTACGCGGTCCACTCGGTGGACAGGTCCAGACTCATCCGCGCGTAGTCGTTGGTCACCACCTGGCCGGTCGGCACGTCCACGATCGCCGGCACCGTGATGCCCCGGTCGTAGCCGGGAAACCGGGCGAAGTACGCGTCGGCGAGCCGCTCGATGCCGAGCACCGGGTCCTTGCCACCCGGGTCCAGGTCGAACGTCCAGCTCCGGGCGTCGTGAGTGGGGCCGGCGACCGCCATGGAGATCGCGTCCTCCAGGCCGAGCAGGCGCCGGACGATGATCAGCCGGTTGGCCCAGGGGCAGGCGCGGCTCACCGCGAGCCGGTAGCGCCCGGCCGTCACCGGGTAGCCGTCCCGCCCGTCGGCGGTGATCCGGGTCGCGATGTAGCGCTGGTCCCGGGTGAACTCGCCACCGGGCTCCACGTACTTGCCGCCGGTCTCGCCCACGTCGCCTCCTCGGTCGTGGCCCGCCCCGGCCGCCGAAGCCCGTGCTCGTCCTGGCCGTCGGGCCCGTTGCGGGGATCCTGCTCCCCGCCCATCATGGCGGATCTCCGGGCGGCCGGCCGGGTGACGCTGGCTACGCTGCTCGGATGACCGATGTGGAGGCCGCCGCCCGCCGCTTCGTCGCGGACGTGTGGAACGCCGGCCGGGAGGAGTCCGCGTACGAGCTGGTGGGTCCCGAGTGCCCGGGGCTCGGCGGGACGGGCGCGGACGCGACGCTGGCCTGGCACCGGGACCGCCGGGCGGCGTTTCCGGACCTGCGCTACAAGATCGTCGATCTGGTCGCGGCCGGTGACCGGGTGGCCGTCCACTGGCGGGCGGCCGGCACGCAGGTCGGGCAGTTCGGGCCGGTGCCGCCGACCGGTCAGGTGGTCAGCTACTCCGGCGCGAGCTTCCTGCGGTTCGACGCGGCGGGCCGGATCGTCGACGTGTGGAGCTGCAACGAGCTGTTCCAGCTTCTTCAGCAGCTCGGCGTCGAGATGGTTCCGCCCGTCGGGGGCGTCAGCGCCGCCGGGGCGTGATCCGACTGACCGGCAGGTTGACCGGAAAGGGCTCGCCGGTGTCGACGAACTTCGTCCACCGTCCGGTCTCGGTGTAGGCCTCGTTCGCCGCGTCGATCCGGTAGGTGACGACCTCCAACCCGACGCCCTCGGTCTCGATCCGCCAGTAGAACGGGATGCCGGCCTGGGCGTAGAGCGTCGGCTTCAGCACCCGGACGACCGGTGTGTCGTTCTCCCCGCACCGACGGTACCGCCACCGGCCCTCGGGGGGTGGTCGCGCGCGCCGGGGGCACAGGGCAGGATGGTCGGCATGAGCGACCCCAGCGAGCACAGCGCACCGGAGGCCGGCGCCGGCGAGCGCGGGCTGCCCGGCGCGGGCCTGGTCAAGGGGCTGGCGGTCACGTTGAAGACGATGACCCGGCGTTCCACCACCCAGCAGTACCCGGACGTCGCCCCCGAGCTGCCGCCCCGCTCCCGTGGGGTGATCGCGCTGCTGGAGGAGAACTGCACGGTCTGCATGCTCTGCGCCCGCGAGTGTCCGGACTGGTGCA
This sequence comes from Micromonospora krabiensis, assembly GCF_900091425.1. GTDB lineage: Bacteria > Actinomycetota > Actinomycetes > Mycobacteriales > Micromonosporaceae > Micromonospora > Micromonospora krabiensis. The sequence continues at coordinate 5,490,933 of NZ_LT598496.1, forward strand.
TCTACATCGACTCGCACAAGGAGGAGGTGGCGGTGCCCGGCGCCGCCCGCCCCCGGCAGCGCAACGTGCTCGACAGGTTCGACATCGACTTCTCACTCTGCATGTACTGCGGCATCTGCATCGAGGTCTGCCCGTTCGACGCGCTCTACTGGTCGCCCGAGTTCGAGTACGCCGAGTACGACATCAAGGACCTGCTGCACGACAAGGACCACCTCGGCCAGTGGATGGGCACGGTCCCGCCGCCGCCGGCGCACGACCGCAACGGCGAGCCGGCCAAGGAGGAGACCAGCGCCGCCCGGAAGGCCGCGGTCCCCGCCGCCCGGCCCACCGCCCCGGCCGTACGCCCCGAGCCCGCCCCCGGCGAGGGCACCCCGTGACCGGTGCGGACGTGCTGCTGCTCGCCCTCGGCGCGGTCGCCGTCGGCGCGGGGGTGCTGGTCGTCACCACGAAACACCTGGTCCGTGCCGGCCTCTACCTGGTGCTCTGCCTGGGTGCGCTGGCCGGTGACTACCTGGTGCTCACCGCCGAGTTGGTCGCCTGGGTGCAGGTGTTGATCTACGTGGGCGCGGTCGTCGTCCTGCTCCTCTTCGCGGTGATGCTCACCCGGGCGCCCATCGGCGCCTCCGACGACCTGGACCGTCCCGGCTGGCCGGCCGCGCTGATCGGCGGCGGCAGCGGACTGGGGCTGGCCGCGCTGCTGGTCAACGCCTACCGCTGGACGGCGGTGGACCTGCCGGAGGCGGGCACCGCCGAGCGGCTCGGCGGGGAGATCTTCCGCAGCTGGGTGCTGCCGTTCGAGGTGCTCTCCGTGCTGCTGCTCGCCGCCCTGGTCGGCGCCGTCGTGCTGTCCCGGCCGGACATCGGCCGGTCCGGCCCGGCCGGGCGGGGGACGGGGGCGCCCCGGTGAGGCCGGTGATCCCGTACGTGACGGCGGCGCTGCTGTTCGGCCTGGGCGCGTACGGCGTGCTGCGCCGCCGTAACGCGGTGCTGGTCCTGATGGCCGTGGAGCTGATGCTCAACGCGGTCAACCTGATCCTGGTCACCGCCGACACGACGGTGCGGGCGGTGCTGCCGCACGGCGGTCAGGTGTTCGCGCTGTTCGTGATCGTGCTGGCCGCCGCCGAGGTCGGGGTGGGTCTGGCCATCGTGCTCCAGCTCTACCGGCTGCGCGCCAGCGTGGCCGTCGACGAGGTGCCGCTCGCGGAGCCGCCGGCCGCCGTGCCGGTGCCCGCCGCCGCCCTGCCCGCTGCCTCGACCGGGGCGCACCGTGGGCACACCGGGCCGGGGGAGGAGCGGTGAACACGGCCACCGTCCTCGGGGCGCTGCTGCCGGTCGTACCGCTGGTGGCCGGCCTGACCGGCCTGCTGCTGCCGCCGTCGCCGCGCGGCCTGGGTGGCGACGGCGTCGACGTCGAACAGCGCGCCCGGCGGGCGGCGATCACTCTCGGCGTGGCCGGCGCGGCGGGTGCCCTGGTGTTGGCGGTCGCCCTGCTGGCCACGTTGGACGGGCCGGTCGAGGCGTCCACCACCTGGGTCGACCTGGGCGGGCTCGCGGTCACCCTCGGCGTGCGGCTGGACGGCGCGGCGGCGCTGGTGGCGGTGGCGGTCGCCGCGGTCGCGCTGGCCGTGCAGGTCTACTCGATCGGCTACCTGAAGCGCGGCCCGCACGACGACGTGGACGTCGACCACCGCTACCCGCCGTACGCCGCCCAGATCAGCCTCTTCACCGCGGCGATGATGCTGGTGGTGGTCTCCGGGGACCTGATCCTGCTGCTGGTGGGCTGGGAGGTGATGGGCCTCTGCTCCTACCTGCTGATCGCCCACGACCGCCGGCTGCCCGAGGCGCCGGCCGCCGCGATGAAGGCGTTCCTCGTCACCCGGGTGGGTGACGTCGGGTTCCTGCTGGGCATCGCGCTGCTCGGCGTCTCCGCCGGCAGTTTCCGGATCGCCGACGTGCTGGCCCATCCGCACTCGCCCGGCACGTTGACCGCCGCCTGCCTGCTGCTGCTCGCTGGGGTGGCCGGCAAGAGCGCCCAGTTCCCGCTGCACACCTGGCTGCCCGACGCGATGGCCGGCCCGACTCCGATCAGCGCGCTCATCCACGCCGCGACGATGGTGGCCGCCGGCGTGTACGCGGTCACCCGCCTCTACCCGCTCTTCACCGCCGCGCCGGTCGCGTTGACCGTGCTCGGGGTGCTGGCGTCGATCACGTTGCTGCTCGGCGCGTTCGCGGCCACCGCGCAGGACGACATCAAACGGGTGCTCGCCTGGTCGACGGTCTCCCAGATCGGCTACATGACCGGCGCGCTCGCGGTCGGCTCGCCGGGTGCCGCGCTGTTCCACCTGCTCACCCACGCGGCCTTCAAGGCGTTGCTCTTCCTCGCCGCCGGCGCGGTCATCCACGCGGTCGGCACCACGCTGATGTCCCGGATGGGCGGGCTACGCCGCACCATGCCGGTCACGTTCTGGTGCACGGTCGTGGGCCTGGGCGCGCTGGCCGGGCTGCCGCCGCTCTCCGGGTTCTGGAGCAAGGACGGTGTGCTCGCCGTGGCGCAGGCCGCCGCGTTGGACGGCGACGGCCCGACCCCCGCCTGGGTGGGCTGGCTGGTCTGGCTCGCCGGGCTGGTCGGTGTCGCGGTCACCGCCTGGTACGCCACCCGCCTGCTGTTGCGCGCCTTCTTCGGTGACGCCCGCGTCCCGCTGGTCCACCCGCACGACCCGCCGGGCACGCTGCGCTGGCCGCTGCTGCTGCTCGCCGTCCCGGCCGCGCTGCTGGGCCTGGCCGGGCTGGCCGGAGCGTTCACCGCCCGGCTCGTGAGGGAGCCGCCCGCCACCCGGGAGCACCCGTCGGATCTCCTGCCGCCCGAGCCGCTGGTGCACCTCACGCCGTCGCTGCTGCTGCCGCTGCTCCTGCTGCTGGTCGGCGCCGGGCTGGCCTGGGCCCGCTGGCGGCGGGACCCGGCCGCCGACCCGGCGACCGCGCTGGGTCCGCTGCGGCCGGTGTTCGCCCGCGCGTTCCGGCTCGACGACGTCCAGCACACCCTCGTCGTACGTCCCGTCCGGGCGCTCGCCCGCGCCGCGCGGACCGGTGACGAGGTGGTCGTGGACGGCGCGGTCGAGGGCAGCGGCCGGGCCGCGTCCGGGCTGGGCGCGGGGCTGGCCGCCCTGCACCGCGCCGCGCTGCCCCGCGCCGCCGCCGGGGTGCTCGCCGGCGCCCTGCTGATCGGCCTGGCCGCCGCCCTGATCGGAGCGAACGCATGACCGTCGGGCAGTTCCTGCTGGTCGCGGTGCTCGCGCTGCCGGCGCTGGGTGCGGTCGCGGTGGTCGCCACGCGCGCCGACCGGGCGGCCCGGCTCGTCGGCGTGGTGGCGGCGGGCCTGACGCTGCTCGCCGCGCTGCCGTTGGCCGCCGGTGACCGAAGCTGGTTCGCCTGGTCGGCCACCGCGCCGGCGGTGCGCCCTTGGCACCAGCTGGACCTGCCCTGGGTGCCCGGCCTGGACCTGCGCTTCCACCTCGGCGTGGACGGCATCTCCTATCCGCTGGTGGTGCTGACCGCCCTGCTGACCCTGCTCTGCTGCGGCTACACCCTCGCCCGGGTGCCGGCCGGCGGCAGCGGCCGGGCCCTGGTGGCGCTGCTGCTGGTCGTCGAGGTCGGCATCCTCGGCACGTTCCTGGCGCTCGACCTGGTGCTGTTCTTCCTCTTCTTCGAGGTCGTCCTCCTGCCCATGTACGCGATCATCGCCGGCTGGGGCGGCGCGGACCGGCGCCGGGCGGCCCGCAAGTTCGCGCTGTACACGCTGTTCGGCTCGGTGCTGCTGCTGGTCGGCGTCTACGTGGTGGTGTCGGCGGCGGGCACCGCCGACGTCGTGGCGTTGACCGGCGGCGCGGGGTTGTCCCGGGGCACCCAGCTCGCCGCGTTCACCCTGCTCGCGCTCGCGTTCGCGGTGAAGAGCCCACTCTGGCCGCTGCACTCGTGGCTGCCGGACGCGCACACCCAGGCACCCACCGTCGGCAGCGTGGTGCTCGCCGGGGTGCTGCTCAAGATGGGCACGTACGGGCTGATCCGGGTGGCGGTCGGGGTGGCTCCCGAGGGCGCCCGCTGGGCCGCGCCGGCGCTCGGGGTGCTCGCGGTCGCGGCGATCCTGGTCGGCTCGCTGGTCTGCCTCGCCCAGACCGAGCTGAAGCGGCTGATCGCGTACTCCAGCGTCGGGCACATGGGCTTCGTGCTGCTCGGGGTCGCCACGCTCACCACCACCGGCCTCCAGGCCGCGCTGATCGGCAACGTGGCGCACGGCGTCATCACCGGCCTGCTGTTCTTCCTGGCCGGCGCCGTCAAGGACCGTACGCACACCGGCGCCCTCGCCGACCTGTCCGGCTTGCGGGAGACCGCGCCCCGGCTCGCCGGGCTGCTCGGCTTCGCGGCGGTCGCGTCGCTCGGCCTGCCCGGGCTGGCCGGTTTCTGGGGCGAGGCGTTCGCGGTGGTCGCGGCGGTCGAGGTGGGCGGCGGCCTCTGGACGACCCTCGGTGTGCTGGCGGCGGTCGGCGGAGCGCTCACTGCAGCGTACTTCCTGCGTCTGCTGCGTCGGGTCACCCACGGCCGGCCCAGCCCGGCGGTGGGCCGGCTGACCCCCGCCCTGGCCGGCGCCGAGCTGACCGCGTGGACGCCGCTGGTGCTGCTCGCGCTCGCCATCGGGCTCGCACCCGTGCTGGTGCTGGGCATGGCGGAGGCGCCGGTGGACGCCCTGGTGGGTGTGCTCCGGTGAGCGCGAGGAGTGAGCTTGCGAGCCCCGCAGTCGCGAACTTGAGGGGGCTGCGGTGAGCGCGAGGAGTGAGCTTGCGAGCCCCGCAGTCGCGAACTTGAGGGGGCTGCGGTGAGCGCGAGGAGTGAGCTTGCGAGCCCCGCAGTCGCGAACTTGAGGGGGCAGCGGTGAGCGCGAGCGTGGTGCAGAGCGTCGACAACGTGGCGTTGCTGCCGGCCTACCTGGCGGCGGGTACGGCCCTGCTGGTGCTCGTCACGGACCTGCTGCTCGCCCGGCCGCGCGCCACCCTCGCGGTGGCCGCCGTGGGGGCCGTCGCCACCGCCGTGGGCGCGGGGCTGGTCGCGGCCGGCGGCGAGCGGCGGACGTTCTGCGTCGCCGGGGACTGTTCGTACGTGTTCGGCGACCGGGCGGGACTGGTCGGTGCGGTGTTCGCGCTGATCACGCTCGGGGTGCTCGGGCTCTCCGGCGGGCACCTGCGGGCGGGCCGGGCGCCGGTGGGGGAGTACGCCTTCCTGCTCGCCTGTTCGATGACCGGCGGCGTGGTGCTCGGCGCGGCCGGTGACCTGATCACGCTGATCGTGGCGTTGGAGACGCTGACCCTGCCGCTCTACGTGCTGGTGGGGTTGCGCCGGGGCAGTCTGGCCAGCGCCGAGGCGGCCGTCACCTTCTTCGTGGTCAGCGTGGTGGCCACCACGGTCAGCCTGCTCGGCGCGGCGCTGCTCTACGCGGTCGGCGGCACCCTGCACCTGGGTCGGCTCGGTGCCGTGCTCAATGAGCGTCCGGAGCTGCACGACCTGCCGTTGACCGCGGCGGCGGTCGCGTTGCTCGTCCTCGGGCTGGCGTTCAAGGTCGCCGCCGTGCCGTTCCACGCCTGGGCCCCGGCCACGTACGACGGCGCGCCCCTGCCGGTGGCCGCGTACCTGTCGACGGCGTCGAAGCTCGGCGGGGTGGTGGCGCTGCTCGCGGTCGTCGGGACGGCCCTGCCCGCCGATCTGACCGGCCCGGTGCTGGCCCTGCTCGCGGTGTTGACGATGACCGTCGGCAACCTGGTGGCGCTGCGCCAGCGGCGGACGGTCCGGCTGCTCGCCTGGTCGTCGGTGGCCCAGGCCGGCTACATCCTGGCCCCGCTGGGCGCCCTGGCGCTCGCCGCCGGCCGCACCGGGGAGGCGCGTGCCGGCGCGTACGCGGCGGCCGTCGCGTACGCCGTCTTCTTCGTGCTGTTGGAGGTGGCCGCCTTCGCCGGGGTGACCGCCCTGCGCCCGGCGGACGCCGACGGTGGCTCCCTCGGCGACCTGCGCGGCGCGGCCCGCCGCCGGCCCTGGGTCGGTGCCGGGCTGGCGCTGGCCCTCGTCGGCCTGGCGGGGCTGCCGCCCGGTCTGGCCGGCCTGTTCGCGAAGGTGACCGTGGTACGCGCGCTGCTGGGCGGCGGGGCGGGTTGGCTGGCCCTGGTCGTGGCGGTGAACGCGGTCATCGGCCTCGCCTACTACCTGCGGGTGGCCGCGAGCCTGTACGCGCCGCCGACCCCCGAGGACGCGCCGGTCGGCGTGCCCGGCGTGCCCGCCGCTGCTCGGACGGTCGCCGTGGTGCTCGCCGTGGCGACGGTTGCCGCCCTGGTGGTCGGTTTCGCACCGCAGATCCTGCTCGACCTCGCCGCCCGCTGACCTGGTCGTCGAGCCCTGCTTCTTCTCCTGGGTGCGCTCCCAGCGAACTCACAGCCATACGACGGATGGTTGACGGGTACCGGAGTGTTGAACCGGTCGACGGGTCTCCTCGATCCGTACACCGAAGGAGTGATCGTGCACCACAACCGTCTGAAGACCGCCGCTCTGCTCGGCCTTCTCACCGCGCTTATCCTCGGGGTGGGCTACTGGTTCGGCGGCAGTGGCGGACTGGTCATCGCCGTCATCGTCTCGCTGTTGATGAACGGCATCAGTTACTTCTACTCCGACAAGCTCGCCCTGCGCGCGATGCGGGCGCAACCGGTCAGCGAGGCACAGTTCCCCGAGCTGTACCGGATGGTGCGTGAGTTGGCGACCGAGGCCGGGCAGCCGATGCCCCGCCTGTACGTCAGCCCGACCGCGCAGCCGAACGCGTTCGCCACGGGCCGCAACCCGCAGCACGCGGCGGTCTGCGTCACGCAGGGCATCACCGAGATCCTCGACTACCGCGAGCTGCGGGGCGTGATCGGGCACGAGCTGTCCCACGTCTACAACCGGGACATCCTCATCTCCAGCGTGGCGGCCGGTCTCGCCGGCATCATCACCACCCTGGCCAACATCGCCTGGTTCATCCCGCTGACCAGCGGTGACGACGAGGACGCGCCGAACCCGGCCGTGCTGTTGCTGACCATCATCCTGGGCCCGATCGCGGCGTCGATCATCCAGTTGGCGATCAGCCGGAGCCGCGAGTACCAGGCGGACGCGTCCGGCGCCACGCTGACCCGCGACCCGCTGGCCCTGGCCAGCGCGCTGCGCAAGATCGACGCGGTGGCCCGCCGCCGGCCCCTGCCGGCCCAGGGCAACCTGACCAGCACGGCGCACCTGATGATCGCCAACCCGTTCTCGGGCGGTGGCATCGCGGCGCTGTTCTCCACCCACCCGAAGATGGAGGACCGCGTGGCCCGGCTGGAGCAGATGGCCGGCGCGGTCAACCCGGTGCAGTACCGGCGCTGACCCGCTGACCCCGACACGTCGCCCGCATCCGGTCCGCCGGGTGCGGGCGACGTCGTGTCCGGCGCAATATCCACTCGATCCTGGGGTCGCCCCGCGTTAGGGTCGAAATGACTCATCACCCATTACAACCCCGGAGGTGCGTGTGGCCGCGCTGCGCCAGTATCTGGGCGTCTGGCGGATCCCCGGAGCGCCGATGCTGCTGGTCACGGGCATCATCGGGCGACTCGGGATCGGTATGACGCCACTGGCGCTCCTGCTGGTCGTCGAGCAGGTCACCGGCCGCTACTCGCTCGCCGCCGTCGCGGGCGGCATCTACGCCATCGCCGGCGCCGCGCTCAGCCCGATCGCCGGGCGGATCGCCGACCGCGTCGGCCCCAGCCCCGTGCTGCTCGCCACCGCCGTCGCACACCCGCTCGCCCTGACCGGGCTCCTGCTGGCCAGCCGGGCCGGGGCCGACGGGCTGGCCGGCATCTACCTCGCCGCGGCGGTGGCCGGTGCCACGTACCCGCCGCTGACCGCCGCCATCCGCGGCGCCTGGAACGAGCTCACCGCACCCGCCTCCGGCCGGTACCACCTGCGCAACACCGCCCTGGCCGCCGAGACCTCGCTCTTCGAGATCGTCTTCGTGCTCGGCCCACTGCTGGTGGCCGGCTTCGTGCTGGTCGCCGACGCGACCGCCGCCCTCGTCGGCAGTGCGATCGTCACCCTCGTCGGCACCACCGCCGTGGCCCTCGGCCGGGTCATGCGCGGCTGGCAGCCGCACGCCCGGGAGCACCAGGCCCGCGGCCTCGGCCCGCTGCGCGTCGGCGGCTTTCCGGCCCTGCTGATCTGCGTGGCCTCCCTCGGCATCGCGTTCGGCGCCGCCGGCGTGATCGTGCCCGCCTTCGCCGGCAACGCCACCACCGACGACCCGGAGAGTCTCGCCGGCATCCTCCTGGCCGTCTGGGGCGTCGGCAGCGCCGTCGGCGGGTTCTGGTTCGGCGTACGCAAGCCCGCCCTGCGTATGACCCGCCAGTTCGCCTGGCTGCTCGCCGCCCTCGCCGGCAGCTTCGCCGTGTTCGCGCTGATGCCCACCCCGCTCGCGCTGGGCACCGCCCTGGTCGTCGGCGGCGCCACCATCGCACCCGCCCTGACCCTGGAGAACACCCTGGTCGGGCGGATCGCCCCGACCGGCATGCTGAACGAGGCGTACACCTGGGTGGTCACCATGTCGGTCGCGGCCAGCGCGGCCGGCGGCGCCGTCGCCGGGCTGATCGTCGACCACGCCGGCGGGGTGCCCTGGGCGTTCCTCTTCGCCGGCGGTGCGGTCGCCGTCGGAGCCGCGGTCGCCGCGCTGCCCGCCGGGCCCATCGCCCGCGCGGAAGCCTCCGCCGTACGCCTCGAAGAGCCCGTCCCCGCCTGACGGTGTCCGCTCGACGGGCGTGGCGGGGATCGGACCGGGTACCCGGCGGACCGTGTTCCTCTTCTTCTCGAACCGCGTGGGGTGCCTGGGCTCCCTGCTGTTGAGCGCGCTCCTGACGGTGGTGCTGCTGTTGATCTTCAACCGGTGACGCGCACTGGACGCGGGCGCGCTTACAGGCGGGTCGGCGCCGTCACCGGACGCGCGCTCAGGCGGGCGGGGCCGTCGACGTGGGGCGCCGCGGTCGCCGTAGCGCCCACCGGACGCCCCGGTGGACCAAGACGCCCACCGCCGTGTTGGCGACGGCGAGCGCGGCCGCACCGAGCAGCGCCGGCCCAACCGTCATGCTGCCGTCCGCCAGCAGCAGTGCGGGCCAGAGCAGGGCGGCGAGCACGAGCGACAACCGCCACCAGCGGCCGGTCAGCAGACCGAACAGGAGCAGTGTCGGAATCATCGCCACACCTCCCGCGCGTCTGGGTGCCTGACCGACGACGACCGCTGGCGACACGGTCAGGCCGGGTGACCGACGTGGCCTGGTCGCCTCGACGACCAGGCCGGCCGTGCCCTGTCTAGCGGTAGTTGGTGAACTGGAGGGCCACCCCGAAGTCCTCGCCCTTGAGCAGCGAGATGACGGCCTGGAGGTCGTCCTTCTTCTTGCCGGTGACCCGCAGCTGGTCGCCCTGGATCTGCGCCTGGACGCCCTTCGGGCCCTCGTCGCGGATCTTCTTGCTGATCGCCTTGGCCTTGTCCGAGTCGATGCCCTGGATGACCTTCGCGTCGATCTTGAACACCTTGCCCGACGGGCGCGGCTCACCCGCGTCCAGCGACTTCAGCGAGATGTTCCGCTTGATCAGCTTCTCCTTGAAGACCTCCAGCGCGGCCCGGACCCGCTCCTCGGTCTCGGCCTGGAGGCCGATCGCCTCCTCACCCGACCAGGAGATCTCAGCGCCGGTGCCCCGGAAGTCGAACCGCGTCGCCAGCTCCTTCTCGGCCTGCCGAAGGGCGTTGTCGACCTCCTGACGGTCGACCTTGCTCACGATGTCGAACGACGGGTTGGCTGCCATGCTCATGCTCCTGCTGTCCGGCGGTCATCTGGCGTTCCGTCGCCCGCTGACCAGCGGTACGACCCTCTGACGGTACCCGGTTGCGCCCGTGCCGGGTGGAGCCGCTATCCTTGCTTCCGCCGCCGCGTCACGACGCGGTGGGGTGCCCTGGCGGGTTGCCCGAGCGGCCAATGGGAGCGGACTGTAAATCCGTCGCGAAAGCTACAGAGGTTCGAATCCTCTACCCGCCACCAGGTGCAGATGCGGCCCCTGACCAGCAGAGATGCTGGTCAGGGGCCGTTGTCGTCTGTCTGGCCTAGTCCGGCTGAGTCCAGCCGTCTACGACCGGTTGTGGGCAGATGGTGGGCAGGTCGATCTTGCCCTCTGAGGGCTCTTCTGGGGCTGCGAACGCTGGGGTGGTGGTCCTGCCCGGTCCAGCGGAGCCGTGCGTGTAGCGATCGGCTGAGGGGACCGCGGTGAGGTGTCGCCGGCTGCGGGAGAGGAACGGGGGCAAGCCAGTCCCGGGGTTGGACTGGCGCGGCAGTCGGAAGCCCTGACCGTCGACGAGGTCGACTGGTTCGGCTTCCGTACCGCCCGGCCGTGATCGTGCCGCCGGCCGGATCAACAGACTCGGGGCGGCGGTCCGGCGACTGTCGGTGGCTCTCCGCCCCGGCGCCGGAGGCGGCCGGGGCGGCTTGCCGCCGGCCGGCTCACCGCCCCGCGTCGCGCGGAGCGCGGCGCCTTGATCTCTAACAGAGCTATTCGGCAGTGGTCGAGACGTACGGTTCAACGTCCCATTACTGTGAATGTTGAATGATCGTCGCAGCAGACTTCAATCCAATCGATGAATTCGATCCATCGAGATTCCCATAGGTTAACTAACTCAAGGGCCTCGTCGTGGGTGTAGTTGCGACCAACTTCGTCTGGGGTTAGGCGTCCATGCGCTATACCGTTACGTAAATCGACAATGGTGTCGAGTTGCAGCCACACCTCCTTAAGGACAGGCCCGGGATCACCCAGATCGAATAGCTCGCAAAAGAGCCTGACTTGAGAGGCCTTCATGAAACTACCATCATGAGGGAAAAGGTCTGTGTTGATGTCCTTGGCGCGACTATCGGTAAGGGATTGCACTACCTTCGGGCCGTGTCGTCTCCAAAGCTTGTCTTTGCTTGAGCCCGCAAGGCCTTGAAAAGCCTCGTACGCGAGGAATAGCCGGAGTCCAGGCTTCATCCTCCGCGCAGTAGCACGAGATTTGGCCACGAACTCAAGTAGCGTGCGGCAGAGACTGGTCAGAAGATGTTCGTAGGCCGCAAAGAGTAGGAGTATTGAAAGCCCTCGCAGTTCGCGTGATATATCTCCGCCGCCTCCTCCGCCCCCCTGGTCGGCTTCGAGAAGCCGACGGGCTGTCGCAACGCGCTCCTTAAGCGCTCGCCGATGTGTCTCGCAACTCAGCTTAGGCTTCAAGGAACCTATCCCTGCAGAACTCGATCCTTCCTGCTACTCGATTTCTAGTGTTAGTGGCCCCAGTCACATACGATCGCAGTTCATCGCTCGATATCCAGGAGGGATCCTTGACGACCGACAGATCCGGTCTCTGAGTAAGGGCAATGGCGGCACCTACGGAGACACCCTCGAAGAGGTTGACGGGGGTGGTTCCCTTTCGGCTCTTCAGCCCTGATGGGAAGCATTGAGCGAGGTAGGAAAAGGTCTTTTCGAAGACGACGCTCCGCCTCTCAGCGTCTGCAGTTGCCTGAGAGGAGATAGTGAACTCGTCCAAGAAGTCTTTAACAAGGTGGTCGAAGTTCCTGTAATTCTCCAGATAGGCAAAGAATCTGAGCACGTACTCTTCTGGCGTGCCGTCATTCTCGCTGCCCTTCTGTAGCCGGACGACCGTTCGAAAATCGGCGTTCAGTGAGAGCGTGCGTAGCAGATCAATAAACTCGCCTCGGAAGACGCACTCCCGCACCTCCTGATGAGAAAGCCGGATCCCGCCAGTATTGAGGCGTTCGAACAAGTCGAACCGAACTCGGATCTCACTTTTGTCGTTCAGTACGACAACCTTCAGCGGCCGATCTTCGAATAGAGTCTGCAGATCCCCGGGAAGGTCGCCGAAAGTCAACCCATTGAAACTGGTCAACTTGTCAAGATCATCAAGTGCTAAGACCGGATCGAGGAGTTGGATGCGCGATCGGGCCGTGCTGCTTCCCGCGAAATTTACCAGTGTGGTTACCCGCTGGAGGCCATCCACCACCTCCCAGCTGTTTGCGCGATTAGCCTCAGCGTTGGTCGCCATAAACAGGGGCGGGACGGGAATTCCCAAGAAGATTGATTCGACGAGCTTCGACTGTCGGGCGCGATCCCATTGAAATTTTCGTTGGTAAGAGGGCGCAACATTGATGCGGCCTTTTTCGATCCGCCGCAGAATCTCATCTACAGTGACGTCATAGGTGTCAAAGTCGACTTCGCGCCTCTGGTCGTCTAGTTCGGTACGCTGCTCCTGGGCTGTGCTCTTCAACTAGCGATCTCCGATCTTCCTGCTGGTGCCTTTTTGCTCTGCACCTGTCACGCTTTGCCTTGGGAGGCTATAGGTGTAGATAACTGATTCAGTGTGACCGTTTGCTCGCAGAACTGACCGGCTCTCAACAAGAAGCGACCCGATTTCGATATCAAAAAGTGCAGCCAGGTCGTCATCCGCCGTAACGTGACGTGGGTTTAGTGGTGCTGACGCCGTTTTGCAGCCAGGTCGTTGTGGCGCTGGGAAAGCGACGTAGGTTCCGCGCCCGTGTGCTGTAGCTAGCAGACCTGTCTCCCGCAGGAGGGCGATCGCTTGCCGGATCGTTCCTCGGCTGACCCGGTACTCATGCCGCAAAGCATTTTCTGGAGGTAATAACTCGCCGGGCAGCCAGGTTCCAGCTTCGATCTTGGCCTTTAACTGGTCAGCGACCGCGCGATAGCGCGGCTGTCCATAGTGCGGGGTAGGCACGGCCTTACCCTACCTGGCACTTGTGTTACCAAGTGTCAACCAGGTGGCTGGTTTCGATGACTGGACAACTGGTCCACTTGTAGATACGTTTCCTTGTGTGCGGTCAGGGTGACGGGTCGTATCAGGGGTGGGGCCCGCCAGCCCTGGTCGCACCTGACGCGCGGCGTCCTGTCGGACCGGTTGCGGTAGCCGCGCGGAAAAGTTGGCTCGGCGATACGCGACCCGTCTGCGTCGGACGGTGCGCCGTGCCTTCATCCGGGCCGGTGGCCGGCTGCGTTCCCCCGTGGTCGGGGCCACCGGCTCCGTCTACCTGTGGAGGTGCTATGTCTAGCTCTCATCGTCGGCGCCGCTGGTTCTCGTCCTGGTGGCTCGGGAAGCGCCCGCCGGCGCGGGCCGCAAGTAGCAACGTTCCAAACGGTCCACGCTCGGTGTCGATGCCGCCGCAGCGATGGTCGGTGGCAGCGACACGGGAGGTTCCCGTGCTGCGGTACGCGCCCTCGATGACGCGAGCCCAGCTCTACCGGGGCAACGGTGGGCGGTGGCCGCGGTGACAGGTACACGCAAGCCACTCACCCCGGTGAGTCACCCGGACTGGTGCGTCCCAGACCGATGCGGTCACCTGGTACCCCCACTGATGACGCACATGGCCCGCCGCCACCGTGGCCCGCTGTACCGGTTTGGCGATGGACGGGCGGGTGGCGCGATCGTCACGTACCTCATCGGCACCGACGCGCGGACGCCTTTGGTCGCGGTGCACGCGACGGGCCGATCCGGGAACGGCTGGGCCGAGTTGTCCCTCAGTCAGGCAGGCCAGCTGGTCGAGCGCCTTCGCGGTCTGCTGAACGAGGCCGGTGGGCAATCCGGGAGCGACGATGACTGAGCGCGGCACCGGGGCGGAGAGCGGACCGAGGGTGGTGGACGGGCCTGTCGCATGCCCGAAGTGGTGTCGAGGCTGCGGCCCGAACGATCCGATGCACCGGGGCCTCTCGGCCACGGTTGGTCGGGAGCGAGCAGGCTGGATCAGCGTTCAGCTGCTGCTCGACCGGTTCGCGCGACGGGACCTGGCGGTGAAGCTCGATTCCACCCGCAACGGGGCTACCCAATCGATCTTGCTCGACCGTATTCAGCTCGACCGGCTCATCTACGAGTTGGCCTACGCCCGTCTGCTGATGATGACCAAGGGGCAGACTCCGGAGGAACACGATGAGTACCGCTGACCGCCGGATGACCCCCCGGACGTCACCGCTCACCGGGCGGCAGGCGAAGCGGCCCGCTGCAGTCGTCACCCTCGCGCCCGAGCGGCCCGCCGGCGGGACCACCTGGCAGACGTTGGAACGTCTAGGGGGTACGGTGACGGGTGTGATCGGCCGGGACTGGCGCCCTCGTTACCTGCAACTCGCGGAAGAGTTGCGGGCGAAGATCACGAGCGGCGAACTGGCGCCCGGCACGCTGATGCCGAGCGAGACCGAGCTGGCCGACACCTCCGGTCTGTCGCGGACCAGCGTCCGCAACGCCATCCGTCAGCTTCGCGAGTGGGGCCTGGTCCGGGCGGAGCAAGGGCGCGGCACCTATGTGCGTGCACCTCGCCAGCGGGTACGCCGTCGCAACGCCGAGCGGTACCAGTGGGAGAAGGACCGGGTCCTGCTCGATGAGGACGAGCGACTGAAGACCGGTGCCACCGAGCACGACACCGGTCTGACCGTCGACGACCTCAAGTTCCACGCCGAGTACACCCGCGTCGACGCGGACCAGGAGATGGCGGCGGCCTTGCACGTCGAGCCGGGCGTTCCGCTGTTGCGTCGGGTCTACTGGACATCCTCTCGCCACGAGAACGCACCGCTGACCATGTCGTACTCCTACCTGCCGTACGACCTGGTGGCCGCGAACCCGGATCTGCTCGACGCGGGCAAGGAGCCCTGGCCCGGTGGCACGCAGCACCAGCTCCACACGCTCGGCATCGAGCTGGACCGGATCGAAGATGAGATCCGGGCGCGTCCGCCGTCGCCGGACGAGGCTGAGCTGCTGGACATCGACCCGGGCGTCTCCGTGCTCACCGTGCGGAAGACCTCTATCGACACCGCTGGCCGAGTCGTCGAGGTCGCCGATGTGGTGATGCCGGGCGACCGCACCGAGCTCGTCTACTCGCACAAACTCAAGCGGTGGAGAACTTGACCCAACTCGTCTCGGTCATCACCCCGGTCCACGCGCCCAGCATCGAGTACCTGGCTGGCGCCTACCAGTCGTTGGTCCGCCAGGAGATGCCTGACGGGTGGGACTGGCAGTGGCTCGTCCAAGAAGACGGGCAGACAGGCGCGCTCGCGAGAGTGCTGCCGGATGACCCTCGTATCAGTCTCGGCGGGGGTCGTCCGGGCGGCCCCGGTGTCGCCCGCACCCTCGCTCTTTCCCGAGTCTCCGGGCAGTTGGTCAAGGTCCTGGACGCGGACGACCAGCTGACCCCCGGCGCGCTCGCCCGCGACATCGCCGCGTTCGACGCGCACCCGCGCATTGGTTGGACGACCTCCCGCGTCCTGGACCTGATGCCCGACGGGTCGACCGTCGGCTGGGACAAGGATCCTGAGGGCGGAACGGTGGCCCGCGGTGACGTCCTTTCCGTCTGGCAGGCCAACGGCTACCGCGCCCAGGTTCACCCGGCGACGCTCTGCATCCGCCATGACCTGCTTCTCGCGCTCGGCGGTTGGATGGCGCTGCCTGCCTCCGAGGACACCGGCCTCCTCTTGGCCGCGAGCGCTGTCAGCGAGGGCTACTTCACCCGGGAGCATGGGCTGCTCTATCGCAAGTGGCCCGGACAGGTGACTAGCCAGGCAGCGCACCGAGAGCCGATCGAGTACGAGGGACGCATGAAGATCATCGAGGCCCGAGCCGTCGCTCTCGCCTCGATGCTGCCCGAGGGGCTTCCGCTTATTCGTTCGGCGTAGCCTCGTGCCCCGGCATTCCTGGCGTCCGGCGCCGCGCCTTCATCTCAGCCTCATAGATGTGTCGCCGGCCGCCAGCTAGCTTCTCTCGGGCGTAGCGCTCGATCTCCTGGAACGCCGCGTAGTAGCCGTCGTCGAACTCCTCCATGATCTGGAAGGTCCACCGGCCAGGCAGGACGTTGCGGCCGAGAAGTTCCCGCTCCACCCGGTCCGCGACCTCCTCATGCCCCGCCTGTCGGAGCAACTCCACTACCCGGTCAAGGGTGAGGTCCGCGCCACCCACGAGCTGATGGGCCGAGTACAGGTGGCCACGTACGCGATGAATCGTCTCCAGCGCCTTGCTCAACTCACCCAACGCCTCGACGGTCTGATCGTCCGTACCAGCGGAGCGCGCGTGAAGTTTATCCATCGCCTCTTGCTCAAGCCCCTGCGCCATGCTGCTTCCTTACTCGAATATTGGTTGCGCAACTTCAGATAATCTACCCTGGAGACCTTATAAGCATCGTTGTTTTCATGTCGCGCTGCCAACCATCGGGCCAGACGTCATCGCCTCGCTCGTCACTTGGCGGTGCAAGTGCTCCCTCAAGGCTGGGTGGCTCCGAGAAAACCGCGTGTCGAAAGTTGGCCGACAGGCGGAAGATGCTTTCCTCGAACCAAGCGGACTCGTTGAACTCTGTGCTATCAAAATCCACACCGTCCTTGAAATCCGCTCTATCGAAAATCGCCCTTCCTGGGAAGATTTGGCCGCGGAAGCTAGCCGACTCCATAAAAACGGTGTCATCAAACCAAGCTGCCTTCTTCGAGAACTGCGTGCCACCGAACCAGGTGCCTCCCTTAAACCTCACGCCGCCGAATCGGGCCTCCCCCAAAATCTTCGTGCCACCAAAACTGGCCCATTGCGCGAAGTCGGCGTCGTCAAATAGAGCTGAACTGCGGAAGGTTGCCTCTAAGAAGGTGGCGTCGCCAGCGAACGCCACTTCGGCGAAAATCGCTTTACCGTAGAAAATGGCATTGCTGAAGTCCGCCTCGGAGATGACGCATTTGCTGAGGTCTAGATTGACAAGAGCTGCCCCTGATAGATCGATTCTCAGTGGCCCCCAGTAGCTTGGGCTCGCCAAACCCCCACTTGTGCTGGGGCGGAGGTGTCGAGCAAGAATGCGCTGGGCGGCAAGCCGTACCTGCCGCTCTCCAGTTGAGTCCTCGCTCGAATCGTCTTCGTCTGGCTCTAAACCCGGGTTTTCCGCGTAGTCGGGATCTGGTTCTCTGGGGACCTCGTTCACTTTGTATGGCATCCGCAAGTACGCGCAAATTACTTCGGTAATGCTTGTGCGGTGGATGGGATTATCCTGAGCTAGTCGCTCCAGTGCATACAGTCCGGCCAGGCGAACCGGCGCCTTGTCCGAACCTAGTTGCTCTGCAGCTTTGACATACAGCTCGGTTACTCGCTTCTCTACCGCATCGTACTCGGCGGCCTGCTGCGTTCTTTCAGCCAGTTGTTGACGGCGGAGAGCTACCAGGAGAGCGAGTGCTCCAGCGACGCCAGCTCCAACCGAAAGGCCGGTCCGAATTGCCGTGGCACGCAACTGCGCCTGCTGAATATCCGTCCCCCCGCTTGGAATATCAGCTTGAAGCCAAAGGATGGTGGAGGCAGTCGCAGTGGCGACGAGCAACACTCCGGCAGGTATGGTCCACGAAGGTATTAGCTGAAGTTGCCGTTCCGGGGGCGCCGGCGCGGCGGAAAGGGACTTCGGACGCTCAGACTTCCGACGTAAAGCAATTCCAGCGATGGCGCTTGCCGCGCCAAGAATGGCCAGCAGATAGGCAACCCACACTTCAACAATGCCGGCGGAAATGGCTGCCCAGGACTCGGACGGTATCGCGAGCCCGGCTGCCGTGAGTAGGAGGGCAGCACTTAGGCCAGACAGCACTTTGGATAGACGCAGGGCCACATGCGCATGATGCCGCACCTGTGCCAGCGTGAGCCGCTTGGCGGGGCTACCGGATCGAGGCCTCTGCCCGCGATGATCGACCAAGTTGTTGACTTGTCTGCCAAGTGCCGTCTACCTTGGACCGCAACTTGGCAGACAAGTTAACAAGTGGAGGTTGAGCGATGGCTCTGCGAGGCGGCACGAGGTTCGCTGTGCGGTTCGAGGACGTGTTCCCGGCGGGGTGCGCGTTGGTGCCCGAATCCCTGGGCGAGGTCGAGGACTACGACGAGAAGACGGGCCGGCGGACCCCAGCCAAGGACAAGGTGACCGGCCAGCGGGTCTGGCAGGTGCGGGTGATGGACCTTGACCCCGAGCTGGGGAAACGGTCGCGGGAGACGACGGTGAAGATTTCCGCCGATTACCAGCCCGTGCCGCCGACGGGCGCGCCGTTTGAGGCGGTGGAGTTCGACGGGATGACGGTCACGCCGTACGTGACGAACAACGGGCGCATGGCGTACTCGCTGCGTGCGACCGGGTTGCGCGCCCCGGCGGGCGTTACCAAGAAGGCGGCGGCGTAGCCGCATCGGGTGGGGGCGGGGCTGTCAGGTCTTGGCGGACGGCAGCCCCGCCCTCTGTCTCTTCCCCCTGCTCTGGCGAGAGAGGTAGCGACATGTCCAAGCGTATTCCTGCCCGCGGGTGGGTGCTGGTAGCGGCTGTGCGGGGTGCACGATGATCCGCCGGCCGCGTGGTGAGGTCGTGATGACCACGGCTGGGGACCTGATGGTGATCCGGCCGCGCCGGCTGGAGTTGCCGGTCTGGTTGGTCGCCGTGGGCTTGATTGTCCGGTGGCTTTGGCGGGGCCTCTGGTGGTGCCTGCGGCACCCGGTGACCGTCGGCCTGGTCGTGGTCGGAGTAGTGCTCTATCGGCAGTTCGGCCGAGTCGGGCTGATCGTGCCGGTAGCCGTGGCGTCGGCAGTCTCGGCGGTCTGGCGGTGGAAGCACGAGGCGTCCTGGTGGGCCTGGTGCGGCGGCCCGGTGCTCGGCCGATTCCGTCAGGTGTTCGTCTACCGGCGGGCGTGGCGCGAGGCCATGACACTCTGCGGACTGGCCAGGACGTACGACCATCGGCCGGTCCTGCCGCAGTTGCTGCGGGTGCGGTCGGATCAGGCGCTCGACGTGCTGACCATCCGTATGGTGCGTGGTCAGACGCCCGAAGAGTTTCAGCGGGTTACCGCGAATCTTGCCTACGCCTTCGGTCGTCGACACGCCCGCATCTACACCGAACGGCCCGACCAGCCACCAGTCCGCTCCGGCTACTGGGCTCTGGTGCTCGGTGCGGTCGATCGCCTGCGGTACCGGGACCGACCCTCGCTCGTGTACCTGGTGATCGTCCGTACCGACGCGTTGCGGACCGTTGTCGAGCCGTTCGACGTGCCCACGAATCCGGACTTCACCGCGCTGCCGCTGGCTCGTCGAGAGGATCTGCGGCACTGGTGTCTGCACCTGCTCGCCACCCACGTCCTGATCGGTGGCGCCACCCGCAGCGGCAAGGGATCGGTGTTGTGGTCGCTGGTGCGGGCGCTGGCTGGCGGGATCACTTCGGGCCTCGTGCGGCTGTGGGTGATCGATCCCAAGGGTGGGATGGAGTTTGCGATGGGTCGGCCGTTGTTCGCCCGGTTCGCCTGCAAGTCCTTCGAGGCGATGGCGGACCTGCTCGACGAGGCCGTGGCGGTGATGCGGGAGCGTCAGACCCGGTTGGCCGGCGCGGTGCGGGTGCACACCCCGACCGAGGCGGACCCCCTGGTCGTGGTCGTCATCGACGAGATGGCCGCGCTGACCGCGTACCTCCAAGACGTTGAACTGCGCAAGCGCATCGCGTCCTCGTTGGGGCTGCTGCTGTCGCAGGGCGCCGGGGTCGGGGTCCTCGTCGTGGCCGCGTTGCAAGACCCCCGCAAGGAGGTACTGCCGTTCCGGGACCTCTTCCCGACCCGGATCGCGCTCGGCCTGACCGAGGCGGCTCAGGTGGATCTTGTGCTCGGCGATGGCGCCCGTAATCGGGGCGCCCTGGCCGACCAGATGCCCCGGTGGGCGAAGGGCGTCGGATACGTGATCCTCGACGGCACCCCGGAGCCAGCCCGAGTGCGCTTCTCGTACATCTCCGACGAGCACATCCGTGAGCTGGCCGCCGAGTACCCGGCGCCGTCCGACGCCGCGGACATCCTCGCCCAGGTCGGCCGGGAGACCGCCGACGAGCCGGCCCGGCCATCACTGCCGCGGCAGCGTCGCGGCCCATTGCTGCCGGACTCGCTGCTCAACTTCCTCGACCGGGACGCGGACGGCGGTGAGCCGCGGTGACCGCCCCAGCCTTCTACCGGCTCCGCGCACCGAACCCGGACGGTTCGACCAGCACCGCCGTCTCCGTTCGCGTCGACTCCGACCGCCCGGACCCCTACCCGGTCTATCTGGCCGTCGGTAGCGGCCGGCGCCGCATGTACCTGACGCCCGACGAGGCGTGGGCGCTCTGGCGTTGCCTCTCCGAAGCGGTGGCCACCCTCGGCGATCCGCCCGACCACATCCGTACCCGCGTCACCCCGGCCCGGAGGTAACCGATGTCCCTCAAGCGTCTCTTCCTCGGCACCCACCGGATCAAGCCCGTGCACGTCGAGCTTGACGGCTCCCCGGACCGGCTCGCCGCCGCCCTGCACGGCCTGGCGCACATGGTCAACCGTCGCCGGGACCTCGACGGGCAGTGCATCCGCATCACCCTGACCATCCGCGAGAGCGGGAGCGGCCGATGAGGATCGAGTCCGGCGTACGAATGCTGATCCTCATCGCCATCGGCGTCATGGCCGGTGCCGCAGCCTTCACCCACGTCCACGACCTGACCGTGGCCCATGGACAGCCTAACTGGATCGGCTGGGCCAACGCCGTAGCCGTCGAGCTGATGGCGATCTACCTCGGCCTGGAGATCCGCGCCCGCCGTCGAGCCGGGCGACCGGTCGGCATGGTCGGCGTGCTCCTGGTGGCGTTCTCCCTGCTGTCGCTGGCCGCGCAGGTCGCCGAAGCTGAGCCGTCCGTCTGGGGCTGGATCGTCGCAGCCGTGCCGTCGCTGGCCTTCCTCGCGCTGGTCAAGGTCGTCCTCTCCAGCGCGCCGGCCGCCACGCCGGCTCCCGAGCCGGATCAGTCGCAGGCTGACTGGTACGACGAGCCCGAGCAGGTCGAGCCGGTGTCACCCGCTCCGGTCGAGCCGCCCACACCGGCCGCGGTGCTGCCCCCGGTTCGCGTCGTCCAGCCCAACCGGCCCCAGGTCGTGGGGATCATCCGATGACGGCTCCGGCCCTGCCCGGCCTCGCCCCCGCTGCCCCGGCCCCGGTTGCTCCTCGGCCGGGGTCGCGGGCGGCCCGCATGGCGTTGCCCCGCTCGGTCGACGTGCTCAAAGAGATCGCGATCGAGTACGGCGTTTGCATCCGCCCCCTGGCTATGCGGCGTACCGACCTCGATACCGGGCTGACCGAGGTAATCGACCTGCCCTGCGGTGCGACCCGCGAGGACAAGTGCCCGCCGTGCGCCAAGAAGAACCGTCGGCTGCGGCAGGCCCAGATCCGCGAGGGCTGGCACCGCGACGATGAGCCGTTGCCCGGCCCGGAACCGGCGACCGAGGCGCAGAAGTCCCTGATCCTCTTCCGCGCACACCTGGAGTTCTCCCGCGATGAGGCGGTACGCGCCGCCCAGTGGGACCAGGTGACCGACCTTGACGAGGCCATCCGCGAGGTAGAGGAAGCCATCACCGCCGAGGGACTACGCGGGCGCGTCGGGCCACCCCACGCCAGCGTCGACGACGACCAGGACGACGAGCCCGGCCGTCGGCGCAAGCGCTCCACCAAGCGGCGCCAGGACGCACCCGAGCTGCCCCGCCGCAAGGTCGAGCGGCGCACCGTCGGCAAGACCTACACCGCCCCGGATGGCGCCACCTACCGGCCGTCGATGTGGCTCACTCTCACCCTCGACTCGTACGGCCCGGTCCGCCCGGACGGCACCCCGGTAAACCCGGCCAGGTACGACTACCGCCGGGCTGCCTGGGACGCCGTGCATTTTCCGCGGCTGCTCGACCGGTTCTGGCAGAACCTCCGACGCTGTGAGGGCTGGAACGTCCAGTACGCCGGCTGCGTCGAGCCGCAACGCCGACTCGCCCCACACGCGCACTTCGCCATCCGAGGCACCATCCCCCGGGACGTGCTGCGCACCGTGGCGGCGGCGACCTATCACCAGGTGTGGTGGCCCTCGGTCGACGTCCAGCGGTACACCCTCGACCGCCTTCCCGTCTGGGACGAGCAGGCGGCGGCATGGGTCGACCCGGACACCCGCGAACCGTTGACTTCCTGGACGGAAGCCCTCGACGCCACCGACGACGACCCGGACGCAGAACCGGTCCACGTCGTCCGCTTCGGCGCCCAGGTCGACGCCCGCGGCGTCATGCCCGGCACCGAGGACGCCGAGCGGACCATCCGGTACGTCACGAAATACATCACCAAGCACACCGGCGACGTGCACAAGGCGACCACCGACCGGCAGCGGGCACACCTCGACCGGCTCTGGCAGCAACTCCGGACCACCCCGTGCACCGACCGCTGCGCGAACTGGCTGCTTTACGGCATCCAGCCCAAGAAGGCGCACGCCAAGCTCAAGCCCGGCCGGTGCAAGGGCAAGGTGCACCAACGGGACACCCTCGGCATCGGCGGCCGGCGCATCCTCATCTCCCGCGACTGGTCCGGGAAAACCCTCGCCGACCACAAGCACGACGTACGCGCCTGGGTCCGGGCCCTGCTCGGCGTCACCACCGACAGCGCGACCGCCGGTCCCGCCGGGCAGCTCGTCGACGACCAGGGCGACACCACCGAACGGGTCCGGCACGCCTGGGAACTCGCCCGACCCGACGACCCGGATGTGGGACCGATGGCCCACCGGCTCATGCGCTCGATCAGCGAACGCGCCCGGTGGCGGAGCGAACTCCTCGCCGCCAAGGACCGGGCCGCCCAGGGACCGCCAGATCTTTCGGCAACTCAGCACGACGGGCAGGACATGGGGGAGGGGTTGCATTGAACGAGGAACTGCTGACCGTGCCGGAAGTGCTCGCCGAACTGCGGGTGTCGCGCTCGACCTGGTTCTACTGGCGGCAGACCGGCAAGGGGCCACGGGTGATCAAGCTCCCGAACGGGCAGCTTCGGGTCCGCCGGTCCGCGCTCGGGCGGTGGCTCGGTGAGCTGGAGCAGGACGCGGCATGAAGAATAGCTACGAGGTCCAGATCTGGGAGATCGGCAAGCGTGCGGACCGGAAGGCTCGACCGTGGCGGGTCCGCTGGGCGGTCGCCGGCCAGCGCTTCGAGGAGATGTTCCGTACCAAGGCCCTGGCGCACTCGTTCCGCGCCGAGCTGGTCCAGGCCGCCAACGCGGGAGAGCCCTTCGACCCGGCCACCGGCCGCCCGGTCTCCGAGGCCAGAACCAAGAACCTCACCACCTGGTACGCGCACAGCCGCGCGTACGTCGAGATGAAGTGGCCCCGGGCGGCGGCCAAGACCCGGCGGTCGATCGTCGAGGCGCTGACCTCCATCACGGTGACCCTGACCCGCCCGGCCAAGCGGGGCCGGCCGGCTGACGCGCTGCTTCGTGAAGCGCTCTACCTCTACGGCCTCAACCCGCGCCGCTGGTCCGACGAATTCCCCCCGGAGCACGCGGCGGCGCTGGCCTGGCTGGAAACCGCGTCCCTGCCGGTCGTCGAACTGGACTCGCCCGCGATGGTCCGCGGGTCCTCGACAGCCTCTGCGTACGCCTCGACGGCAGGCCTGCGGCTGCCTCAACGGTCCAGCGGAAGCGGGCCACCTTCTACAACGTGCTCGGCTACGCCGTCGAGCTGGAGCTGATCGACTCCAACCCGGTCGACAAGGTCCAATGGACGGCTCCCGAGGTGGCACAGTCCATCGACCGGCGGGTGGTCGCGAACCCCGCCCAGGTCGCCGCGCTGCTGGAGGCGGTGAAATCTCTCGGCAAACGGGCCGACAAGGTCACCGCGTTCTTCGGCTGCCTCTACTACGCGGGCATGCGGCCCTCCGAGGCAGCCGACCTGCGGCGGGAGGACTGCGACCTACCCGGCAGGTGTGCCGACTGCGGCGCTGACTTCGACGACCTGGCGGCCGTCAAGCCCTCGGCGTCCTGTGAACACGAGAAGATCGACTACCGCTGGGGCCGCCTGGTGCTCGCCGGCACTTCGCCCCGGGCTGGGTCGCACTGGACCGACGACGGCGGGTCGCACGAGCGGCGGGGACTCAAGCACCGGGGGCGGCAAGAGACCCGGACCGTCCCGATCCCGCCCCGGCTGGTCGAGCTCTTGTGCGTACACGTCGAGAATCACGGTGTTGGCCCGGATGGTCGGTTCTTCCGGGGTCTGCACGGCGGGCCGCTGTCGGAGTCGGTCTACGACCGATGGTGGAAGCTCGCCCGGGAACGGGCCCTGACCGAGGCTCAGGTTTCCTCGCCGCTCATCCGCCGGCCCTACGACCTGCGGCACGCGGCGGCCTCACTCTGGCTGAATGCCGGCGTCCCGCCGACCGAGGTCGCCCGACGCCTGGGCCACGGGGTCGCCGTCCTGCTCCGCGTCTACGCGAACTGCATCGATGGGGGAGACGACACGATCAACGACAAGATCGGCGATGCGCTCGGATGAGCGTCCGTAACTCAGTCCTTCTCGGCGGTCGTTGCGTCACCGAGAAGGCGTCGAGCCTCGCGGATGACGTCCACGTCAATATCCCTGGTCTCGGACCTGGTGTGCGGCTGCCAGTCGTGGACGGCCTCTACGAAGTCGTAGGCGTTGTCCAAGGCGATCAGCTCGGCCGCCAGGGGAGTCCCGTCGTAGGAGATGTATCGGTAGGCCCAAGAGGTGAGATCACGAGGCGCGATGGTCTGTGCGAGCAGTCGCCGGGCCATGATTCGGAGGGCTTCCTCCTCGCTCTCTCGGCTGCCCTCGGCGTAGTAGGCCAGCGAGAGTTCCGACAGCGCGCCTTCGAGCCAACGCCGCAGCTCGTCGCTTTCTGCACCCTTCACCGGCGAGATGCCAGCGAGGATCAGAAGAGTCGGGCTGTCTATCCCCGCGATGAGGCAGTCGCAGGCTGCTTCGATCACCTGGGCTGCGGTGCCGGAACCGACGCTCCACAAGACAGCGGCGTCCTGGAGGCGAGCGAGGGCATCCTGACCGAGCATCGGTACATGATCCGTCAGCGCACCCTCGCTGTCGCTGGCTTATCCGCAGCTCGTCTGTCGGCCGTACGACCTGCGGCACGCGGCGCCCTCGCTCAGGCTGAATGCCGGCGTCCCGCCGACCGAGGTCGCCCGGCGCTTGGGCCACGGGGTCGCCGTCCTGCTCTGCGTCTACGCCAGCTGCATCGACGGTGGAGACGACACCATGAACGACAAGATCGGCGATGCGCTCGGATGACGTTGGCGCTGATGTGTAACAGTGCGTGTGTGCGCTCTAACCCCAGAAACCGCGGCCGTCGGTTGTCAGCTCTTGTGGCCGCATGCTCGGCCGGTGCTGCTGGGGTAACGGGCTTCTCAGCGGCCCCCACCGTGTTTCAGCTGGTCATGGTTGGAGTCTCCGCTCTCCTGGCGGCGCTCGGCGTCGTGGTGGCTGGGCCTGGTGCCCTGGCGCAGTCGGCCACTGGGGTGCTCCGCTCGACGAGCGGCTTTTTAAAAAAATCTGCAGCGCTGGCACGTTGCCAATTGGCAACAGTGCCAGTTCGGCACCGTGCCAGCCTCGCACCGTGTTGAGCGTGCTGCGGGACAGCTAGGCATGTTCCGTGGGGTGTGGGCAGATGGTGGGCAGTTGACTCCTCTGGGCCTCAACCGAGAAGAGAAGTAGCAGGTCAGAACCACTGACCCTCAGAAGATCACGGACGCCCTGTAAATCCGTCGCGAAAGCTACAGAGGTTCGAATCCTCTACCCGCCACCAGGCAACGGCAAAGACCCCCAACTTGCGGGAACGCAGGTTGGGGGTCTTTGCCGTCTCCGGCCGCTGTTGACCGTTGTTGCCCCTGATCCACCTGTCGACCGGGCACGTGACGGGCACGTCGGATCTTGAAGTCGTCGGGCAGTCGCCCGACCGTCCAGCATCCCCGTCCGGGGAGGCTGTAGCCACATCAGCGCGCTGGTCGCGGCAGGTCAGTGCATTGAGGGGAGCCGGTAGGAACACCCCGATGGGCGTTACGGCCTGAAGCGCGTGGGGCCGGTGGCACAGAAGGATGTGGTCGGCGCTTCCCCGTCGGGCAGGCACTGGCCGTCGACCAGCGCTCTGTCGCGCAGCAGCTCACCGAGGTCAACCTCGTAAGAAACCTGATTGTTGCCGGGGCACGCTGCAGCACCGGGCTGCTTCGGAGCGACGCTGAAAGTCACGACGACCTCAGACGCGCTCATGTGGATCTCCGGCGCCAGGACCTGTCCCGTGGCCCCGCCGTTGCAGCCCAGTCGCGAAACGAGGGCAATGAACTTCGTGGACGATCTCTGAACGCTCTGCGCCGGGCTGAGATCCCAGACAGCAGCATCGCCCGCGCTCGTCTGCGTAGATGTGCTCGACTCGGGCTCAGCGGTCCCAACTGATCCTGCGGTAGCTGGCTCGGTTGCGGCTCCGCATGCTGCCAGGGCCGTCAGGGACACCCACATCAACACCGAGCCAAGCCGAAATCGGGCCATCATGCCGATGAGACTTGGTACTGCCTCCGTCGGTTCCACCCCGACTTCGGAGCGCACGGGTCTCGGCATGACAGGGCGTTGCCTGAGGCTGGGCCACGGTCCCTGACCAGCAGACATGCTGATCGGGGGGTCGTTGTCGTTCCGCCCGGTGATCAAGAGGTTGGCGTCAGCCCGGGGCCGGATCCTGACGCAAACCTCTTGATCACCATGGGAGGGCGGGGGCGGGTCAGGAGGCCGGCTTTGCCTTCTTGGCTCCGCCCCAGAGGGAGCCGGGGTTCACGCGGCGCGGATACCTTTCGAGCATCGCGGCGTACAGCTCCTCGGCCGTCGTGGTGCGGGCGGCGACCTCGTCGAAGTCGCGCAGGTAGGTCGCCGTCTCGGTGAGGATGACGGGGTCGTCGGCCCGGTCGGGGTTCTTGTGTCCGGCGACCACCGCGACCGGGTCCAGCTCCCGCAGCCGGTCGACGGTGGCCGCCCAGTGGGCCCGCGTCTCGGTGGTGCTCTCGGCCAGGTACTGATGGGCGTCGTTGTAGACGACGTCACCGGCGACCAGCAGCCGCAGGTCGGGCACCCAGAGCACCGAGGATCCGGCCGTGTCCGTGGCGCCGGTGCCGATCGCCTCCAGCCGGTGCCCCTCCAACTCGATGGTGTCGCCGTCCAGCGTCTCGGGCACGGGCAGGTGCTGCGGGATCTGGCCGGGGAACAGGAGCTCCCAGTACGAGTCGACCCATTCCGGTCCGACCTGGGCCGCCGACCCGGCGACGGTCTCCTTGGTGGCGACCGCGCGTACGCCCGGGAAGGCGTCGATGATCTGGCCGACCCCGAAGAGGTGGTCGCCGTGCGCGTGCGTGATGTAGACGTGCGTCAACCGGCGCCCGAACGAGCGCACCCAGTCCACGAGCGCCTGGTTCTGCTCGACGGTGGTGTAGGTGTCCACGAGCACGGCGTCGCGCTCGCCGTAGACCAGGGTGGCCGTGTTGGCGACCCAGCGCAGGTCGTCGGGCCCGAAGGGCAGGTCTCGGGTGACACCCGGCCGGCGTACGGAATGTACGGCGTACTCCATGGCTGGCTCCTGGTTCTCGGTGAGGGCGTGCGGCTCAGTACCGGACGGTGCTGGAGCCGAGCCGCGGCGATACCAATGTCGCTCGGCCGTCGACCGTCGCGCCCGCGAACGCCAAAGACGGGGCCAGGAGTCGGTTGTTGTCGGCGGGGAAGTTGAGCGTCGGCGTGGAGACCTCGTCGAGACGGGCCGCCTGCTCCGCCGACAACCGCACGTCGACCGCGTCCAGGTTCGCCTTCAGCTGGTCGAGGCGCCGGGCACCGATCAGCACCGACGACACGCCGGGGCGGGCGCCGACCCAGGCCAGCGCCGCCGCAGCCGGTGTCACCCCGGCGTCGGCGGCCACCTCGTGGAGTGCGTCGATCACCTGCCAGTCGCGTTCGCCGGGCGCGCCGACGAGAGCGCCGCGCGCGGTGTCGACGGCGCCGCTGCTGGTGCCGCGCGTGAACTTCCCGGAGAGCCAGCCGCTCTTCAGCGGGCTCCACGGGAGTACGCCGAGGCCGTGCTCGGCCGCCATCGGAATGAGCTCCCCCTCGCCCGTACGCTCCAGCAACGAGTACTCGATCTGCATGGCGATCGCCGGCGTCCAGCCGCGGAAATGCACGACGACCTGCGCCTCGGCCGCCTTCCACGCGGGCAGGTCGGAGAGCCCCACGTACCGGATCTTGCCGGCGGTGACCAGGTCGTCGAGGGCGCGCAGCGTCTCCTCGACCGGAACCCCGCGGTCCCAGTTGTGCAGCCAGTACAGGTCCAGGTAGTCGGTGCCGAGCCGGCGCAGGGACTCCTCGGCCTGGGCGACGACGGCCTTGCGCCCCGCGCCGCCGCCGTTCGGGTCGCCGGGGAACAGGTTGCCGAAGAACTTCGAGCCGAGCACGATCCGGTCGCGCAGGCCGGGCCGGGCGGCCAGGTAGTCACCGATGATCTTCTCGGAGTGGCCGTTGGTGTAGATGTTGGCGGTGTCGATGGAGTTGCCGCCCCGCTCCAGATACTCGGTGAGCATGGCTTCGGACTCCTCGACGGAGGCGCCCCAGCCGTGGTCCTCACCGAACGTCATCGCGCCGAGCGTGTACGGACTGACGCGGAGGCCGGAGCGGCCCAGCGTCACGAAGGTGTCGAGTGGCATGTGTCGAGTGCACACCCGTGGTGGGGGATCGAGTAGATCGATAACGCCACCGCGTTGCCTGATCCTGCCAAAGTGGCAGACTTGGCCAGGTGAGCGCGCTGCCGGAGATCCGCGACCTGGTGCTGCGGCACGTCGGACGGCCGACACCGGCCGGTCTCGTCCTCCACCGCGCCGACGCGCCGACCGAGCCCATGCCGAGCCAGTCCGCGGCGGTGTTCGCCCTGGTGGTGCAGGGCGCGAAGCGTGCCACCCTGGGGGCCCGCCTCTTCGCGTACGGCGCCGGGCAGTTCGTCGTAGCGTCGATGGAGCTGCCGGTGATCGCCCAGATCAGCGAGGCCTCGCCCCGCGAGCCGTACCTCGTCCTGGGCCTCACCCTGCGGCCGCCCCTGGTCGCCGAGTTGCTGCTGGACATGCCGCCAAGGGCCGGCGGACCGGCGGCCGGAATCGCGGTCAGCACGGCCGGCGAGGACCTGCTCGACGCGGTGGTACGCCTGCTGCGGCTCCTCGACCGACCGGACGACCAGCGGGTGCTCTGGGCGGCCCTGGAACGCGAGGTCGTCTGGCGGCTGCTGACCGGCGAGCAGGGCGGCACGGTCCGTCAGGTGGGGCTCGGCGACAGCAACATCGTGCAGATCGAGCGCGCCATCCGGTGGATCCGCGAGCACCACGCCGACCTGTTCCGCGTCGAGGACGCGGCGCGCGTCGCCGGGATGAGCCTGACCTCGTTCCACCGTCACTTCCGCGCCGTCACGACGATGACGCCGATCCAGTTCCAGAAACTCGTCCGGCTCCAGGAGGCGAGGACCCGGCTGCTCGCCGCGCCCGGCGACGTGGCGGCCGTCGGATTCGCCGTCGGCTACGAGAGCGCGTCGCAGTTCAGCCGCGAGTACCGGCGGTTGTTCGGCCTGCCGCCGGGCCAGGACGCGGCCCGCCTCGCCCAGGTCGGTCTCGCTCGGCTCGGCGACGGCGTGGTCTGAGCGGGAGGGTGAACACGAGCCGGGGACGCTAGGGTCGCGTCTCGTCCGGCGACGGCGTGCCCACCGGAGGGCGCGGGGCCGGCCGGGGAAGGCGAATACGACGCATGTCCGAGCTGACGTTGCCGATCCGCACCGAGCGGCTGCTGCTGCGCACGCATCGCATCGACGATGTCGACGCAGTGCTGGCCTACTACGGTGACCCCCGCGTCGCCCGCTACATCCCGTGGGAGCCGTGGACGCGCGAGTTCGCGGCCGAGATGGTCGGCCGGCGGGTGAACTACACGGGCATCAGCGGACCGGAGTCACGACTGTCCCTTGTGGTCGAGCACGAGGGTGAGGTGGTGGGCGACATCATCCTGTGGCCGGCCGACGAGACGCTCTCCCGTGGGGAGGTGGGCTGGGCCTTCCACCCGTCGGTGGCGGGCCGAGGGTTCGCGACCGAGGCCGCCCGTGCCCTCATCCGGGTGGCGTTCGAGCGGTACGGCATGCATCGCCTCATCGCCCACGTCGACGCACGTAACGACGCGTCGGCGCGGCTGTGCGAGCGGGTCGGCATGGTCCGGGAGGCGCACCTGCGCCAGGACCACTGGGCCAAGGGGGAGTGGGCCGACACACTCATCTACGGGCTGCTGTCCGCGGAGTGGCGCGGGCAGCGGTAGTGCCGCACCCCGGAGGGTCGGGGCGTGTTCGCGGCGATCCGAACTGTCCGGAAGATGCCTGTGGCGCGAATGAGCCGAACAGGTAGGGTGGTCGATGGCTGGATACCGAGCGTAAGCGGGAATGCACCTCCTGGAGGCGTCACTCGCGGTGACCAAGGAGGCGAATTCGGCGCTCCACTGCGGTTGCGCCGAATTTGTGTTGAAGGTCTTATTCAACGCTGTGTGAAGCGATGGCCTGCCCGACACGCGCGTGATCTGCCCCGGCGTGACGAGGGCGGTGGGCCGAACGGCGGGAAGTCACAGACAGTGGGGCCAGTCGGAGCCCCGCTACTTTCCTGGCTGTCCGCGCTGTGGCACGATCGTGGAACCTCCACTACCCCCACGATGCTTTCCGACAGGAGCAATCATGTCTGGTCGTAGGTTGGGCCGGCTGCTTGGCTCACTCTTCATCCTCGCCGCGTTCGTGAGCGGCATCGGTAGTGTCGATCTCCGCGGCAGCGCAGGGAGCGGCGCGCAGGCCGCCGACATCATCTGGCACAGCGTGCCGACTGACCCCTCCATCGCGCAGACTGCCGACATCATCTGGCACTAGCCGGGCGTCCTGGTCCGTCACCAACCTGGCTGTCCAGGGCGAACGCGCCATCGACGGAGTGCTCCGTGACGGCATCGTGACCGCTCGGCGTCAATCCGAAGGAGCGCCATGATCGGTCACGGTCAACCCCGGCGCAGGTCGTCCGAGGACGCATGGATCATCACTGCGCCGCTCGCGTTGATCGCGGTCACCTGTGCCACCGTCACGGGGTTGGTCGCGAAGGAGCCCTTCGGCGACTGGCCCGAGGCGGCCCTCCTCCTGGTCCTCATGATCGTGGCGGGGGTGCCGCTGCTCACCCTTGCCGTTCGGCGGCAGACGATCGGTGTCACGCTCACCGAGCTGCCACTGGTCCTCGCGCTCTACTTCCTGCCGCCGCTGACGGTGGTGGTGATCTGCGCGCTGAGTGCGCTCATCACCCACACCAGACAGCGGTTGTCCGCGCCCAAGGTGTGGTTCAACGTGGCGCGGGCCGCCGCCGGGACGTCCCTGGCCGTCCTGGTCCTCCAGGCTCTCCCACCCATCGAGGGCGAGGGGCCGGCGACCTGGGGCAGCATCTTCGCCGCCGTCAGCGTGGTGATCCTGATCAGCTACGCCAGCGTCGTCGCGGTGCACACGCTGCTGCACGGTTGGCAGACCGGGCGCGGAGCGTTACGTACGGCCACGCCGGGAGTGCTCACCGCGGCGATCAACGTGGCGGTTGGCCTGATCGTCCTGATCCTGGTGCGAAGCACGTGGTGGTCACTGCTCCTGCTCGCCGCCCTCGGAGCGGGCCTCGTCCTGGTCTATCGGGCCTACGCCCAGTTCTTCCGTCAGCACCGGACCCTCACCGACCTGTACGACCTGACCCGCGCGGTGGTCGAGAGCGGGCACAGCGGCACGCTGGCCGACGCGCTGCTCGGCAGGGTCCGCGCCCTCATGCAGGTGGAGTACGCGACGCTGTGGCTTCCGGCCCAGGGGCGACACCCGGAGACCCTGTTGACCGCCCGAGTCGACGACTCCGGTCTGCTCGACCTGGCGGTCACTCCGCAGGCGATCCGGGAGCGGGTCCGCGACACCCGGCGCACGGTTGCCGTGGGCCGGGGCGTGACCACCGACGGCGAGTTCCGCGCCGAGCTGGCCGAACGGCGGATCAAGGACGCGGTGGTGGTGCCGCTGCGCTCCGGGCCGGTCGTCATCGGCACCCTCGAGGTGGCCAATCGATTCGGTGACGGCAACAACTTCACGCCCGCCGACATCGCCGTCTTCGAGACGGTGGCCGCGCATGCCGCGGTGGCCCTGGAGAATTCCCGGCTGGTCGACCGGCTGCGACACGACGCCTACCACGACGCCCTGACCAAGCTGCCCAACCGGCGGCGGATCACCGGTGCGCTGGAGGAGTCGGTCAAGATCCGTGCTGACGGCGAGGTGGTGGCCCTCCTCCTATTCGACGTCGACGGGTTGCGCCAGGTCAACGAGTCCCTCGGCCACGCCGCGGGGGACAAGGTCCTGGTCGAGGTCGCCAACCGGCTGCGCGCCAGCGCGCCGTCGTCGGCGCTGGTCGGCCGGGCCAGTGGGGACGAGTTCCTGGTGACGCTGCGGCTGGAGAGCGCTGAGGCGGCACTGGAACTGGCGGGTCAGCTGCGTGAGCAGATCCGTGACGAGATGGTCTTCGACGCGCTCACCCTCGAGGTGAACACCGCCGTCGGGGTCGCCGTGCATCCGGACCACGGCAGTGATCCCGCCACCCTCCTGCTCCGGGTCGACCTGGCCGCCACGACCGCCAAGTCGGTGCCGGGCAGCGTCCAGTTGTTCAACCCGGGCCTGGAATCCCGGTCGTTGCGCCGGTTGGGTCTGGCCGGCGACCTGCGCCAGGCCCTGGACCAGAACGAGCTGGAGGTCTACTTCCAGCCCAAGGTCACCCTGCGGGATCGTCGACTGGTCGGTGTGGAATGCCTCGCCCGGTGGGAGCATCCGACCCACGGCACGGTCGCTCCCGAGGACTTCGTGGCGGTGGCCGAGCACACCGGGCAGTTGACTCGGCTCACCGAGGTGGTGTTGCGCGAGGGACTGCGGCGCAGCCGGGACTGGGCGGAGGCCAACCAGCCGTTGTCCATCGCCGTCAACCTGGCCGCCCGGACGCTCACCGACCGACACTTCCCGGACCGGGTCCGGGAACTGCTGACCGAGTACGGGGTGCCCGCGCAGCGCCTCACCCTGGAGATCACCGAGGCCGGGGTGCTGGACGGCACGGACCGGCCCATCCCGACCCTGCAACGCCTGCGTGACCTGGGGGTACGACTCTCGGTCGACGACTTCGGCACCGGTGACTCCTCGCTGGCCCACCTGCGCCGGCTGCCCGTGCACGAGGTGAAGGTCGACCGGTCCTTCGTGCAGGGCATGGCGACCGACCCGGGCGACCTGGCGATCGTCAACGCGGTGGTCACGCTCTCCCAGCAGTTCGGTCTGGCCGTGGTCGCCGAGGGCGTGGAGAGCGAGCTGACCCTGGAGCTGCTCCAGGACATCGGCTGCGAGATCGGCCAGGGTTTCCTGTTCAGCCGCCCGCTGCCGTACGAGCGGCTGGAGGCGTGGTTCGGCGCCCAGGTCGACCCGGAGTCGATCTCCAGCACCGAGCTTCCCCGGCTGCGTGTGGTGCCCTGACCTGCGGTGATTGCCCCCGGGGGGATCCGATTTCACCTGCGGGGCGGGGCCGTGTACTCTTACCTCTGCGCGCCCCACGGGGAGATCGCGCAGGCCCCCTTAGCTCAGTCGGCAGAGCGTCTCCATGGTAAGGAGAAGGTCTACGGTTCGATTCCGTAAGGGGGCTCTAGGGTCGCTGGACCCACCGCGGCGGTGTAGCTCAGATGGCAGAGCAAGCGGCTCATAATCGCTGTGTCGCCGGTTCAAGTCCGGCCACCGCTACTCTCGTCCTCCGGGCGTGCTCCCGGTGGTCGACAGGAGGGGGCGCCGTAGGCGCCCACTTTGCATGTCCGCGCAGTCAGCGCGTAAGCTGGCGCGCTGTAGTTGTTATCCGTAGCGAGGAAGGCACTCCGCCGTGGCGAAGGCGACCGATGTCCGGCCGAAGATCACTTTGGCGTGTGTGGAGTGCAAGGAGCGCAACTACATCACGCGCAAGAACCGTCGTAACGACCCGGACCGCATCGAGCTGAAGAAGTTCTGCCCGCGCGACGGTCGGCACACGGTCCACCGCGAGACCCGCTGACGTCCGGCCGGTTCGCTCCGGCCACCCAGTTTCTCACCGAACGCCGATCTGACCGGCCGACGCGGCTTCTGCCGCCGTCGACCGCTCGGGTCGGCGTTCGTGCTTTCCGTGTAGGTTCGCGGCATGTCCCTGGACCCGTCCTATGTCGGCCGGAGTTACCCGCCGACCGCCCCCTACCTGGTGGGCCGAGAGAAGATCCGTGAGTTCGCCACCGCCATCGGCGCCACCGACCCGGCGCACCACGACCCGGAGACCGCCCGCGCGCTCGGGCACCCGGACGTGGTGGCCCCGCCGACCTTCCCCTTCGTGGTGACCATGGCGGCCACGCAGCAGATCGTCGAGGACCCGGCGCTCGGTGTCGACTACAGCCGCGTCGTGCACGGCGACCAGCGGTTCGCGTACACCCGGCCGGTGGTGGCCGGCGACGAGCTGGTCTGCGTCAACACCATCGAGGACATCACCAACCGGGGCGGGCACGGCTTCCTGACCACCCGCACCGACGTCAGCACGATCACCGGTGAGCCGGTGGTCGCGGTCTGGTCCAAGCTCGTCGTACGCGGGGAGGCCTGAGATGGAGCTGGCACCCAGGACGTTCCGGGTGACCCGCGCGGACCTGGTCCGCTACGCCGGCGCCTCGGGCGACTTCAACCCGATCCACTGGAGCGACCGGTTCGCCACGAAGGTGGGCCTGCCCGGTGTGATCGCCCACGGCATGTTCACCATGGCGCTGGTCGGCCGGGCCGTCACCGACTGGGCCGGCTCGCCGGACGCCGTGGTCGACTACGGGGTCCGGTTCACCCGGCCGGTCGTGGTGCCCGACGACGACCAGGGCACCGAGATCGAGGTCAGCGCGGTCGTGCGTGAGGTCACCGAGGACGGGCTCACTCGGCTCGACGTGACGGCCACCTGCCTGGGGGAGAAGGTGCTCTCACAGGCCCGGGCGACCATCCGTACGGCCCGCTGACGGGGCTCCGCCACGCGCGATGGGTAGACCGGTTGGGAAAGTCGGTCGGCTACCCGTACACTGGTCCGCCGTGGGGCATGTGACCCCTGCCTGGCCGTGTGGCCTGGTGGGGCGATGGTGCCGCACAGGGGTGTAGCTCAATTGGCAGAGCAGCGGTCTCCAAAACCGCAGGCTGCAGGTTCAAGTCCTGTCACCCCTGCGCCTCAGGCCTGACCGTTCCCGTGGGTCGCGCCGCCGAGATGGCGGCGTCCGGCCCGTGGTGGTGGTATCGGCGGGGTGGTCCGAGGCATCGGGCCACACCGGCCGGTCCGCCGGCCGCGGCCCGTCGCGGGACGGTTGGTCCGGCCGGCGTGACCAGCGCCGCGCACGCCACCCGGCGTGCGAACCCGAGAACCCGCGACGGAGGGCGAAGTGGCCGACAACAAGCGGCGCGGCGAGGACGCCGGCGACGATCGTCTCAACGACGAGATCGTCGACGACGTGGCCGACGACGACGCCACCGACGCGGACGAGCCGGTCTCCCGGGGTGGCACCGCGACCCGGTCCCGCAACCGGGCCGAGTCCGCCGACAGCCGGAAGACCCGGTCGGAGACCGACCGCGTGGGCCTCTTCGGTCGCATCGCCCGGTTCTTCCGCGAGGTCGTCGCCGAACTGCGTAAGGTCATCTGGCCGACCCGCAAGGAGCTGCTGACCTACACCGCCGTGGTGGTCACCTTCGTCGCGGTGATGCTGACGATCGTGGCTGCCCTGGACTACGGCTTCGCCAAGGGCGTGCTGTGGGTCTTCGGCAACCCCAGCTGACCGGCTCCGACAGCCGATAGTGACGGAAGTGAGCGAGCGTGCCTGAGTACGACGAGACCGCCGGACCCGCGGACGAGCAGTCCACGGTGGCGACGGCGGCGGACGACGAGTCGGTCGAGGCCGCCAGCGAGCCGGAGTTCCCGACCACCGAGCCCGAGCCGGACGAGGACTACGACCCGGTCGCCGAGCTGCGGCAGAAGCTGCGTTACGCGCCGGGCGACTGGTACGTGGTCCACTCGTACGCCGGTTACGAGAACAAGGTCAAGACCAACCTCGAGACCCGGATCACGAGCCTCGACATGGAGGACTACATCTACCAGGTCGAGGTGCCGACCCGGGAAGAGGTCGAGGTCAAGAACGGCAAGCGGTCGCAGGTCCAGGCGAAGGTCTTCCCGGGCTACATCCTGGTCCGGATGGAGCTGACCGCCGAGTCCTACTCCTGCGTGCGCAACACGCCGGGTGTCACCGGCTTCGTCGGCGCGACCGACCGGGCGGACCGCCCGGCGCCGCTCTCGCTGGACGAGGTGCTCAAGTGGCTGGCCCCGGCCGTCGAGACCGAGCAGAAGAAGGCGAAGCCCGAGATCAAGGTCCTCGACTTCGAGGTCGGCGACTCGGTCACCGTCACCGACGGTGCCTTCGCCTCGCTGCCGGCGACGATCAGCGAGATCAACGCCGACCAGCAGAAGCTCAAGGTCCTGGTGTCGATCTTCGGCCGCGAGACCCCGGTCGAGCTCAACTTCAACCAGGTCGCCAAGATCTGATCTCCGGTCGCCGGCGGTGGGCATGTCCCGCCGCCGGCGTCGCCGTCTCCGCCCGTCGGGCGACCTCGCCGGACGGGCCGGCTTCGGCCTGCGCTACTCTTGAGAGTCGCTGCCCTCGCGCCGCGCTGACCGTGCGCGCCCCGAGGCGGTGTCGATGAGCACCGTTCCCAGTTCCAAGCCCCAGGAAGAGACATGCCTCCGAAGAAGAAGCTCGTCAAGACGTTCACGCTTCAGCTGCCGGCGGGCCAGGCCACTCCGGCGCCGCCGGTCGGCCCCGCGCTCGGTCAGCACGGTGTGAACATCATGGAGTTCTGCAAGTCCTACAACGCGCAGACCGAGTCGCAGCGGGGCGACATCGTCCCCGCCGAGATCAGCGTGTACGAGGACCGGTCCTTCACCTTCGTGCTGAAGACCCCGCCCGCCGCCCGGCTGCTGATCAAGGCCGCCGGCGTGCAGAAGGGCTCGGGCGTCCCGCAGGCCCAGAAGGTCGGTTCGGTGTCCCGCGCCCAGGTGCGTGAGATCGCCGAGCGGAAGATGGCCGACCTCAACGCCAACGACCTCGACCAGGCCGAGAAGATCATCGCCGGCACCGCCCGCTCCATGGGCATCACCGTCACCGACTGATCTCGGCCAGCCCCGACCCGTACCGATCGTGGGAGGGCGCGCGGACGTCGCGGCCCGCCATAGACCACAGGAGTAACCAGAACATGCAGCGCAGCAAGAGCTACCGCAAGGCCGCCGAGGTCATCGACCGGGCGAAGCTCTACACCCCCGCCGAGGCCGTGAAGCTGGCCAAGGAGACCACCAACGTCAAGTTCGACGCCACGGTCGAGGTCGCGATGCGCCTCGGCGTCGACCCCCGCAAGGCGGACCAGATGGTCCGCGGCACGGTCAACCTGCCGCACGGCACCGGTAAGACCGCCCGCGTGATCGTGTTCGCCGCCGGCGCGAAGGCCGAGGAGGCCGCCGCCGCCGGTGCCGACGAGGTGGGCACCGACGAGCTCGTCGCCCGGATCCAGGGTGGCTGGCTCGACTTCGACGCGGCGATCGCCACGCCGGACCAGATGGCCAAGATCGGCCGGATCGCGCGGATCCTGGGCCCGCGCGGTCTCATGCCGAACCCGAAGACCGGCACGGTGACCATGGACGTCACCAAGGCGGTGCAGGACATCAAGGGCGGCAAGATCACCTTCCGGGTGGACAAGCACTCGAACCTGCACCTGATCATCGGCAAGGCCTCGTTCTCCGAGAACCAGCTGGTCGACAACTACGCCGCGGTGCTGGACGAGGTCCTGCGGGCCAAGCCGTCCGCGGCGAAGGGCAAGTACCTGAAGAAGGTCACCCTGACCACCACGATGGGCCCGGGCGTCCCGGTCGACCCGAACGTGGTGAAGAACATCCAGGAGGGCTCGGCCGAGAGCTGAGTCGTCCACCCGTACGGGGCGTCGCCACGGTCGTGGCGGCGCCCCGTCGCGTTTCCGGTGTGGCAGTCTCGTCCCCATGCGGCTGGAGGACGTCTGGCTGCGGTACCGACGGCGGGGGCCGTGGGTGCTGCGGGGGGTGGACGTACGGATCGGTGCGGGCGAGGTGGCGGTCGTGCTCGGCCGCAACGGCGTGGGCAAGTCGACGCTGCTCCAGGTGGCGGCCGGAGTGCTCCGGCCGGACCGGGGGCGGGTCGTGGACCGGCCGGCGCCGGTCGGGTGGGTGCCGGAACGCTTCCCGGCCGACCAGCCCTTCACCGTTGCCCACTACCTGACCGCCATGGGCCGGATGGCCGGGCTGTCGTCGTCCGGGGCCGATCGCGCCGTGGACGCCTGGACCGAACGGCTGGGCCTCGGCCGGTTCCGCCGGGTCCGCCTGCCGGAGCTGTCCAAGGGGACGGCCCAGAAGGTCGGCCTCGCGCAGGCGCTGCTTCGGCCGCCTGGCCTGCTGGTGCTGGACGAGCCGTGGGAGGGGCTGGACGCCGCCGCGCGTGAGCTCGTACCGGCCCTGATCGACGAGGTGCGGGCCGGCGGGGGAGCGGTCCTGGTCAGCGACCACCGCGGGGAGATCGCCCGGCTGGCCGACGCGCGCCGCTGGACGCTGGCCGACGGGGTGGTGACCGGGGAGACGCCGACCGGCGAGGAGGCGTACGCCGTGGTCGAGGTGGCGGTGCCGGCCGCACGGGTCGACGACGCCGTCGCCCGCCTGCGGGCCGAGGGCCACCAGATTCTCGGCGTACGCCCCGGCTGGCCGCCCGTCCCGGCGCCGGCCGTACCCGGGGACCGGGTCGAACCGGTGACCAGGGTCGTCGCCGAACCGTCCACCGGGGGAGACCGGTGACCGCGCTGGTCCGGCTGCGCCTGGCCGGCTTCCTGCGGACGGGGCGAGCGGTCGCGCCGCTGCTCGCCGGTCTCGTCGCCCTCGGCATCCTCTACGGCGGCGGTCGGGCCCAGCCCGCGGAGGCGTACGGGGTCTCGGCCGTGGTGCTCTTCCCGGTGCTCGCCTGGCAGACGAAGGTGCTCCTGGACGTGGAGCCGGACGGGCAGCGCCGGCTGGCCCAGGTGGTGGTCGGAGCCGGCCGGGAGCGGTCGGCGGGGCTGCTCGCGGCCGCCGTGGCGGCGCTGGGCACGGTGGCGGTCGCGCTGGTCTTCCCGTGGCTGATCGGCGGGGTCACCGGTCCCGTCGAGCCGGGGGACCGGCCGGTCGTCGTCGGGGTGGCCCTCGGGTTGTGGGCGCACCTGCTGGCCGTACCTCCGGCGGTGGCGCTGGGCGCGCTGGCCAGCCGGGCCGTCACCCGTAGCGCGGGGTACGGCGTCGCCGTGCTGGCCCTCGGCGGGGTCGGCGCGGTCGTCCTGGGCCTCGTTGGCTCGGTCGCGCCCTGGCTGGTGCCCCCGATCATGGCCACCGCCCGCGCCACCGCGGGTGACGCCGCCGCACCCACTGTGATGCTGCTCACCGTGTGGGCGGCGGCGTGGAGCGCGGTGGCGGTCGCCGGCTACCTCTGGCGGCGCCGCGCACGGGCCTGACCGCGCCCGCCGAGGCCCCACGGTCGGGGGCGTGAGCGGGCGCACCGGGGGTCGGTTTGGCGAGCCGGCCACGGGTCGCGTAACCTTGCTGAGAAGTTCCACCCAGAGACCGCTGGTCACCGTGCTCCGGCACGGTCGAAGGTCCCGCGACGACGGGCGACCCGCGTAGGGCGGCAAGCGAAAATCGGTGCTGGTGTCCATGGTCCGCCGACCGTGGCCTTCCGGGCCGGCCCTCGCCCCGTGCGCCCTGCGCCGGGGCTTTTCTCGTTGTCGCGCTTCCTGAGCCGCCGTCGAAGCGACCGCTTGCGACGGCGACCAGCCTCGAGCAACGAGAGAGGAGGGACATGGCGGACAAGCCGATCCGGGCCGACAAGGCCACGGCCGTCGCCGAGCTGACCGAGAGCTTCCGCAGCGCGGGTGCCACGGTGCTGACCGAGTACCGCGGTCTGACGGTTTCCCAGCTCACCCAGCTGCGGCGCTCGCTCGGCAAGGAGACCAGCTACACCGTCGCGAAGAACACGCTGGCCAAGCGTGCCGCGGCCGACGCTGGCATCTCCGGCCTCGACGAGCTGTTCACCGGTCCTACCGCGCTGACTTTCGTTTCGGGCGACGTCGTCGAGGCGGCGAAGGGGCTTCGCGACTTCGCGAAGGCCAACCCGAAGCTCGTCATCAAGGGCGGTGTCTTCGAGGGCAAGGCCATTTCCGCGGCCGAGGTCACGAAGCTCGCCGACCTGGAGTCCCGTGAGGTGCTGCTGGCCAAGCTGGCCGGCGCGATGAAGGGCAACCTGAGCAAGGCCGCGGCCCTGTTCCAGGCTCCGCTCTCCAAGGCCGCCCGCGCGGCGGCCGCCCTGGCGGACAAGCGCGAGAAGGAGGGCGCCGAGGCGGCCTGAGGCCACCCGGCGCACCCACGTTCTTAGTTTTCACTTTCAGAAAGGACGCCAGACATGGCGAAGCTCAGCACCGACGAGCTGCTCGACGCGTTCAAGGAGATGACGCTGATCGAGCTCTCCGAGTTCGTGAAGCAGTTCGAGGAGACCTTCGAGGTCACCGCCGCCGCCCCGGTCGCCGTGGCCGCGGGTGCCCCGGCCGGCGGTGGCGCTGCCGCTCCGGTCGAGGAGGAGAAGGACGAGTTCGACGTCATCCTCGACGCCGACGGTGGCAAGAAGATCCAGGTCATCAAGGTCGTGCGTGAGCTGACCGGCCTGGGCCTCAAGGAGGCCAAGGACCTGGTCGAGGCCGCGCCGAAGCCGGTCCTGGAGAAGGTCAACAAGGAGACCGCCGACAAGGCCAAGGCCAAGCTCGAGGGCGAGGGCGCCAAGGTCACCCTCAAGTGACCTGAGGCTCCACCCGCGCGTGGCCGGCTCGCGTGAGCCGGCGCACACACCGCGTCGCGGCGGGCGGCGATCCGACACGGATCGCCGCCCGCCGTGTTGGTGCGCCCGGCGGCAGCGCAGGTGAGCAGGGCGTCCGGACGCGCGGTCCGGCTCGGCGGCGGCGGCCGGTGGTACCGCGTACGCGGGAAAGACGCGGCGAGCCGGGGGCGGCCCCTTGACGCGGCCCCGGGCCGCCAGGCACGCTGACACCAGCAAGACCTTCCGCGCTTGCGACGGCCACCACCGGGGTAATGACAGCGGCGGAACCACGAGCCACGTAACCCGAGCGGTCCGGCAGGAACGTTGCGTTCCGAGCGGCCCGGTAGACCCCCTTTCGGGGGGTCCCGAGGCACGTTCCGCAACGACCTGCGGGGTGGGCTGGACAGCGGTTAGCCTCTCGGCTACACTGCTAGTTTGCGCTGCCTTCCGACTTGACCCCTGCTCGGAAATGTCCGTTTGCGGATAATTCCGGCGGGGTCATTGGAGTGCACGCGTACCAGCCGTTCTGCAGCACCGGTCCTCGGAAGGACGCATCTTGGCAGCTTCCCGCCCTGCGAAGACCAGTCGTACGTCGAGCGCTTTCGCTCCCCGCCGAGTTTCATTCGGCAGGATCACCGAACACCTCGAGGTCCCCAACCTCCTCGCCATTCAGAACGAGTCCTTCGACTGGCTCGTCGGCAACGAGGCTTGGCAGGGCCGGTCGGCGGACGACCCGCACGCACGCTCGGGTCTCGCGGAGATCCTCGACGAGATCAGTCCCATTGAGGACTTCTCCGGCACCATGTCGCTCTCCTTCTCTGCCCCGCGCTTCGACGAGGTCAAGGCCTCGATCGAGGAGTGCAAGGAGAAGGACCTGACCTACTGCGCCCCGCTGTTCGTGACCGCGGAGTTCACCAACAACACCACCGGCGAGATCAAGAGCCAGACGGTGTTCATGGGTGACTTCCCGATGATGACGCCGAAGGGCACCTTCATCATCAACGGCACCGAGCGGGTCGTGGTCAGCCAGCTCGTCCGGTCCCCGGGCGTGTACTTCGACAAGCAGCCGGACAAGACCTCCGACCGCGACCTCTCCAGCGTCAAGGTCATCCCGAGCCGGGGTGCCTGGCTGGAGTTCGACATCGACAAGCGCGACACGGTCGGCGTCCGCATCGACCGCAAGCGCCGGCAGGCCGTCACGGTCCTGCTCAAGGCCATCGGATGGTCGGCCGAGCAGATCCGTGAGCGGTTCGGCTGGTCCGAGCTGATGATGACCACGCTCGAGAAGGACCACATCGCCGGCCAGGACGAGGCGCTTCTCGACATCTACCGCAAGCTCCGCCCCGGCGAGCCGCCGACGCGTGAGAACGCCCAGACCCTGCTCGACAACCTCTTCTTCAACCCGAAGCGGTACGACGTCGCCAAGGTCGGTCGTTACAAGTTCAACAAGAAGCTCGAAGTGGACGTGCCGATCACCACCGGCACGCTCACCGAGGACGACATCGTCGCCACCGTGGAGTACCTCTGCCGGCTGCACGCCGGTGAGGAGGGCTACGAGGCGGACGACATCGACCACTTCGGCAACCGGCGTCTGCGCACCGTGGGTGAGCTGATCCAGAACCAGGTTCGGGTCGGCCTCTCCCGCATGGAGCGGGTCGTCCGCGAGCGGATGACCACCCAGGACGTCGAGGCGATCACGCCGCAGACCCTGATCAACATCCGCCCGGTGGTGGCGGCGATCAAGGAGTTCTTCGGCACGTCGCAGCTGTCCCAGTTCATGGACCAGACCAACCCGCTGGCGGGCCTGACCCACCGGCGCCGGCTGAGCGCGCTCGGCCCGGGTGGTCTGTCCCGGGAGCGGGCCGGCTTCGAGGTCCGTGACGTGCACCCGTCCCACTACGGCCGGATGTGCCCGATCGAGAC
The DNA here is from genome assembly GCF_900091425.1 of Micromonospora krabiensis. Taxonomy (GTDB): domain Bacteria; phylum Actinomycetota; class Actinomycetes; order Mycobacteriales; family Micromonosporaceae; genus Micromonospora; species Micromonospora krabiensis. The sequence goes on from NZ_LT598496.1 coordinate 5,533,805, forward strand.
GCCGGAAGGCCCGAACATCGGCCTGATCGGCGCGCTGTCCACCTTCGCCCGGGTCAACCCGTTCGGCTTCATCGAGACGCCGTACCGGAAGGTCGTCGAGGGTCGGGTCACCGACCAGATCGACTACCTGACCGCGGACGAGGAGGACCGCTTCGTCAAGGCGCAGGCCAACGCGCCGCTGCGGGCCGACGGCTCGTTCGCCGAGGACCGCGTCCTGGTCCGCCGTAAGGGCGGCGAGACCGAGGACGTCCCGCCGGCGGCCGTGGACTACATGGACGTGTCGCCGCGGCAGATGACCTCGGTCGCCACCGCGATGATCCCGTTCCTCGAGCACGACGACGCCAACCGGGCGCTGATGGGCGCGAACATGCAGCGCCAGGCGGTGCCGCTGGTCAAGGCCGAGGCGCCGCTCGTCGGCACCGGCATGGAGTACCGGGCCGCCGTCGACGCCGGTGACGTGGTCGTCGCCGAGGTCGGCGGTGTCATCGAGGACCTGTGCGCCGACTACATCACCGTGCACCAGGACGACGGCCACCGCCGGACCTACCTGCTGCACAAGTTCCGCCGCTCCAACGCCGGCTCCTGCGTCAACCAGAAGCCGGTGGTCTTCGAGGGCGACCGCGTCGAGGCCGGCCAGGTCATCGCCGACGGTCCGTGCACCGACGAGGGCGAGATGGCGCTCGGGCGCAACCTGCTCGTGGCCTTCATGACCTGGGAGGGGCACAACTACGAGGACGCGATCATCCTGTCGCAGCGCCTGGTGCAGCAGGACGTCCTCACCTCGATCCACATCGAGGAGCACGAGGTCGACGCCCGGGACACCAAGCTCGGTCCGGAGGAGATCACCCGCGACATCCCGAACGTCAGCGAGGAGATGCTCGCCGACCTCGACGAGCGCGGCATCATCCGGATCGGCGCCGAGGTCGTCCCCGGCGACATCCTGGTTGGCAAGGTCACGCCGAAGGGCGAGACCGAGCTGACCCCGGAGGAGCGGCTGCTCCGCGCGATCTTCGGCGAGAAGGCGCGCGAGGTCCGGGACACCTCGCTGAAGGTTCCGCACGGTGAGACCGGCACGGTCATCGGTGTGCGGACCTTCTCCCGGGAGGACGGCGACGAGCTGCCTCCGGGCGTCAACGAGTTGGTCCGGGTCTACGTCGCCCAGAAGCGGAAGATCCAGGACGGTGACAAGCTCGCCGGCCGCCACGGCAACAAGGGTGTCATCTCCAAGATCCTCCCGATCGAGGACATGCCGTTCCTCGAGGACGGCACTCCGGTCGACATCGTGCTCAACCCGCTCGGTGTGCCGAGCCGGATGAACATCGGTCAGGTCCTGGAGACCCACCTCGGGTGGGTGGCCAAGACCGGCTGGAAGATCGACGGCGAGGACACCGAGTGGAAGCGTCAGCTCCGCTCGATCGAGGCCCACGAGTCCGAGCCGGACACCAACGTGGCCACCCCGGTCTTCGACGGTGCCCGCGAGGAGGAGATCTCCGGTCTGCTCGCGTCGACCCTGCCCAACCGGGACGGCAACCAGCTGATCGGTTCCAGCGGCAAGGCGCAGCTGTTCGACGGTCGCTCCGGCGAGCCGCTGCCGGACCCGATCGCGGTCGGCTACATCTACATCCTGAAGCTCAACCACCTGGTCGACGACAAGATCCACGCGCGGTCGACCGGCCCGTACTCGATGATCACGCAGCAGCCGCTGGGTGGTAAGGCGCAGTTCGGTGGCCAGCGCTTCGGTGAGATGGAGTGCTGGGCGATGCAGGCGTACGGCGCCGCGTACGCCCTGCAGGAGCTGTTGACGATCAAGTCCGACGACGTTCTCGGCCGGGTCAAGGTCTACGAGGCCATCGTCAAGGGCGAGAACATCCCGGAGCCGGGCATCCCGGAGTCGTTCAAGGTGCTGCTCAAGGAGCTGCAGTCGCTGTGCCTCAACGTCGAGGTGCTCTCCAGCGACGGCGTGGCCCTCGAGATGCGCGAGACCGACGACGAGGTGTTCCGGGCCGCTGAGGAGCTGGGCATCGACCTGTCCCGGCGCGAGCCGAGCTCGGTCGAGGAAGTGTGACGTCGAGGTCCCGGGGGCGGGCGACCGCCCCCGGGACCCGACCCCGGTGAGCTGCTGGCGCAACAAGCGACGTGTGAGGGATATATAACGTGCTCGACGTCAACTTTTTCGACGAGTTGCGAATTGGGCTGGCGACCGCCGACGACATCCGTCAGTGGTCGCACGGCGAGGTCAAGAAGCCAGAGACGATCAACTACCGCACCCTGAAGCCGGAGAAGGACGGGCTCTTCTGCGAGAAGATCTTCGGTCCTCAGCGGGACTGGGAGTGCTACTGCGGTAAGTACAAGCGGGTCCGGTTCAAGGGCATCATCTGCGAGCGCTGCGGCGTCGAGGTGACCCGGTCCAAGGTCCGCCGTGAGCGGATGGGCCACATCGAGCTGGCCGCCCCGGTCACCCACATCTGGTACTTCAAGGGCGTGCCGAGCCGGCTGGGCTACCTGCTGGACCTGGCGCCCAAGGACCTCGAGAAGATCATCTACTTCGCCTCGTACGTCGTGACGAGCGTTGACGCCGAGGCGCGTCACCGTGACCTCTCGACCATCGAGAACGAGATCCTGGCCGAGAAGCGGCAGTCCGAGAACAGCCGCGACTCGGAGATCGAGAAGCGGGCCGCCAAGCTCGAGGCCGACCTGGCCGAGCTGGAGGCCGAGGGTGCCAAGGCGGACGTCCGGCGCAAGGTCAAGGAAGGCGGAGAGCGCGAGATGCGCCAGATCCGCGACCGGGCCCAGCGCGAGATCGACCGCCTGGACGAGGTGCTCGACACCTTCCGCAAGCTGGAGCCGAAGCAGCTGGTCACCGACGAGCTGCTCTACCGCGAGCTGCGGGACCGGTTCGGCGAGTACTTCACCGGTTCGATGGGTGCCGAGGCGATCAAGGCGCTGGTCCAGAACATGGACCTCGACGCCGAGGCCGAGAGCCTGCGGGAGACCATCCGGTCCGGCAAGGGCCAGCGGAAGATCCGGGCGCTCAAGCGGCTCAAGGTCGTGGCGGCGTTCCTGAACACCCGCAACTCGCCGCTCGGTATGGTGCTGGACTGCGTGCCGGTCATCCCGCCGGACCTGCGTCCGATGGTGCAGCTCGACGGTGGTCGGTTCGCGACCTCCGACCTGAACGACCTGTACCGCCGCGTGATCAACCGGAACAACCGTCTCAAGCGGCTGATCGACCTCGGCGCGCCCGAGATCATCGTCAACAACGAGAAGCGGATGCTCCAGGAGGCCGTCGACGCGCTGTTCGACAACGGCCGCCGGGGCCGGCCGGTCACCGGTCCGGGTAACCGTCCGCTCAAGTCGCTGTCCGACATGCTGAAGGGCAAGCAGGGCCGGTTCCGCCAGAACCTGCTGGGCAAGCGCGTCGACTACTCCGGCCGTTCGGTCATCGTGGTCGGCCCGAAGCTCAAGCTGCACCAGTGCGGCCTGCCCAAGCAGATGGCGCTGGAGCTGTTCAAGCCCTTCGTCATGAAGCGGCTGGTCGACCTCAACCACGCGCAGAACATCAAGTCCGCCAAGCGGATGGTCGAGCGGCAGCGGCCGGTCGTGTGGGATGTGCTGGAAGAGGTCATCGGCGAGCACCCGGTGCTGCTCAACCGGGCGCCGACCCTGCACCGCCTGGGCATCCAGGCCTTCGAGCCGCAGCTGGTCGAGGGCAAGGCGATCCAGATCCACCCGCTGGTCTGCACCGCGTTCAACGCCGACTTCGACGGTGACCAGATGGCGGTCCACGTGCCGCTGTCCGCCGAGGCCCAGGCCGAGGCGCGGATCCTGATGCTGTCGTCGAACAACATCCTCAAGCCGGCCGACGGCAAGCCGGTCACCATGCCCACCCAGGACATGGTCATCGGTCTCTACCACCTCACCCACCTCACCCCGGGTGAGAAGGGCGAGGGCCGGGCGTTCAGCTCGGACGCCGAGGCGCGGATGGCGTTCGACAACGGCGAGCTGCACCTGCAGGCTCCGGTGAAGATCCGGCTGCGCGGCATCGTCGGCGTCGACAACGGTGCCGGCGCCGAGCCGTGGACCGCGCCCGAGGGCTGGGCCGAGGGCGACACGCTGACCGTGGAGACCACGCTCGGCCGGGTCCTGTTCAACGAGACGCTGCCGCAGGGCTACCGCTTCGTGAACTACGAGATCCGCAAGGGCCAGCTCTCCGCGATCGTCAACGACCTCGCCGAGCGCTTCCCGAAGGTGGCCCTCGCGGCCACCCTGGACGGGCTCAAGGAGGCCGGTTTCCACTGGGCCACCTGGTCCGGCGTGACGATCGGCATGGAGGACGTCATCGCCCCGCCGCGCAAGGCGGAGATCCTGGCGAAGTACGAGACCGAAGCCGACCGGATCGACAAGCAGTACCAGCGTGGTCTGATGACCGCCGAGGAGCGTCGCGGCGAGCTCATCGAGATCTGGACCAAGGCGACCAACGAGGTCGCCAAGGAGATGGACACCGCGCTGCCGCAGGAGAACCCGCTGTGGAAGATGATCAACTCGGGTGCTCGCGGTAACCTGCTCCAGCTCCGGCAGATCGCGGCGATCCGTGGTCTGGTGGCCAACCCGAAGGGTGAGATCATCCCGCGGCCCATCAAGGCCAGCTACCGGGAGGGTCTCTCCGTGCTGGAGTACTTCATCTCCACGCACGGTGCCCGTAAGGGTCTCGCCGACACGGCCCTGCGTACCGCCGACTCGGGTTACCTGACCCGTCGTCTGGTGGACGTCTCGCAGGACGTGATCATCCGCGAGGAGGACTGCGGCACCGACCGGGCCATCCCCATGCAGATCGGCGAGCGGCTCGACGGCAAGCTGGTCGTGCACGAGCACGCCGAGACCAGCGTGCACGCCCGGACCCTGGCCGACGACATCAAGGGGCCGGACGGCACCGTCGTCGCCGAGCGGGGTCAGGACATCAACTCGATCCTGGTCGACAAGATCGTCGCGGCCGGGGTGGAGACGGTGCGGGTGCGCAGCGTTCTCACCTGCGAGTCGAAGCTGGGCGTCTGCGGTGCGTGCTACGGCCGCTCGCTGCCGACCGGCAAGACCGTGGACGTCGGCGAGGCGGTCGGCATCATCGCCGCCCAGTCGATCGGTGAGCCGGGTACGCAGCTGACGATGCGTACCTTCCACACCGGTGGTGTCGCGGGTGAGGACATCACCCAGGGTCTGCCGCGTGTCCAGGAGATCTTCGAGGCCCGCGTCCCGAAGGGTAAGGCGCCCATCGCCGACACCCCCGGCCGGATCCGGATCGAGGACGGCGAGCGGTCGCGGAAGATCATCGTGGTGCCGGACGACGGCAGCGACGAGATCGTCTACGACAAGATCTCCAAGCGGGTCCGGCTGCGGACCCAGGACGGCCAGCACGTCGAGGTCGGCGAGAAGCTCACCGAGGGCACCATCGACCCGCACGAGCTGCTCCGCATCCTCGGCCCGCGGGCGGTCCAGGTCCACCTGACCCAGGAGGTCCAGGAGGTCTACCGGTCGCAGGGTGTGCTCATCCACGACAAGCACATCGAGATCATCATCCGCCAGATGCTCAAGCGGGTGACGGTCATCGACTCCGGCTCGACCGAGTTCCTGCCGGGCGTGCTCGTCGACCGGGCGCTCTTCGAGTCGGAGAACCGCCGGCTCGTGTCCGAGGGCGGCGAGCCCGCCGCCGGTCGTCCGGTGCTGATGGGTATCACCAAGGCCTCGCTGGCCACCGACTCCTGGCTCTCGGCGGCCTCCTTCCAGGAGACCACCCGGGTGCTGACCGACGCGGCGATCAACTCGCGCAGCGACTCGCTCGTCGGCCTCAAGGAGAACGTGATCATCGGTAAGCTCATCCCGGCCGGTACGGGCATCAGCAAGTACCGCAACGTCCGGGTCGAGCCGACCGAGGAGGCGAAGGCGAAGGTCTACTCGATGACCGGCTACCCGGAGACCGACTACGGGTTCGGGCCGGCCAGCGGGCAGGCGGTTCCGCTGGACGACTTCGACTTCGGGTCGTACCGCTAACCAGCACGATCGACGAGGCCCCCGGCGTCCGCCGGGGGCCTCGTCGCATCCGGACCGGTACGCGGCCGCCGGCCGGTTCGGCATGATGGGGGTATGACGACCGCACCCGGGCAGGCGCCCGTCGCGGAGCACCCGACGCGTCACCCGCTCGACCCCGATCCCGCGCGCGCCACGAAGGCCAGGGCGGTGTTCGCGCTGGGGCTGATGGCAGCGCTGACCGGCCTGTTCCTCGGCGGGGTGGTCCCCGCCACGGTGGCGTTGCACCTGTCGCGGCAGGCGCGCCGCGAGGCGTACGCCTCAGGGGGTTTCCTCACCGGCGCGGCCTGGCTGCGGCGGGGGGAGCGGTTGGCGTGGACGGGGCTGGCGCTGGCGGCCGTCTGCGTGGTGGCCGTCGTGGTGATCGCGGTGGTCCGGATGGCCGAGGCACCCCTCGGGCACGACTTCCCGTCGAACGTTGACTGACCGACCGGCCCCCGGCCCGTCGGGGCGCATCCCACGCTGGTGGGCGTGCCCCGCACCGCGCCGTCGGGCGCGGCCGGTGTGCGGCCCGGCGGTAGCCTGGCCGGTGTCCGTCACGGTGGCGGCCCTTTCGAGGAGGAGAAGCTCGTGACGGAACCGGCGCGGCCCCCGTCGGGCGACCCCACCCGGCCGTCCGACCTACCGGACGCCGGCGCGCCCGACCCGGCCGGGCCGGCGCCCACGCCGGAGGTCCAGAGCGCACCGGACGCGCCGGCGTCCCCGTCACCGGCGTCGCCCACACCGCCCGCCGAGGGCCTGACGTCCTCCTCGGGCGGCGGCCCCGGCCAGCCGGCTGCCGCTCCGGGCCACTGGGGCGCGCCGGCACCGGCCGGGTGGGGCTCGCCCGCGCCGCCCGGCTGGGGTCACCCGGCACCGGATGCCGGGGCAGCGGGTGGTTGGAGCAACCCTCCGTCGACCGTGCCGGGCGGCCAGCCGCCGGTCCCGCCGCCCCCGGGTGGTTGGGCCGGTCAGGCGTCCTCGCCGGGTGCTCAGCCGCCGTCTCCGCCATCTGGTTGGTCCGGTCAGCCGTCGTCGCCGGGTGCTCAGCCGCCGTTCCCGCCGCCCCCCGGTGGTTGGGGTGGCCACCCGCCGTCCCCGGGCGGCCAGCCGGCGTGGCCAGGTGGTCAGCCTTCGTCCCCGGGTGGTTGGGGTGGTCAGCCTTCGCCCGCACCGGGTGGTTGGGGTGGCCGGCCCTCCGGCGCGCCCGCGCCGACGCCCTGGGGCGCGCGGCCCGGCTGGCACGCGCCGCCTCCGCCCCGCGACGCGCAGCTCCTGCCACCGAAGCGGATCGAGGCGGTGCCCGGAACGCCGTACGGGGTGGTGCATCTGGAGGTGCCGCCGGTGACCTCCGGGCTCGCGGTGGGCGCCCTGGTGGCGGGTATCGCCTCGATCCTGGTGTCGGTGCTCGTCATCTGCTTCGGCGTGACCGGGTCGGGCTGGACCGGCGTGTGGGCGGCCGGCGCATTCACCGTGCTCGGTGTGCTGGCCGGTGCCGGCGCGGTCGTGGCCGGTCTGCTCGCCCGGCGACAGATCCGCCGGCCGGTGTCGCCGCCCGCGGTGCGGTTCACCGGTCGTGGCCTGGCCGTCGCCGGGATGAGCTGTGGTGGGGCGGGTCTGGCGCTCAGCCTGCTCGGTCTGGCCCTCGCCCTGCTGGTCGCCCTGACCTGAACCGGTGCGACGACCTGAGCGGCGCCCGGACCTGAGCGACGCCCCTGCCGCGCCGGCCTCCCGGTCCCGTGATCCACTCCGTTTTCAGGATGTCGCGCCATCCGGTGGGCCCGGATACCGCGACATCCGGGAAGTCGAGTGGATCATCGGCTCGGCTCCGCGTACGTGATCCGCGTCGCACCCGGGGAGGGTTCGGCGGGTTCTCGCGGCCTTGCGTGGTCGCTGGTACGGGTGTGGTGACGGCGGCCTGACGGGGCCGACGGGCCGTATCGCGACGAAGCCGGTACACTTGTATGCGTAGGTGCCCATCGGGGGCGCGCAGGTGAGACAGACCGACGGCCGCGGCGGCGCGGTTCGGCGGACCATTCCGTTTTGACCTGGGCGGCTGTGGTAGGTAACCTTTCCCCTTGTGCCCGGGCATGCCCGGGCAACTCGTGCGTGGGCTGGATCCGGTTCCCCCGGAGATCGAGCGACAGCACGACACAAGCCGAAGACCCGGCCCGGGGCGACCCGCGTGTCGGTGACAGACCCCGGTGCGCGCGTGAGCGTCGGCACCGGGACCGTGAGCTGGGCGACACGCCCGACCGCGGGTGCCGGGACCTCCCTGTGGGGCCCTGGTCGGAATGTAGGAGAGCCGATCAGCAGGTCGGCTACGGCAGACGGCGCGGTCGCGACGAGCGCGGCCGAAGGGAGCGGAGAAACCCGGTGCCCACGATCCAGCAGCTGGTCCGAAAGGGCCGCCAGGCCAAGACGACCAAGACCAAGACCCCGGCGCTGAAGGGGTCCCCCCAGCGTCGCGGCGTGTGCACCCGCGTGTACACCACCACCCCGAAGAAGCCGAACTCGGCCCTGCGCAAGGTCGCTCGTGTCAAGCTCAGCAGCCAGATCGAGGTGACCGCCTACATCCCCGGTGTCGGCCACAACCTGCAGGAGCACTCGATCGTGCTCGTCCGCGGTGGCCGTGTGAAGGACCTCCCCGGCGTGCGGTACAAGATCGTTCGCGGTTCGCTGGACACCCAGGGCGTCCGCAACCGCAAGCAGGCTCGCAGCCGTTACGGCGCGAAGAAGGAGAAGAGCTGACATGCCGCGTAAGGGACCCGCTCCGCGGCGGCCGCTGGTCGCTGACCCGGTGTACAACTCGCCGCTGGTCACCCAGCTGGTGAACAAGATCCTGCTGCGCGGCAAGCGGCAGCTCGCCGAGCGCATCGTGTACGCCGCCCTGGAGGGCTGCCGCGAGAAGTCCGGCACCGACCCCGTCGTCACCCTGAAGCGGGCGATGGACAACGTCAAGCCGACCCTCGAGGTGCGCAGCCGCCGCGTCGGTGGCGCCACCTACCAGGTGCCGGTCGAGGTGCGTCCGGCCCGCGCGACCACCCTGGGTCTGCGCTGGCTGGTCACCTACTCGCGCGCGCGCCGGGAGAAGACCATGGTCGAGCGGCTCATGAACGAGCTGCTGGACGCGAGCAACGGCCTCGGCGCCGCCGTCAAGCGGCGCGAGGACACGCACAAGATGGCCGAGTCCAACAAGGCCTTCGCGCACTACCGCTGGTAACACCCTGGTTCCGGCGCCGACCGGCGCCGGAACCGCCACCAGTTGTGTCGAGACGACGATAAGTAGGGATTGAAGTGGCCGCCGCAGACGCGCTCGCCAACGTACGCAACATCGGCATCATGGCGCACATCGATGCCGGTAAGACCACTACCACCGAGCGAATCCTGTTCTACACCGGTATCACGTACAAGATCGGTGAGGTCCACGAGGGCGCTGCCGTCATGGACTGGATGGAGCAGGAGCAGGAGCGCGGTATCACCATCACTTCCGCCGCCACCAAGTGCGAGTGGAAGGGCCACACGATCCAGATCATCGACACGCCCGGCCACGTCGACTTCACGGTCGAGGTGGAGCGGTCGCTGCGCGTGCTGGACGGTGCGGTCGCGGTGTACGACGGTGTCGCCGGCGTGGAGCCGCAGACGGAGAACGTCTGGCGCCAGGCCGACAAGTACAACGTCCCCCGGATGTGCTTCGTCAACAAGCTCGACCGGACCGGTGCCGACTTCTTCCGCTGCGTGCAGATGATGATCGACCGGCTCAACGCCACTCCGCTGGTGCTCCAGATCCCGATCGGGACCGAGGCCGAGCACATCGGCGTCATCGACCTGATCAACATGCGCGCCCTCACCTGGCGCGGGGAGACCCAGAAGGGTGAGGACTACGCGATCGAGGAGATCCCGGCCGAGCTGGCCGACTCCGCGGCCGAGTGGCGCGAGAAGCTGATGGAGACCCTGGCCGACGTCGACGACGCGGTGATGGAGCGGTACCTGGAGGGCGAGGAGATCGCCGTCGAGGACATCAAGGCCGCCATCCGTCGCGCGACCATCGCCGGCAAGGCCAACCCGGTGCTCTGCGGCTCCGCGTTCAAGAACAAGGGCATCCAGCCGATGCTGGACGCCGTGGTCGACTACCTGCCGTCGCCGCTGGACATCCCGGCGATCGAGGGCACCGCGACCGACGGCGAGACCCCGATGCAGCGGAAGCCCTCCACCTCGGAGCCGTTCTCGGGCCTGGCCTTCAAGATCCAGACCGACAAGCACCTCGGCAAGCTCACCTACGTCCGGGTCTACTCCGGCGTCGTCGAGTCCGGGTCCCAGGTGGTCAACTCCACCAAGGACCGCAAGGAGCGGATCGGCAAGATCTACCAGATGCACGCCAACAAGCGGGAGGAGCGCAGCTCCGCCAAGGCTGGCGACATCATCGCGGTGCAGGGTCTCAAGCAGACCACCACCGGTGACACCCTGTGCGACCCGGCGAACCCGGTCATCCTGGAGTCGATGACCTTCCCGGAGCCGGTCATCGAGGTCGCCATCGAGCCGAAGACCAAGGCTGACCAGGAGAAGCTCAGCACCGCCATCCAGCGGCTGGCCGAGGAGGACCCGACCTTCCGCGTCAAGCTGGACGACGAGACCGGCCAGACGGTCATCTCCGGCATGGGCGAGCTGCACCTGGACATCCTGGTCGACCGGATGCGCCGCGAGTTCAACGTCGAGGCGAACATCGGTAAGCCGCAGGTGGCGTACCGCGAGACCATCCGCCGCACGGTGGAGAAGGTCGAGTACACCCACAAGAAGCAGACCGGTGGTTCCGGCCAGTACGCCCGGGTGATCATCAGCCTGGAGCCGCTGCCGCTGGACAACGACTCGCCGACCTACGAGTTCGCGAACGCCGTCACCGGTGGCCGCATCCCCCGGGAGTTCATCCCGTCGGTGGACGCGGGCGCCCAGGACGCCATGCAGTACGGCATCCTCGCCGGCTTCCCGCTGGTGGGTGTCAAGCTGACCCTGGTGGACGGTCAGTACCACGAGGTCGACTCGTCCGAGATGGCGTTCAAGATCGCCGGTTCGATGGCGCTGAAGGAGGCGGCCCGCAAGGCCGACCCGGCGCTGCTCGAGCCGATGATGGCCGTTGAGGTCACCACTCCTGAGGAGAACATGGGTGACGTCATCGGCGACCTCAACTCCCGCCGTGGCATCATCCAGGCGATGGAGGAGCGCGGCGGTGCCCGCGTCGTCCGCGCCCTGGTGCCGTTGTCGGAGATGTTCGGCTACGTCGGCGACCTGCGGTCGAAGACCCAGGGCCGGGCTAGCTACAGCATGCAGTTCGACTCCTACGCCGAGGTTCCGGCCTCGGTCGCCAAGGAGATCATCGCCAAGGCGACGGGTGAGTGACGCTCGCCTGAGCTGATCCGATGAGCCGGGGCCGGCCGCGGGAGGGCACTTCCGCTCGCGGCCACCTCGGTCGGATTGCGTGAATCCGGGCCTGTAGGCTTCATCGCCGCAGAACCCACAAAGGCTCTCCGGCCGTCAGGCCGGAAAGGCTGTCGACAGAGTCCTAAGCGCCGACCGGCGCACCGGGGCGAACGAACCAAGAAAGTCCACAGGAGGACACCAGTGGCGAAGGCGAAGTTCGAGCGGACTAAGCCGCACGTCAACATCGGCACCATTGGTCACATCGACCACGGTAAGACGACGCTGACGGCGGCCATCACCAAGGTCCTGCACGACCAGTTCCCGGACCTGAACCCGTACACGCCGTTCGACGAGATCGACAAGGCGCCGGAGGAGAAGGCCCGCGGCATCACGATCTCGATCGCGCACGTCGAGTACCAGACCGAGGCGCGTCACTACGCGCACGTCGACTGCCCCGGTCACGCCGACTACATCAAGAACATGATCACCGGTGCCGCGCAGATGGACGGCGCGATCCTGGTGGTGGCGGCGACCGACGGCCCGATGCCGCAGACCCGCGAGCACGTGCTGCTGGCCCGTCAGGTCGGTGTGCCGTACATCGTCGTGGCGCTCAACAAGAGCGACATGGTCGACGACGAGGAGCTCCTGGAGCTCGTCGAGCTCGAGGTCCGTGAGCTGCTCTCGTCGCAGGAGTACCCGGGAGACGACCTGCCGGTCGTCCGGGTCTCGGCGCTGAAGGCCCTCGAGGGTGACCCCGAGTGGACCGGCAAGCTGATGGACCTGATGACCGCGGTCGACAACGCGATCCCGCAGCCGGAGCGCGAGACCGAGAAGCCGTTCCTGATGCCGATCGAGGACGTCTTCACGATCACCGGTCGTGGCACGGTCGTCACCGGTCGCGCGGAGCGCGGCGTGCTCAAGCCGAACGAGGAGGTGGAGATCGTCGGTATCCGCGAGAAGTCGCAGAAGACGGTCGTCACCGGCATCGAGATGTTCCGCAAGCTGCTCGACGAGGCCCGCGCGGGTGAGAACGTCGGTCTGCTGCTGCGTGGCATCAAGCGCGAGGACGTCGAGCGCGGCATGGTGGTCATCAAGCCGGGCACCACGACCCCGCACACGGAGTTCGAGGCGACCGTCTACATCCTCTCCAAGGAGGAGGGCGGCCGGCACACCCCGTTCTTCCAGAACTACCGTCCGCAGTTCTACTTCCGGACCACGGACGTCACCGGTGTCGTCACGCTCCCCGAGGGCACCGAGATGGTCATGCCGGGTGACAACACCACCATGACGGTGAAGCTGATCCAGCCCATCGCCATGGAGGAGAACCTCAAGTTCGCGATCCGCGAGGGTGGCCGCACCGTCGGCGCCGGGTTCGTCACCAAGATCATCAAGTGAGCTAGGTAACCCCGATTAGACCCGCCGCCGGTCGTGCGGCATACTAGTCAGGTTGCGTAACGGCAGTTCGCTGCCCGTGTTCGGCTGAGTCGAACCTCCGGGCAGCAGGACAGTCGAGCGTGGGGTGGTTGGCGGTTCGCCCGCCAACCACCCTCGCACGGCGTTCAGGTCGCAGTAGCGATCGGCGCCTTGACCCACCGCGTGGTCGGAACGCTCCGGAGCCCGGGGCGGAGCCTGGCCCGAGGGCGCGACACGCCCGACCGCGGGGGTCGGCGAAGTGGGCCTGCACCAGCCGGTGCAGGCGCCCGCAACACAGCGGCATCGAGAGAAGGAACAGAAGCCACCATGGCGGGACAGAAGATCCGCATCCGGCTCAAGGCCTATGACCACGAGGTCGTCGACTCCTCGGCTCGGAAGATCGTCGAGACGGTGACGCGTACCGGGGCGCAGGTCGCTGGCCCGGTGCCGCTGCCCACGGAGATCAACCGTTTCTGCGTCATCCGCTCGCCGCACAAGTACAAGGACTCGCGCGAGCACTTCGAGATGCGTACGCACAAGCGGCTGATCGACATCATCGACCCGACCCCCAAGACGGTCGACTCGCTCATGCGCCTCGACCTGCCGGCTGGCGTCGACATCGAGATCAAGCTGTAGGGACCGGACAAATGGACAGGCAAGTTAAGGGGATCCTGGGCGCAAAGCTCGGTATGACCCAGGTCTGGGACAACAACCGTGTTGTGCCGGTGACCGTGGTCGAGGCCGGCCCGTGCGTCATCAGCCAGGTTCGTAGCGCCGAGAAGGACGGTTACTCCGCGGTCCAGCTCGCCTACGGCGCGATCGACCCTCGCAAGGTCAAGAAGCCGATCAGCGGTCACTACGCCAAGGCGGACGTGGCGCCGCGCCGGCACATCGTGGAGCTGCGCACCGTCGACGCCGCCGACTACTCGCTCGGCCAGGAGGTCACGGTCGAGGAGTTCCCGGCGGGCGTGACGGTCGACGTGACCGGCCGGACCAAGGGCAAGGGCTACGCCGGTCCGATGAAGCGGCACGGCTTCCGCGGTCTGGGCGCGGGCCACGGTGTCGAGCGCAAGCACCGCTCGCCGGGCTCCATCGGCGCCTGCGCCACCCCGGGTCGCGTCTTCAAGGGCACCCGGATGGCGGGCCGGATGGGTGGCGTGCGCTACACCGTCCAGAACCTGACCGTCCAGGCGGTCGACACCGAGAACAACCTCCTGCTCGTCCGTGGCGCCATCCCTGGCCCCAAGGGCGCGCTGGTCCTGGTCCGCACCGCGGCCAAGACCAAGGCGAAGAAGGGCGGTGTGGCCAAGTGACCACCGTTGACGTCCTCACCGTCGAAGGCACCAAGAGCGGCTCCGTCGAGCTGCCGGCTGACATCTTCGACGCGCAGGCCAACGTCGCGCTGATGCACCAGGTCGTGGTTGCGCAGCTCGCGGCTGCCCGACAGGGCACGCACAAGACCAAGACGCGCGGCGAGGTCGCCGGCGGCGGCAAGAAGCCCTACAAGCAGAAGGGCACCGGTCGTGCCCGCCAGGGCTCGATCCGCGCGCCGCAGTTCGCCGGCGGCGGCGTGGTGCACGGCCCCGTGCCGCGTGACTACAGCCAGCGGACCCCGAAGAAGATGAAGGCCGCCGCCCTGCGTGGCGCCCTCTCTGACCGGGCCCGCGCCGGCCAGGTGCACGTCGTCGAGGCGTTCGTCGCCGGCGACAAGCCGTCGACCAAGGCGGCCCTGGCCACGCTGGCCAAGCTGACCGAGGCCCGTCGGGTCCTGGTCGTGCTGAGCAGCACCGACGAGCTGAACTGGGTGTCGCTGCGCAACGAGCCGCGCGTGCACCTGATCGAGGCCGGCCAGCTGAACACGTACGACGTGCTGGTGGCCGACGACGTGGTCTTCACGAAGGACGCCCTGGACGAGTTCCTGGGCGTGCCCGCCGAGACCACCGAGGAGGGTGGCAAGTGAGCACGATCGCCGACCCGCGCGACATCATCGTGGCGCCGGTCGTCTCGGAGAAGAGCTACAGCGAGCTGAACCGCAACTGGTACACCTTCCTGGTGCACCCGGACGCGAACAAGACCGAGATCAAGATCGCTATCCAGCAGATCTTCAACGTCCGCGTCCTGACGGTCAACACGCTCAACCGCGAGGGCAAGCGCAAGCGGACCCGCACCGGGTTCGGGAAGCGCAAGGACACCAAGCGGGCGATGGTGAAGCTGGCTGACGGTGACCGTATCGAGGCCTTCGGCGGCCCGGTCAGCTGAGGGGTGTAGACAATGGCTATCCGTAAGTACAAGCCGACGACGCCGGGCCGGCGTGGCTCCAGCGTTGCCGACTTCGCCGAGATCACCCGATCGACGCCCGAGAAGTCGCTGCTGGCGCCGCTGCCGAAGAAGGGCGGACGCAACGCCCACGGCCGGATCACCACGCGGCACCACGGTGGCGGTCACAAGCGGCAGTACCGTCTGATCGACTTCAAGCGGGTCGACAAGGACGGCGTGCCGGCGAAGGTCGCTCACATCGAGTACGACCCGAACCGCACCGCGCGTATCGCGCTGCTGCACTACGCCGACGGTGAGAAGCGCTACATCATCGCGCCGAAGGACCTGAAGCAGGGCGACTCGGTGGAGTCGGGCCCGAGCGCGGACATCAAGCCGGGCAACAACCTGCCGCTGCGCAACATCCCGGTCGGCACCACGATCCACAATGTGGAGCTGCGTCCGGGCGGTGGCGCCAAGCTGGCCCGCTCGGCCGGCGTCGGCATCCAGCTGCTCGGCCGTGAGGGCGCGTACGCGACCCTCCGCATGCCGTCCGGCGAGATCCGGCGCGTCGACGTGCGCTGCCGGGCCAGCATTGGCGAGATCGGCAACGCCGACCAGTCGAACATCAACTGGGGTAAGGCCGGCCGCATGCGGTGGAAGGGCAAGCGCCCGACCGTCCGTGGTGTCGCCATGAACCCGGTCGACCACCCGCACGGTGGTGGTGAGGGTAAGACCTCCGGTGGTCGCCACCCGGTCAACCCGCAGGGTAAGCCCGAGGGCCGCACCCGTCGTAAGGGCCAGCCGAGCGACCGGCTGATCGTCCGCCGCCGCTACGCCACCCGCAAGCGCGGCTAACAGGAGAGCTGACTTATGCCTCGCAGCCTGAAGAAGGGCCCGTTCGTTGACGACCACCTGATCAAGAAGGTGGAGACGCAGAACGACAAGGGCACCAAGAACGTCATCAAGACCTGGTCGCGCCGCTCGACGATCATCCCGGAGATGCTCGGGCACACGATCGCCGTGCACGACGGACGCAAGCACGTCCCGGTGTTCGTGACCGAGGCGATGGTCGGGCACAAGCTCGGCGAGTTCGCGCTGACCCGCACTTTCAAGGGTCACGAGAAGGACGACCGGAAGAGCCGTCGGCGCTGACGCCGCGGGCATACGGATAGAGGATCAAGGGGTTACAGCGATGCCAGGAAAGGGCGACGCTCCGGTGCTTCCGGGCGCGCGGGCGGTTGCGCGGCACGTGCGCATCTCGCCGATGAAGGCGCGCCGGGTGGTCAACCTCGTCCGCGGCCTGCCCGCGAAGGAGGCGCTCACGGTGCTGCAGTTCGCGCCGCAGGCTGCGAGCGAGCAGGTGTACAAGGTGCTCGCTAGCGCGATCGCCAACGCGGAGAACAACGAGCGGCTGGACCCCGACGCGCTGCTCGTCAGCGAGGCGTTCGTGGACGAGGGCCCGACCATGAAGCGGTTCCAGCCGCGGGCGCAGGGCCGGGCGTACCGGATCCGCAAGCGCACCTGCCACATCACGGTGGCGGTCGAGGCCGTCGCGCCGGCCGCGCCGCGCAAGGCCGCGAAGAAGACGGCTCCGGCGAAGCAGGCCGCGCCGGCCGAGACGCAGAGCAACACGGAGGGCGCGGAGTAATGGGTCAGAAGGTTCACCCGCACGGGTTCCGGCTCGGGATCTCGACCGACTGGAAGTCCCGCTGGTTCGCGGACAAGCTCTACAAGGACTACATCGGCGAGGATGTCAAGATCCGCCGCATGATGTCCAAGGGCCTGGAGCGCGCCGGCATTTCCAAGGTCGACATCGAGCGGACCCGGGACCGGGTCCGGGTCGACATCCACACCGCCCGGCCGGGCATCGTCATCGGCCGTAAGGGCGCGGAGGCCGACCGGATCCGCGGCGAGCTGGAGAAGCTGACCGGCAAGCAGGTGCAGCTCAACATCATCGAGGTGAAGAGCCCCGAGTCGGACGCTCAGCTGGTCGCGCAGGGCGTGGCCGAGCAGCTGTCCAGCCGGGTCAGCTTCCGTCGGGCGATGCGCAAGGCCATGCAGTCGGCGATGAAGAACCCGGTCTGCAAGGGCATCCGGGTGCAGGTCTCGGGCCGTCTCGGCGGCGCCGAGATGAGCCGGACCGAGTTCTACCGCGAGGGCCGGGTGCCGCTGCACACGCTGCGGGCCAACATCGAGTACGGCTTCTTCGAGGCCCGTACCACCTTCGGCCGGATCGGTGTGAAGGTCTGGATCTACAAGGGCGACGCGGTCCCGGGCCGGGAGGCCCCGGCCGAGGCCGGTCCGTCCCGCCCGCGCCGTGACCGTGGCGACCGGCCCGAGCGGCCGCGCCGTGGTCGGTCGGGTTCGTCCGGCACGACCGCCGGCGGTACCGAGGCCGGCCGGGCTGCCGCGACGACGCTCGCGCAGCAGGCCGAGACGCCGAGTGGTGACGCGGTGGATCCCGCCGCCGTCGCCGCCGCGGCAGAAACGCAGCAGGAGGGCTGACAGATGCTGATGCCGCGCAAGCCCCCGAAGGGCTTCCGCAAGCCGCACCACCCGGACCGCAGTGGCGCGTCCAAGGGTGGTAACCGGGTGGTGTTCGGCGAGTTCGGGATCCAGGCTCTCGAGCCGGCGTACGTGACCAACCGGCAGATCGAGTCGGCGCGTATCGCGATGACCCGTCACATCAAGCGTGGCGGCAAGGTCTGGATCACGATCTTCCCGGACCAGGCCCTCACCAAGAAGCCGGCGGAAACCCGGATGGGTTCCGGTAAGGGCTCGCCCGAGTGGTGGGTCGCCAACGTGAAGCCGGGGCGGGTTCTCTTCGAGATGTCCTTCCCCAACGAGCAGATCGCGCGAGAGGCGATGCGTCGCGCGATCCACAAGCTCCCGATGAAGTGCCGCATTGTGACGCGCGAAGTGGGTGAGTCCTGATGGCAGCGGGCGTTAAGGCCTCCGAGCTGCGTGAGCTCTCCGAGGAGGAGCTGGTCACGAAGCTGCGGGAGGCCAAGGCGGAGCTGTTCAACCTCCGCGTGCAGGCCGCAACCGGGCAGCTGGACAACAACCGGCGGCTGCAGGTCATCCGTCGGGAGATCGCCCGGATCTACACGATCATGCGTGAGCGCGAGCTGGGGCTCTCGGCCGCGCCGACTGAGGTGACTGCAGGATGAGCGAGAACACCACCGCCAGCGCGCGGGCGCGCCGCAAGGTCCGTGAGGGTCTGGTCGTCAGCGACAAGATGGAGAAGACCGTCGTCGTCGAGGTCGAGGACCGGGTCAAGCACGCGCTGTACGGCAAGATCATGCGCCGGACCAGCAAGCTCAAGGTGCACGACGAGCAGAACAGCGCCGGCATCGGCGACCGGGTCCTGATCATGGAGACCCGGCCGCTGTCCGCCACGAAGCGTTGGCGGCTCGTGGAGATCCTGGAAAAGGCCAAGTAGCGAAGGCTCGAGCTCGCCCGGCGTCGCGTCGGGCGCGGGTTCCGCCAGGCTCCGGCCGCCACGGCGGCCGGAGAACCGGCAGACATAGGAGATAGACGTGATTCAGCAGGAGTCGCGACTGCGCGTCGCCGACAACACGGGTGCCCGGGAGATCCTGTGCATCCGGGTTCTCGGTGGCTCCGGTCGGCGCTACGCGAGCATCGGCGACGTCATCGTGGCCACCGTCAAGGACGCGATCCCCGGTGCCGGTGTGAAGAAGGGCGACGTCGTCAAGGCCGTCGTCGTTCGCACCGTCAAGGAGAAGCGGCGCCCGGACGGGTCGTACATCCGCTTCGACGAGAACGCCGCCGTCATCATCAAGGACGGCGGGGACCCGCGCGGTACCCGTATCTTCGGCCCGGTGGGCCGTGAGCTGCGGGACAAGCGGTTCATGAAGATCATTTCTCTCGCGCCGGAGGTGTTGTGACCGTGAAGGTCAAGAAGGGCGACACGGTCGTCGTCATCGCCGGCAAGGACAAGGGTGCCAAGGGTAAGGTCATCGCGGCCTACCCGCGGCAGGACAAGGTCCTGGTCGAGGGCGTGAACCGGGTCAAGAAGCACACCCGCATCAGCACCACCCAGCGTGGCGCCAAGACCGGTGGCATCGTCACCCAGGAGGCCCCGATCCACGTCTCGAACGTGATGGTCCTGGACTCCGACGGCAAGCCGACCCGCATCGGCTACCGGATCGACGACAACGGCCAGAAGGTCCGCATCGCGCGTAGCACCGGTAAGGACCTGTGATGACCACGGCTACCGAAACCAAGACCCTGCCGCGCCTCAAGGAGCGGTACCGCAACGAGATCGTGGCCCAGCTGCGCGAGCAGTACGGCTACGGCAACCCGATGCAGGTGCCGCGGCTGGTCAAGATCGTCGTCAACATGGGTGTCGGCGAGGCCGCCCGTGACGCCAAGCTGATCGACGGCGCCGTCCGCGACCTGGCCACGATCACCGGCCAGAAGCCGCAGGTGCGTCGGGCGACCAAGTCCATCGCGCAGTTCAAGCTCCGCGAGGGCATGCCGATCGGCGCGAAGGTCACCCTCCGCGGCGACCGGATGTGGGAGTTCCTGGACCGGCTGCTGTCCATCGCGCTGCCGCGTATCCGCGACTTCCGCGGTCTGGACGGGCGCAAGCTCGACGGGCACGGCAACTACACGTTCGGTCTGACCGAGCAGTCGGTGTTCCACGAGATCGACCAGGACAAGATCGATCGCCAGCGGGGCATGGACATCACGGTGGTCACCACCGCCACGACCGACGACGAGGGCCGGGCGCTGCTCAAGCTCCTGGGCTTCCCGTTCAAGGAGAACTGAGATGGCCAAGAAGGCGCTGATCCTCAAGGCGGCCGCGAAGCCGAAGTTCTCGGTTCGCGCGTACACCCGCTGCCAGCGGTGCGGGCGTCCGAAGGCGGTCTACCGCAAGTTCGGTCTCTGCCGGGTGTGCATCCGGGAGATGGCCCACCGCGGTGAGCTGCCCGGCGTGTCCAAGGCTTCCTGGTAATAGCCCGGCGCGCTCCGCGCGTCAGCTGCACTGTCTCTTCGCCGTAGGCCTGCGGGCGAACGCGGGAACCCCGGCGAGAAAGGTTGACGAAATCCATGACGATGACCGACCCGATCGCAGACATGCTCACGCGTCTGCGTAACGCCAACCAGGCGTACCACGACCGGGTGACGATGCCCTACTCCAAGATCAAGGCGAACATCGCCGAGGTCTTGAAGGCCGAGGGTTACATCGCCACCTGGTCGGTCGAGGACCCCGAGGAGGGCGCCGTCGGCAAGCGACTGGTCGTCGAGCTGAAGTACGGCCAGAACCGCGAGCGGAGCCTGGCCGGCATCAAGCGCGTGTCCAAGCCCGGTCTCCGGGTGTACGCCAAGTCGGACGGGCTCCCCCGGGTGCTCGGTGGGCTGGGCGTGGCGATCATTTCGACGTCCCAGGGGCTGCTCACCGACCGGCAGGCCCGCAAGCGGAGCGTTGGCGGGGAAGTCCTCGCCTTCGTCTGGTAACGGGAGACAGGTAGAAATGTCGCGTATTGGACGTAAGTCGATCCCGGTGCCAACCGGCGTTGACGTCACCATCGACGGGCGGACCGTCAAGATCAAGGGCCCGAAGGGCGAGCTGTCGCACACCCTGGCCGAGCCGATCACGATCGAGAAGGGCGAGGACGGCCAGCTGTCCGTCAACCGCCCGAACGACGAGCGGAAGGCCAAGGAGCTGCACGGGCTCAGCCGTACCCTGGTCGCCAACATGATCGTCGGCGTGACCGAGGGCTACCGCAAGAGCCTGGAGATCGCCGGCACCGGTTACCGGGTCACGGCCAAGGGCACGGACCTCGAGTTCGCGCTCGGGTTCTCGCACCCGGTCGTGGTGCCCGCACCGGAGGGCATCACCTTCACCGTGGAGCGGCCGACCCTGTTCCACGTGGCCGGCATCGACAAGCAGCAGGTCGGTGAGGTCGCCGCCAACATCCGGAAGATCCGCCCGCCGGAGCCCTACAAGGGCAAGGGCGTGAAGTACCAGGGCGAGGTCATCCGCCGCAAGGCTGGAAAGGCAGGTAAGAAGTGACCGCCACGCTGCTCAAGCGCCGCCGCGGGGTCGCCGCCAAGCGCGCCGTCGGGCGGGCGCGTCGGCACTTCCGGGTCCGCAAGAACGTCAGTGGCACCGCCGAGCGTCCGCGCCTGGTCGTCACCCGTTCGCTGCGGCACATCGTCGCCCAGATCGTCGACGACACCAAGGGTCACACCCTGGCGTCGGCGTCGACCCTGGACGCCTCGCTGCGCGGCACCGAGGGCGACAAGAGCGCCCTCGCCGGCAAGGTGGGCGCCCTGCTCGCCGAGCGGGCCAAGGCCGCCGGCATCTCCAAGGTCGTCTTCGACCGCGGCGGCAACCGGTACGCGGGGCGGGTCGCCGCGCTCGCCGACGCCGCCCGCGAAGCCGGGCTCGAGTTCTAGTAACCCCGTCACGAGAGAGAAGGAAGGCTGCTGATGCCAGGTCAACAGCGCCGTGGCGGCGGGTCCGGTGGCAACGAGGGTGGTCGCCGCGACAACCGCCGTGAGGGCGGCCGCGGAAACGCGCCCGTCGAGAAGACCCCGCACCTTGAGCGGGTCGTCGCGATCAACCGCGTCGCCAAGGTCGTGAAGGGTGGTCGTCGCTTCAGCTTCACCGCCCTGGTGATCGTGGGCGACGGCGACGGCACGGTCGGCGTGGGCTACGGAAAGGCCAAGGAGGTGCCCGCGGCGATCGCCAAGGGCGTCGAGGAGGCCAAGAAGCACTTCTTCAAGGTGCCGCGGATCGGTCAGTCGATCCCGCACCCGGTTCAGGGCGAGGACGCCGCCGGCGTCGTGCTGCTCAAGCCGGCCTCCGCCGGTACGGGTGTCATCGCCGGTGGGCCGGTGCGCGCGGTGCTGGAGTGCGCGGGCATCCACGACGTGCTCTCCAAGAGCCTCGGCTCGTCGAACCCGATCAACATCGTGCACGCCACCGTGGCGGCGCTGAAGGGGCTCGAGTCCCCGGAGGCCGTCGCCGCCCGCCGTGGCCTGCCGGTGGAGGACGTCGCGCCGGCCGCCATGCTGGCGTCGCGGGCGGGGGTGGCTTCCTGATGGCTCGCCTGAAGGTCACCCAGGTCCGATCCGAGATCGGGACCAAGCAGAACCAGCGTGACTCGCTGCGTTCGCTCGGTCTCAAGCGGATCAACGACGTGGTGGTCAAGGAGGACCGGCCCGAGATCCGCGGCATGATCTTCACTGTGAACCACCTCGTGAAGGTCGAGGAGGTCGAGTAATGACGATCAAGGTCCACCACCTGCGCCCGGCGCCGGGGTCCAAGACCGCGAAGACCCGCGTGGGTCGCGGTGAGGGCTCCAAGGGCAAGACCGCCGGCCGCGGTACCAAGGGTTCGAAGGCCCGGAAGAACATCTCGGCGGCGTTCGAGGGTGGGCAGATGCCCATCCACATGCGCCTGCCGAAGCTGAAGGGCTTCAAGAACAAGTTCAAGGTGACCTTCCAGGTGGTCAACCTGGACCGGCTCGCCGAGCTGTTCCCGAACGGCGGCCAGGTCGGTCCGCTGGAGCTGGTCGAGGCCGGCGCGGTCCGCAAGGGCCAGCCGGTGAAGGTCCTCGGCACCGGGGACCTCGGTGGCGTGACCCTCCAGGTGTCGGCGCACGCGTTCAGCGCGTCGGCGAAGGAGAAGATCGCCGCCGCCGGTGGCTCCGTCACCGAGCTGTAAGGCGTTCCATGGCGCCCGTCCAGTTGATCGCAACTGGCGGGCGCCATGGTCTACCTGGGCCGTGTGCGGCCAGTAACATCGGAAGCGATTTATGTAGCCGGGCACACCTGCCCGGCACGGGATCGGGCTGTTAGAGTCCCTTCCCAGCCATGGATATCGGGCACTCGCCCGGCACCCACCCCGATCCGCCAGGGACAACCGGCGGCCCGCCTCGCGCAGGAGGAAGAAGTTGCTGTCCGCCTTTCTCAGTGCGTTCCGTACGCCTGACCTGCGCAAGAAGCTGCTGTTCACAGTCGGCATCATCGCGGTCTACCGGCTGGGGGCGACCCTGCCCAGCCCCGGTGTGTCGTACGGGAACGTGCAGAAGTGCCTCGACCTCCTGCAGGGCGACACCACCGGTGTGCTGAACCTGCTCAACCTGTTCTCCGGTGGGGCACTGCTTCAGCTCTCGGTCTTCGCGCTGGGCATCATGCCCTACATCACCGCGTCGATCATCCTGCAGCTGCTGACCGTGGTGATCCCGCGGCTGGAGCAGCTCCGCAAGGAGGGTCAGTCCGGCCAGGCGAAGATCACCCAGTACACCCGCTACCTGACGCTCGGTCTCGGTGTGCTGCAGGCCTCGACGTTCGTGGCGCTGGCCCGCTCCGGGCAGCTGTTCCAGAACCGTTGCGACCAGTTCCCGATCATCCCCGAGGGCACCGGCATTCCGGACTGGCTGACCCTGGGCATCCTGGTCATGACGATGACCGCCGGCACCGGCGTGGTCATGTGGCTCGGTGAGCTGATCACCGACCGCGGCGTCGGCAACGGCATGTCCGTCCTGATCTTCACCTCGATCGCCGCTCGCCTCCCCGGCGAGGGCTGGCAGATCAAGACCTCGCAGGGCTGGTGGAAGTTCTTCCTCGTCATCGCCCTGGTCCTGGTCGTCATCACCGCGGTCACGTTCATCGAGCAGGCGCAGCGCCGGATCCCGGTGCAGTACGCCAAGCGCATGATCGGCCGGCGGATGTACGGCGGCACCTCCACCTACATCCCGCTGAAGGTCAACCAGGCGGGTGTCATCCCGGTCATCTTCGGGTCGTCGCTGCTCTACCTGCCGCAGCTCGCGCTGCAGTTCTTCGACCAGAACAACCCGGGCAAGACCCAGGCCTGGATCCAGAACAACCTGGTGGCCCCCGACAGCCCGATCTACATCTCGGTCTACTTCCTGCTGATCATCTTCTTCACGTACTTCTACGTCTCGATCACGTTCAACCCGACCGAGGTCGCGGACAACATGAAGAAGTACGGCGGGTTCGTGCCGGGTATCCGCCCGGGCAAGCCGACGGCCGACTACCTGGACTTCATCCTCAGCCGGATCACCCTGCCGGGCGCGCTCTACCTGGGCATCGTCTCGATCCTGCCGAACTTCTTCTTCATCTGGCTGGACAACCAGCAGTACCAGAACTTCCCGTTCGGCGGCACCGCTGTGCTGATCATGGTTGGCGTCGGTCTGGAGACCGTCAAGCAGATCGAGAGCCAACTGATGCAGCGGAACTACGAAGGGTTCCTGCGGTAGATGAGACTCGTTCTGGTTGGCCCGCCGGGCGCGGGCAAGGGCACGCAGGCCGAGTTCATCGCTGCGCACCTCTCGGTCCCGAAGATCTCGACCGGCGACATCTTCCGGTCGAACGTGTCCCAGGGCACGCCGCTCGGCGTCGAGGCGAAGCGCTACATGGACGCCGGCGAGCTGGTCCCGGACGAGGTCACCATCAACATGGTCCGGGACCGGCTCGCCGAGCCGGACGCCAGTGAGGGCTTCCTGCTCGACGGCTTCCCGCGTACGACGCCGCAGGCCGCCGCGCTCGACAAGCTCCTCGCGGACCTCGGCACCGCGCTGGACGTCGTGCTGGAGCTGGTGGTCGACGACGACGAGGTGATCCGGCGGCTGTCCGGCCGGCGCACCTGCCGGGGCTGCGGCAAGATCTGGCACGTCGAGTTCGACGCCACCACCCGCGAGGGCATCTGCGACCGGTGCGGGGCGGAGCTGTTCCAGCGGGACGACGACAAGCCGGAGACCATCGCGACCCGCCTGCGGGAGTACGCGGAGAAGACCGCGCCGCTGGTCGACTACTACGGCGCCCAGGGCAAGCTGGTCGGGATCGACGCCACCGGCCCGGTCGAGGACGTCACGGTCCGCGCGATCGACGCCCTGCGCTCGTACGGGGGCTGACGTCCCGCCGCTCTCCGGCGGATAGAGTGCGAACAGCGGGGTACGTGCGACGTGCCCCGCTGAACGGCCACGAAAGGTAACGCTCCATGCGTCGTCCCCAGCTGGACATCCAGCTGAAATCCCCGGACCAGATCGAGAAGATGCGTGCCGCCGGTCTGGTGGTCGCCGAGGCCCTGCGACGGATGCGGGAGGCGGTCGCCCCGGGGATCAGCACCGCCGACCTGGACGCCATCGCCGAGTCGACCATCCGGGAGGCCGGCGCCGTCCCCTCGTTCAAGGGCTACCACGGCTACCCGGCGTCGATCTGCTCGTCCGTCAACGAGCAGGTGGTCCACGCGATCCCGGCGCCAACCCAGGTGCTCAAGGACGGCGACCTGATCTCGATCGACTGCGGTGCGGTGCTCGACGGCTGGCACGGCGACGCGGCCATCACGGTCGGGGTGGGCGACGTCGACCCGGCGCTGCTGAAGATGGCCGCCGTGGCCGAGGACGCGATGTGGGCGGGGATCGCCGCCGCGGCCCGCGGGGCGGCGAGCGGCCGAGGCCGGCTCACCGACATCTCCCACGCGGTGGAGGACGCCGTCCGCCGCGGCGGCCGGTACGGCATCGTCGACGGCTACGGCGGGCACGGCATCGGCACCGAGATGCACCAGGACCCGCACGTGCTCAACCACGGGCGGCCGGGGAAGGGTCCCCGCCTGGTGCCCGGGATGGCGCTGGCGATCGAGCCGATGATCACGATGGGCTCGCCCCGTACGGTCGAGCTGGCCGACGGCTGGACCGTGGTGACCCGGGACGGGTCGATGGCGGTGCACGTCGAGCACAGCATGGCCCTGCTGCCCGACGGCGTGTGGGTGCTGACCGCCCCCGACGGCGGCCGGGCCCGCCTCGGCGATCTGGTGACCGCCCGCCAGCCCGCCACCACCAGCCCCACCTCCTGACCAGCGACCCCACCCCACCCCACCCCACCCCGCCCCTCCCACCCCTCCCGCCGCGCGCCCGATTGCTCGCTGATCAAGAGCTTTCGGTCAGATCGCGCGCCGATCCTGACGCAAATCTCTTGATCACCGGGTCCGGGCGGGGGGCGGGTGGGGGGTCGGGCGGGGGGCGGGCGGGGGGTACTGGTGGGGCGGTTTGGCGGGGGCGCGCCGTCCGGCGTACACTTTCAGATCGGCGCACAGCGTCCACTCCGGCATGCCCATCCTGCGCTTCGGTGGGGCCGGAGACCGCGGCTGGCGCGGGATACCTGATCTTGGTCGGTTACCCGTGAAAGACGTTGTGGGCCGTCCGGAGTAACCGACGTCAGGACAGCGGAGGACATGCCGAAAAAAGACGGAGCCATCGAGATCGAGGGTCGGGTCATCGAGCCCCTGCCGAACGCCATGTTCCGGGTGGAGCTCGCGAACGGCCACAAGGTGCTGGCTCACATCAGCGGCAAGATGCGGCAGCACTACATCCGCATCCTGCCGGAGGACCGGGTCGTCGTCGAACTCTCGCCGTACGACCTGACCCGCGGGCGCATCGTCTACCGCTA
This sequence comes from Micromonospora krabiensis, assembly GCF_900091425.1. Lineage (GTDB taxonomy): Bacteria > Actinomycetota > Actinomycetes > Mycobacteriales > Micromonosporaceae > Micromonospora > Micromonospora krabiensis. The sequence continues at coordinate 5,560,394 of NZ_LT598496.1, forward strand.
CAAGTAAGCCTGACGGCGGCCGGAAGCTACCCCGTGTCCGTCTTCGACGTCCGAGGTCGCGCCAGACGCGTCACCGGGCCTGATGGGAAGTAAGGCAACCGTGAAGGTCAAGCCGAGCGTCAAGAGGATCTGCAACAAGTGCCGGGTGATCCGCCGGCACGGCCGGGTCATGATCATTTGCAGCGACCCGCGCCACAAGCAGCGCCAGGGCTGAGCCCCTCGTCCGGTCGTGTCAGCGGCCGGTGAGGACCGGCCGGGCGGCAGATCCGGAGCACACACATCACACATGCTCGTCCCAGCCGCGAGCGGTACGCGTCACGCGTACTCCTTCGTGGCCAACCCCCGGTCGGAGGCCGGGGCCCGCTCGGGCAGCGGCCGTACGGTCGCCGGCGCGAATCGCGCCGGAGGCGACACGGCCGGGGCGGGGTGGGACGGGTGCAGACCTCCGCCACAACATCACGAGGAGCACGCCCGCACATGGCACGTCTAGTCGGCGTCGACCTCCCCCGCGAAAAGCGGATGGAGATCGCGCTCACCTACATCTTCGGCGTGGGTCGCACCCGCGCTCTGGAGACGCTCGCCGCCACCGGCATCTCGCCGGACAAGCGCGCCCGGGACCTCACGGATGAGGAGCTCGTCCAGCTCCGCGACCACATCGAGGCCAACTACAAGGTTGAAGGCGACCTGCGCCGCGAGGTCGCCGCTGACATCCGCCGCAAGGTCGAGATCGGCTGCTACGCCGGTATCCGGCACCGCCGGGGCCTGCCCGTGCGTGGCCAGCGGACGCGGACCAACGCCCGCACCCGCAAGGGCCCGAAGCGGACCGTCGCCGGCAAGAAGAAGCCCGGCAAGAAGTAAATAGGAGCGCAGAAGACTTATGCCACCGAAGGCTCGTGCCGGAGCCGCCGTCAAGAAGGTCCGGCGCAAGGAACGCAAGAACGTCGCCCACGGGCAGGCGCACATCAAGAGCACCTTCAACAACACCATCGTGTCCATCACGGACCCGACCGGTGCGGTCATCTCCTGGGCCTCCGCGGGCCAGGTTGGCTTCAAGGGCTCGCGCAAGTCGACCCCGTTCGCCGCGCAGCTGGCCGCCGAGGCCGCCGCGCGCCGGGCGATGGAGCACGGCATGCGCAAGGTCGACGTCTTCGTCAAGGGCCCCGGCTCCGGCCGGGAGACCGCCATCCGTTCGCTGCAGGCCGTCGGCCTGGAGGTCGGTCAGATCTCCGACGTCACCCCGCAGCCGCACAACGGATGCCGTCCGCCGAAGCGTCGCCGGGTCTGAGAGGTAGAGAGAGATGGCTCGTTACACCGGTGCTGACTGCCGCCGTTGCCGGCGGGAGAAGATGAAGCTGTTCCTCAAGGGCAGCAAGTGCGATGGCCCGAAGTGCCCGTTCGAGTCCCGGCCGTTCCCGCCCGGGCAGCACGGCCGCGGCCGCACCAAGGAGACGGAGTACCTGCTCCAGCTCCGCGAGAAGCAGAAGGCCCGCCGCGTGTACGGCGTGCTGGAGAAGCAGTTCCGCGGTTACTACGAGGAGGCCGTGGCCAAGCAGGCCAAGACCGGTGAGGTCCTCCTGCAGATCCTCGAGTCGCGGCTGGACAACGTGGTCTACCGGGCCGGCTACGCCGGTTCCCGTGACATGGCCCGCCAGCTGGTCAAGCACGGTCACTTCACGGTAAACGGCAAGAAGGTCGACATCCCGTCGTACCGCGTCAAGGAGCACGACATCATCGAGGTCCGGGAGAAGAGCAAGCAGCTCACCCCGTTCCTGGTGGCGCAGGCGCAGGCCGGTTCGCGGTCGGTGCCGGCCTGGCTGGAGGCGATCCCCAGCCAGATGAAGATCCTCGTGCACTCGCTCCCGGCTCGCCAGGTGATCGACACCCAGGTCCAGGAGCAGCTGATCGTCGAGCTCTACTCCAAGTAAGGGCTCGTTGCGGTGGCTCGTCCTCCGGGGCGGGCCACCGGAACAGTTTGTGTCGTGGGCGTCAAATAGCGGGCGCCCCGGAAGAGAAGAGAAGACATGCTCATCAGCCAGCGACCCTCCCTCTCCGAGGAGTCGATCAACGAGACCCGTTCCCGGTTCACCATCGAGCCGCTGGAGCCGGGCTTCGGTTACACCCTGGGCAACTCGCTGCGGCGTACGCTGCTGTCGTCGATCCCGGGTGCGGCCGTGACCTCGATCAAGATCGACGGCGTGCTGCACGAGTTCACCACGATCCCCGGCGTCAAGGAGGACGTGGTCGAGCTCGTCATGAACATCAAGGAGCTGTGCGTCAGCTCCGAGCACGACGAGCCGGTCAGCATGTACCTGCGCAAGCAGGGCCCGGGCGACGTGACCGCGGGTGACATCCAGCCGCCGGCCGGCGTCTCGGTGCACAACCCGGACCTGAAGCTCGCCACCCTGAACGGCAAGGGCCGGCTCGACATGGAGCTGACCGTCGAGCGGGGTCGCGGCTACGTGACCGCGGCGCAGAACAAGCAGGCCGGCGCCGAGATCGGCCGGATCCCGGTCGACTCGATCTACTCGCCGGTGCTGAAGGTGACCTACCGCGTCGAGGCGACCCGTGTCGAGCAGCGGACCGACTTCGACCGGCTGATCATCGACGTCGAGACCAAGCCGTCGATGGGCCCGCGTACCGCGCTGGCCTCCGCCGGTTCGACGCTGGTGGAGCTGTTCGGCCTGGCTCGTGAGCTGGACGAGACCGCCGAGGGCATCGACATCGGGCCGTCCCCGCAGGACGCCCAGCTGGCGGCGGACCTGGCGCTGCCGATCGAGGAGCTGGACCTGACCGTCCGCTCCTACAACTGCCTCAAGCGCGAGGGCATCAACACCGTTGGTGAGCTCATCGGGCGTACCGAGGCCGACCTCCTCGACATCCGCAACTTCGGTCAGAAGTCGATCGACGAGGTCAAGATGAAGCTCGCCGGGATGGGTCTGGGGCTGAAGGACTCGGCCCCGAACTTCGACCCGGCGCACGTCGTGGACACCTTCGGCGAGGCTGACTACGACACCGACGACTACCGCGAGACCGAGCAGCTCTAGTCCGCGCTGCCGCCACACCTGAGGAGCACCAAAAATGCCCACGCCCACCAAGGGCCCCCGCCTCGGCGGCAGCCCCGCGCACGAGCGGCTGATGCTGGCCAACCTGGCCACCGCGCTGTTCCAGCACGGCAAGATCCAGACCACCGAGACGAAGGCCCGGCGGCTGCGTCCGCTGGCCGAGCAGCTCATCACCAAGGCCAAGCGCGGCGACCTCGCCTCGCGGCGTCGGGTGCTGGGTGTCGTCAAGGACAAGGACGTGGTCTACGCCCTGTTCGACCAGATCGCGCCCCGGTACGCCAACCGCCCCGGCGGTTACACCCGGATCGTGAAGACCGGTCCGCGCAAGGGTGACGCCGCTCCGATGGCGATCATCGAGCTGGTCGAGGAGCTTCAGGTCGCCGAGCCGAAGGCGAACAAGAAGACCGCTGCCCGCAAGGCCGCCCAGCAGGACAAGGTCGAGGCGCTCGCGCCGGCGGAGGAGACCCCGCGGGCGGAGTCGGCCGACCAGGACGCGGAGCCGCCGGTCTCGGCCTCCGGCGACACCGCCGAGGCGCGCGAGGACAGCGACCTCGCGGTCGAGGAGAACAACGAGAAGGCCTGATCACGGGCTTTCGTCGGGCCCGGCACCCCTAGTGGGTGTCGGGCCCGACCCGTCACGGAGGTACGGAGTGGACGAGCGGACCCGGCTGCGGCTGGACGTGTCGTACGACGGCACCGGTTTCTCGGGCTGGGCGGCCCAGCCGACCCGCCGGACCGTCGCGGGGGTGCTCGTCGAGACGCTCGACCTGGTGCTCGGCGCCGGCACCGCGACGGGCCTGACGGTGGCCGGCCGCACCGACGCCGGCGTCCACGCGACCGGGCAGGTGTGTCACCTGGACCTGCCGACGACCGTCTGGCGCGAGCGGGAGGGGCAGTTGCTGCGCCGGCTGGCCCGGCTGCTCCCCACGGACGTCCGGATCCGGGCGATCACCGAGGTGCCGGCCGAGTTCGACGCCCGCTTCTCGGCCACCTTCCGCCGCTACGAGTACCGGGTGACCGACGCCCCGTACGGGGCCGATCCGCTGCGGCGGCACGAGATCCTGGCCTGGCCGAAGCCGCTGGACGTCGACGCGCTCAACGACGCGGCGGCCGGTCTGGTGGGTGAGCACGACTTCGCGGCGTACTGCCGACGCAAGGAGAACGCCACGACCCTGCGCGAGGTGACCCGGCTGGAGTGGCGGCGGGCGCCGGACGGCGTCCTGGTCGCCACCGTGCAGGCGGACGCCTTCTGCCAGGCGATGGTCCGCAGCCTGGTCGGCGCCATGCTGGTCGCCGGGGACGGTCGGCGGCCCGTCGAGTGGCCGGCGAGCCTGCTCGCCCGCCGTGAGCGGTCCAGCGAGGTGACCGTCGCGCCCGCGCACGGGCTGACCCTGGTGGCGGTCGGCTACCCGGACGACCCGGCCGAGTACGCCCGTCGCGCCGACCTCACCCGTCGCCTGCGCGTGCCCGCCGAGGCCTGAACCCCGGGCCCGGCGGCCGGCAGACGGCGGGCCCGCCGCGGGCTGCCGAACCGGTGCCCGCCGGGCCGCCGACCGGCCCTGGACGCGCGACGGGTGCGTGCCCCGTGGTCACGCACCCGTCGACGTACCGCCCGGCCGTCAGTCGCCGGGTAGCTCGTCCGTGCCGTCCTGGCCGCCGGTGCTTCCGGACGGTTCGCCGGTGTTCTCCGAGGGGCCGGCGGTGGGCTGGCTCGCCGTGCCGCCCGCGGCCCGCCGGTCCAGCACGCCCTTGTTCAGGTGCTGCTCGATGAGGTCGAAGAGAACCTCGCGGGCCGCGCTGTCGCCGGACCGGATCGTCTCGCCGTCGCTGCGGACCACCACGGCGTACGCGAGGTAGTGGCCGCGTACCTGCCAGCCGACGCGGGCGGGGGCGGAGGCGACCGCCTCGCTGTCCTCGTCAGCCGCCATGCCGCGGAAGCGGCCCTGCCGCTCGTCGAGCAGTTGGCGGATCCGGTCGCGTGCCCGTTCGGCGCTGGCGCGGTCGGTGAGGTTGAACAGGCCGGCGGTGACCAGGTGGGTGCCGTCGGGGGAGCGGAGCGTGGCCCGGACCACCTGGCTGCAGCCGAGCCGGACCAGCAGGTCGGCGATCTCGTCGGTGGCCGCCACCGCGCAGCTGCCGCTGGACTGGGTCTTGAGGATCTTGTAGGCGGGCTGGCCGTCGGCCGCCACCAGCTGCTTGCCCGGGAAGACCTCCTTCGCGGTCAGCGGCGCCTGGTCGGTGTCGCGCGAGTCCAGGTCGTCCCGTTCCGGCGCGCCGGACGGGTCGGCGCCGGCCTGGTAGGACGGTGTGGGCTGCGGGTCGGGGGTGCGGTCGACGAGCAGGGCGGCCGCGCCGAGCCCGCAGAGCGCGAGCAGGACGAGGACGGCCGCGCCGCCGATCAGGACCTGCCAGAGCCGGCCGCCGCCGCGTCGTGGGGACGCCGGCTCGGCCAGGGCCGCCGACTCGTACACCCGGGACGGGGGCGGGCCGTCGGCGGCCGACGGCGCCGGTGACACCGGGGTCTCGGCCCGCACCGGCAGCGGATCGGGTGTGGACGCGGGCAGCGCCATCCGGCTCGTGCGCGGCAGCGACGGCGTCGGGAAGCGCGACGGGGAGGGCCCTGCCGGCGGCGGAGCGGTGCCGAGCACCGACAGTTCGGACCCGGGCTCCGGGTACTCCACGAAAGCGTCCTCATCGGACTCGTACCGATACACCATGAGGCTCAGGGTAGGAGTGTTTGTCCCTTTCGGTGGTAATAATGGGAAATTGCCGGCACGGGTCGGGCCGTCTCCGCCCGGCACCGGGGCCGGTGCGAGAATTGCGGGCGTGACCGGCGACCACTACTTCACCGCTGAACCCACCACCGCCGCCCGGGGGCGCGAGGTCGAGTTCACCGCCGCCGGCCGCGACTTCACGCTCGCCTCTGCCGGCGGCGTCTTCTCCGCCGACCGGCTCGACCCCGGTACCGCCGTGCTGCTGCGCAAGGCCGAGCTCCCGGCCGCCGGCACCGTCGGCGACCTGCTCGACCTCGGCTGCGGATTCGGCCCCATCACCTGCGTGCTGGCCAGCGCCGCGCCGTCGGCCACCGTGTGGGCGGTCGACGTGAACGAGCGGGCGCGCGCCCTCACCGCCGCCAACGCGGAGCGGGTCGGCGCCGCCGACCGGGTGCGGGTCCGCGCGCCGGACGAGGTGCCGGCCGACGTCCGCTTCGCGCAGATCTGGTCGAACCCCCCGATCCGGATCGGCAAGGACGAGCTGCACGACCTGATGCGCCGCTGGCTGCCCCGGCTTGCGCCCGACGGCGTCGCCTGGCTGGTGGTCGCTCGCCACCTCGGCGGTGACTCGCTGCACCGCTGGCTGGTCGACGAGCAGGGCTGGCAGGTGCAGCGGCAGGCCAGCCAGAAGGGCTACCGGGTGCTGCGCGTCAGCCGGTAAATGGATGTACCGCCCCACCTGGTCTGAGGCAGGATCCCGGCGTGGGTTACGTGGACGTGGCAGCGGTCGGGCACACCCTTCCCGACGGTCGGGAACTCTTCGCCGACGTGTCGTTCCGGGTCGGCGAGGGCGCGAAGGTGGCGCTGGTCGGGCCGAACGGGGCGGGCAAGACGACGCTGCTGCGGATGGTCGCCGGCGACCTGCCCGTGCGCGTCGGCGGTATTGCCCGGGCCGGTGGGCTCGGGGTGATGCGGCAGTTCATCGGCATGATCGGCGACGAGTCGACGCTCGCCGACCTGGCGCTGTCGCTCGCTCCGCCCGCGCTCCGCGACGCCGGCCACCGGCTCGCCGCGACCGAGGCGGCCATGCGGCAGGCCGAGGTGCGCGGCAAGTACAGCACCGCGGCGGGGAAGGCCCAGCTGGCGTACGCGGACGCGCTGGCCGCCTGGGGGGAGGTCGGCGGGTACGACGCGGAGGTGTTGTTCGACACCGTCGCCACCATCGTGCTCGACCTGCCCTGGGAAGCCGCCCGGGAGCGCCCGGTCCGGACCCTCTCCGGCGGGCAGCAGAAGCGGTTCGCCCTGGAGTTGCTGCTCCGCGGCCCGGACGAGGTGCTGCTCCTCGACGAGCCGGACAACTTCCTCGACGTGCCCGGCAAGCGGTGGCTGGAGGGCCGGCTGCGCGAGTCGGCGAAGTCGGTGCTCTACGTGTCGCACGACCGGGAGCTGCTGGCGCGTACGGCGGACCGGGTGGTCGCGGTGGAGGGCGGCAGCGCCTGGGTGCACCCGGGCGGCTTCGCCAGCTGGCACGAGGCGCGGGTGGCCCGGCACGACCGCCTGGACGAGCTGCGCCGCCGCTGGGACGAGGAGCACCAGAAGCTGCGCGAGCTGGTGCTGATGTACAAGCAGAAGGCCGCGTACAACGACGGGCTGGCCTCCCGCTACCAGGCCGCCCAGACCCGGCTGCGCAAGTTCGAGGAGGCCGGGCCGCCGCCCGTACCCCCGAAGGACCAGGACATCCGGATGCGCCTGACCGGCGGGCGGACCGGCAAGCGCGCGGTGATCGCCGAGCAGCTCGAACTGGACGGCCTGACCTACCCCTTCGACCTGGAACTCTGGTACGGCGACCGGGTCGCCGTGCTCGGCGCCAACGGCACCGGCAAGTCGCACTTCCTGCGGCTGCTCGCCCGCGGCGGCACGGACCCGGACCCGGCCAACATCCCGGTGGACGGGGCGAAGCTCGCGCCCGTCGCGCACGGCGGGATGGTCCGCCTCGGCGCCCGGGTGCGGCCCGGCCACTTCTCCCAGACCCACGACCGGCCGGAGCTGGTGGCGAAGACCCTGGTCGAGATCCTGTGGCGGGGTGACGAGCACCGGGCCGGCATGGACCGGCACGCGGCGATGGCGGCGCTGTCCCGGTACGAGCTGGCCGGGCAGGGCGACCAGCGCTTCGGCACCCTGTCCGGCGGACAGCAGGCCCGGTTCCTGGTCCTCCTGCTGGAGCTGTCCGGGGCGACCCTGCTGCTGCTCGACGAGCCCACCGACAACCTCGACCTGGCCAGCGCGGAGGCCCTGGAGGCCGGCCTGAACGCGTTCGAGGGCACCGTGCTCGCGGTGACGCACGACCGGTGGTTCACCCGGACGTTCGATCGGTTCGTGCTCTTTCGGGGGGACGGCGAGGTGGTGGAGACACCGGAGCCGGTGTGGGACGTGGGCTGAGTAGGGTTGATCTCGTGACTGAGATGACCTACCGCCGACTGGGCGACTCCGGGCTCGTGGTGTCCGTGGTCGGGATCGGCTGCAACAACTTCGGCCGCAAGCTCGACGTCGACGGCACCCGCGCGGTGGTCGACGCCGCGCTCGACGTCGGCATCAACTTCTTCGACACGGCCGACATCTACGGGGAGCCGCAGGGCGGCTCGGAGGAGCTGCTCGGGCAGGCGCTCAAGGGTCGCCGGGACGACGTGGTGGTGGCCACCAAGTTCGGCATGGACATGCACGGGCTCAACGGCCCCGACTTCGGTGCCCGCGGCGCCCGGCGCTACATCGCCCGGGCGGTGGAGGCGTCGCTGCGGCGGCTCGGCACCGACCACATCGACCTGTACCAGATGCACGAGCCGGACCCGGGCACGCCGATCGACGAGACCCTCGCGGCGCTGGACGACCTGGTGCGCGCCGGCAAGGTGCGCTACCTGGGCAACTCCAACTTCGCCGGCTGGCAGATCGCCGACGCCGACTGGGTCGCCTCGTCGAACGGGCGGTCCCGGTTCATCAGCGCGCAGAACCACTACAGCCTGCTGGAGCGGTCGGTCGAGGCGGAGGTCATCCCGGCCTGCGAGCGGTTCGGCCTCGGGATGCTGCCGTTCTTCCCGCTCGCCAACGGGCTGCTCACCGGCAAGTACCACCGGGACTCGGCGCCGCCCGCCGGCAGCCGCCTCGCCGGTGGGGGCCGCTACGCCGAGCGGCTCGCCGCGGCCGACTGGGACACCATCGAGGCCATCGGCGCGTACGCGGACGAGCGCGGTCTCACCATGCTTCAGGTGGCCATCGGAGGGCTGGCCGCCCAGCCGGCCGTGACCTCGGTGATCGCCGGCGCCACCACGCCGGAGCAGGTCCGTGCCAACGCGGCCGCCGGCGCCTGGCAGCCCACCGACGAGGACCTGGACGCCCTGCGCGCCGTCCTCTGATCCCGGGGCGGGCGCGGTTGTGATCCACTCGCGTTCCTTGACGTCGGGGTGACCCGGGGCTCGGGACACCCCGACGTCAAGGATCTCGGGTCGAACGGCGCGGGAGCGCCGAGTGCTCAGTCGGGCCGGCGGCGGGTGGACAGCATCGCCACCGCGATCGCCGCGGCGGCGAGCACGAGCCCGCCCGCCGCGACCGGCCACCAGCCGACCCCCGCCCCGCGTCCGGCGGCATCCGTCTGCGCCGCCACCGGCTCGGGTGCCGGCGGCGACCCCGGTGGCCGGGCCTCCACCTGGGCGCTGGCCTCGCTGCCGTTCGGGGCCGGGGCGCTCACCGTGACGCGCCAGCGGCCCGGCGAGAGGATCGAGCCGACGCTGTAGAAGCCGTGCCCCTCGGCGGACGGTTCGAGTTGCACCGGCCCGACCCGCTGGCCGTCCGGGCCGGTGGCGTTGAGCGTCAGCCGGACGAGCGTCTCCAGTTGCCGCCCGTCGGGGTGGGTGGCCCGCACGGTGACGCCGTCGGCGCCGTCGCCGGCCACGGTGAGCTTGAGCTTTCCGGTGTCCGCCGCGGCCGGGGCCGCGGACAGCAGGGTCAGCACCAGCCCGACGGCCAGGGCGGCGAGACCCTTCCACGTACGCCTCACGGACATCTCCTCACTGCCGAAGAGGGAGGCCCCTCCCCGACGCCGCGGCGTCGGGGAGGGGCCTCGGACGGATCAGAGCTGGCGGCCCGGAGCGAGCCGGGTGACGTCGCCACCCAGTCGCCCGGCACCCTTGACGGGTTTGCCGTCGTTCGCCTTGACCCCGGCGCTGCTGGCCGTCCCGCCGAGCCGCACCGTCATCGCGTCGGCGTCGCGGATCAGCACGTCCCGGATCTCCGCCTCCGGCACCAGCTTGGTGTCGGCGGCGAGCTTCCGGAAGGCGGCGAGCTCCTTGAGCGCCTTGGTGTCGTTGCCGGACGCCTCGGCCTTACGGGCGGCGTCGAGCTTCTTCGTCAGATCCGTGTGCGCCTTGGCCGAGAGACGCCCCGTCGCCTTGAACCGGTCCAGCAGGTTCTGCATGTCCCGGAACGAGGTGGTGACGAAGAACCGGACCGCCGAGGTGGTCTGGTTGCCCGCCTTGTCGGTCGCGGTGACGGTCAGCTCGTGCAGGCCGAGCGGCAGCTCGTACATGGCCTGCAGCGTGCCGCTGGCGTACGGGCGGCCGTCCAGCGTCCCGACCACGCTCGCGATGCCCGAGGTCGGGTCGACGGCCTGCCAGGACACCCGGACGTCCTGGCTGTCGCCGTAGAGCTGGCCGTCGGCGATCCCGGAGACCAGCAGCGTCGGCTTGGCGCCGTCGATCCGCAGCACCGCCGACTTGAGCGTCTCGGCGTTGCCCGCGTTGTCGGTGGACCGGAACAGCAGCTCGTGCTGCCCGTCGCCGGTCACCTCGACCGGCTCCGAGTACGGCGTCCACGCGCCACCGTCCAGCGACCACTCCACCGTCTTCACCCCGGAGCCGGCGTCGGTCGAGGTCAGCACGACGGGGATCGTCCCGTTGTGCCAGCCCTCGTCGTTGGCCGGCGCGAACGACGCCGAGGTGACCGGCGCGGTGGCATCGATCTTGACCGTGACGGTCTTGGTCGACTCCACGTTGCCCGCCTTGTCGGTGGAGCGGAACCGCAGCTCGTGCGTGCCGTCCCCGGTCACCTGCACCGGACCGGTGTAGTCGGTCCAGGTGGTGGCGCCGTCCAGCTGGTAGGCGGTGCCCGCCAGCCCACTGCCGCCGGCCTCGTCGGCGGCGGTCAGCGTGACCGTGACCGGCCCGGTGTGCCAACCGGCGGTCGGCGTACCGGAGACCGCCGCGGTGGTCACCGGAGCCGTCTCGTCGGCCACCTCCGTGCTGAGCCGGAAGTAGTCGAACGAGGCGGTCTTCGAGGCGGTCTGGTTGGCGCCGAGGGTGAACAACCCGACCTTCGGGGTCGCCCCGACCGCGCTGTTGGTCAGTGCCGTCAGCGCGCTCCAGGTCGTCCCGTCCGCCGAGTACGACGCGGTGAAGGTGTCGCCGCTGCGGGCCAGCCGCAGGTACCACACCGAACCGGTCAGGTTGCCCGCCTCCGGCTGCGGGTTCTGCACCGTCCCGCCGATCTCGCTGCGGAACTCGATCCGCCGCGTCACCGGCTGGCCGGCCTGGTTGTCCGCGATGAAGTCGAACTTCAGGTAGTTGTCGTCGTCGGCGTGCACGATCAGACCGGCCTGCTGGTACTGCTCGTTCAGCAGGCTGCCGTCGACCTTCGTCTCCAGGGTCCAGTCGCCCGACGGCGCGGTCTGGAGGATGAAGTTCGCCGGCCCGGTGTTGCCCGTGCCGTAGATGTCACCGTTCGGCACGTCGATCCGCAGCGCGCCGTCACTCACCCGGTAACCCGACGGGTTCTCCCGCAGGATCGCGTCCCACCGGCACTTGTCGAGCGCGGTGCCGGTGAACTCGTCGGACGGCTCGACCGATCCGGCCGGCTCGTCCGGCGAGACCTGGAACCAGTCGAAGGCCGCGTCGACGACCGGCGCTTCCGTGCCGCCGTTGAGGGCGAAGACCCCGATCCGCGGGTTGGTGATGCCGGCGAGCGCGGCGGACCGGCCGACCGGGGTGAAGGTCTGGCCGTCGGCCGAGACGGCCGCGGTCAGGTTCGTCCCGTCACTGGTCAGTCGCAGGTGCACGGTGTCACCGGCCGGTGCGGCGGCGCTGTCGGCACCCTCGTTGCGCGGCGTGCCGGCCGTCTCCCGGATGAACTCCACCCGGCGGCTGCCGTTGTACAGCAGGTCCAGCTTGGCGTAGTTCTCGTCGTCGCCGTAGACCAGCAGGCCGGCCTGCTGGTAGTTGGCCGTCACCGGCAGGGTGACCTTGGTGGTCGCCTGCCAGGCCCCGGACGGCGCCGGCTGGAGCACCAGGTTGGTGGCGTCGTTGCGAGCGCCGTACAGGTCACCCACCGAGGTGGGCAGCCGCAGGGCGCCGCCGGACACCGAGTAGAGCTGGTTCTCCCGAACCACGCTGCTCCACCGGCTCTTGTCGAGGCTGTTGCCGTTGAAGTCGTCCGAGCGCGCCCCGAAGCAGGACGTGTTCGGCGCGTCCACCCGCACCGGAACCGTGGCGTACGACTTCGCGCCCTTGCTGTCCGTCACCGTCAACGTGGCGGTGAAGGTGCCCGGGCTGGTGTACGTGTGGGTGGCGTCCAACGTGGACGCGGTACCACCGTCACCGAAGTCCCAGGCGTACGTCAGCGGGGTGTTCCCCTCGGCGTCGGTGGCCGTGCCGTCGAACGCGACGGCGAGCGGCGCGGTGCCGGTCGTCGGCGTCGCGGTGGCGGTGACCACCGGCGGCGCGTTGTCGGTGACGCCCCGACCGAGGAAGTCCATCCAGTTGACGTTGAGCAGCGAACCCGCGCCGCCGTTCGGGTCCTTGGCGACGAAGTACAGCGAGCCGCTGGCGGCGCCGGTGACCGGTGCCGTCACGTCCGCGTACGTCTGCCAGTCACCCGTGCCCGGCACGACGGCCGTGGCGACCACCGGACCGTCGACGGCTCCGGCCCGGACCTCGATCCGGCCGCCCGTGGTGGCCGAGGCCGCCCGGAACCGGATGTCGGTGATGTTCGTCAGGTTCGCCGGGGCCACCGACCACCAGTCGCCGTCCTCGATGAACCCGATGTTCTGGCCGCCGCCGGCGGTGTCGCCGGTGGTCTCCCGCTGCACGCCCGGGTCACCGCCGCCGGTGCTGCCCGGCGCCCGCCCGGTGGCCGTGAAGTACTCGGCCTGCTTGCGCTTCGGCTGGAGCTGCTCGATCGCCCGGCCGGTGAGCGCGCCGGCGCCGCCGGCTCCGCCGTCGTCGGTGTACGTCGCCTCGAAGACGCTGAAGACGTTCGCCTCGGCGCCGTGCCCGGAGGCCAGCGACGTCTGGACCGTGCCGGTGCAGCCGGTGTGCTGCTCCAGCGGGTGGGCGTGCTCGTCGTGGCCGAGCAGCACCTGGAGCTGGACCCGGTCGCAGTCGATCTCCCCGTCCTCGGGGTCGGTCACCTTGATCGTGTAGCGGACCTGGTCGCCCCAGTCGAAGAAGCCGCCGTCCGGCGGGAACTCGATGGTCACCGTCGGGGCGGTGTTGCCCACGGTGACCGGCACGTTCGCCACCGCCGTACGGCCCTTCGGGTTGGTGACGGTGAGCTGGGCGGTGAAGTTGCCCGCCGTGGCGTACGTGTGCGTCGGGTTGGCCTCGGTGGAGGTCTGCCCGTCGCCGAACGCCCAGGCGTAGGTGAGCGTGCCGCCGTCGGGGTCGCGGGAGCCCGCGCTGGAGAAGTCGACGGTCAGCGGAGCCGGCCCCGAGGTCGGGGTGGCCGCCGCGACGGCGATCGGCGCGCGGTCACCGGCGATGTAGTCGATCCGGTAGACGCCGGAGTTGTCGTTGTTGCCGCCGAAGCCGCTGCCCCACTCGATCAGGTAGAGCGCGCCGTCCGGACCGAATTCGAAGTCCATCGGCCGGATCAGGCTCATGCCGGTGAGCAGCTGGTTGATGTCGACCAGCGACTTGCCGTCGGGGGTCAGCTGCATCGTGTACATCTTCGACTGGTTCCACTCGCCGAGCAGCGCCTTGCCGTCGTAGTAGGCCGGCCACTTGCGCGCCGAGTTCAGGTCGGCGTCGTACCGGTAGACCGGGCCGCCCATCGGCGCGCCGCCGCCGCCGATCTCCGGGTAACGCGCGTCACCGGCGTACCCGTAGTCGACGGTGGCCGGAACGACCGGCGGAAGGTTGGTGAGACCGGTGTTGTTGGGCGAGTTGTTCACCGGCGCGGAGCAGTCGAACTTCGCCCCGCTCGGGCCGTTCGGGAAGGTGTAGTCGTTGTACGCCTCGTTCGTCCCCGTGCAGTACGGCCAGCCGTAGTTGCCGGGGGTGACGATGTTCCACTCGACCAGGCCGCGAGGGCCCCGGTTCGGGTTGTCGGCGTTGGCGTCCGGTCCGTAGTCCGCGACGTACAGCGTGTTGGTCTTCGGGTCGGAGCCGATGCGGAACGGGTTGCGGAAGCCCATCGCGTAGATCTCGGGACGGGTCTTCTCGGTCCCCGGCGGGAAGAGGTTGCCGGCCGGGACGGTGTAGGTGCCGTCGTCCTCCGGGTGGATCCGGATCACCTTGCCGCGCAGGTCGTTCGTGTTGCCGGAGGTGCGCTGCGCGTCGTAGTCCTGGCGGCCCGGCCGCTCGTCGATCGGCGTGTACGCGCTCGACTCGAACGGGTTGGTGTTGTCTCCGGTGGCCAGGTAGAGGTTCCCGGCACTGTCGAAGGTCATGCTGCCGCCCGCGTGGCAGCAGGTGTTGCGCTGGGTGTCGACCCGCAGCACCTGCTTCTCACTCGCCGGGTCGATGGTGTCGCCCGTCACCGTGAAGCGGGACAGCAGGTTGCGCGCGACGCCGTCGTTCGGGGCGTAGTAGAGGTAGACCCACTTGTTGGTGGCGAAGTCCGGGTCGAGCCGGATGCCGATGAGGCCGTCCTCGTTGCCGGTGAACACGTCCAGGTCGATCGCGGTGACCGTGCTGCCGGTGTCCGGCTTGATGATCTGCACCCGACCGTCGCGCTCGATGTAGAAGACCCGCCCGTCGGGGGCGATGTCCAGCTCCATCGGGTTGCTGGTGTTGCTGTCCAGCGTGACCTTCTCGAAGCTGGCCGTCTTCGACGCGCCGCAGTCGGCGTCGGCCACGCCGGCGGCGGTCCGGATGCCGCCGAGCAGGTGGCTGAGGAACTGCGGCTCCGCGTACGACTCGCGGGTGTGACCGCCACCCGTGTACCACGACCGCCCGCCGTCGAAGTCCTGACACCAGGCGAACGGGTGGTCGGCGCCCATCGCGCCGGCGCCGGGGGAGTAGCTCTTCTCGTCCAGGCTGGCCAGCACGTGCACGTCCGGCCGCGGGTTGGACTGGTAGTTGTACCACTCGTCGTACCGGGACCAGCGGTCCGGCAGCTCGCTCGTCGACGGGTGGGCGTGGTCCTCC
This sequence comes from Micromonospora krabiensis, assembly GCF_900091425.1. Classification (GTDB taxonomy): domain Bacteria; phylum Actinomycetota; class Actinomycetes; order Mycobacteriales; family Micromonosporaceae; genus Micromonospora; species Micromonospora krabiensis. Next base: position 5,575,580 of record NZ_LT598496.1, read on the forward strand.
ACCTTGATCGTGGCCTGCTGGTTGGCCGGGTGGCTCGCGAAGTACGCGCCGACCAGGTCGCCGTACCAGGCCCAGCTGTACTCGGTGTCGGAGGCGGCGTGGATGCCGACGTAGCCGCCACCGGCGCGGACGTACCGCTCGAACGCCGCCTGTTGCTCGGCGTTCAGCACGTCACCGGTGGTGGAGAGCCAGATCACCGCCTTGTACTTGGCCAGGTTGGCGTCGGTGAACGCCGCCCCGTCCTCGGTGGCGTCGACCGTGAAGTTGTTCGCCGCGCCGAGCTGCTGGATGGCGGCGATGCCGGTGGGGATCGAGTCGTGCCGGAAGCCGGCGGTCTTCGAGAACACCAGGACGGAGTAGGGGTCGTCGGCCGCCGCCGCGGCGGCCCGGACCGGTGTGACGGGGGCCGCGGCCGGGGCGGCCTGGGGGGCTCGCGGGGCGGCCTGCGCGGCGGCCGGAGCCGCCTGGGCGGGCGCCCCGAGCAGGACGCTCGAGACGAGGGCGAGGGACAGGGTCGCGGTGATGGGTATACGGGCACGACGACGGGACACGCCGCCTCCTATGTCGCGGTGGACAGGGATCGCGGGGGCCGGCTCGCCGAAGACCGTCCCAGGTGGATGCCGGTGCGGACGCCGGGCCAGGGCGTACACGCCAGCATTTTTGTCGAATCGCTGAACAAATTAATTCCGCTGGATGCGTGTCGGGCAAGATGCCGGCACGTAACGGTTTGGCAACAGTGGGCGACATTCCGAACAGGACAGCATGAAGCGACCAGCGAGATGGGCCACCCGCGGCCTGCCTTGGCAGTCCGGCGGATCTGTCGTACGGTGGCCGAGTACCCACGGGAGCCCGGTGGACCGGGCTGAGAGGGGGGCTGTTCGCCCCCGACCGTCGAACCTGATCCGGGTAATGCCGGCGCAGGGAGGAGTGTTGCCGTGCCGTCCCTGGGACGATTGCATCTCATCACCGACAGCCGACCCGGGCGAGATCCGCTCGCCGTGGTCCGGGCCGCCCTGTCGGCCGCCCGGGCCGAGCTGGTCGTGCAGGTCCGCGTCGAGGACGACGCCACCGACCGCGAGACGTACGACCTGGCCAGCCGGGTCGTGGCGCTCTGCGCGCCGTACCGGGCCCGGTGCCTGGTCAACGACCGGCTGCACGTGGCCCTGGCGGTGGACGCCGCCGGTGGGCACGTCGGTGCGGACGACCTGCCGGTCGACGCGGCCCGCCGGGTACTCGGCCCCGCCGCCCTGCTCGGCGCGACCGCCCGGGACCCGGGCACGGCCGCCGTCGCCGTCGCGGCCGGCGCCAGCTACCTCGGCGTCGGCCCCTGCAACGCGACCACCACCAAGGACGGGCTGCCGGCACCCATCGGCGTGACCGGCGTTCGTGCCGTCGCCGAGGCCGTCGACGTGCCGGTCGTCGCCATCGGCGGGGTGACCGCGGCCCAGGTGCCGGCCCTGCGGGCGGCCGGGGCGTACGGGGTGGCCGTCGTCGGCGCGCTCTCCGCCGCCGCCGACCCGGCCCGCGCCACCGCCGAGCTGCTCAAGGCGCTGACGTGCTGACCGGCCGGTCCCCGTCGGCGCACGTCGACCGGGTCCGGCCGGACGTGGCGGTGGTGGGGGCGGGCCCCATCGGCCTCGCCGTCGCCTGGCGCTGCGCCGCCCGGGGCCTGCGGGTCACCGTCCACGATCCGGCACCCGGCTCGGGGGCCTCCTCCGTGGCCGCCGGCATGCTCTCCCCGGTCGCCGAGGCGTACTTCGGTGAGCGGGAGCTGACCGGCCTGCTCGTCGAGTCGGCCGCCCGCTGGCCCGGGTTCGCCGCCGAACTCGCCGAGGCGACCGGGGCCACGCTCGGCTACCGCACCGAGGGCACGCTCATGGTCGGGCTGACCGGGGACGACCTCGCCGAGGCACGCCGGCTCTGGGCGTACCAGCAGAGCCTCGGCCTGCCGGTGACCCCGCTGCGCCCCAGCGAGCTGCGCACGCACGAACCGGCGCTGGCACCCCGCGTACGCGGCGGGGCCCTGGCGCCCACCGACCACCAGGTCGACCCGCGGCTGCTGGTTCCGGCGCTGCGGACCGCCGCCGAACGCGCGGGCGCCGTGCTGGTGCCCGGCGTGGTGCGGCGGCTCGCCGACCTGGACGCCGCCGTCACCGTCGTGGCGGCCGGCTGCGGGGCCGCCGCGCTGACCGGGCTGCCCGTCCGGCCGGTGAAGGGCCAGGTGGTCCGGCTCCGCGCGCCCGACGGCGGGCCCCCCGGCTTCCGGCACGTGATCCGGGGGTACGCCGACGGCGAACACGTCTACCTCGTGCCCCGCGACACCGGAGAGGTGGTGGTCGGCGCGACGGTCGAGGAGCGCGGCGACACCACCGTGTCCGCCGGGGCGGTGCTCCGCCTGCTGCGCGCCGCCGTCGAGCTGATGCCCGAGCTGGCCGAGTACGACCTGGTCGAGACGGTCGCCGGCCGACGACCCGGCACGCCGGACAACGCCCCGATCCTCGGCGCGCTGCCCGGCCGACCGGACGTGCTGGCCGCCACCGGGCACCACCGGCACGGCATCGTGCTGACCCCGGTCACCGCCGACCTGATCGCCGATCTCGTCACCGGCGGCGTGCCCGACCCGCTGCTCGCCCCCTTCCGGCCCGACCGGTTCACGGCCCGGGCCGACAGCGCCGACGCGTCGGCGGCCGGGGTCGCCGACGCCGCGAACCAGAGGACCGAGGAGGAGTCGTGGAGTTGACGGTGAACGGGACCGGGCGGACGGTCCCCGGCGGCGTGACCGTCGCGGACCTGGTGCGGGAGGTCACCCCGCAGCACCGGGGCGTGGCCGTCGCGGTGAACGGCGAGGTCGTGCCCCGGGCCGCCTGGCCCGCCGCGACACTGCGCGACGGCGACCGGGTCGAGGTGCTCACCGCGGCCCAGGGCGGGTGAGCGGCGTGACCTTCCACCTCGGCGGGGTCCCGTTCACCTCGCGGCTCGTCCTCGGCACCGGCGGCGCCGCGAACCTGCGACTGCTCGAACAGGCCATCCGCGCCTCCGGCACGGAGCTGGTCACCCTCGCGCTGCGACGCGTGGACACCGCGCCCGGCACCGCCGGCGGGCTGCTGGAGCTGCTGGACCGGTGCGGCGTACGGCTGCTGCCCAACACGGCCGGCTGCTACACCGCCGGGGAGGCGGTCAAGGTGGCCCGGCTGGCCCGGGACGCCTTCGACACCGACTGGATCAAGTTGGAGGTGATCGGCGACGAGCGGACGCTCCTCCCGGACGGGGTGGAGCTGCTGCGCGCCGCCGAGGAACTGGTCGCCGACGGGTTCACGGTCCTGCCGTACACCAGTGACGACCCGGTGCTCGCGCGGCGCCTGGCCGACGTCGGTTGCGCGGCGGTGATGCCGGCCGGCGCGCCGATCGGCTCCGGGCTGGGAATCAACAATCCGCACCACATCCGGCTGATCCGGCAGAGCGTGCAGGTGCCGGTGATCCTCGACGCGGGCATCGGCACCGCGTCCGACGCCGCGCTCGCCATGGAGCTGGGCTGCGACGCGGTGCTGCTGGCCAGCGCGGTCACCCGGGCCGCCGACCCGGTCGCGATGGCGACCGCGATGCGGTACGCCGTCGAGGCCGGCCGCCTCGCCGCGGGCGCCGGCCGGATCAGCCGCCGCTACCACGCCCTCGCCTCCACCCCCGACGAGGGAAGGCCGAACCTGTGAGCGGCCCGTCCGGGATCGTCGTCCTGACCGACCGGAGGCAGACGCCCCGGCCCCTCACGGAGGTGGTCGCCGCCGCGGTCGCCGGGGGCGTCCGCTGGGTGGTGCTGCGGGAGAAGGACCTGCCCCGTGCCGAACGCGCCGCGCTCGCCGCCGACCTGCGCCCGATCCTCGCCGAGGCCGGCGGGACGCTGGTCGTCGCCGGCCCGGACCCGCTCGACGGTCACGCCGTCCACCTGCCCGCCGCCGGCCCGTACCCGCCGCCTCCGCTCGGGCTGGTCGGCCGCTCCTGCCACGACGCCACCGAGCTGGCCCGACTGTCCACCGAGGACTACGTCACCCTGTCGCCGGTCTTCCCCACCCGGACCAAGCCCGGCTACGGCCCGCCCCTCACCCCGGGCGGCCTCGCCGAGCTGATCGAGGCGAGCCCCGTGCCGGTCCTCGCCCTCGGCGGCATAGCGACCCCGGACCAGGTGCGGCGATGCGTCGAGGCGGGTGCCGCCGGAGTCGCCGTCCTCGGCGCGGTCATGCGCGCCGGGGACCCCACCGAGGCGGCCGCGACGTTGCGAGACGCCTACCTGACCTGCCCGACCGGGCGCGGCCGGCCGCAGCCGGCGACCCCGACCACGGGAGTGCGGCGATGACCCCGGCGACCGTCCTCACCATCGCCGGCTCGGACTCCGGCGGCGGCGCCGGCATCCAGGCCGACCTCAAGGTCTTCGCCGCGCTCGGCGCATACGGGACCAGCGTCATCACCGCGGTCACCGCCCAGAACACCCGGGGCGTGGACGCCGTGCTGCCGCTGCCCCCGGCCACCATCGGCGACCAACTGGACAGCGTGCTTTCCGACTTCACCGTGGGCGCGGCCAAGACCGGGATGCTCGGCAGCCCGGCGGTGGCCGCCGCGGTCGCCCGGGTCGCCGAGGCCGGACGGCTGCCCCACCTGGTGGTCGATCCGGTGCTGGTGGCCACGAGCGGCCATCGGCTGGGCGTGGTGGAGGCGGTCGAGCGACTCCTCCCGTACGCCGAGGTGACGACGCCGAACTGCGCGGAGGCCGCGGCCCTCACCGGACGCCCGGTGACCACCGTCGAGGAGATGGTCGCGGCGGGCGAGGCCCTCGCCGCGCGCGGACCGTCGCACGTGGTGGTGACCGGCGGCGACGTGGACGCCGACGGCGAGTCGGTCGACGTGCTGGTGGGCGGCGGATCCACCACGCTGCTGCGGGCGCCCCGGGTGGACACCCGGCACACGCACGGCACGGGCTGCTCGTTCTCGGCGGCCATCGCCGTCCGGCTGGCGCTGGGCGACCCGGTGCCGACGGCCGTCGCGGCCGCCAAGGAGTACGTGCACCGCGCGCTGACCGGCGCGCGGGGCTGGGAGCTGGGCGCGGGACGCGGCCCGCTGGACCACTTCGGCTGGTCCGCTTGATCACCAGGGAGGGTGTCATGCAGGCACGACGCAAGGTGTACGTCGAGGGGGCCCGGCTGGACGTCCGGGTGCCGTTCGCCGAGGTGACGCTGACCGGGGACAACCCGCCGGTGCGCCTCTACGACACCTCCGGACCGGGCTCCGACCCGGAGGTGGGGCTGCCGCCGCTGCGCGGTCCCTGGATCGCCGAGCGCGGCGACGTCGCTCCCGTGCGGGGCGCGGGCACGCCGCTCGCCGGCGCGGACGGACGCCGGCCCACGCAGCTGGCGTACGCCCGGGCGGGCATCGTGACGCCGGAGATGGAGTTCGTGGCCGTCCGGGAGGGCGTCGCGCCGGAGTTCGTCCGCGACGAGATCGCCGCCGGGCGGGCGGTGCTCCCGCTCAACGTCAATCACCCGGAGTGCGAGCCGGCCATCATCGGCAAGGCGTTCCTGGTGAAGGTCAACGCCAACATCGGCACGTCGGCCGTCAGCTCGTCCATCGCCGAGGAGGTGGAGAAGCTGACCTGGGCGACCCGGTGGGGCGCGGACACGGTGATGGACCTGTCGACCGGCAAACGCATCCACGAGACCCGCGAGGCGATCGTGCGGAACTCGCCCGTGCCGATCGGCACCGTTCCGATCTACCAGGCGCTGGAGAAGGTCGGCGGCGACCCGGTGAAGCTCAGCTGGGAGGTGTTCCGGGAGACCGTCGTCGAGCAGGCCGAGCAGGGCGTGGACTACATGACCGTGCACGCCGGGGTGCTGCTGCCGTACGTGCCGATGGCCGTGGACCGGGTCACCGGGATCGTGTCGCGGGGCGGCTCGATCATGGCGGCCTGGTGCCTGGCGCACCACGAGGAGAACTTCCTCTACACGAACTTCGAGGAGCTCTGCGCGATCCTCGCGCGTTACGACGTGACCTTCTCCCTCGGTGACGGGCTGCGCCCGGGGTCCATCGCGGACGCCAACGACGAGGCACAGTTCGCCGAGCTGAAGACCCTCGGCGAGTTGACGAAGGTCGCCTGGGAGTACGACGTCCAGGTGATGATCGAGGGCCCGGGGCACGTGCCGATGCACAAGATCAAGGAGAACGTGGACCTCCAGCAGGAGTGGTGCCACGAGGCCCCCTTCTACACGCTCGGCCCGCTGACCACCGACATCGCGCCCGCGTACGACCACATCACGTCGGCCATCGGCGCCGCGATGATCGGCATGTTCGGCACCGCGATGCTCTGCTACGTCACCCCGAAGGAGCACCTGGGCCTGCCCGACCGGGACGACGTGAAGGCCGGCGTGATCGCGTACAAGATCGCTGCCCATGCCGCCGACCTGGCGAAGGGTCACCCGGGCGCCCAGGCGTGGGACGACGCGCTCTCCAAGGCGCGGTTCGAGTTCCGCTGGGAGGACCAGTTCAACCTGGCGCTCGACCCGGAGACCGCGCGGGCGTACCACGACGCGACGCTGCCCGCCGAGCCCGCCAAGACGGCGCACTTCTGCTCGATGTGCGGCCCGAAGTTCTGCTCCATGAAAATCACGCAGGAGTTGAAGGACTACGCCGCCCGCGGCATGCGGGACAAGTCGGAGGAGTTCGTGGCCGGCGGCGGTCGCGTGTACCTGCCGCTGGCCTGAGCCGGGCCCGTGGGCGTGGGGAGTGGTCGCTCAGTCGCGGTGGTGGCGGCCCGTCGAGCGCAGTGATCGGCGGCCGCTCTCCTGCTCCGGCTCGTTGTCCGCGAGTGGGCGACTCAACCCGGCGACCCAGTCCACGTACTCCTCGTCCTGCTCGGCCAGCGGCTCCGGCTCGGCGGGGCTGCTCTCCCCGTCGCTCCGGGCCCGGTTGCGCCGGAACAGCCCGAGCCGCCCCCGGCCCCGGCCGGCGGACTGCTCCGCCGCCGTCTCCGGCGGGGAAGCGGTCGCGGTGGCGTCGGCCTCGGGTGCGTCCGCATTCGTTGCCGACGAGGCGTCTGTCGGTGCGGCGTCTGTCGGTGCGGCGTCCGTCGGTGCGGCGTCCGCCGGTGCGGCGGGAGGCGGCGTCGTCTGGCGTGGCGTGGTGTGGCGAGGTGTGGTCGACGCGGGACCGGCGCGCCGGGCCGTGGCCAGGGCCTCCCAGTCGGTGGCCCGGTTCAGGTCGGGCAGCGGTGCCCGGTGCCGCGCCCGGGGCAGCGGCTCCACGTCCGGGGCCGTCGGCCCGGCCTGATCGGCCACCGGATTGCGGGCCGCCGGCCCGGACCGGTCGTCGCGGGCCGCCGCCTCGGCGACGCGTCCCGTGCCCACCGGTCCGTGACTCGTCGGCGTGCTCCGCGGTGGGACCGGCCAGGCGGGCGGGACCGGGCCGGCCGACGGCGTGTCGCTGCCGACTTCTGTGCTGCCGCTGTCGTCGCTCGCGCGGTCGGTGCCGGTCGCGCTGCCGGCGGTGGCGGCGGCGCTGGGGGCCGGCGCCGTGTCGTCGGACGCGGCCCGCGGCGCGACGGTCGGCTTCGCCGAGGCCCGGGCCTTACGCGGGCGGCGCGGCTTCGGCGTCGCCGACGGATCCGCCGCCGTGCCTTCTTGCGGTTCTGCCGGTCCGGCGGTGGACTCTGCCGGGGCTCCGTCGCCGGCGGCCGGGGCAGCGCTGGTCTTCTCCGCGGCCTGGCCGGCCGTGGCCGCCGGGCTCGGCGCAACCCGTCCGCCGTGCCCGCCGTCCTCGGTGCGTCGCCCCTGCTCGCGGCCCGTCTCGTCGGGAAGCGCCGAGGGAGTTGAGGACGATGACTGCGCGGCATGATTATGCCGCTCCGTCATCGCGCTCATTCCGATCTCAGTGTCGGCCGGCTCGGCAGGGGCGCCGGTGGCGGAAACACCGGAGACGGAGACAGCGGCTGGACCGAGACCGGCATCGGAGCCGGTGGAAGGAGCGGACGCCGCGCCGTCGCGCTCCGTGCTGTCACTGTCCTCGGGCGCGCGTTCCGGGCCGGCAACTGACCTGTCGCTGCGGGCGAGGGCCGGCGCATCGCCGGGGCCGGCAGCGTCCAGGTGGGTCGATGTGGGTGCGGACGTCGCGGATGTGGGTGTCGCCGGCGCGGCCCCGGTGGTGGGTGGGCGGTCGCCGGTGGGAGCGGATTGCGCGTCGCGTGCGGACGGGATGGCCGAGCCGAGCGTGGACTCGACCGTCAGCGGCGCGCCGCCGCTCGCCGGCCAGTCCCAGTGCGCCGGCGCGTTCCGGACGGCGGAGCCGTCGGAGGCGGGGTCACCGGCGACCGGATCGGGCGTACGGCTGGAGGTGGAGTGGTCGTCGTGGGCCGGGCCGCCGGTGGGCACGCGGCCGGGGAGCGGGACGTCGTCGGCGGTCGGCGCCCGGCCTGAAGGCCGTGCCGGGGCGGCGGAACCGGACGGCAGCGCCGGTCCGGCGGGCAGCGGGCGCAGGATGGCGCTCGGCTCGATCGCGGGTGCGCCCGTGGACCCGGTGGCCAGGGTGTGGAGCGGCCAGCGCAGCAGGGTGGCGGCGGCCGCGCCGAGCGCGCCGGCGGCGACCGCGATCAGCGCGGCGTAGTAGGGCGTGGTCTGGTATCGGTTGACCGCGTCACCGGGGCCGGCGGTCAGGTAGGCGAACGCCACCAGCACCGGGCCGGCGACGCCGGTCGCTCCGCTGACCAGCGGGACGTGACCGCGCCAGCGGGCCAGCGCGGCGCTGGCCGCGCCGGCGAGCAGCCCGATCGTGGGCAGCAGCAACAGCGACAGCCGCTGCGCGGCGTCCGAGGCGAGCCAGGTCGGTTCCAGCACCCCGAGGCGTACGGCGCGCAGCGGCCCGGCCGCGCCGACCGACGGCAGCGCGGACACCAGAGCGAGGAGCCAGATCGCGCCGGCCACCGCGGCGACGTTCCACCCCAGCGGCGGATTGAGCAGGACGGCGATCGCCGCACCCGCCCCGACGATCGCGCCGAGGACGGCGCAGATGCCGACCGCGAAGACCGGGTCGACGGAGACCAGCTCCGCGGCACGAGCCGGCTGCATGCACAGCGGCGCGACGGCCGTGGCGCCCAGCGCGGCGGCGGCGCCGACGGCCAGGTGCCGGCCGGTGGTGGCGGGCAGCGCGTCCCGCCGGGCGAGGCGCCCGGTGAGGACCGCGCCCGCCACGGCGGCGTTCGCCGCGAACCAGCCCACCCACACGAGCTGGGCGGGCCACTGGTTGACGGTCGCGCCGGTGAAGGCGCCGGTGAGCCGGACGATGCCGAAGCCGTACGCGATGCCCAGCTGACCGGCCCCGGCCAGCACGCTCACCCCGAGCGCCGTGAGCAGCAATCTGCCCCAGGTCCGAAAGGCCATGTCCGGCACGTTACGCACCAGGTACGCCGGATCGCCACCGGCGCGCCGCGCGCCGCGCCGGCCCTGACCGGCCGGTCTACTTGAGTTCGACCAGGCGGGCCACGTATGTCGTGTCCCCGACGTTGGTCAGCATGTGCACCGCGCCCGGGTCCCGGTAGACCACGCCCCCGGTCGGTTCGTCCGCGTCGATGCGGGTGCCGTCGACCGTCTGCACCACGTTCTTCGCGCCCTCGATCGCCACCACCAGGTACGGGTGGTCGTGCCGGTGCAGCGGCTGCCGCTCACCCGGCTCCAGCCGGATGTGCCACACCCGGACCCGGTCGTTCTCGTACACGATCTCCTGGCCCACCGGCCCGAGCTCCAGGCCCTCGGTCAGGTCCGTCACGTCGGTCATCGTTCTCCGTCCAGCTGGGGGAGCACGTCGCTCGCGATCAGCTCCAGGTGGTCCAGGTCGGCGAGCTCGATCAGGCGCAGGTGCACCCGGGTGGCGCCGATCGCCGCGAACTGCCCGATCCGCTCCACGAGCTGGGCGGGTGAGCCGACCACCGGGTCCTCCGGCGGCAGCGCGCTCGCCACGTGCAGCGGTGCGGCCCGCCGCTGGGCCTCGGCGTCGGTGCGGCCGATCGCCACCACGATCCCGGCGGACAGCACCAGCGGCGGTCGACCGGACTCGGCGCGGCCGACCCGGTCGCAGGCCTCCCGCACCCGCTCGTACGCCTCGGCGGTCTCCGCCACCGACTTGAACGGCATGTTGAACTCGTCGGCGTGGCGGGCGGCCAGCTCCGGCGTCCGCTTCGGACCGCGGCCGCCCACGATGATCGGCGGGCCGGGCACCTGCACCGGCTTCGGCAGCGCGGGAGCGTCCACCAGCCGGTAGTGGTCGCCGGTGAAGGTGAAGGACTCGCCGACCGGCGTACGCCAGAGACCCGTTATCACCTCGAGCTGCTCGGCCAGCCGGTCGAAGCGCTCGCCGACCCGGGGGAACGGGATGCCGTAGGAGGTGTGCTCGCGCTCGAACCAGCCGGCGCCGATGCCCAGCTCGACCCGGCCGCCGCTCATCTGGTCGACCTGCGCCACCATCACCGCGAGCGGACCGGGCAGTCGGAAGGTCGCCGAGGTGACCAGCGTGCCGAGCCGGATGCGGCTGGTCTCCCGGGCCAGCGCGGCCAGCGTCAACCAGGCGTCGGTCGGCCCCGGCAGGCCCGGGTCGGCGCCCATCGACTGGTAGTGGTCGGCCCGGAGGAAGCCCTCGAACCCGGTCTCCTCGACGAGCCGGGCGAAGCGGAGCTGGTCGTCGTAGCTGGCGCCCCGGTGCGGCTCGGTGAAGACCGACACCCGCATGCTCATCGTCCCTCCGCGCCGGCGCCCGCCGGCTCCTCACGTTCCATCAGCAACTCGTGCAGGTCGGCGCTGACCCGCGCCACGTCCGCCAGGTGCGCGTTGCGGCCGAGTGTGCGCGGGCGGGGGATCTCCACCTCGACGACCTTGCGGATCCGGCCCGGTCGTGGGCTGAGCACGACCACCCGGTCGGCGAGCAGCACCGCCTCGTCGATCGAGTGGGTGACGAACACGACGGTGGCGCCGTTCTCCATGTGCACCCGCTGGAGCTCACCGGAGAGCTCCTCGCGGGTGAGCGCGTCCAGCGCGGAGAACGGCTCGTCCATCAGCATCACGCGGGGCTCGCCGATCAGCGACCGGCAGAGCGAGACGCGCTGCTGCATGCCGCCGGACAGCTCGTGCGGCAGGCGCTTCTCGAACCCGGCCAGACCGGCGAGGTCGAGCAGTTGGCGCGCGCGTTCGCGGTACTTCGACCGGCTCCAGCCGAAGATCTCGACCGGGAGCAGCACGTTGTCGAGCACCGTGCGCCACGGCAGCAGCGCCGGCCGCTGGAACAGCATGGCGATGTCCCGGCGGGGCTTCGAGACGGGCGTACCGGCGACGGTGATGTCGCCGCTGGTGACCGGCAGCAGCCCGGCGACCAGCCGGAGCAGGGTGGACTTGCCGCAGCCGGAGCGGCCGAGAACCGCCACGAACTCGCCCTCGGCGACGTCGAGGTCGATGCCCCGCAGCGCCTCGACCCGGCCCGATCGGCCGTCGAACGTACGGGACACACCGGACAGTCGGATCATCTCCGGCCGGCCTCCACTGAGCGGGGGGTCAGGAATCCGACACACACTATCCGGCTCGTGCCCGTAACGCACCGTCCGGGGTCGTCGTCGTTTTGTTTCCGTTCCGCAACCCGACACGCCTGGCGTCGCAAAGGTGAGGTTCTCGTACGCTGTGCCCGCGAAGAGTCCCCTCACGACGGTGGTGCCGGCCTGCCCCCTTGCGCCGGCCCCCTGACAAACCCCCTCCGGCGGGCCTGCCGCCCCCGGTCGGAAAGGACATGGTGCACTGATGAGAAGGCTGACCCGTACGGTCGCCGCGGCCGCCCTGGCCACCGCCCTCGCTTTCGTCGCCGGTTGCAGCGGTGACTCGGATTCCGACAAGGACGCCGCGGGCGGCGCCGGCGGCACCCTGGAGAAGGTGACCTACCTCACCTCCTTCGGCAACTTCGGCCGTGACTCCTACGCCTGGGTGGCGAAGGAGAAGGGCTTCTTCAAGGACGCCGGCTTCGACGTCGAGATCAAGGCCGGTCAGGGCACCGGCGGTGTGATCCAGACGATCGTCGGCGGCCAGGCCGACTTCGGCCCGATCGACCTGACCGGTGGCCTGCTCCAGCTCGGCAACGGCCAGGCGAAGGACTTCATCGCGGTGGCCGCGATCCAGCAGCGCACCATGGCGGGCATCGCCACGCTGGAGGGCAAGGGCATCGCCTCGCCGAAGGACCTGGAGGGCAAGAAGCTCGCGGACACCCCCGGGTCGGTGGTCCGCAACCTCTTCCCGACGTACGCGCGGATGGCCGGCATCGACGCCGGCAAGGTGACCTGGGTCAACGGTGAGGCGCAGACGCTGATCGGCACGCTGGCCTCCGGCCAGGTCGACGGCATCGGGCAGTTCGTCGTGGGTCAGCCCACCATCGAGTCGGTGGCCAAGGGCAAGAAGGCCGTCATGCTGCCGTACAGCAACGTGATGCAGGACCTCTACGGCAACGTGCTCATCACCTCGGCGAAGTACGCCAAGGAGAAGCCGGAGATGGTGAAGAAGTTCACCGCGGCGCTGATGAAGGGTCTGGAGTACAGCCTGACCAACCCGCAGGAGGCGGCGGAGATCCTGAAGAAGAACGTGGACGCCACCAACCCCGCGGCGGCCGCGGCCGAGCTGCAGCTGATGGCCGGCTACGTCCGGTCCAGCAACTCCGGCACCCAGCTGGGCACCCTGGACAGCGGCCGGGTGGCGAAGAGCATCGCCATCCTCCAGGGCGCCGGCGCCCTGAAGCAGAACATCACGCCCGACCAGATCATCGACTTCAACCTCGTGCCGAAGGCCTGATCGCCGGTCACCCCGGGGTGCGTTCCGCCGGCCGACGGCGGGGCGCACCCCGGCTGCGTGCCGGTCACCCGGGCCGGCGGATCCGAAGGAGGAACCATGACCGAGGTCCGCTCGGCGGAGCCGGCGACCGAACCGACACCGGTGGAGGGGGCGCCGGCCGCGCGCGTACGACGCTCGGCGGGGCTGCGGGCCGGTGCGGGCGCGGGCCTGCTGCCCGCGGTCGGCCTGCTGGTCGCGCTCGCGGTGTGGTGGTTGGTCGCCCGGCTGGAGCTGGTGCACCCGGCGGCGCTGCCGCCACCGGCGGACGTGCTGACCGCGTTCGTCGACAAGCCGGCCCGGATGCTGGAGCACACGGGCGACACCACCCTGGAGATCCTGATCGGCTTCGCGCTCTCCGCGGTGGCCGGCATCCTGATCGGACTGTCGCTCGCGTCGTCCCGCACGGTGGAGCGGATGTTCACGCCGCTGCTCGTCGCGGTCAACGCGGTGCCCAAGATCACATTGGGCCCACTGTTGGTGGTCGCGCTCGGCTGGGGTCAGCGGCCGATCCTCACGATGGTCTTCCTGCTCTGCTTCTTCCCGATCGTGCTCTCCACCGCGACGGGGCTGACCACCACTCCGGCGGACCTGGCCGAGCTGGTCCGCTCCTGGAACGCGTCCCGCTGGCAGGCGTTCCGCAAGGTGCGCTTCCCGGCCGCGCTGCCGCAGATCTTCGTCGGGCTCAAGGTGGCGATGCCGCTGGCCGCGATCGGTGCGGTGATCGGTGAGTTCCAGGCCGGCGAGGGTGGTCTCGGCTACGTCATCCAGCAGTACGCCGGCGTCGGCGACACCGCCACCGCCTGGGCGGCGATCATGCTGGTGGCGCTGGTCAGCATCCTGCTCTACAGCGCGCTGGTGCTGGCCGAACGCCTGGCCCTTCCCTGGGTCCGCGAAACAACGAGCAGCCGCTGACCCGGTAAAACGCCGCGATCTCGCAGTTTCCGCCCCGACGAACCGGGCGTTCCCGACGCCCTGGGGGCACGAACTGCAAGATCGCGGCGTTTTCTGTTGGGGGGGCGGGTTAGCCGGCTAGGCGCCAGCGGCCGTTGCGGGCCACCAGGGTGGTCAGCGCCTGGGGCATCAGGCCGCTGTGGTTGTCGGGGGTCATCCGGATCGGTCCGGAGAGCCCGTCCAGCTGGGAGGTCTCCAGCACGTCGCGGATGCCGTCCCGGTTGACCCCGCCGTCCGGGCCGCTGGCCCGCAGCTCGGCGTCGGCGATGAGCTGGACGGCGTCCGCGGCGAACGACGAGGCGCCGTTGTAGCCGCCGAAGCGTGCCGTGTAGTCCTGGAACCACTGCCGCCGGGCCGCCTTGGCCGGGGTGGTGGCGATCACGTCGTCGATCACCATGGTCTGGGTGAAGACCAGGGTCGCCCGCTCGGTGGCCCGGGCCGCCGAACCCAGGAACAGGTCACCGGCCGCCCCGGCGTCGAAGTAGAGCGACCCGGTGTAGCTGGCCTGCTGGGCGGCGGTGGCGGCCAGCGAGGCCTGCTCCGGCGGGGTCCAGACGATCAGCGCGTCCGGCTTGCCGACGATGGCGGTGCGGACGGGCTGGCTGACGTCCGTGTCGGTGATCCGCACCGACGCCTCACGCGGCGGCCGGATGCCGGCGTTGGCGAACTCGCGGCGCAGCGCGGCCAGGCCCTCCCGGCCGTAGTCGTCGTCGCTGTAGACCACTCCGACCTTGCGGACGCCCTTGCGGCGCAGTTCGCTGGTGAGGGCGCTGGCGCCGTCGGCGGCGTTGGGGCCGAGCCGGAACACGTACCGCCGATCGGCCACCGGGCTGGTCACCGCGTCGGCGGCGGCGAGCGCGATGGTCGGGATCTTCTTCTCGTTGATCGTCCCCACCGCGCCGATGGCGCACGCGTTGCAGCCGCCCATGATGATCGCGCTGACCCGGTCGTTCTTGCTGAAGTCGCCGATGTTGCGCAGCGATTCGCTGGCGTCGGACCGGTTGTCCTTCACGTCCAGCTCGATCCGCCGGCCGTTCAACGCGCCCGAGGCGTTCAGCTGGTCGACCTTCAGCTTGAGCGCGCGCTGGTACGCCTGCCCGACCGGGGCGGCCGCGCCGGAGAGTTCGAGGTCCGCGGCGATCACGATCGGACTCGCCGCCTCGTCCGCCGCGCCGAACTGGCAGCCGGTGAGGGTGCCGGCCAGTACGACGGAAGCAACCGCCGCGATGGTCGTGGAGCGGATGGAGCTCAAAGTCGTCCTCCAGGTGCGGGCGCGGGCGCTGCCCGGTCACCGCCGCTAGTCCGTCCTCAGTGGAGAGACGGGAACAGTCTGCCGTACGGTGTGCGCGAAGCCTGCAAAACCTTGCCAACGGCGGGCGTCGCGGTCAAGCGGGCAGGTGTGGTCGTTTCGGGACGGTCATCCCACATGCTGGGGTCACACGATGTTTGCAAACGGTCACGCTGCACGCACGAGTGACCACTCTGGAGTTACGTGCCCAGTTCACGGGCTTGCGGAAATGAAGGTGTCAGTTGACCGGAAGACGGGATCCGTGCCGTCCGACCGTTTCCTGCCCCGCTGCGCCTTCCCAAACAGGACCTTCTCTGATGAAATCGCGGCCGTGCCGCGCGTGCCGCCGCCCACCGCGTCCGGCACCGTTCGGCGGGCCAGGCGTGGAAGATACGACGGAGGCGATGTCGTGAGCAGCGGACCGACGGCCCTGCCCGAAACCCGCGCGAAGGCCCGGCGCAGTCCTCGCCGGCTGTTCCGGCTCCGGGACGCCCGGATCCGGTCGAAACTGGCGCTGATCCTGGTGGTGCCCGTCGCGGCGGTCATCGCGCTGGCGACCGTCCGGCTCATCTCCGTCGGCGAGGGCGCCTACGAGGCGAGCCAGGCGCGGTCGCTGACCGCGCTCTCCATCGACGTGTCCGCGCTCACCCAGGACCTGCACGCCGAGCGGATGGCCGCGGCGGCGTACCTGGCCCTGCCGCAGCAGCCGGCCGACGCGTACAACCTGCGGGTGCGCCGGACCGACGAGCGAATCGCGGAGTACCGCGCGGAGCGGGCCCGGGTCGGTGAGGTCCCGGCCGCGGTCGCGGACCGGTTGACCGCCATCGACGACCACCTGGACACGCTGGGCGGCACCCGGCAGGAGGTGACGGACCGCCGGCAGATGGCTGTCGCCGAGGCGGTGCTGCGGTACGGCGTCATCCTCGCCGACCTGGTCTCCTACGGCGACGGCCTCGCCCAGTTGCCCGGCGGCGAGAGCCTCTCGGACAGCCGGCGCGCGGTCGCCGCGTTCGCCCGCGCGAAGTCGTCCGTCGCCGAGGAGGAGGCGGTGGCCTTCACCGCCCTCAGCGCCGGGCAGCTCGACGAGGAGCAGTTCTCCTCGTTCGTGGCCACGCTGACCAGCCAGCAGGAGGCGCTGCTCGCCTTCTCGCTGGCCGCCGCCCCGGGGCAGCGTGCCCTGGTGAACAGCACCGTCTCCGGTGACGCCGTCGGCCTCGCCGACCGCGTCGCGGCCGACATCACCCGGTCCGTCGGGCAGCGCCCGCTGGTCAGCGCGCAGGACGCCACCGCCGCCATCGGCGCGGTCAACGACCTCATGCGCTGGGCCGAGATCCAGCTGGAGAACCAGCTGTACGCGCAGACCGACCAGGCCCGATCGGACGTGATCCGGCAGGCCGTCGTCGAGTCGCTGCTGGTGCTGCTGACCCTGCTCATCGCGGTGTCGCTCGCCGTGGTGCTGGCCCGCTCGCTCAACGACTCGCTGCGCCGGCTCCGCGAGGGCGCGCTCTCGGTGGCGAACCACGACCTGCCGGACGCGGTGCAGCGGCTGCAGACCATGAGCAGCGTCGCCGAGGGCGGCGTGGACGAGATCGTCCGGCAGGTGCGTGACCCGATCAACCTGCCCAACCGGGACGAGGTCGGCCAGGTCGCCTCCGCCTTCAACGTCGTGCACCGGGAGGCGGTCCGGGTCGCCGCCGAGCAGGCCGCGCTGCGTACCAGCGTCTCGGCGATGTTCCTCAACCTCGCTCGGCGCAGTCAGACCCTGGTCGACCGGATGATCGGCGAGCTGGACGCGATCGAGCGCGGCGAGGAGGACCCGAAGCGGCTGGCCCAGCTCTTCGAGCTGGACCACCTGGCCACCCGGATGCGCCGCAACGACGAGAACCTGCTGGTCCTCGCCGGCGCCGACTCGGCCGTGCCGCGTCGCGACGACGCGTTGCTGGTGGACGTGCTGCGCGCCGCACAGTCCGAGGTGGAGCTCTACAACCGCATCGAGTTCGGCACGGTGGACACCGACATCTCGGTCGCCGCGCACGCGGTCAACGACGTGGTCCGGCTCGTCGCCGAACTGCTCGACAACGCCACCCGCTTCTCGCCGCCCAACACCACGGTCGTGGCCGACGGTCGGCGGATCCGCGACTACGTCCTGATCCAGATCGAGGACCGTGGGCTCGGGCTGAGCGACGAGCAGCTCGACTCCCTGAACCGGCGGCTGGCCGCCCCGCCGACCGTGGACGTCGCGGCGTTCCGGCTGATGGGCCTCGCCGTGGTGAGCCGGCTCGCCTCCCGCTACGGCATCCGGGTGGAGCTGCGCCGCAACGTCGAGGGCGGCACGGTCGCGCAGATCACGCTGCCCAACTCCACCGTGGTGCTGCCCGCCCACCGAGGCCGCGACCAGGCGCTCACCCGGCCGCGTCAGCCGCTGGCGGCCGAGTCGGCCCCGCTCGCCCCGGTCGCCCTCGCGGAGCCGCGTACCGGGCTCACCTCGGCTCGGACGCTGACCGACCAGTGGCGCACCAGCACCCCGGCCCCGGCCCCGTGGCAGCCGCCGGTCGAGGCGCGCGACAGTGCGCCGACCGTGTCGGCCGGCGGCCCCACTGGGACGCTTCCGACCGTCTCGGCCACCGGCGCGCTGCCGACCGTGCCGGCCGCGGCGCCGCCACCGGCCGCGCCGCCGACCCGGCCGGCGTACGACTCCGGTCTCGGCCGGTCGACCGGCCATCCGACGCTCGCCCCGCTGCCGCGCCGCGGGTCCACGGCCGACCCGTCCGCCGCCTCGGGGCTGCCGCTGGGTCCGGTCGCCGGTGGCCTGTCGACCACTCCGTCGGCGCCGCCCGCCCCGCCGCTCGCCCCGACGACGCCGATCGCGGCCCGCCCGGAGCCGGCGGCCGAGGCGCCCATCTTCCGGGAGATGGAGGCGGTCTGGTTCCGGTCCCACGGCGACGACGCGACCGCCATCTTCGCCCGGCCCCGGTTCGACGACCCCGCCCCGGGCACGCCCGTCCCGGCCACCACTGGACCGGTCGCGCCGGCCACCCCCGCGCCGGCCGCTTCGACCAGCACCCCGCTGCCCACCCGCTCTCCCGGGAGCGGTGGCACGGGGACCCCGCCGCAGGCGCCGCCGCCGTCGTACACTCCGCCGGCGAGCACGCCCGGCGCGGCGCCCGCGGCCGACGCGGACGCCTGGCGGACGGCGGCCGACGAGGGCTGGTCGCGTGCCAGCCGCGCCGCCGAGCCGGCCAGCGGCGGCACCACCCGCTCGGGCCTGCCCAAGCGGGTACCGCAGGCGCAGCTCGTGCCGGGCGGCATCGAGCCGCGCGGCGGCCGGGGGCCCAGCCGGCGCACCCCGGATGAAGTACGTGGCCTGTTGTCGGCCTACCACCGCGGCGTCCAGCGCGGGCGGACGGCCGGAACGGACCAGATCCGCACCTCGACCAAGGAGACCCGATGAACAGGCCAGCGGCCATGCAGGACATGGGTTGGCTGCTCACCAACTTCGCCGACAGCGTGGCGGGGATCGCCCACGTGGTGGCGGTGTCCGCCGACGGGCTGCTGCTCGCCTCGTCCCGGGACCTTCCCGGGGACCGGGCGGACCAGCTCGCCGCGATCACCTCCGGCGTGGTGAGCCTGACCGAGGGCGCCGCCCGGATGTTCAGCGCCGGCGGTGTGTTGCAGACCGTCATCGAGATGGACAGCGGCTACCTCTTCCTGATGTCCATCAGCGACGGGTCCTCGATGGCCGTGCTGGCCGCGCGCAGCTGCGACGTGGGCCAGGTCGGATACGAGATGGCGCTGCTCGTCGAGCGGGTGGGTGCGGCACTGGTGCCGCTGCCCCGGGACGCGGTGCGTTCGTAACCGGGCGCGGCACGCCCGCCGCGCATCGACCACGTACGGGGGAGCCCGGGGCAGACCGGCCTCGGGGAGTGGAGAGGAGGTGATCGCGGATGGACCAGCGGCGTGACCCGAGAGGTGCGCTCGTACGTCCGTACGCGGTCACCCGCGGCCGCACCGAACCACGGCAGGACATCGCTCTGGAGGCGGTCCTGATGGCCTCCCCGACCCAGGTGGCCGAGTCCCGGTTCGCCGGGCATGACAAGTACCGCATCGCCACCGTCTGCGAGGGCCGAGCGCAGTCGCTGGCGGAGATCGCCGCTTACACCCGGATGCCGCTCGGCGTCGCCCGGGTGCTGGTCGCCGACATGGTGGCCGAGGGCCTGCTGACGCTACACACTGCCGCTCCGGCCGAGGGGTTCGAGGAGCGTATGGAAATGCTGGGAAGGGTGCTAAGTGGACTTCGCAGGCTATGACCCCGCCGCCGGGCGGCAGAGCCGCGGGATCGTCTCCGCCAAGATCGTGGTCGCGGGTGGGTTCGGCGTCGGCAAGACGACGCTGGTCGGCTCGATCTCCGAGATCACACCGCTGACCACCGAGGCGGTGATGACCGCGGCCGGCGTCGGCATCGACGATCCGTCCAAGGTGCCGGGCAAGGAGACCACGACGGTCGCCATGGACTTCGGCCGTATCACGATGGCCGAGGACCTGATCCTCTACCTCTTCGGCACCCCCGGCCAGACGCGCTTCTGGTTCATGTGGGACGAGATCATCCGGGGCGCGGTCGGTGCCGCCGTCCTGGTGGACACCCGCCGGATCACCGACGCCTTCGCGCCGCTGGACTACTTCGAGAACCGCAAGCTGCCGTACGTGGTCGCGCTGAACGCCTTCGACGGGGCGCCGCAGTACGAGCTGGCGGAGGTACGCGAGGCGTTGGCCATCTCGCCCCAGGTGCCGCTGGTGATGACGGACGCCCGGCACCGGGACTCGGTCAAGCAGGTGCTGGTGACCGTCGTGGAGCACGCCATGGCGCGGCTGCAGGCGGAGCACGGCCGGGGGTACGCGACCCCGGTGGGCTGACACCGTCCCGGCCGGTCGTCTCCGGCGCCTCCCGCTCGGGTGGCGCCGGGTCTGCCGATCTCGGGCGGGTCGCCGGCCGTTGCGCCTGCCCGGGCGGCTGTCGTCCCGGCTCCGCGCACCGACATCGCGGCTCAGTCGACGCGCAGGCGGTAGCCCCGCTTGACGACGGTCTGCACCACGCGGGGGGCGCGCAGGCCGGCGCGGAGCCGGGCCACCGCCATCTCCACCGCGTGCTCGTCGGCGCCGCGCGGCAGCGTACGCAGCAGCGCGGTGCGGGACAGCACCCGGCCGGGGGACTGGGCGAGGGCCCGCAGCACCGCCATCGGCGCCGGCGCGAGTGGGCGCAACTCCCCGTCGATCACGGCGGCGTGCCCGCGCAGCGTGAGCAGGTGTCCGGCCGCCTTGCAGCTGATGGTCCGGCGGGGCAGCTCGTCGACGATGGTGCGGGCCAGCGCCCCGAGCCGGGCCCGGCCCGGCGTGGTGACCGGCACGCCGCGCC
The DNA here is from genome assembly GCF_900091425.1 of Micromonospora krabiensis. GTDB lineage: Bacteria > Actinomycetota > Actinomycetes > Mycobacteriales > Micromonosporaceae > Micromonospora > Micromonospora krabiensis. The sequence continues at coordinate 5,596,110 of NZ_LT598496.1, forward strand.
GCACCAGCGGCTCGGCGGTGACCGGCCCGACGCAGCAGGCGAGCACGTCGGAGCGGAGCGCGTCGAGCACCGCCTCGGTGCGGTCGCCGGCCGCCCGCAGCAGCGCCTCCGCCGCCGGCGCCGAGGTGAACGTGACCGCGTCGACCAACCGGCCGGCGATGAGGTCGATGAGCCGGTGCAGCGGCGCCGGGTCGGTCGGCGGCGCCCACCGGTAGACCGGCACCTCGATCACCGTGGCGCCGGCCTCCTCCAGCGCCAGCGTGCACTCCGGCTGCCGCTCGCCGTGCAGCTGCATCGCGATGACCTGGCCGGCCACCCCGCGCCGGCGCAGGTGGTCGACCACCTCGTCGCAGCTCTCCGAGACCGGTGACCACTCGTCGTGCAGCCCGGCGGCGCGGATCGCCCCGCGTGCCTTCGGCCCGCGCGCCACCACGTACGCCTCGGCCAGCACCGAGCGCAGCGGTTCGGCGAGCCCCCAGCCCTCGGCGGCCTCCAGCCAGCCCCGCATACCGATGCCGGTGTTCGCCATCAGGATGTCCGGCGGCTGGTCCAGGCAGGCGCGGGTCGCCTCGCGCAGCTCTGTGTCGTCGGCCAGCGGCACGATCCGCAGCGCCGGCGCGAGCACCACCCGGGCGCCGCGCCGCTGGAGCAGCGCGGCCAGTTCGTCGCGTCGCCGGTCGGCGGTCACGCCGATGGTGAAGCCGGCCAGTTCCTCCCGCATCACCCCTCCTGTCGCAGCCGCACCTCGACCTGGCCACCCCGGCAGCGCACCTCGTGTCGGAGCACGGCCACCCCCGGCAGGTCGAGGCACCGCCCGGTGCGCAGGTCGTACACCTGCTTGTGCAGCGGCGAGGCGACGGTCGGCACCTCGCCCCGGCTGCCCACGATCCCGCGGGACAGCACGTACGCGCCGGTCACCGGGTCGCGGTTGTCGACGGCGAACAGCCCGTCCACGGTCCGGAAGACGGCCACCTGCACGCCGTCGACCAGGGCGGCGACGCCCCGGTCGGGCTCCAGCCGGTCCAGTGGGCAGACCGCCGTCCAGGCCGGCGCGGTCATCGCGGCACCGCCGGCAGGCCCAGCACGACCGGTTGCCGCTGCCCGGTCGCGGCGCCGTCCGGCCCGCCGCGTACCGGCACCGGCTGCCCGCGCTCCTGGGTGAACCGGATCGACGGGTCGGGCACCTCGGGGGCGTTGACGAAAGAGGCGAAGCGGCGCATTCGGTCCGGGTCGTCGAGCACGTCGCGCCACTCGTCCGAGTAGGACGCCACGTGCCGGGCCATCGCCGCGTCCAGGTCGGCGCAGAGGCCGAGCGAGTCGTCGACGATCACCGCGCGCAGGTGGTCGAGGCCCCCGTCCATCGCCTCGATCCAGGCGGCGGTGCGTTGCAGCCGGTCGGCGGTGCGGATGTAGAACATCAGGAACCGGTCCACGTAGCGGACCAGCTCCTCGGTGCTCAGGTCGGTGGCGAAGAGGTCGGCGTGCCGGGGGCGGAAGCCGCCGTTGCCCCCGACGTAGAGGTTCCAGCCGGTCTCGGTGGCGATGACGCCGAAGTCCTTGCCGCGCGCCTCGGCGCACTCCCGGGCGCAGCCGGAGACCGCGGACTTGATCTTGTGGGGGGCGCGCAGCCCCCGGTACCGCAGCTCCAGCGCCACGGCCAGGCCGACCGAGTCCTGCACTCCGTACCGGCACCAGGTGGACCCGACGCACGACTTGACCGTACGCAGCGCCTTCCCGTACGCGTGGCCGGACTCGAAGCCGGCGTCCACCAGCCGCCGCCAGATCTGGGGCAGCTGCTCGACCCGGGCGCCGAACAGGTCGATCCGCTGACCGCCGGTGATCTTCGTGTAGAGCTGGAAGTCCCGGGCCACCTCCCCGATGACGATCAGCTTCTCCGGGGTGATCTCGCCGCCCGGGATCCGGGGCACGACCGAGTAGCTGCCGTCGCGTTGCAGGTTGGCCAGGAAGTGGTCGTTGGTGTCCTGGAGGGACGCCTGCTCGCCGTCCAGCACGTGGCCGGTGCCGAGCGAGGCGAGGATCGAGGCGACCACCGGCTTGCAGATGTCGCAGCCGCGACCCCGCCCGTGCTCGGCGACGAGGCGGGAGAAGGTGCGGATGCCGCGCACCCGGACGATCTCGAAGAGCTCCTGACGGCTGGCGTCGAAGTGCTCGCAGAGCGCGCGGGACTGCGTCACCCCGGCGGCGTCCAGCAGCTGCTTGAGCATCGGCACGCAGGAGCCGCAGCTCGTCCCGGCCCGGGTGCACGCCTTCAACGCCGGCACGTCCGCACAGCCGTCGGCGATGGCCGCGTCGATGTCGCCTCGGGTGACCGCGTTGCAGGAGCACACCTGCGCGGCGGCGGGCAGGGTGCCCGCTCCCGCCCCGCCCCCGTCGGGTGCGAGCAACGCCAGCGGGGGCGCCGGCAGCGGCCCGCCGACGCTGGCCCGCAGCGTCGGGTACGCGGCGGCGTCACCCACCAGCACGCCGCCGAGCAGGGTCGTCGCGTCGTCGGAGAGGACCAGCTTCGCGTAGACCCGGGTGGCCGGGTCGGTGAAGGTGACGTCGAGAGAGCCCTCGGTGCTGCCGTGCGCGTCGCCGAACGAGGCCACGTCCACCCCGAGCAGCTTCAACTTGGTGGCCGTGTCCGCGCCCGGAAAGGTCGCCGAGCCGCCGACCAGCCGGTCGGCCACCACCTCGGCCATCGCGTACCCGGGGGCGACCAGGCCGTGGCACGTCCCGTCCACCGCCGCGCACTCGCCGACCGCCCAGATCCGCTCGTCCGCGCTGCGGCAGGCCGCGTCCACCAGCACCCCGCCCCGCGGGCCGAGCGGCAGGCCGGCCGCCCGGGCCAGCTCGTCCCGGGGCCGGATGCCGGCCGCGACCACCACCACGTCGGCGTCGACCGAGGTGCCGTCGGCGAGTGCGAGCGCGGCGACCGCGCCGTCCGGCCCGGGCCGTACCGCCGTGGTGGCCACCCCGAGCCGGGTGGCGACACCCAGCTCCTCGACGTACCGGCGGAGCATCGCCCCGCCGGCGGTGTCCACCTGGACCGGCATGAGTCGGGGCGCGAACTCCACCACGCTGGTGGTCAGGCCGAGCAGCCGCAGCGCGTTCGCCGCCTCCAACCCCAGCAGCCCGCCGCCCACCACCGCGCCGGACCGCCGTCCCCGGGCGTACGCGCGGATCGCCGTCAGGTCGTCGAGCGTGCGGTAGACGAACACGCCGGGCAGGGTCGCGCCGTCCACCGGCGGCACGAAGGGGTACGAGCCGGTGGCCAGCACCACCGCGTCGTACGGGTACTCGCCGGCCGCCGTCCGGACCACCCGCCGCTGCCGGTCGATCGCCGTGGCCGGCTCACCGAGGCGCAGCTCGACGCCCTCGTGCGGGACGTGCAGGTTCAGCTCCTCGGCGGTCGCCCCGTCGAAGAACGCGGAGAGCCGCACCCGGTCGTACGCCGGCCGCCGCTCCTCGGCGAGCACGGTCACCCGCCAGGCCGCCCCGGGGTCGCGGGCCCGCAGCGCGTCGAGGAACCGCTGACCGACCATGCCGTTTCCGACGACCACCAGCCTGCCGCCGTTCATCGCGTCACCTCCACCGAGTCGGCTTCCCGGAGCCAGTCGACGATGCCGGCGACCGCGTCCCGGCAACTGCCGCAGCCGGTGCCGGCCCGGGTGGCCGCCACCACCGCGTCGACCGTGCGGGCCCCCGAGCGCCAGCAGCTCACCAGCGCCCCCTTGCTCACCGTGTTGCACTGGCACACCGTGGCCGCGTCCGGCATCAGCGCCGGGGACGCGGCGGCGGCCGGCACGCCCGTGCCGAGGGCCCGGCCGAGCAGCAGGGAGCGTCGGTCGGCCGGTACCGGCTGGCCCCGGTCGAAGAGTTGGATCACGGTGCCGACCGCCGGGTTGTCGCCGAGCAGGATGGCGCCGGTCAGCCGCTCGTCGTGGATGCGCAGCCGGGCGTACGTGCCCCGGGCCGGGTCGGTGAAGGTCAGCTCCTCACCGGGACCTCCCGGGGCCGGGTCACCCATCGCGGCGAGGTCGATGCCGGCCGCCTTGAGCCGGGTCACCACCGGCCGCGGCCGGTACCGGGCGAGCGGGTCCGCGCCGCTCAGCACCTGCGCCACCACGCGTGCCTGCGCCCACGCGGGGGTCACCAGCCCGGTCGACGTCCCGTCGTGCTCGGCACAGTCGCCGATCGCCGAGATCCGCCGGTCACTGGTGCGCAGGCGGTCGTCGACGACCACGCCCCGGCGCACGGCGAGACCGGCCGCCGCGGCGAGCGCGGTGTCCGGGCGTACGCCGCAGGAGAGCACCAGCAGGTCGGCGGTGAGGGACCGGCCGTCGGCCAGGTCGAGGCGTACGCCGTCGGCGTCGGCGGCCAGCCCGGTCGCCGGTACCGCCAGGTGGGTCATCACCCCGAGCCCGGCCAGCGTGCCGGCCAGCATCGCGGCGCCGGTCGGGTCGAGTTGCCGTTCCATGAGGTGCGGCACCGGGTGCACCACGCCGACCTCCAACCCGCGGGCGGCGAGCCCACGGGCCGCCTCCAACCCGAGCAGCCCGCCGCCGAGGACCAGTGCCCGGCGCGCCCGTGCCGCGAGGGTCAGGATCCGTCGACAGTCGGCCAGCGTGCGGAACGGCACCACCCGCTCCGGTAGGGCGGCCGGGTCCAGCCCGGGCAGCGGCGGCACCACCGGTCGGCTGCCGGTGGCGAGCACCAGGTGGTCGTAGTCGATCTGGTCGCCGTCGTCGGTCCGTACCCGCCGGCCGGCGCGGTCGATCGCGGTCACCGTGGCGCCGGTCCGCAGGTCCACGCCCTGGCCCGCGGCCTCGGTCAGCTCCACGTCGGACTCGTCGACCTTCCCGGCGAGGAGGGTGGAGAGCATGATCCGGTTGTACGCCCGGTGCGGCTCGGCCCCCAGCACGGTGACCTTCCGGTCCCCGCCGCGCGCCAGCAGCTCGGACGCCAGTCGAGCCCCCGCCATCCCGTTTCCGACGATCACCACGCGTTCGGTCATGCCTTCTCCACCCGTACCGCGCAGATCTTGAACTCGGGCATCCCGGAGATCGGGTCGACGGCGTCGTTGGTGACCGAGTTGGCCCGGGCCGGGCCGCCCCAGTGGAACGGCGCGAAGACCGTGTCGGGCCGGATCGTCGGGCTGAGCCGGGCCGGTGCCCGCAGCTCGCCCCGGCGGGAGACCACCCGGACCGGCTCGCCGTCGGCCACGCCGAGCCGGGCGGCCAGGTCCGGGTGCAGCTCCACGAACGCGTCCGGGGCGGCCCGGCGCAGCGCGGCCACCCGGCGGGTCTGGGTGCCGGACTGGTACTGGGCCAGCACCCTGCCGGTGGTGAAGTGCAGCGGATAGTCCGAACTGACCTCCTCGGCCGCCGGCCGGTGCTCCACGGGATGGAACCGCGCCCGCCCGTCCGGGGTGGGGAAGCGGTCGGCGAAGAGCCGGGGACTGTCCGGGCCGTCCACAGTGGGGCAGGGCCAGAAGACACCGTCCGCGGCGTCGATCCGCTCCCAGGTGATTCCCGCGTAGTCGGCGACGCCGCCGGCCGAGGCGCGGCGCAGCTCCGCGAACACCCGGCGCGGATCCGCCGTCTCGCCGTCCGCCGTCTCGCCGTCCGCCGGCTCGTCGGTCCGCCGCGGGTCCGGCGTCGGCCGCAGGCGGGCGGTGAGGTCGGCGAGGATGGCGAGGTCGGTCCGGACGCCGGGTGGCGGCGGGCGCAGCGCGCGGCGGCGCAACACCCGTCCCTCCAGGTTGGTCATCGTGCCGTCCTCCTCCGCCCACTGGGCGGCGGGCAGCACCACGTCGGCCAGGGCGGCCGTCTCGGACAGCAGGAGGTCGGCGACGACCAGCAGGTCGAGGTCGCGCAGCCGGCGTTCGATCCGGGCCGCCCGGGGCGCGGAGACCACCGGGTTCGAGCCGAAGACCAGCAGCGCGCGGGGTCCGCCCGGCGTGCCGAGGGCGTCCAGCAACTGGTAGGCGGGGACTCCCGGCCCGGGCAGCGTGTCGGGTGGCACGCCCCAGACCTCGGCGACGTGCGTCCGGGCCGCCGGATCGTCGATCCGTCGGTAGCCGGGCAACTGGTCGGCCTTCTGCCCGTGCTCCCGACCGCCCTGGCCGTTGCCCTGCCCGGTGAGGCAGCCGTATCCGGAGCCGGGCCGCCCGGGCAGGCCGAGGGCGAGCGCCAGGTTCACGAACGCGGTAACCGTGTCCACTCCCTTGGCGTGCTGTTCGGCGCCGCGAGCGGTGAGGATGATGGCGCGCTCCGCCGTGCCCAGCGCCCGGGCAGTGGCCTCCAGGTCGGCCACCGGCACGCCGGAGAGCTGCTCCGCCCGCGCCGGCCACCAGCCGGCCACGGTCCGGCGCACGGCGTCGAAGCCGTCGGTCCGCTCCGCGACGTACGCCCGGTCGACCCAGCCCTCGGTGAGGGCGATGTGCAGCAGCGCGTTGGCCACCGCGAGGTCGGTGCCGGGCAACGGCTGCAGGTGTAGGTCGGCCTGCCGGGCGGTGGCGGTGGCCCGAGGGTCGACGACGATCAGCCGGCCACCGCGCTGGCGTTGCTCGGTCAGCCAGCGCACCAGCGGCGGCATGGTCTCCGCCGGGTTCGCGCCGACCAGCAGCAGGGTGTCCGCCCGGCCCAGGTCGGCGAGCGGGAACGGCAGCCCTCGGTCGACACCGAAGGCGCGCAGGCCGGCCGCCGCCGCGGAGGACATGCAGAACCGTCCGTTGTAGTCGATGTGCCGGGTGCCGAGCGCGACCCGGGCGAACCGGCCGAGCGCGTACGCCTTCTCATTGGTGAGCCCGCCCCCGCCGAAGACGGCCACCGCGTCGCGGCCGTGCCCGGCCTGGACGGCGCGGAGGCCGGAGACGATCCGCGCCATGGCCGTCGACCAGGTGGCCGGACGCAGCTCGCCGCTGGCCGGGTCGCGCACCAGCGGGGTGGTCAGGCGGTCCGGATGGTCGAGCAGTTCGGCGGCGGTCCAGCCCTTCTGGCAGAGCCCGCCGCGGTTGGTGGGGAACTGCCGGGGGAGCACGGTTACCCGGCCGGCCTCCTCGCGCAGCAGCATGCCGCACTGGAGGGCGCAGTACGGGCAGTGCGTCGCGGTCTCCCGGGGCGTGCGCCCCGGTCGAGTCGCCGACCGTGCACCGTCTGTCATGTCGGCAAAGCGTGCCGCCGGGCGGTTTCCGGGCCGGGTCTCTCCTGTTTCGGTCCTGTCACGAGCGCCTCACACCGCACGGCGGTGACGCACCGGTTCGCAGCATCTAGAATATGGGACGATGTTCCTACATTATGGGAGGTCGGTATGACCGTCGCCGATGCCTTCGACGCCGTCGCCGGCACCTACGACGAGGCCCGTCGCCGACTCGTGCCCTGCTTCGACGCCTTCTACGGCGCCGCCGTCGAGGTGGCCGCGCCGCCGCTGCGCGCCGCGTCGGCCGCCGGGCGCACACCCGAGGTGCTGGACCTGGGGGCCGGCACCGGCCTGCTCTCCCTGCTGCTCGCCGCGGCGGTGCCCGGGATCCGGCTGACCCTGGTCGACGCCGCGCCGGCGATGCTCGCGGTCGCCGCCGACCACCTGGGCGCGTGGGGCGTGCCGCACCGCACGGTGCGCGCCGACCTGGCCGACCCACTGCCGCCCGGCCGTTACGACGCCGTGGTCAGCGCCCTGGCCATCCACCACCTCGACGACACCGGCAAACGGGCGCTCTACCGTCGGCTGCCCGCCCACCTGCGGCCCGGCGGCGTCTTCGTCAACGCCGAGCAGGTGGCCGGACCGACCCCCGGGCTGGACCGGCGCTACGACGAGGTCTGGCGGGAGCGGATCCGCGCGCTCGGCTCGGACGACGAGGAGATCGCCGCGGCGCGGGCCCGGATGGCGTACGACCGGCCGGCCCCGGTGGCCGCCCAGTGCGACTGGCTGACCGAGGCGGGGCTGGTCGACGTGGACTGCTTCTTCAAGGAGTGGCGGTTCGCCGTCTTCGGCGGGCGCGCGGCCTGACCTCCGGCAGCGCGCCCCCGGGCCCGCGCACGTGACCGTTTCGCGCCCCGATGCTCCCGGTGGGCGTTCTGGCGTCTCCGGTGCCTGGCCGGACGACGCACGGGATGACTACCGGTCATACCGTTGGGTAATCTTCCGCCTATGACTGCCAAGGTGACCCTGTCGTTCTCGGACGAGACGATCGAGGAGGCCCGGCGGTTCGCCAAACGCGAAGGGCTGTCGCTCTCGGCGTGGATGGACCAGGCGGCCCGGGAGAAGGCGCTGCGCGAGGTCTTCGCCGCGCACGCCGCCGCCGTGCGCCGCGCCGGCCTCGACGTGGAATCGGCCGCCCTCGCCGACGCGAGCGAGGTGGGCATGGTCGACGACCTGCTCTTCGGTGGTCGCCCGCGTGCTGCGTAGGGGCGAGGTCTGGCGCATCGAGGGCGCCCGGGAACGACTCGGGCTGGTGATCAGCTCGGACGTCTACAACTCCACCGAGGTGCCCATCGTGATCGTGGTCGAGGTGGTCGAACAGGCGCTGCTGCGTGACTCGCCGCTCGCCGTGGCGATGGGCGGCTACGTGGTGATGCCCGACCGGATCTCCTCACCGATGAAGAAGTGGTTCACCGAGTGCGTCGACGTCGCCGACGCCGACACCATGCTCCGGGTCGGCCGCGCGCTGCGCATCCTGCAACAGCTCTGACCCCGCCGGCTCACCGCCGGCCACGAGCGTCGGTGCGGTCTCCGTTTCCCGCCCGACCCGCGGCGGGCACGCCCGGGTAACCGGCCCTGCCTAGCGTCCTGGCGACCAGGCCGACGAGTGGCCACCGGGCCCGGCGGCGCCGGCGCGGTGGGCACTCCCGCAGCGGGAGGAGCCACCCCGTGAGCACGCTCGTCAGCACGACCGCCGTACCCGAGACCCGGCCGACCGCCCGACGGCGGCCGCGCCGGCTCGACGACTGGCGTCCGGAGGACCCCGACTTCTGGCGGACGACCGGAGCGCGCGTCGCCCGCCGCAACCTGTACGTCTCGATCTTCGCCGAGCACGTCGGCTTCTCGGTGTGGAGCCTCTGGTCAGTCCTGGTGCTCTTCCTCGGCCCCGAGTACGGCATCGACCCGGCCGGCAAATTCCTGCTCACCGCGGTGCCGGCCGCGCTGGGGGCGGTGCTGCGGCTGCCGTACACCCTGGCGGTGGCCCGGTTCGGCGGGCGGACCTGGACCGTCGTGAGCGCGTTGCTGCTGCTGGTGCCGGCGGTGCCGATGACGGTGTTGCTGGAGCCGGGGGTGTCCTACTCCACGCTGATGGTGCTGGCCTGCCTGACCGGCGTCGGCGGGGGCAACTTCGCCTCGTCCATGGCGAACATCAACCTCTTCTACCCGGCGCGCCTCAAGGGCAGGGCGCTCGGGCTCAACGCCGGCGGGGGCAACCTCGGGGTACCCGCGGTGCAGGTCGTCGGCCTGGCCGTGCTGGCCACCGCCGGAGCCGCGTACCCCCGGCTGGTGCCCGCGGTCTACCTGCCGCTGATCGTGCTCGCCGCGCTGGCCGCGGTGCGCTGGCTGGACAACGTCCCCGGTGCCCGCAACGAACCCGGCGCGCTGCGCGAGGCGGCCCGCGACCCGCACGCGTGGATCATGTCGCTGCTGTACGTCGGGACCTTCGGGTCGTTCATCGGGTTCGGCTTCGCCTTCGGTCAGGTGCTCCAACTCCAGTTCGCCGACCGTTTCCCCACTCCCGTCGACGCCGCCTGGCTGACCTTCCTCGGCCCGTTGACGGGCTCCCTGATCCGGCCGCTCGGCGGGCACCTGGCCGACCGGCTCGGCGGGGCCCGGGTGACGTTCTGGAACTTCGTCGCGATGGCCGCCGGCGCCGCCGTGGTGCTGTACGCGGCCCGGGAGCGGTCCTTCGGGCTCTACCTGGCCGGGTTCCTGGCCCTCTTCGTCTTCTCCGGCATCGGCAACGGCTCGACGTACAAGATGATCCCGGCCATCTTCCGGGCCCGGGCGGCGACCGCGGTGAGTGCCGGCCGACGGGACCCGGCGGCGGCGCGGCGCTGGTCGACCCGGATGACCGGTGCGCTGATCGGGATCGCCGGGGCGGTCGGCGCCTCCGGCGGGCTGCTGGTGAACGTCGCGTTCCGGCAGTCGTTCCTGACCCGCGGCGACGCGGACGCGGCCTACGTCGCCTTCATCGTCGGCTACGCGGTCTGCTTCGGCGTGACGTGGCTGGTCTACCTGCGTCCGGGGGCGCGCCGGCTGCCCGGAGTGTGACGCGGGCCACCGTCCCGGCGCGGGCCACGCGTGGCGGGACCCCGTTTTGACCAGCCGACCGGGCGCCGGGTATCGTTGCCTGCTGTTGTACGACATCCAGAGGCGTGCCACATCAGGTACGCTTGGTCGTTCGTGCGCGCCTGGTGACCTCGGCGCGCGACCCCAGACCGACGACGAGACAAGGTAGACCTGTGCGTACGTACAGCCCGAAGCCGGGTGAGATCGAGCGTCAGTGGCACGTCATCGACGCCTCTGATGTCGTGCTGGGCCGCCTGGCCACCCACGCCGCCACGTTGCTGCGTGGTAAGCACAAGCCGACTTTCGCGCCGCACGTCGACACGGGCGACTTCGTCGTCATCGTGAACGCGGGCAAGGTCGCGCTGACCGGCAACAAGCGCCAGACCAAGATCGCCTACCGGCACTCCGGTTACCCGGGTGGTCTGAAGCAGGTCGGCTACGACGAGCTGCTGACCAAGCGTCCCGAGCGGGCCATCGAGCTGGCCGTCAAGGGGATGCTCCCGCACAACAAGCTCGGCCGTCAGCTCCTCAAGAAGCTGAAGGTCTACGCCGGTGCTGAGCACCCGCACGCCGCGCAGTCGCCGGTGCCGTTCGAGATCAAGCAGATCGCGCAGTGAGCGCGGGCGAAGGAAACAGCATGACCGACATCACCGCCACCGAGGTTGCCCCCGAGGCCACCGAGGCGCCGGCGCCCGTCGCCCGCGCGCCTCGTGGTGACCGGCCGATCCAGACCGTGGGTCGCCGCAAGGAGGCCATCGTCCGGGTCCGCATCGTTCCGGGCTCCGGCAAGATCACCTGCAACGGCCGCGACCTCGAGGCCTACTTCCCGAGCAAGGTGCACCAGCAGCTGATCAAGGACCCGCTGGTCACCGCCGAGAAGCCGGAGACGTTCGACGTCATCGCCAACCTGCGGGGTGGCGGCATCACCGGCCAGGCCGGCGCGCTGCGGCTCGCCATCGCCCGGGCGCTGATCGTCAACGAGCCGGACGACCGCCCGGCCCTCAAGAAGGCCGGCTTCCTGACCCGGGACGCCCGGGTCAAGGAGAGCAAGAAGTACGGCCTCAAGAAGGCCCGTAAGGCTCCTCAGTACTCGAAGCGCTGATCTTCAGCGGCACGTTGTACGTCTGACGGACGGCCGGTCCGCCTCCCCTCGCCGGGAGGTGGGCCGGCCGTTTCCGTCTTCACCTCGCATCGGCAGTGTCATCGGAGGTTGGCGGGTATGGGTCGGTTGTTCGGCACGGACGGCGTCCGCGGGCGGGCGAATGTGGATCTCACCCCGGAGTTGGCTCTCGCGGTGGCGGTCGCGGCCGCGCACACACTCGCCGAGACAGATCGGAGCCATCCGCCCGTCGCGGTGGTGGGTCGGGACACCCGGGCCAGCGGCGAGATGCTGGAGGCCGCGGTCGTGGCGGGGCTGACCAGCGCCGGGGCCACCGTGATCCGGGTGGGCGTGCTGCCGACCCCGGCGGTCGCGTACCTCACCGCCGAGGCGAAGGCGGACCTGGGCGTCATGCTCTCCGCCTCGCACAACCCCATGCCGGACAACGGGATCAAGCTCTTCGCGGCCGGTGGGCACAAGCTGCCCGACGAGCTGGAGATGAAGATCGAGGCAGCCGTCGAGGCCAACGCCGCCAGCGCCTGGGACCGCCCGGTCGGCGCCGGCGTGGGACGGGTGCACGACCTGCTCGACGGTGCGGACCACTACGTGCAGCACCTGGTCGGCACGGTCCCGCACCGGCTCGACGGCATCAAGGTCGTGGTCGACTGCGCGAACGGCGCCGCGGCCGAGGTCGCCCCCGTCGCCTACCGCGAGGCCGGCGCCGAGGTGATCGCGATCCACGCCGAGCCGGACGGGCTCAACATCAACGACGAGTGCGGCTCCAACCACATCGAGGCGTTGCGCGCCGCCGTGCTCGAACACGGCGCGCACCTGGGCATCGCCCACGACGGTGACGCCGACCGGTGCGTGGCGGTGACCGCCGCGGGTGACGAGGTCGACGGCGACCAGGTCATGGCGATCCTCGCGCTGGCCATGCGCGAGGCGGGCACGCTGACCGACGACACGCTCGTGGCGACGGTGATGAGCAACCTCGGCCTGCGGCTGGCGATGTCCGCCGAGGGCATCCGACTGATCGAGACGAAGGTCGGCGACCGGTACGTCCTGGAGGAGCTGCGCGCTTCCGGGCTGGCGCTCGGCGGCGAGCAGAGCGGCCACATCGTGATGCCCGCCTACGCCACCACCGGCGACGGCGTGCTGACCGGCCTGCACCTGATGTCGCGGATGGCGGCCACCGGCCGTTCCCTGGCCGACCTGGCCGCCGTGGTGACGAAGCTCCCGCAGGTGCTGATCAACGTGCCGGTGGGCGACCGGACCGTCGGCGCCGCCGCACCGGCCGTCCGCGCCGAGGTCGAGCGGGCCGAGGCGGAACTCGGCGGCACCGGCCGCGTGCTGCTGCGCCCGTCGGGCACCGAGCCGTTGGTTCGGGTGATGGTCGAGGCGGCCACGGAGACGGTCGCCCGGTCGGTCGCCGAGCGGATCGCCGAGCAGGTCCGCACCGCCAGCCCCGCCACCGCGTAGGAGGCCGTCACAACCGCAGGCGAGCGACCCGGTCGTACGTGTCGGCCGGGTCCTCGCCGACGGTGGCACGCTGCTCGCCACCCTCGGCGCGACCCGACCCGCCGCCACCCGGGTCAGCCCGCCGAGAGCCGACGCAGCCGGGTGACCGCCTCGGCGAGCACCTCGGGGCGCTTGCAGAACGCGAACCGGACCAGCCGCCGGCCCGCCTCGACGTCGTCGTAGAAGACCTGCGTCGGCACCGCCACCACGCCGCACCGCTCGGGCAGCGAACGACAGAAATCCACGCCGTCCCGCCCGCCGAGGGCGGTGACGTCGGCGGTCACGAAGTACGTCCCCTGCGTCGCGAGCACGTCGAAGCCGGCGTCGGTGAGACCGCCGACCAGTTGGTCCCGGCGGGCCTGGAGGTCGGCCCGGAACCCGTCGAAGTAGTCGTCGCCCAGGGCCAGCGCCACCGCCACCGCGGGTTGCAGCGGGGACGCGTTGACGAAGGTCAGGAACTGCTTCACCCGGAGCACCGCGGAGACCAGCGCGCCCGGGCCGCTCGCCCAACCGACCTTCCAGCCGGTGCAGGAGAAGGTCTTGCCGGCCGACGAGATCCGCAGTGTCCGCTCCCGCATACCCGGCAGCGTGGCCAGCGGCACGTGCGGGCTCTCCGCGTCGGTGTAGACGAGGTGCTCGTACACCTCGTCGGTCACCGCGTACGCGTCGTGCTCCCGGCAGAGGTCGGCGACCAGCGCCAGCTCGGCCGGCGTGAAGACCTTCCCGGTCGGATTGTGCGGCGAGTTCAGCAGCACCAGCCGCGTACGCGGCCCGAACACCGCGCGCAGCGCCGCCGGGTCGAAGGCGTACCGGCCGTCGTCGGTGGGGCGCAGGGTGACCGGCCGGCGGACCGCGCCGGCCAGGGCGATCGAGGCGGCGTACGAGTCGTAGTACGGCTCGAAGCAGACCACCTCGTCACCCGGCTCGCAGAGGGCCAGGACCGCGGCCGCGACCGCCTCGGTGGCACCCGCCGTCACGACGATCTCGCCGTCCGGGTCGTACTCCAGTCCCCAGAAGCGGCTCTGGTGCGCCGCGACCGCCGCGCGCAGGGCCGGGATGCCCGGCCCCGGCGGGTACTGGTTCTGCCCCGTGCGCAGCGCCTCCGCCGCGGCGGCCAGCATCTCCGGCGGGCCGTCGGTGTCCGGGAAGCCCTGCCCCAGGTTGACCGCGCCGGTGCGGACGGCCAACGCGGACATCTCGGCGAAGATGGTCGTGCCGAACGGCCGCATCCGGGCCACCAGCGGGTCGACATCGGTGGTCGTCGTCACGTCCGCCAGCCTACGGCCCAGGCGCACCCGGTCCAGAGGCCGCTCAGCCGAAGCAGCTGGCGCGCCAGCCGATGCTGGTGGCCTCCTCCGTCACCGGCTGCGCCGCGTTGACCCGGAGCGAGCAGGCGATGGTCGGCCCGCTGTCGTCCGTCCTGTTGACCTGCACCATGAGCCGGTCCGCGTGGTCGGTGCGGATGCGCGTCCGCCACGGCAGCCGCACCCCGTCCAGCCAGACCGGATCACCGTTGGCGTCGACGTAGAGGACGTCGGCCCGTCCCTGGCCGGTCGCCTCGTAGACGACGCTGTCCCGCCCCGGACCGGTGGACGGCGTGGCCGCCGGGCTCGCCGGGCGGCCGGGTGCCGGCGGGTCCGGGGCCCGCGGGTCGGTGTCGTCCGCGTACCAGGAGTCGACCTCGGCGGGCGCGTCGGGGGAGGGGGCGTCGCCCGGCATGCCGTACACGCCGAATCCCGCCGCCCCGAGCAGCAGCGCCGCCGCGAGCGCGACACCGGTCAGGACGCGCCGGGTCGGACGCCGTCGCGCCGGTGCACGCGCCCCGCCGGTCGGGCTGTCGTCTCCCGTGGGAGGGCCGGCCGCCCCAGCACGGGCCGCCGCGTCACCGGCCGCGCCGGCCGATCCGGCAGTGGGGGTCGGGAGCCAGCGGTCCGAGGCGGCGGCGGGCGACGCCGACGGTGGGTCCAGCGGCGCCCAGGGGGACGGCTCGGGCGACGGGGTGCCCTCCGACATGCTGCTCTCCTCGCTCGTGGTCCGCCGCCGGGCGTGTTCCGGTCACCCGAAGCAACTCGCGCCCCACTGGCCTCCCCGTACCTCCTCGACGGTCCGCCCGTCGACGGTGATCCGGCAGGTCACCGGCCCCTCCTCGGGGTAACGGTGCGCCAGCACCATCACCCGGTCGGCCGTACGCACCCGCAGGTTCAGTCGCCAGGGCAGTGGCACCTCGGCCTCCTGCACGAAGTCACCGTTGGCGTCGTAGTACTCCAGGTCGACCAGCCCCCGTCCGGTGACCTCGTAGACCACCCGGACCGTACCGGGGGCGCCGGAGGGGGTGGTCGCGGGCGGCTCCGCCCACGGCTCGTCGTCGTCGACGTACGGCGGCTGGGCGTAGGGCTGGTCGATGACCGGTCCGCCCGGGTCGGGTGCTTGCGCGTACCGGATCAGGGTGGCGGCGCCGATCGCGCCGCAGACGACCAGGACCAGGACGGTCGCGGCGGCGATCAGCACGCCGGCCCGACCCGATCGGCGGCGGGGCACGGGCGCGTGGGGCCACGGCTGCCCGTACGCCCCGGGGCCTGGTGCGGGCGGCTGCGCGGCCCAGCCGGGCGGCGGGATCGGCGGCGCGGACGCGGCCGGGGTGTGCGGCGCGTGGGCGGGGGTGCTCGACCACACGCCGGGGTCGGGTGGCGCCCAGGGACCCGGGGCCGTTCCGGTCGACGGGGTGGGGTCGCCGGAGGGTGACACCTCGGACATCTGTTCTGCTCCGGGGATGGACGCGGCGGGGCCGCGGCGCAGTCGGGGTGGCCGGCGAGGTTGTCGCCGCCTCGCCGGTTGCGGCCCTCAATGTACGGGTAGGCGGGGGCCGGTGAGTGTCCGCGTCGCCGCCTTCCAGGGCCGGGTCGTCCGGCCGAGGGCGCGGCGGCGGGGAAGTTCGCTCAAAGTCAGTGATCGTTTACGGTGCTTTCGCGCACGCGCGATGAGCGAAACTGGGTTAGGCTGCGGACCATGTGTGGAATCGTGGGTTACGCCGGCGCGCGACCGGCGCTCGGCATCGTGCTGGACGGGCTGCGGCGGCTGGAGTACCGCGGCTACGACTCGGCGGGCGTCGCCATCGTGTGTGACGGCGAGCTGCTGACCGAGAAGAAGGCCGGCAAGCTGGCCAACCTGGAGAAGGTACTCTCCGAGCGGGCCGCCGACGACCCGACGTCCTGCGCGGCCAGCCCGATCGGCATCGGCGACGGCACCACCGGCATCGGGCACACCCGCTGGGCCACCCACGGCGGCCCCACCGACCGCAACGCCCACCCGCACGTCGCGGGCGACGGCCGCGTCGCGGTGATCCACAACGGCATCATCGAGAACTTCGCGCGGCTGCGCGCCGAGCTGGAGGCCGACGGCGTCCAGTTCACCAGCGACACCGACACCGAGTGCGCGGCGCACCTGCTCGCCGCCGCGCTGGCCGACCTGCGCGCCGCCGGTCACCCGGAGGGCCCGCAGCTGCTCGCCGCCGGCATGCGCGTGGTGTGCCAGCGCCTGGAGGGCGCGTTCACCCTGCTCGCCGTCGACTCGGCGGTGCCCGGCGCGGTCGTCGGCGCCCGGCGCAACTCGCCGCTGGTGGTCGGCCGGGGCAAGGGGGAGAACTACCTCGCCTCCGACGTCGCCGCGTTCATCGAGCACACCCGCGAGGCGGTGGAGCTCGGCCAGGACCAGATCGTGCTGATCACCGGTGACACCATCGAGATCACCGACTTCGACGGCCAGCCGGCGAGCGGCAAGGACTTCCACATCGACTGGGACTCGTCGGCCGCCGAGAAGGGCGGCTACGACTGGTTCATGCTCAAGGAGATCGAGGAGCAGCCGCAGGCCATCGCCGACACGCTGCTCGGCCGGCTCAGCGAGACCGGCGAGATCGCCCTCGACGAGGTCCGTCTCAGCGACCAGGATCTGCGCGACGTCGACAAGATCTTCGTCGTCGCCTGTGGCACCTCGTACCACGCCGGCATGGTCGCCAAGTACGCCATCGAGCACTGGACCCGCATTCCCTGCGAGGTCGAGC
This sequence comes from Micromonospora krabiensis, assembly GCF_900091425.1. Lineage (GTDB taxonomy): Bacteria > Actinomycetota > Actinomycetes > Mycobacteriales > Micromonosporaceae > Micromonospora > Micromonospora krabiensis. The sequence continues at coordinate 5,613,059 of NZ_LT598496.1, forward strand.
TGGCCAGCGAGTTCCGCTACCGCGACCCGGTCCTCGACCGGTCCACGCTGATCGTGGTGATCTCGCAGTCCGGCGAGACGATGGACACGCTGATGGCGCTGCGGCACGCCAAGGAGCAGAAGGCCCGGGTGCTCGCCATCTGCAACACCAACGGGTCCACGATCCCGCGCGAGTCCGACGCGGTCCTCTACACGCACGGCGGGCCCGAGATCGCCGTCGCCTCCACCAAGGCGTTCCTCACCCAGCTCGTCGCCTGCTACCTGATCGGCCTGCACCTGGCCCAGGTGCGCGGCATCAAGTACGCCGACGAGGTCGGCGCCGTCGTGGCGCAGCTCCAGGAGATGCCGGGCAAGCTGCGGGAGCTGCTGGACCGCATCGAGCCCGTCCGCGAGCTGGCCCGGGAGCTGAAGGCCGAGCCCACCATCCTGTTCATCGGCCGCCACGTCGGCTACCCGGTGGCGCTGGAGGGTGCGCTCAAGCTCAAGGAGCTGGCGTACATGCACGCCGAGGGCTTCGCCGCCGGCGAGCTGAAGCACGGCCCGATCGGCCTGATCGACCAGGGCACCCCGGTCATCTGCGTGGTGCCCTCCCCGGCCGGCCGCGGGATGCTGCACGACAAGGTGGTCTCCAACATCCAGGAGGTGCGGGCGCGCGGTGCCCGGACCATCGTGATCGCGGAGGAGGGCGACGAGGCGGTCGTCCGCTACGCCGACCACCTCATCTACGTGCCCCGGACGCCGACGCTGCTCGCCCCCCTGGTGACCACCGTGCCGCTGCAGGTCCTGGCCGCCGAGATCGCGGCCGCCCGCGGGCACGACGTCGACCAGCCGCGCAACCTCGCCAAGTCGGTCACCGTCGAGTAACCGCACCGGACACCGACCGGGGTCCCGGCCACCGCGATCCGCGGTGACCGGGACCCCGAGTCACATCCGCGCCCGCAGCCGTGCGGGCGGGCCGAGCCCGGGTGCCGGGCGCGCCGCCGGTCAGCGGCCGAGCACGATGCGGGCCATGCCGTCCAGGGCCGGGTTGTCCGGATCCCAGTAGCCGGTGTGGCCGTGCCGGCCGCTGTCGAAGACCCGGCCGCCGAAGGCCGGGCCGGCCGGGTCGGCGCCGAACCACAGCTCGGGCTCGCTCCGCCCCGGCCCGGTCAGGACGGCGGCCAGCGGTGACACGCCCCGCAGGGCCCGCAGCGTCAGCTCCTCCGGTGGGCGGGTGAACCGGATCACGTCGTCGGGCGCGGTGCTCGCCCACACCTGGCCGGGAGGCACCCGCAACTCGTCGGCGTGCGCCGCCCCCACCCCGGGCGAGCCCACGAAGACCAGGGCGTCGGCGGCGAGCCCATGCTCCCGCGCGGCCGTGCCGACCACCAGTGACCCGTAGCTGTGCCCGAGCACCGTCTGCCGGGCCGGCGGCCCCTCGTGCGTCGCGCGCAGCCCTTCCTGGAAACGGTGCAGCCCCGGGCCGGCGTCCCGGGCCTGGCCGGCCGAGACCGCCTCGTGCAGGAAATCCGGCGCGTCGTAGTCGAGCCACAGCACGGCCGCGCTCCGCTCACCCGGCGCCAGCGCGGCGCACCGGTCCAGCACCCGCCCCGCCCGGGTCAACTCGCCCGGCGCGTCGTCGAGACCGGCCGTCATGCCCGGCACGTACGTCACCACCCGGTCGGCGTGGTCCGGGTCGCCGAGCGCCACCACCACCCGGCCCTCGCCGGCGGTGTCCAAGCCGAGCAGGTAGGCCCGGGGCCCGCCGGGACCGGCCAGCCGCTCGGCCAGCGTGTCGAGGCCGGCGAGGCGGCCGTCGACCAGGTGCAGGCGGGCCGACTCGACCGGGCCGGGCGGCACCCGGGCGAGCAGGCGTCGCCGCTCGGCGAGCAGCTCCGCGCGGCGTGCCCCGAGCAGCAGCCGGTTGGCCTGGTCACGGGCCGCCACCGGCACGCCGTCCAGACGGCCCACCAGGGTCGGCTCGTGCGCCACCAGCCACCGTTGCTGGGGCGGCGTCAACTCCGCCCACCAGGACCGGACCTGGGCCGCCGTGGCGTCCCGGGCGGGCCGGCCGGGCGGCGGCGGGGTCGCCCAACCCGTGCCGGCCGCCGCGGCGAGCGCGTCCAACCGCACGGCGGCGGCCCGGTCGGCGGCACCGGCCGACTCCAGCGCCTCCCGCAGCGCCGCGACGACCCGGGCGGCGGCCGGGCCGTCCCGCTCACTCGGCCGGGCTCGCGCCGGATCGGCGGAGACCCGGCCGTCGCGGTCGATCGACAGCCCGGACGCGTCGGCCAGGGCCACCGCCGCCGCCAGCCGCCCCTTGGCCGCCGCGAGCCGCCCGGCGTGCTCGGCGAGCACCTGGTCGGCCTCGATCAGCGCCGGTGCGATCGTGCTCAACTCGGCGCGGAGGCCGGTGAGCCGACCGTCGGCGGCCGTCGCCGCCGCCCCCGACCAGCCGCCGGCCAGCGCCGCCGCCCGGTCGGCCAGCTCGCCGGCTCGCCGGTCGACCAGGGTGGCTGCCCCGGCCCAGGCGGCGCCCGCCGCGCGCCACGCCCCGGGATCGGCCGACCAGAGCTGCGCGTAGGCGACGGCGGGGGCCGTGGTGGTCACCGGGGCAGGCCGGTGAGGCGGCCGGCGGCCCGCTCGTCGACCGCCTCGTAGGCCTGGGCCGCCGCCCGGACCGCCGCCGCCGTGCCGGCCACCCGTGCCCCCAACCGCCCGAGCCACCCGTGCACGGCTGACTCCAGCGCGGCGAGCGCGTTGCCCGCCCGCCACCCGGGGGCCGCCACCGCCAGCCCGGGCACCCCCGCCAGCCCGTGCGCCAGCCGAACGGCGTCGCCGTCCATCGCCCGGGCGGTGGCGAGCAGCGCCTCCGGCTCGACCCCCAACGGCTTGTCGATCATCCCGTGCCCCCGTTCCATCAGCCTCGACACCGGGAACGCTAGGCGGCGGCCGGAGGCCCGGCGCACCCTGTGGACGGCGGGCGGTGGTCGTACCGCCGGGTTGTCCACAGGCCTTGCCGGGCCCGGAGCCGGCGGCTAAATTGCCGCCGCCACCGCCGGTAGGGTGAGCGGGTGATCGTCGCTGTCGGCATCGACGTCGTCCTGGTGGACCGGTTCGCCCGGGCACTGGCGCGGACGCCGCGGCTCGCCGACCGGCTCTTCACCGAGGCGGAGCGGCTCACCCGCTCCGGTGGCCCGCGCTCGCCCGAGTCGCTCGCCGCCCGGTTCGCCGCCAAGGAGGCGGTCGCCAAGGCGCTCGGCGCCCCGGCCGGGCTGTGCTGGCACGACTGCGAGGTCGTGCCGGACCGGGACGGTCGGCCCTGGCTGACCGTCTCCGGCACGGTGGCCGCGGCGGCCGTCGCGCGGGGAGTCAACCGCTGGCACCTCTCGTTGTCCCACGACGGCGGGATCGCGTCGGCGATGGTGGTCGCGGAAGGCTGAGATGGTCGGGCCGCCGACGGGCGCGCCCGCGACGTGGGACGGGGGCCGGACGGCATGAGACCGGTGTGGCGGGTGGCCGACGTACGCGCGGCGGAGGCGGGCCTCATGGCCACGCTTCCGCCCGGGACGCTGATGCAGCGGGCGGCGGCCGGGCTGGCCCGCCGCTGCGCGCTGCTGCTCGCCGACCGGGGTGGCGTCTACGGCGCCCCGGTGCTGCTGCTGATCGGCTCCGGTGACAACGGCGGCGACGCCCTCTACGCCGGGGCCCACCTGGCCCGGCGCGGCGCCGCCGTGTCGGCGCTGCTGGTCACGCCCGGCCGGGCGCACGCGGAGGGGCTGGCCGCGCTGCGGGCCGCGGGCGGCCGGGTGGTGGACCGTCCGCCGGCGGTGGTCGACCTGGTGCTGGACGGCATCGTCGGCATCGGCGGCACCGGGGGCCTGCGGGAGACCGCGGACCAGTTGGCGGCCAGCCTGCTCCGGCACCGGGGCCGGGACGGCGTACGGGCCACGGTGGTGGCGGTGGACGTGCCCAGCGGGGTCGCGGTCGACACGGGCGACGTGCCGTCGACCGCGTCGGGCCGGCCGAGCGCCGTGCGGGCCGACGTGACCGTGACCTTCGGCGCGTTGAAGCCGGCGCTGGTGGTGGGCCCGGCCGCGCCGCTCGCCGGGCAGGTCGAGCTGGTCGACATCGGGCTGGGCCCCTGGCTGCGCGGCACGCCGGCCCTGCGCGTCACCGAGTGGTCGGACGTCGTCGACTGGTGGCCGTCGCGGGGGCCCGCCGCGGAGAAGTACAGCCGTGGGGTGGTGGGCGTGGCCACCGGTTCGGCCACCTACCCGGGTGCCGCGGTGCTGTCGGTCGGGGGCGCGCTGGCCGGGCCGACCGGAATGGTCCGCTACGCCGGTGGCGCCCGGGCCGAGGTGCTGCACCAGCACCCGTCGGTGGTCGCCACCGGCCGGGTCGCCGACGCCGGCCGCGTGCAGGCGTGGGTCTGCGGCTCCGGCCTGGGGACCGGTGACGACGCCTCCGCCGAGCTGCGGGCGGTGCTCGCCGCGCCGGTGCCGGTGGTGCTCGACGCGGACGCGCTCACCCTGCTGGTCGACGGTTCGCTCGCCGAGCAGCTGCGCCGGCGGGACGCGCCCATCGTGGTGACGCCGCACGACCGCGAGTTCGCCCGGCTCAGCGGCGAGCAGCCCGGCGCCGACCGGGTCGCCGCCGCGCTGCGGCTCGCCGCCTGGATGAACGCCGTGGTCCTGCTGAAGGGCGACCGCACGGTGATCGGCACGCCCGACGGCCGGGCGTACGTCAACCCGACCGGCACGTCGGCCCTGGCCACCGGAGGCACCGGCGACGTCCTGGCCGGACTTCTCGGTTCGCTGCTCGCCGGCGGGCTGGCACCGGAGCGGGCGGCCGCCGTGGCGGCGTACCTGCACGGGCTGGCCGGCCGGGAGGCGGCCCGGTCCGGCCCGGTGACCGCGCCCGACGTGGCGACGGCGCTGCGCCCGGTCATCGCCCGGCTGGGCTGAGCGTCCCGGTCCGCCCGGTCCGCGGGCGGCGCCGAACGGTCCGGTGCGGGCGGTCGACGGGCGGTGCCGAGCGTCGCGCCACGGCCTGATCACGGCGGTCAGTAGGCTGGTGCCATGTGGCAGGCCGAGGTACGCGTCGATCTTGACGCGATCCGTGAGAACGTGAGCCGCCTGCGCTCCGGCACCACCGCCGAGCTGATGACGGTGGTCAAGGGCGACGGGTACGGGCACGGCATGATCCCGGTCGCCCGCGCGGCCCTGGACGCCGGGGCGGACTGGCTGGGCGTCTGCACCCTCGACGAGGCACTCACGCTGCGTCGGGCCGGTGTGACCGCGCCCGTGCTGGCGTGGCTGCTCGCCCCCGGGCTGCCCCTGCACGAGGGGGTCGCGGCCGACGTCGACCTGGCGGCCGCGAGCCTGCCGCAGCTCGACGAGATGATCGAGGCGAGCCGCCGGGCCGGGCGACCTGCCAAGCTGCACCTGAAGATCGACACGGGACTCTCCCGGGGCGGCGCGACCGTCGCCGACTGGCCGGCGCTGCTGGACGCCGCCGCCAAGGCGCAGGCCGACGGCCTGATCGAGGTGGTCGGCGTGTGGAGCCACTTCGTGTACGCGGACATGCCCGGCCACCCGACGACGGATCGGCAGCTGGCCGTCTTCCACGAGGGGCTGGCGATGGTCGAGCAGGCCGGGCTGCGTCCCCGCTACCGGCACCTGGCCAACTCGGCGGCCACCCTGACCCGCCCGGACACCCACTTCGACCTGGTGCGACCCGGGCTGGCCGTCTACGGGCTCTCCCCGGTGGCCGGCGAGACCTTCGGGCTGCGTCCCGCGATGACCGCCCGCGCCCGGGTGATGCTGACCAAGCGGGTGCCGGCCGGCACCGGCGTCTCGTACGGCCACACCTACACCACCGAGCGCGACACCAACCTGGCCGTGGTGCCCCTCGGCTACGCCGACGGGGTGCCCCGGCACGCGTCGAACAGCGGCCCGGTGCAGCTCGGCGGGGTGCGGCGGGTCATCTCCGGGCGGGTCTGCATGGACCAGTTCGTGCTCGACTGCGGTGACGACGCGGTGGCCGCCGGCGACGTGGTGACCCTCTTCGGGGACGGCGCCGACGGCTCCCCGACCGCCGACGACTGGGCCGAGGCGGTGGGCACCATCAACTACGAGATCGTCACCCGCTTCGGCAGCACGCGGGTGCCGAGGACCTACGCCGGCGAGCGTCCGTGAGCGTGGGTCAGCGGGTCGTGTGGGCGCGGGTCGGGGTGGTGTCGTGAGCCCGCGCATTCCCCGGCCGCGGACCGCGGCCGGCCGGGTCGCGGGCGTGGTCGGCGCCGCGGTGGGTGTCGCGGCGGCCGGGCTCGCGGCCGGCGTCGCCACCGAGCGCGCCCTGGTCCGCCGGGCGAAGGCGGCGCCGGCCGACCCGTACGCGCACGAGCCCTTCGAGCAGCTGCCCTACGACGACGCGTTCCGGCTGGAGTTGCCGGACGGCACGGACATCCACGTCGAGGTGGTCGAGCCGAAGCGGCCGGTGCCCGGCAACCCGACCGTGGTGCTGGTGCACGGCTTCTGCCTGGACATGGGCACGTTTCACTTCCAGCGCAAGATGCTCACCGAGCGGGGTGAGCACCGGGTGGTGGTCTACGACCAGCCCGGGCACGGCCGGTCGGGCCGTCTGGAGACCGGCGAGTACGACCTGGAGGTGCTCGGTCGCACCCTGCGCCGGGTGATCGACCGCACCACCCCGGAGGGGCCGCTGGTGCTGGTCGGGCACTCGATGGGCGGGATGACCATCATGGCCTTCGCCGAGCTGTTCCCGGAGATGTTCGGCGACCGGGTGGTCGGCACGGTGCTGATGGCCACCTCGGGCGGCCTGCTCGCGGAGACGAAGCTGGTGGCACCGGCGCTGCTCGGGCGCGTCGGTGGACCGGTGCTGTTCATGATGAGCAACGCGACCCGCTACGGCGGCACGGTCATCGACAAGGCCCGCAAGTCCACGTCCAACGTGGCGTGGCTGCTCACCCGCAAGTACGGGTTCGGCAGCCGCAACCCCAGCCCCGCCCTGGTGTCGTATGTGGAGACGATGAACTCGCGGACCTCCGCGGACACGGTCACCCGCTACCTGCGTACGCTGGCAACCCACTCCCGGTTCCCGGCGCTGGCCGCCCTGGCCCGCACGCCGGTGCTGGTGGTGGTCGGTGACAAGGACATGATCACCCCCGTGACCCACTCGGAGGAGATCGTCCGGCGGCTGCCGCACGCCGATTTCATCAAGATCACCGACAGTGGGCACGTGGTGATGCTGGAGCACGCGGACGAGGTCAACGCCGCGCTGTGGACGTTCCTGGAGGAGCTGTGAGTCGGGTCGTCAAGCTGCCGACCGTCGCCGACACGCAGGAGTTCGGCCGCCGCCTGGCCGACGTGCTGCGCGCCGGTGACCTGGTGCTGCTCACCGGGCCGCTGGGCGCCGGCAAGACGGCACTGACCCAGGGCATCGGCGCCGGGCTGGGCGTGGTCGGGGACATCACCTCGCCGACCTTCGTGATCGCCCGGGTGCACCGGCCGGACCCGGAGCGGGGCGGCCGGGTCGCGCTCGTGCACGCCGACGCGTACCGGCTCGGCGACGCCGCGGACCCCCGCGCCGAGATCGACGACCTCGACCTGGACGCCTCGGTGGACCAGTCGGTCACCGTGGTCGAGTGGGGCGAGGGCATGGTCGAGCAGCTGGTCGACGCGCACCTGCGCGTACGCATCGACCGCCGCGACGACGACACCCGCGTCGTCGAGCTGGACCCGGTCGGCGGGGACTGGGCCCAGCGGGTCGCCGCGCTCGGCTGAGCGCCCGTCCACGGCACGGGGTGTCGGTGGTGGCTGGTAGGAAGATGGCGACCGACTGTGAAAGGTTGCCGATGGCCGTCGTACCCCTGGACCTGCTCGCGTTGCTGCCCGACGAGTGGCGCGTCGCGCTCACCCCGCACCTCGACCCGGCGCGCACCGCGGCGCTCGCCGAGTTCGTGGCCCGCGAATACGCGACCGAGACCGTCTTCCCGCCGCTGGAGGACCTGTTCTCCGCCTACCGGCTCTGCTCGCCGCAGGCGTGCCGGGTGCTGATCCTCGGGCAGGACCCCTACCACCGGGCCGGGCAGGCGCACGGGCTCAGCTTCAGCGTCCGCGAGGGCGTGTCGGTGCCGCCGTCGCTGCGCAACGTCTTCAAGGAGCTCGGCGAGGACCTGGGGGTGCCGAAGCCGCGCAGCGGCAACCTCGACGGCTGGGCCGCCCAGGGCGTGCTGCTGCTCAACTCGGTGCTCACCGTCCGCCAGGCCACCCCCGGCTCGCACGCCAACCGGGGCTGGGAGGAGTTCACCGACGCGACCATCCGCGCCCTCGACGTCGCTCCGGGCCGGGTGGTCTTCCTGCTCTGGGGCGGCTACGCCCGCAAGAAGGCGGCGCTGGTCACCAACCCGCAGCACGTGGTGCTGGAGGCGGGCCACCCCAGCCCGATGAACCCGCGTGGCTTCCTCGGCAGCCGTCCCTTCAGCGCGGCCAACAAGGCGCTCGCCGACGCCGGCCTGCCCACCATCGACTGGGAGCGTTCGGCCGGCTGACGCCGCACCCCGCCCCGCGCCCCGGCCGCTCCTCCGGTCCGGGGCGAGGGCCCGTCCGTGCCGGCGAGACCCGGGGCGTCACACGCCGTGACGGCGGGGGCGGCTAGGCTGGCATACCGTGCTCGTACTCGTGGTGGACAGCTCGACCCCCGCGGTGACCGCGGCCCTGGTGGAGATTTCAGCGGAGGGCGTCACGCTCCGCGCCAGCCGGTGCACGGTCGACGCCCGCGCGCATGGTGAACTGCTCGCGCCGGAGGTCGACGCGGTCCTCGCCGACGCCGACGCCCGGCCCACCGACCTGGCGGCGATCGTCGCCGGGCTCGGCCCCGGGCCGTTCACCGGGCTGCGGGTGGGCCTGGTCACCGCCGCCACGATGGGGCAGGTGCTGGGCATCCCCACGTACGGCGTCTGCTCGCTGGACGGCATCGGCCACCCGGCGGCCGCCGGCGAACCGGTCCTGGCGGCGAGCGACGCGCGGCGCAAGGAGATCTACTGGGCGGTCTACGACGGTGCCGGCCAGCGGATCGTCGGGCCGGAGGTGGACACGCCCGGAGTGGCCGCCGCGCGGGCCCGGGACCTCGCGGCCACGGTGGCGGTCGGCGACGGCGCCCACCGGTACGCGGAGATCCTCGACCTGCCGGTCCGCGCCGAGCCGCGTTACCCGGACCCCGTCACGCTGGCCCTGCTGGCCTCCGAGCGGATCCGGGCCGGCGCTCCCGGGGACCGGCTCACCCCGCTCTACCTGCGCCGCCCGGACGCGGTCGCCTCGATCGCCCGCAAGCCGGTCCTCCCATGACGACCGTCCGGATCGACCGGTTCCGGTGGTGGCACATCGACGAGGTGCTACCCATCGAGGCGGACCTGTTCGGCGCCGAGCAGTGGTCGCCGGCGATGTTCTGGAACGAACTCGCGAACGGACACCACTACCGGGTCGCGGTCGACGCCGACGGCTCGGTGATCGGGTACGCCGGGCTGGCCGGTGCCCCGCCCGACGAGGTGTGGGTGCAGAACATCGCCGTGCGGCGGGACGCGCAGCGCCGCGGCGTCGGCCGTGCCCTGCTGGAGGACCTGCTCGCCGAGGCGACCCGGCGCGGCGCCCGCAGCACCCTGCTGGAGGTGGCCGTGGACAACTCCGCCGCCCAGCGGCTCTACGCGACGTACGGCTTCGAGCCGATCGGCGTACGGCGCGGCTACTACCAACCGAGCAACACCGACGCGCTGGTCATGCAGCGGGACGAGGACTGACCCCGATGGCTGACGAACCCCTGATCCTCGGCATCGAGACCTCCTGCGACGAGACCGGGGTCGGTATCGTCCGCGGGCACACCCTGCTGGCCGACGCGCTGGCCTCCAGCGTCGAGGAGCACGCGCGGTTCGGAGGCGTGGTGCCGGAGGTGGCCAGCCGGGCCCACCTGGAGGCGATCGTGCCCACCATGGACCGGGCCCTCAAGGAGGCCGGCGTGACGATCGCGGACGTCGACGCGATCGCCGTCACCTCCGGGCCGGGGCTGGCCGGCGCGCTGCTCGTCGGCGTGGCCGCCGCCAAGGGCTACGCGCTCGCCGCCGAGAAGCCCGTCTACGGGGTGAACCACCTCGCCGCGCACGTCGCCGTGGACACGCTGGAACACGGGCCGCTGCCCGAGCCGGCGATCGCCCTGCTGGTCTCCGGCGGGCACTCGTCGCTGCTGCTCGTCGACGACCTCGCCCGCGGGGTCACCCCGCTCGGCGCCACCATCGACGACGCGGCCGGTGAGGCGTTCGACAAGGTGGCCCGGCTGCTCGGGCTGCCGTTCCCCGGCGGCCCGCCGATCGACCGCGAGGCGCGGGCCGGCAACGCCGCGAGCATCGCCTTCCCGCGCGGGCTCACCGCCGCGAAGGACCTCGCCGCCCACCGCTACGACTTCTCGTTCTCCGGTTTGAAGACGGCGGTCGCCCGCTGGGTGGAGGCGCGGCAGCGAGCCGGCGAGCCGGTGCCCGTCGCCGACGTGGCCGCGTCCTTCCAGGAGGCCGTCTGCGACGTGCTCACCACCAAGGCGCTGGACGCCTGCCGGGCCAACGGCATCGAGACCCTGGTGATCGGTGGGGGCGTGGCGGCGAACTCGCGGCTGCGGGCGATGGCCGAGCAGCGGGCCGAGAAGTACGGCATCCAGGTGCGGGTGCCCCGACCGAAGCTCTGCACCGACAACGGCGCGATGGTCGCGGCGCTCGGCTCGCACCTGGTTGCCGCGGGCGTCGCACCGAGCCGGCTCGACCTGCCCGCCGACTCGGCCATGCCGCTGACCGTCGTCAGCGTGTGAGGGAGCACCGGTGATCGTCCGCATGTGGGAGGCACGCGCCGAGTCGTACGGGGTCGCCGACCTGATCACCTGGGTCTGCGACACCGCGCTGCCCGACTTCGACCACGACCCGCTGCACGTCTCCAGCGAGGTCTACTCGTCCACCGACCACCGCGTGGTCGTGGTCTCGAAGTGGCGCAGCAACCCGCGTCCGCTGCCCGACCCGCCGGCCATGCTGGTCGCCCGGCCGCCGCACTCCTGGGACTTCACCCAGGTCGACCGCTGACGTACCGCGTGTCCCACGACACGTCCGACCAGCGGAAATTGGTTCGCGTGGGCAACCAGGTGGCGCCTAGCGTCGACGGGCGATGGGCTTCTCACCGGCCGGCGACCCCGGCGTACCTGACTCCCGGTCGGCGACCCGCTACCTGCTCTGGCTGGCCGCCCGGAACAAGCTGCTGTTCGGCGCCGGCCTGCTGCTCGGCGTCATCTGGATGGTCGCGCAGGCGCTGATGCCGGCCGCCGTCGGCCGCGCCGTGGACGGGCTGAGCCGTCGAGACGAGGGCGCGCTGGTCACCTGGGGCCTGATCCTGCTCGGGCTGGGCGTGCTCCAGGCCGTCGCCGGGATCCTGCGCCACCAGTGCGCGGTGCGCAACTGGCTCGCCGCCGCGTACCGGACAGTGCGGCTCACCGTCGAGACCGCCAACCGGCTCGGCGCTGCCCTGCCCCGGCGGGTGGCCACCGGCGAGGTGGTGAGCATCGGCACCTCCGACATCGACCAGATCGGTCACGCGATCGAGATCACCGCCCGGGGCGCCGGCGCGCTGGTCGCCATCGTGACGGTGGCGGTGATCCTGCTGGACGCGTCGGTGCCGCTCGGGCTGGTCGTGGTGCTGGGCGTACCGGTGCTGATGGCGGTCGTCGGGCTGCTGATCCGGCCGCTGCACCGGCAGCAGCACGCGTACCGGGACGCCGAGGGGGCACTGACCACCCGGGCCGGGGACATCGTCTCCGGGCTGCGGGTGCTGCGCGGGGTAGGTGGCGAGGCGGTGCTGTCGGCCCGCTACCGGACCCAGTCGCAGGCGCTGCGCGCGCACGGCGTACGGGTGGCGCGGGTCCAGTCGCTGCTGGAGGCGGCGCAGGTGCTGCTGCCCGGTGCGTTCCTGGTGCTGGTCACCTGGCTCGGGGCGCGGTTCGCGCTGGCCGGTGAGATCAGCGCGGGACAGCTCGTCGCCTTCTACGGCTACACGGCGTTCCTCGTCAGCCCGCTGCGGCAGCTCACCGAGGCGGTGGACAAGGTGACCCGGGGCCACGTCGCCGCCCGCCGGGTGGTGCGACTGCTCCGGCTCGAACCGGACCTGCGGGACCCGTCGCGCCCGGTGGCCGTGCCCGACGGGCCGGGCGAGCTGGTCGACGTCGAGTCCGGGGTGCGGGTGCCGGCAGGCCGGTTCACCGCGTTGGCGGCCAGCACACCGGAGGACGCGGCGGCGATCGTGGACCGGTTGGGCCGGTACACCGACTCGGAGGCGACGCTGCACGGCGTACCGCTGCGGGAGCTGACGCTGGCGACGGTGCGGGAGCGGATCCTGGTGGCCGACAACGACGCGCGTCTGTTCACCGGCACGCTGCGGTCGGAGCTGGACCCGCGGGACGAGACCGACGGCGCGACGCTCGACGGGGCGCTGCGAGCGGCGAGCGCCACCGACATCGTCGACGCCCTGCCGGACGGGCTGGACAGCCCCGTCGCGGAGCGGGGCCGCGAGTTCTCCGGCGGGCAGCAGCAGCGGCTGCGGCTGGCGCGGGCGCTCGTCGCGGACCCGGAGACCCTGCTGCTGGTCGAGCCGACGAGCGCGGTGGACGCGCACACGGAGGCGCGGATCGCCGCGCGGCTCGGCGCCGCCCGGGCCGGCCGCACCACCCTGGCCTGCACGACCAGCCCACTGCTGCTCGGGCAGGCCGACCACGTGATCTTCGTGGAGGACGGGAAGGTGGTCGCCGAGGGGCGCCACGCGGAGCTGTACGAGACCGAGCCGCGTTACCGGGCCATGGTCAGCCGGGGGGAGAACTGATGGCGACGACGCTGCCGGTCGCCGACGCGACCCAGGTCCGCCGGTACGCCCGGACGTTGGTGCGCCGGCATCCGCGGGCGCTCGCCGTCGCGCTCGGCCTGCACGCGCTCGCCGCCGCGGCCGGGCTGGCCGCGCCGCGCCTGCTCGGTGACCTGGTCGAGGGCATCTCCCGGGGTACGTCCCAGGTGACCGTGGACCGCATCGCGCTGCTGATCGCCGGGTTCGTGGTGGTGCAGGCGGTGCTGGTGCGGTTCGCGGTGCTCGCGTCGGCGCGGCTCGGGGAGCGGGTGCTGGCGCAGCTGCGCGAGGAGTTCGTCGACCGGGTGCTGGCCCTGCCACTGTCCACCGTGGAGCGGGCGGGCACCGGTGACCTGCTGACCCGGACGTCCCGTGACGTGTCGGCGCTGTCCCGGACGGTCCGCCTCGCCGTGCCCGAGACGCTGATCGCGGTCGTCACGGGTGGCTTCATCATCGGCGGGCTGCTGCTGGTCGGCCCGCTGCTCGCGCTGCCCTGCCTGATCGCCGTGCCGGTGCTGTGGGCGGGCACCCGCTGGTACCTGCGCCGCGCACCGGACGGCTACCTGCGGGAGAACGCCGCGTACTCGGACATCACCGACGGGATCAGCGAGACCGTCGAGGGCTCACGGACCACCGAGGCGTTGCGGCAGCAGGCCCGCCGCCGGGCCCGCACCGACCGGGACATCCGCCGGTCGTACGCGGCCGAGATGTACACGCTGCGCCTGCGGACGGTGTTCTTCCCGGTCGCGGAGATCGGTTACGTGGTGCCCGTGGTGGCGACCCTCGTCATCGGCGGCTGGTTCCACCTGAAGGGCTGGGTGAGCCTCGGCCAGGTCACCGCCGCGACGCTCTACGTGCAGCAGCTCGTCGACCCGGTGGACCGGCTGCTCTCCTGGCTGGACGAGCTTCAGGTCGGTGGTGCCTCGATGGCCCGCCTGCTCGGGGTGGCCCAGCCGGAGCGGGTACCGGGCGGCACCGGGGCCCGTGCGGCTGGTCCGGGCGGGTCCGGTGCGGCTGCTCCCGCCGGTGCCGCCGCTCCGGTCGGCGGTCGGGACCGGCAGCTGGCGGCGCGGGACGTCCGCTACGCGTACCGGTCGGGCCGGGACGTGCTGCACGGCGTGACGCTGGTGCCGGAACCGGGGGAGAAGCTGGCCATGGTCGGCCCGTCGGGCGCCGGCAAGTCCACCCTCGGCCGGCTGCTGGCCGGGGTGCACGCCCCGCGTACCGGCTCGGTCACCGCCGCCGGCCGCCGCCTGGACACGCTGCCCCTGGCCGAGCTGCGCTCGCACGTCGCGCTGGTCACGCAGGAGCACCACGTCTTCATCGGTACGCTCCGCGACAACGTGTCGATGGTGCGCCCCACGGCGACCGAGGCGGACGTACGCTCGGCGCTCGCCGCGGTGGCCGCCCTGGACTGGGCGGACGCGCTGCCCGACGGGCTGGACACCGTGGTCGGCTCGGGTGGGCACCCGCTCTCCCCGGCGCAGGCGCAGCAGCTGGCGCTGGCCCGGCTCGTGCTGGCCGACCCACACACGCTGGTGCTGGACGAGGCCACCTCGCTGATCGACCCGCGGGCCGCGCGGCAGCTGGAGCGTTCTTTGGCCGCCGTGCTCGAAGGACGGACGGTGATCGCCATCGCGCACCGGCTCTTCTCCGCCCACGACGCCGACCGGGTGGCCGTGGTCGAGGAAGGTCGGATCACCGAGCTGGGCTCGCACGACGAGTTGGTCGCGGCCGACGGCTCGTACGCCGCCCTCTGGCGCTCCTGGCACGGCCCCACCCCCACCGACCCGCGTTGATCAAGAGGTTTGCGTCAGAATTCCGGCTTCCGGTGACGCAAACCTCTTGATCAACGGCGCTAGGGCCCAGCCGGGCGGGCGGTCAGGTGCGGCGGAGGAGGCGGTAGGTGGCCAGACCGCCGGTGCCGAGGGCGGCGAGGAAGACCAGCCAGACGACCGTGCTGCTGACGCCGACCTGAGGGCCGGAGTTGGCGGACGCGGCCGCGAGCAGCCCGTCGTTGCCGGGCGCGGGCAGCACCGCGGGCGGCAGTTCGGGCCAGCGGACCAGGCCGGTGCTCTCCAGCATCTGCATGTGGTGCATGACGAAGCGGTTCGCGTCGTCGCAGAGCTTGCGTACGGTGGCGTCCCGGGTGCTGGCCCGCACCGCCCCGATCACCGGGAAGATCTTGCCGTGGGCGACCCGGAGCCGGGTGACGAAGATCTGGTCGAACCGGGCGCCGGAGGAGTTCTGCATCTCCGACAGCCAGCCCTTCTGCTCGGCCGTCGGGTCGGTGGGGATGCTGGCGCCCAGCTTGTTCGCCGCGTCCACCACGAGCTGGTCCAACTCCTGGTGCTCGGTGGCGATGGCCGCGCCGATCTCCCGAACCTTCGCCGACTGGCCCTTCTCGGCCGCCATCTGCCCGGCCGGCATCTCCCACAGCCCGGCCAGCCGTACGCCGTTGAGCAGCGTCATGTCGGCGGCGTTCAGTTGTTGCCCGGCCGGCGCGGCCACGGCGACGCCGGGCAGCACGGCGACCGCCGCCACGATCGCGGTGAGCAGCACCGCCGCGCGGTGAACCCGGTGTCCCGACCGGTGACGGGCGGATCTGAGCGATGCCATGTCTGCGGTGCCTCCTCGGTCCGGCGCGAACGCGTCTGACCGGGCGGCCACCCCGACGACCGCCCGTCCGCCCACTGGTACGGACTGATCGCGCGATCAGTTCAGCCGTCGACACACTGTTCGACGTGGCGGCGGCGGGCCGCTGCCCGCGGTTCAGCGGGTGAGCGCCATGTACGCGCCGAGCACGAACAGCGTGAGCACGGCGACGACGAAGACGACCAGCAGCTCCCGGCGGTGTTGCCCGAGGCCGGCGTCGGTCGCGGACGGTGCGACGGGCGCGGGCAGGTCGCGGGTCAGCGCGGCGAGATCGGCCATCGTGCGGGCCGTCCAGACCGCGCCCACCCGGTCGGAGAACTCGTCCAGGGTGAGTCGGCCGGCCGCGGTGTGTCCCTGCAACGCGCTGACCACCCGGTGCCGGTCGTCGTCCGAGGCCCGCAGCTCGACGTCCACGTCGGACAGGGTACGCAGCGGGACGCCCCGACGGGCTCCGCCGGTCGGCCGACCCGCGCCCGGCACCGATCAGCCCACGTCGAGCGGATCGGCGAGGAGCCGTTCGAAGGCGAGTTCGGCGGCGCCGATCAGGGCGGCGTCCTGGCCGAGCTTCGGGGTGCGCAGTCGTACGTGCTCCAGGCAGGCGGGCAGCGCGTTGGCGTTGAGGCGGCTGCGGATCGGCGCGGCCGACGCGAGGTACAGGTCGCGCATGGTGCCGCCGAAGATGACCATCTCCGGGTTGAAGATGTTGACCAGGTTGGCGACGCCGAAGCCGAGCCAGTCGCCGGCCTGTCGTACCGCCGAGCTGGCCCGCGCGTCGCCGCGGTCGGCGGCGTCGAAGAGGGCGAGCAACGCGTCGCGGCCCCGGGCGTCGGAGCGGCCGGCCTTGCGCAGCAGGGCGTGCTCGCCGATCTCGGTCTCCCAGCAGCCGCGCGAGCCGCACTCGCAGCGTTCACCGTCGAGGACGACCTTCATGTGGCCGACCTCGCCGCCGTACCCGCCGTGGCCGGTGACCCGGCGGCCCCCGGCGATGATGCCGGCGCCGACGCCGACGTCGCCGTACAGGTAGATGACGTTGTCACAGCCGGCGGCGGCGCCCCGGGCGTACTCGGCGAAGGCGGCGACGTCGGCGACGTTGCCCACCGTGATCGGCGCGTCGACGTCCAGTTCGGCGAGCGCCGCGCCGATGGGCTCGTCCACCCAGCCGGTGGTGGGCCCGAGGCGCACCAGGCCGTCCTGCCGGCGGACCATCCCGCAGACCGCGACCCCGGTGCCGACGCACACCGCGTCGGCGGGCACCGCCTGCTGCATGTCCTTGGCCGCGCCGGCGAGCAGCGGTGCGGCGTCCGCGGCCACCAGCCCGCGGGGCCGGTCCAGCTCCCGGCGGTCGAGCACGGCACCGCCGAGACCGATCCGCGCGGCGCGCATCCGGTCGACCTCGATGCTGTACGCGTACGCGTAGACGCGGCCCGACTCGGGCCGGACGACCAGCGATGGTCGCCCGGCCCGGCCGGTCTCCTTCGGCGCGCCCTCGGTGACGAGGCCGGCGCCGGCCAGTTCGGCGGTCAGCGCGCCGATGGTGCTGCGGTTCAGCCCGAGCGCGGTGGTCAGTTCCGCCCGGGTGGTGGCCCCGTGGACGTGAACGTGACGCAACAGCGCACCGAGGTTTTGTCGACGGATCTCGTCCTGGCTCGGTCCTGCGCGCATGGGTGGTACTCCGGGAGGCGTGGGTCAGCGGGTGCCGGTCGCCGCCGACCGGCGGCGGGTGAAGGCGTCCACGCTCGCGGCGAGGAGCAGCACCGCGCCGGTGAGCACGTACTTGACGCCGGAGCTGTACCCCATCAGGCCCATGCCGTTGTCGATGACGGCGATGACCGCGCCGCCGAGCACCGCGTCGAGCACCCGGCCCTTGCCGCCGAAGAGGCTGGTGCCGCCGATGACCGCCGCGCCCACGGCGTAGAGCAGGACGCTGCTGCCGCCGGTGTTCGGGTCGACCGAGTTGGCCCGGCTGGCCGCCACGATGCCGCCGAGGGCGGCCATCGAGGAGCAGATCACGAAGACCGAGATGCGGATCCGGTCGACGTCGATGCCGGCCCGGCGGGCGGCCTCCTGGTTGCCGCCGACGGCGTAGACGTGCCGGCCGTAGCTGGTGCGCTGGAGCACGAACGTCCAGACGACCAGCAGCACCGCGATGATCGGCACCACGATCGGCACGCCCTTGAGCGAGGAGATGACGACGTTGCGGCTGCGCTCCAGGTTGAGGATGAACACCGCCACCCCGAGGATCAGGGCGAGGCCGCCGACTCGGGCGAACACCACCGCGATCGGGTCGGTGACCAGTCCACGGGCCGCGCGGTTGCGGTGCCGCAGCAGTTGGGCGGTCGCATACCCGGCGACCGCCACGACGACCAGCACCCAGCCGAGCAGCGGGGGGAGGTTGCGGTTGGCGATGGCCAGCAGCGTCTCGTCGCGTACGGAGATGTTCCGCCCCTCCTCCATGAGCATCAGCGCGATGCCCTGGAACGCGAGGAACCCGGCGAGGGTCACCACGAACGACGGAATGCCGATCTTGGCGACGAGCAGACCGAGCGTGGTGCCGATGACGACGCCGGTGAGGATCGCCGCGAGCACCGCGACGTACCAGGGGTAGCCGAGCACGGTCACCACGTTGGCCAGCACGGCCGCGCAGACGCCGCTCGCGTAGCCGGCGGAGAGGTCGATCTCGCCGAGCAGCAGGACGAAGATCAGCCCCATCGCGATCAGGGCGGTCGCCGCCCCCTGGGTGAACAGGTTGGCGAAGTTGCCGGCGGTGAGGAACGTCGGCCGCGCGATCGAGAAGACCGTGCAGAGCACGAGCAGGCCGAGGACGGCCGGCAGCGCGCCGATGTCGCCGCCGCGTACGCGGCTCCAGTAGTTGCGTGCGTGGCTGGCGACGGTGGGCGCCGGTGTGACGGCCGCCGGGCCTTCCTTCTGCACGACGGTCGTGGTCATCGGGTGCCTCCTGTGGACGGGGCGGCCGGTGCGGAGCCGTTGCCGTTCGCCGGGGTCGCGTCGGCGGCGATGCCGAGACCGCCGGAACGCCCGGCGGTGATCAGCTCGACGATCTGCGAGTGGGTGATGTCGGTGGTCTTCACCTGGGCGACCATCTGACCGAGGTAGAGCGCGGCGATCCGGTCGGAGACGGCGAAGACGTCGTTCATGTTGTGCGAGATGAGCACCACGGCGAGGCCGTTGTCGGCGAGCCGGCGGACCAGTTCGAGGACCTGCGCGGTCTGCGCCACGCCCAGCGCGGCGGTCGGCTCGTCCAGGACGACGAGCCGGCTGTTCCAGAGGACCGCCTTGGCGATCGCCACGGTCTGTCGTTGCCCGCCGGAGAGGCTGGAGACGTGCTGGCGTAGCGACTTGACGGTGCGTACGGAGAGCCCGGCGAGCGTCTCCGCGGCCATCTGCTCCATGGTCGGCTCGTCGAGCACGATGCCGTTGCGCTTCTCCCGGCCGAGGAACATGTTCTGCACGATGTCGAGGTTGTCGCAGAGCGCGAGATCCTGGTAGACGACCTCGATGCCGAGGGCGGCCGCGTCCCGGGGGCTGTTGATGCTCACCGGCTGGCCGTCGAAGCGGAACTCGCCGGCGTCGGTCGAGTAGATGCCGCTGATGCACTTGACCAGGGTCGACTTGCCGGCGCCGTTGTCGCCGACGAGCGCGGTCACCTCGCCCGCGTGGGCGGTGAGGGCGACGTCGCGGAGAACCTGGACGGGACCGAAGCTCTTGTCGATCCCGCGTAGCTCCAGCAGGGGTGTTGCGGACACGGGGGTCTCCTTCGGACGGAGGGGATCTCGGAGCCCGACCGGCGAGCGCCGCCCGGCACGGGAGGGGAACTCCCGTGCCGGGCGGTGGGCTACGCCTCGGCGGGTACGTCAGGTCAGCTGATGCCGGCGTCGGTGCAGAGCTTGGCGTAGGCGCCGGTGCAGATCTCCTCCTTGGTGACGAACCCGTCGGCGATGACGTCCTTGACGTTCTCCTTGTAGATCGCCTTCGGGGTCAGCAGCACGGACGCCACGTCCCGGCCGCCCTCGGGGTCCTTGACCGTCTGGCCGGTCTCCTTGCGCTCACCCTTGGCGAGTGCGATGGCCAGGTCGGAGGCGGCCTTGGCCTCCTCGCGGATGGCCTTGTAGACGGTCATGCACTGGTCACCGGCGAGGATGTTCTGCAGGCCCTCGGGGGTGGCGTCCTGACCGGTGACCGGGACCTTCCCGTTCAGGTTGTTCTTCTTGAGGATGGAGATGGCGGCGTTCCCCAGGCCGTCGTTGGCGGCGAGCACACCGTCGATCTTGCCCTTGGCGTTGGTGAGCTGCTGCTCGAAGATCGTGGCGGCGCGGGCGTTGTCCCACTCGGGCACCGAGTCGTCCGCCTGCTTGGTGTACTCCTTGGAGTCGAACTTCGGCTTGAGGATCGAGTCGTACCCGTTCTTGAACAGCGTCGCGTTGTTGTCGGTGGGGGAGCCGTTGAGGTACACGACGGACGGGTTCTTCACGCCCTTGTCGGTGAGGCACTTGACCAGGCCCTCGCCCTGGAGCTTGCCGACGGCCTCGTTGTCGAAGCTGACGTAGTACTGGGCCGAGCCGCCGAGGGTGAGCCGGTCGTAGTCGATGGTCGCGACGCCCTGGGACTTCGCCTTGTCCAGCACGGCCTTGCCGGTGCCGGAGTCCAGGTTGACGATCATCAGGGCGGTGACGCCGTTGGTGATCATCTGGTCGGCGATGGTCTGGAACTGGGTCTTGTCGCCCTGGGCGTTCTGGATGTCGTACTGGACGCCGGCGGCCTTGAACGCCTCTTCCAGGAACTTACGGTCCGCGCCCTCCCAGCGGGCGGAGGACTTGCTGTCCGGGAGGATCACGCCGATCTTCGGAGTCTTCTCCGAGCCGGCCTGCCCGCCGTCACCGGAGTTGTCGCCGCACGCGGCCATGCTGCCGGTGGCCAGGAGGCCCACGGCGGCGAAGGTGAGGAGCCCCTTACGCATGTGCAGGGTCCTTTCGGGGTGGGGGATTGGTGTTTGTTTTTGTTGTGCCCGGCAACGTATTCCCGGTCACACCTGGGGCACAAGAGCGCCGAGGTGGCGAGTTTGTTGGGGCCGGTAACAATTCAGCAACGCGCCCGTCACTCCCAGGTCACCAACTACGAAAACGTTCTCCATCCGGCACTCCCGCTCCGGAGGAAACCCCCAGTCCCCGTGGTGACGGGCGCTCGTGACGGGCGTCACGGCCCAGACGCGGTGCGGCCGGGTGATCAGTCCACAATGGAGGCCGGCAGGACGGCCGAGGCTCCCGCCCGGGGCCGGCGGGTGGTGGAGGAGCGGTCAGCGGGTGGCGAGCGAGGCGGTCCGCGCGTCGGTCAGCGCGACCAGGTCGGCCGGGGCCAGTTCGAGCTGGAGGCCGCGCCGGCCGGCCGAGACGTAGACGGTGGGGAAGTCCAACGCCGAGGCGTCGAGCACGGTGGGCAGCCGCTTGCGCTGACCGAGCGGGCTGATCCCACCGCGTACGTAGCCGGTGGCCCGCTCGGCGACCGCCCGGTCCGCGAGCGCCGCCCGCTTGCCGCCGACGGCCGCCGCGAGCGCCTTGAGGTCCAGCTCGCCGGTCACCGGCACCACCGCGACGGTGAGCCCCCCGTCGACCTCGGTGACCAGCGACTTGAAGACCCGCTCCGGGGGCACGCCGAGGGCCGCCGCGACGAGCGCGCCGTAGTTCGACGCGTCCGGGTCCACCGTGTACGGGTGCGTGCGGTGGGCGATCTTCCGCTTCGCCAGCAGTGCCGTCGCCGGTGTGCCCTGTCCCGCCACGATCGACAACCTAGCCGGTCACCGGTTGGCACACCAGGACGGTCGGCGCACCGGCGACCCGGGTGAGCACCAGACTCGCCGCGGCGTCACCGGCCAGCCGTAGGTCCCGCCGGAGCTGCTCCGGCGTCAGCGCCGAACCGCGCTTGAGGATCTCCACCCGGCCGACGCCCCGGTCACGCAGCAGCGCGCGCAGCCGCTTGAGCGAGAACGGCAGCACGTCGGTCACCTCCAGGCAGCGGGTGAACGGGCTGGTCGCCGGAGTGTCGGCGTACAGGTAGGCGATGTCCGGGTCGCCCAGCGTGGCGTCGAGACGGTCGGCCAGCTCGGCGACCAGGTGGGCGCGGACCACGGCCGGGTCGGGGTCGTGCAGGAAGCGCCGTACCGGGCCGACCGTCGCCTCGCGGTCGCCCCCACCGGTGAGCTGCTCGACGGGGGCAGTCGGCTTACCGGCCGGCGGCTCCTGCCGGAGCAGGGTGGCCCGGCGGGGCACCTCGGCGAGCCGGCCGCACCACAGCGCCGCCTCCACCAGGTCGCCGTCGACCCCGACCCACTCGGCCTCGGCCCCGGCCGGAATGAGCGCGTGGTCGATTCCCGGGGCCACCTTGACCACCGTGCGGGGCGTCCGTTCGGCCAGGCCGACGACGAAGTCCCACGGCGGCGAGTAGGCGCTCGGGTCGAAGATCCGTCGGCCGGTGCCGGACGACCGCCGTGCCGGATCGCAGAACACCGCATCGACTCGGCTCACGTCGAACGCGGTCGCGTCGCCGCACTCCACGGTCACCAGCTCGGCCAGCCCGGCCGCCGCCACGTTGGCGGTCGCCATGGCCGCGGTCAGCGGGTCGGCCTCGATCGCGTACACCCGGATGCCGGCCCGTCCCGCGGCGAGCGCGTCGGCGCCCAGCCCGCAACCCAGGTCGGCGAGCGTGCCCACGCCCGCGGCGCGCAGCCGCGCGGCCCGCCGGTCGGCGACCACCCGGCGGGTGGCCTGCTCCAGGCCGGGTCGGGTGAAGAACATGCCGGCGGCGGACGGCCCGAACTTGCCGGTCGCCCGGCGGCGCAGCTCGGCCTGGGTCAGCGCGGCCGCCGCCAGGCCGGCCGGTACGCCGGCCGCGCGCAGGGCCGACGCCGCGGCCAGCGGGTCGCCGCCGGCCACCCGGGTCGCCGCGTCGAGCGCGGCCCTCCCGTCCGGGGTACGCAGCGCGGCCAGCTGGTCGAGATCCACCCACTCATTGTCCGGCTCCGGTCGGGGTGACCGGACCGGGGTGTGTCGGCGCGGGGCGGGTCGTGGGCGACACGGGTCGGCGGCGTTGGCACTCTCCTTGACGGAGTGCTAGCCACGGAATAACCTGCGATTAGCACTCTCACCCTGAGGGTGCCAGCTTCCGGGTCGTCCGACCCGGGCGCTGAAACGCCAGGCGGACCGGCACCCGCGACGACGGCCCCGCCCGGTGGCATGTGGCAGATTGACGCTGGTCGGCCCCGGTCGACCAGCACAGAAACCAGTACCCCAGGAGGGTATGCCCGTGACTACCGCGACCAAGGTTGCGATCAAGCCGCTCGAGGACCGGATCGTGGTCCAGGCGAACGAGGCTGAGACCACCACGGCGTCGGGCATCGTGATCCCCGACACCGCCAAGGAGAAGCCGCAGGAGGGCACCGTCCTCGCTGTCGGCCCGGGCCGGATCGACGACAACGGCAACCGTGTTCCGCTCGACGTCAAGGTCGGCGACACCGTTCTCTACTCGAAGTACGGCGGCACCGAGGTCAAATACGCGGGCGAGGAGTACCTGGTGCTCTCCGCCCGTGACGTCCTCGCGGTCATCGAGAAGTAAGCAACCGATCAGTGTTCGGTGCCCCGGTCCGGCTCGCCGGGCCGGGGCGCCGTCGCTTGAAGGGACATTCATGGCGAAGATCCTGAGCTTCTCGGACGACGCCCGGCACCTGCTGGAGCACGGTGTCAACGCCCTCGCGGACGCGGTCAAGGTCACCCTCGGCCCGCGCGGGCGCAACGTCGTCCTGGACAAGAAATTCGGTGCGCCGACGATCACCAACGATGGCGTGACCATCGCCAAGGAGATCGAGCTCACCAACCCGTACGAGAACCTCGGCGCGCAGCTGGTCAAGGAGGTGGCGACCAAGACCAACGACGTCGCCGGCGACGGGACCACCACCGCGACCGTGCTGGCCCAGGCGATGGTCCGCGAGGGCCTGCGCAACGTGGCCGCCGGTGCCAACCCGACCGGTCTCAAGCGGGGCATCGACGCGGCGGCCAACAAGGTCTCCGAGGCGCTGCTCGGCCGGGCCGTCGAGGTGGCCGGCAAGGAGTCGATCGCGCACGTCGCGACCGTCTCCGCGCAGGACGCCACCATCGGTGACCTGATCGCCGAGGCGATGGAGCGGGTGGGCCGCGACGGTGTCATCACCGTCGAGGAGGGCTCCACCCTCGCCACCGAGCTGGACGTGACCGAGGGTCTCCAGTTCGACAAGGGCTTCATCTCCCCGAACTTCGTCACCGACGCGGAGGCGCAGGAGTCCGTCCTGGAGGACGCGTACATCCTGATCACCACGCAGAAGATCTCCGCGATCGAGGAGCTGCTGCCGCTGCTGGAGAAGGTCCTGCAGAACAGCAAGCCGCTGCTGATCATCGCCGAGGACGTGGAGGGCCAGGCGCTCTCCACCCTGGTGGTCAACTCGATCCGCAAGACCCTCAAGGTCTGCGCGGTCAAGGCCCCCGGCTTCGGCGACCGGCGCAAGGCGATGCTCCAGGACATGGCGATCATCACCGGCGCCGAGCTGATCGCGCCGGAGCTGGGTTACAAGCTCGACCAGGTCGGCCTGGAGGTGCTGGGCACCGCCCGGCGCGTCGTGGTCGACAAGGACAACACCACGATCGTCGACGGCGGCGGCCAGTCCGCCGACGTCGCGGACCGGGTGGCCCAGATCCGCAAGGAGATCGAGGCCTCGGACTCCGAGTGGGACCGGGAGAAGCTCGCCGAGCGGCTGGCGAAGCTGTCCGGCGGCATCGCCGTCATCAAGGCCGGCGGCGCGACCGAGGTCGAGATGAAGGAGCGCAAGCACCGCATCGAGGACGCGATCGCCGCCACCAAGGCCGCCGTCGAGGAGGGCACGGTGCCCGGTGGTGGCGCCGCCCTGGCGCAGATCCTGCCGGCGCTCGACGACGACCTCGGGTTCACCGGTGACGAGAAGGTCGGTGTCTCGATCGTCCGCAAGGCGCTGGTCGAGCCGCTGCGCTGGATCGCCCAGAACGCCGGCCACGACGGCTACGTGGTGGTGCAGAAGGTCGCCGCCGCCGACTGGGGCAACGGCCTGAACGCCGCCACCGGCGAGTACGTCGACCTGGCCAAGGCCGGCATCCTGGACCCGGTGAAGGTGACCCGCAACGCGGTCTCCAACGCCGCCTCCATCGCCGGCCTGCTCCTCACCACGGAGAGCCTCGTGGTGGAGAAGCCGGCCGAGCCGGAGCCGGCCGCCGCAGGTGGGCACGGCCACTCGCACGGCCACGGCCACCAGCACGGCCCGGGCTTCTGACCCACGTCGTACGCCCGATCGGGGCACACCGCCACCCGGCGGTGTGCCCCGACCCGTAGGTGGGGTCCTTACCGAACGCTGACGTCACTACCGGCCGGCCCGGATGATCGGAAACACTGGGCCGTATGAGCTCCACGACACGCGGGTACGCCGCCCTGGCCGGGATCACCGCCGCCGCCGTGGCGATCGGCACCGCGGAACTGGCCGCCGTGCTGTCCGGCCCCCGCTCGGCGCCCCTGGTCGCGGTCGGCGGCGTGGTCGTCGACACCGTGCCCGAGCCGCTGAAACAGTTCGCGATCGACGTCTTCGGCCGGTACGACAAGGTCGCCCTGCTGGCCGGCACCGGGCTGCTGCTCGCGGCCTTCGCGGCGCTGATCGGCCTGCTCGCCGTACGCCGACTGGCGGTCGGCCTCGCCGGCATCGCCGCCTTCGGCGCGGTCGGCGTCGCCGCCGCCCTGACCCGGCCCGGCGCGGACGCCCTCTACGCCCTGCCCACGCTGGTCGGTGCCGGGCTCGGCGCGCTGGCCCTGTGGGCGTTCGTCGCCGGCCCGCTGGAACTCGACCCCTGGCCGTGGACACCACCGACCGCCCCCGCCGCAGGCGAGGGGACGCCGGCGTCGCTCCCCTCCGAGGATGGGTCCGGGTCCTTTCGAGCTGCCCCGGAAACGGGGCGCCCCAGCTCCGGGGCAGCTCGACAGGACGCGAGCGGTCCACCGGCGGTGCCGGACCAGGCCGGGACCGGAGGGGATCAGGCCGGGACCGGCCCGGCGCCGGGCGGTGGGCCGCTGGAGGTCACCGACCCGCAGTCCCGGCGGCGGTTCCTGACCGGCGCGGGCGTGCTGCTCGGTGTGGCCGCGGTGGGCGGGTTCGGCGGCCGCTGGCTGGCCGGCCGCCGGGGCGTGACGGCGGCCCGGGAGGCGGTGGTGCTGCCCGCGCCGGTCTCGCCCGCCCCCGCGGTGCCGGCCGGCGCCGACCTGTCCCTGACCCAGCTGGCGCCGTACGTGACGCCGAACTTCGGCTTCTACCGCATCGACACGGCGCTGGTGGTGCCGCAGGTGGACCCGGAGACGTGGCGGCTGCGCATCCACGGACGGGTCCGCAAGCCGTTGACGTTGAGCTTCGCCGACCTGCTCGCCCGGCCGATGGTCGAGCGCTACGTGACGCTCGCCTGCGTGTCCAACGAGGTCGGCGGGGACCTGATCGGCAACGCGCGCTGGCTCGGCGTACCGATCAAGGACCTGCTGGACGAGGTCGAGCCGGAGGAGGGTGCGGACCAGGTGGTCGGGCGCTCGGTCGACGGTTGGACCTGCGGCACCCCGACGGCGGCGCTGCGCGACGGGCGGGACGCGCTGCTGGCGGTGGGCATGAACGGTGAGCCGCTGCCGGTCGAGCACGGGTTCCCGGTGCGGATGGTGGTGCCGGGCCTCTACGGGTACGTGTCGGCGTGCAAGTGGGTGACCGAGCTGGAGCTGACGAGCTTCGCGGACTTCGACGCGTACTGGGTGCCGAGGGGGTGGTCGGCGCAGGGGCCGATCAAGACCCAGTCGCGGATCGACGCGCCTCGCGCGCGCAACCGGCTCACCGCCGGCCGGGTGATGGTGGCCGGGGTGGCCTGGGCGCAGCACCGGGGCGTCCAACGGGTCGAGGTACGCGTCGATGACGGGCCGTGGCAGGAGGCGGAGCTGGCGCCGACCGTCTCGGTGGACACCTGGGTCCAGTGGTCGTGGGCCTGGGACGCGACGCCGGGGGAGCACCGCCTCCAGGTCCGTGCCACGGACAGCACCGGCGAGACCCAGACCTCCCGCGAGCAGGACGTCGCCCCCGACGGCGCCACCGGCTGGCACACCGTCCAGGTAAAAGTCACCTAACCCCCCCACCCCCCGGCCCCCCCCGCCCCCCCCGCCCCCGCCCCTCCGGGAACGGTTTCCGGGTGATCAAGAGGTTTGCGTCACCGTTGATCTCCAACGTGACGCAAACCTCTTGATCACCGAGCCGAGGGGGGAGGGGACGGGAGGGGGGGTGGGGGTGGGGGTGGGGTCAGGCCACGTTGCGTTGGCTGGGGACGGTCGACTTGTGCGGGCGGCCGAGGCGGGCCTCCAGGCGGGCGACGTCGACGCGGCTCTGCCGGCGGTCGGCCAGGTCCTCCCAGCCGAGGGCCAGCAGGCGCAGCCGCTCGGACTCGCTGAAACCCCCCCAGACGCCGTACGGCTCGCGTACCGACAGCGCGTGCGCCGCGCACTCGGCGCGGACCGGGCAGGCGCGGCAGACGGCCTTGGCGCCGGACTCACGGCGCAGTCGGGAGGAGCCCCGCTCGCCGTCGGGGTGGAAGAACTGGGCACTGTCCCGGCCCCGGCAAGCGCCGAGCCGCTGCCAGTCCCAGAGATCGACGATGGGTCCGGGCAGTCTACGTACGTTCGACATCAGCACCCCTCCTCCCGTGCGGCACCGCGAGATACTCATGGCCGGTGTTCGGGCGGCGGGCCGCGCAGGCGCACCGTTACCGGCTGGCCCACCGGTACCCGCCCTTCCCACGACTCACACGTCTCGTGATCGAAAACCTCGGACAAGGTGCGGCATATGCCCCATCTGTCGGAAAAGTTCGGAGGATTGCCGGGAACCTCCTCCTCGGCTGACCCCGTCGTGGTCTGCTCGTTGGCGGAGAGGAGAGCCCCAGTGCGTACCGTTCTCGTCTGCGTCCGGACACCGCTCGCGGCGCAGCACCTGACATCGGCGGCAGCCCGGTTGGGACTGTCCGCGGCCGTCCGTACCGCTGTCTCCGATCCCGAGGTGATGTTGCGGCTCGCCGAGCGTCAACCGGATGTGATCCTGGCCGACACGGCGCTCACCCGCCCGGACAGCGCCGGCTTCGTCCGCCGCGTCCTGGCGCGGGCACCACAGGCCGCGGTGCTGCTGTTCGGCGCGGAGGAGTCCGAGGCGGCGGCAGCCACCATCAGCGCCGGCGCCCGTGGCCTGATCCAGGGCGTCGACCACGATCTGACCAGCGCGGTCGCCAAGGCGTTGCTGCTGCTCTCGGCGCCCGGGCGGGCCGCCCGACACCGAGTCACCGACCCGGCCCGGGACACCGCGGCCGTGGGTGGCCCGGTCCGCTCGGCGGGGGCCGCCCGGTCCTCCGGCGAGCACGGCCCGGAGTGGGCGGCCGGACCGGCCGAGGGGCCGGCCGTGGAGGGCCCCGGGGGCGCCCCGTCGGTGGTGCCCGTCCAGCGCGGTGATGACGGCCCCGAGGCCGGCGGAGAGCCGGAGGGTGGTGCGTCCGACGGCCAGCGGCCGGGCCCGAACGTCCGGGCCGCCCGCGCCTCTATCGGGCTGACCGAGCGCGAACTCCAGGTGTTGCTCGGCATGGCCGAGGGTAAGAGCAACGCGGAGATCGGGCGCGAGCTGTTCGTGTCGGAGGACACGGTCAAGACGCATGCTCGGCGGCTGTTCCGCAAGCTCGGCGCCCGGGACCGGGCGCACGCGGTCGCGGCCGGCTTCCGCGCCGGCCTGGTGGCCTGACCACCGCCACCTGGGGCTCGCCCGGCGGCGAGACGACACCCTCGCCGGCCCCGCCGGGTCACGCCTCGGCGCTGGGCTCCTCGTCGTGGCCGTCGGTCAGGGTGTCGTGCACACCGTCGGCGTAGCCCCGCGCGTACTCCCAGGTGACGTAGTGGTCGGGATCCGGGTCGTAGGCCGGCTCGTGCACGCGGGGCCGGCCGGAGCTCAACAGGTGTCGCAGGTTGCCCCGGAGCAGGTCCCAGTCGAAGTAGTGCGGCTCCCGGCAGTCCTCGCACTCGATCACGAGCCCCCGCACCCCGATCGGGGCCAGCAGCGCCTGGTAGATCTCCAGGTCGGCGAGATCCTCCAGCACGTCCTGCCGCTCGACCTCGGTCAGCGGGTCGAGCGGTGCGTCGTCGCCCGGATCGTGCAGGCCCGCGGCCGGATCGGCCGGGTCGCCGTTGAACGGGTCGATGGGCTCCTCGTGCACCCCCTCACCGTAGACCCAACGCCGCGCCGACGCCCGCCCCGTGGCGCGTGCCCGCGCGCCCTGGCCACGGGACGACACCGGCCCGTCGGCCCCGCCGCGCCGAGGGGTGGCCCTGCTCACTGGGTACGATGAGAGCGACGCGCCGCCTGCGGCGCTCCTCCGGTGCCTGCCTGCGCCACCTCACTGACGCCGAACCGAACAGCTCAGGGGAGCAATCGTGGAAAATTCGCCCAGCACCGCTCTTCCCGCCGACGTCGACCACGGCGAGCTGGGTGGCCACCTGCCGGAGTTGCCGGCCGGTTCGGCGCGGGTGGTGCCGCTCGGCCTCACCTTCGACGACGTGCTCCTCCAGCCGGGTGAGTCGGACGTGGTGCCCAGCCGGGTGAACACCGTCACCCGGATGAGCCGCAACGTCACCCTCTCCGTGCCGCTGCTGTCCAGCGCGATGGACACGGTCACCGAGGCGCCGATGGCGATCGCCATGGCCCGCCAGGGCGGCATCGGCGTGCTGCACCGCAACCTCTCGGTGGAGGACCAGGCGCTCCAGGTCGACCTGGTGAAGCGCTCCGAGTCGGGCATGATCACCAACCCGGTGACCGCCAGCCCGGACGACACCCTGCGCGAGGTCGACGCGCTCTGCGGCCGCTACCGCATCTCCGGTGTGCCGGTGGTGGGTCGCGACGGTGAGCTGGTCGGCATCGTGACGAACCGGGACATGCGTTTCGTCTCCGACCCGGACACCCCGGTCCGGGAGATCATGACCCGGACCCCGCTGGTCACCGCGCAGGTCGGGGTGAGCAAGGACGAGGCGCTGGGACTGCTGCGCCAGCACAAGGTGGAGAAGCTGCCCATCGTGGACGGCTCGGGCCGGCTGCGCGGGCTGATCACCGTGAAGGACTTCACCAAGAGCGAGCAGTACCCGGACGCCACCAAGGACGAGGCGGGCCGGCTGCGGGTCGCCGCCGCGATCGGGGTCGGCGAGGACTCGTACAAGCGGGCGCGGGCCCTGGTCGACGCCGGTGTGGACGTGCTGATCGTGGACACCGCCCACGGTCACCAGCGCGCCGTGCTGGACATGGTCGCCCGGCTCAAGAAGGACGTGAACGTCGACGTGGTCGGCGGCAACGTCGCTACGTACGCCGGGGCGCGGGCCCTGGTCGAGGCCGGCGCCGACGGCGTGAAGGTCGGCGTCGGGCCGGGCGCGATCTGCACCACCCGCATCGTGGCCGGCGTCGGCGTGCCGCAGATCACCGCGATCATGGAGGCGGCGCGGGCCGCCCGGCCGGCCGGGGTGCCGGTGATCGGCGACGGTGGCATCCAGTACTCGGGCGACATCGCCAAGGCGCTGGTCGCCGGTGCCGACACGGTCATGCTCGGCAGCCTGCTCGCGGGCTGCGAGGAGAGCCCCGGCGAGCTGATCTTCGCCAACGGCAAGCAGTTCAAGACGTACCGGGGGATGGGTTCGCTCGGTGCGATGCAGTCCCGGGGCCAGGCCAAGTCGTACTCGAAGGACCGGTACTTCCAGCAGGACGTCACCAGCGACGAGAAGCTGGTGCCGGAGGGCGTCGAGGGCCAGGTGCCCTACCGGGGGCCGCTGTCCCGGGTCGCCCACCAGCTCGTCGGCGGTCTGCGGCTGGCCATGGGCTACGCGGGCGCGGAGAGCATCCCCGAGCTGCACCGGCGTGGGCAGCTGATCCGGATCACCGCGGCGGGTCTCAAGGAGAGCCACCCCCACGACATCCAGATGACCGTCGAGGCCCCCAACTACCACACCCGCTGACACACCCCCACCACCCCCGAACACACCTGGAGTGACCCATGCGTGACGTGGTCGAGATCGGGTTGGGCAAGACCGCGCAGCGCGGTTACCACCTGGACGACATCGCGATCGTGCCGAGTCGCCGCACCCGGGACGTCGACGACGTCTCCACCGCCTGGCAGCTCGACGCCTACCAGTTCGGCATCCCGTGCGTCGGGCACCCCTCCGACGCCACCATGAGCCCCGCCTCGGCCGTCCGGCTGGGGCAGCTCGGCGGTCTCGGCGTGCTCAACGTCGAAGGGCTCTGGACCCGCTACGAGAACCCCGCCAAGATCCTTGAGGAGCTCGCCGGCCTCGACGAGGACGCCCGCGCCACCAAGCGTCTTCAGGAGGTGTACGCGGAGCCGATCCGCCCCGACCTGATCGCCGAGCGCGTACGCGAACTGCGCGCGGGCGGCGGGACGGTCGCCGTGCGGGTCTCCCCGCAGCACACCCTGGCCCTCGCCCCGGTGATCCTCGACGCCGGTGTGGACATCCTCGTCATCCAGGGCACCATCGTCTCCGCCGAGCACGTCTCGACGACCGACGAGCCGCTGAACCTCAAGGAGTTCATCGCCGACCTCGACCTGCCGGTCATCGTCGGCGGCTGCACCGACTACAAGACCGCGCTGCACCTGATGCGTACGGGCGCGGCCGGCGTCATCGTCGGCATCGGCGGCGACGAGTGGTCGACCACCGAGTCGGTGCTCGGCATCCGGGTGCCGATGGCGACGGCGATCGCCGACGCGGCGGCCGCCCGCCGGGACTACCTGGACGAGACCGGCGGCCGGTACGTGCACCTCATCGCCGACGGCGACCTCCAGACCTCGGGCGACATCGCGAAGGCGCTCGGCTGCGGCGCGGACGCGGTGATGCTCGGCGAGCCGCTCTCGCTCTGCTCGGAGGCCCCCGCCGGTGGCGCCTGGTGGCACTCGGCGGCCAGCCACCCGTCGTTGCCGCGCGGCGCGTTCGAGGCGGCCAGCGAGCCGCTCGGGTCCCTGGAGCAGCTGCTCTTCGGCCCGGCCGACGAGCCGGACGGCCAGCTCAACCTCTTCGGCGGGCTGCGCCGGGCGATGGCCAAGTGCGGCTACCGCGACCTCAAGGAGTTCCAGAAGGTCGGCCTCGTCCTGGACCGCTGACCTGCGCCAACCTGCCCCGATCGCACCGGCCGCGCCGCTAGGCTCGGCCGGTGCGACGTATCTTCCCCCGGCTACGCCCGGCGCTGGCCGCCGCGCTGGTGGCGGTGCTCGCGCTCGGCGGCTGCACCCGGTCCGATGAGGACGGCGGGTTCCGGCCGGGCGCTGCCGACGCCGGTGACCCGTACGTGCCGGGGCGCGGCAACGGCGGCTACGACGTCGGGCACTACAACCTCGACGTGCGGTACGACCCGGCGACCGACCGGCTGACCGGACGCGCCGTGCTCACCGTCACCGCGACCATGGGGCTGTCCCGGTTCAACCTCGACCTCGCCGGCCTGGACGTCGAGCGGGTGGTGGTCGACGGCGCGCCGGCCGAGCAGCGGCGGACCGGCGACGAACTGGTGGTCACCCCGGCCCGCGAGCTGCCCCGGGGCACCCGGTTCACGGTCGAGGTCGCGTACGCGGGTGTGCCCGCCGCGATTCCCGACGGCGTGCTGGGCAGCGGCGGCTTCCTGCACACCGACGACGGGGCGATCGCGCTCGGCCAACCCGACTCGGCGGCCACCTGGTTCCCGGTCAACGACCACCCGTCCGACAAGGCCACCTACGACGTCGCGGTGACCGTGCCGGACGGGCTGGCCGCGCTGAGCAACGGGGTGCCCGGGCCGCGGCGCAGCGCCGACGGGTGGACCACCTGGCGGTGGGCCGAACGCGCGCCGATGGCCAGCTACCTGACCACCCTGGTCATCGGCCGCTACCGGGTCACCACCGGCACGCACGCCGGGCGGCCGATGGTGACGGCGGTGCCGGCGAGCGAACCGGAGGACGGTCCGGCCGCCGCGTCGCTGGCCCGCACCGGCGCGATCGTCGATTTCCTGGCCAGCCGCTTCGGGCCGTACCCGTTCGAGTCGTACGGCGGGATCGTGGTCGCCGACCCGCGGATCGGGTACGCGCTGGAGACCCAGTCCCGGCCCGTGTACGGGCCGAGCTTCTTCGAGGGCGGCCGCCCCAACCCGGCGGTGGTGGCGCACGAGCTGGCCCACCAGTGGTTCGGCGACAGCGTCTCGCTGGCCCGCTGGGGCGACATCTGGCTGAACGAGGGCTTCGC
Source organism: Micromonospora krabiensis (assembly GCF_900091425.1). Taxonomy (GTDB): domain Bacteria; phylum Actinomycetota; class Actinomycetes; order Mycobacteriales; family Micromonosporaceae; genus Micromonospora; species Micromonospora krabiensis. Next base: position 5,645,997 of record NZ_LT598496.1, read on the forward strand.
CACGTACGCCGAGTGGCTGTGGGACGAGCACGACGGCGGCCGGACCGCCCAGCGGGCCTTCGAGGCGCAGTACGCGGCGACCGACTGGTCCCGGCCGTCGGTCGACCCGGGCCGGGAGGCGATGTTCGGCAGCGCCGTCTACCAGCGCGGCGCGCTCGCCGTGCACGCCCTGCGTCGGACCGTCGGCGACGACACCTTCTTCCGCATCCTCCGCGAGTGGACGGCCGGGCGGCGCGACGGCAACGTCCGCACGGGCGACCTGATCGCGCACGCTGAGCGGGTCTCCGGCCGGCAACTGCGGTCCCTCTTCGACGCCTGGCTGATCGGTGGCACCCCGCCCGCCCTGCCGTGACGGCGGGCGGCACCCGCCCTCCCTGCCGTGACGGCGGCGTGATCGTCGATCGGTAGGCTGCGCGGACGGACCGGGGCGACCCGCGGTGCGGCGACCGCCCCGGTGGGCCTGGGCGCCGACCGGATGGGCGGGCGTGGATCCCGCCGGCACTGGGGAGGACGAACGCGATGAGGCTGTCAGGGCGGGCACTGCGGGCGGGTGCGGGACTGCTGCTGACCGGGGCGCTGCTCGTCGGCTGCGACGCGGCCTCGTCGGAGACCACCCCCTCGGCGGGTGCTCCGTCGCCCACCGGCCCGCGCACGTTCAAGCCGGGCGCGGCGGGGGCGGGCGATCCGTACTTCCCGAGCTACGGCAACGGTGGCTACGACGTCGCCCGCTACGCCGTCAAGGTCCGGTACGACCCGAAGACCGACCGGCTGACCGGCACCGCGACCGTGCAGGCCGCCGCGACCAGCGATTTGTCGTCGTTCAACCTGGACCTGGCCGGGCTGAGCGTCCGCTCGGTGACCGTGGACGGGGCGGCGGCCAAGCACAGCCGCAAGGGCAACGAACTGGTGGTCACCCCGGCGCACGGCCTGATCGCCGGCAACGGCTTCGTGACCGAGATCGCGTACGAGGGCAAGCCCGAGCCGCTGGAGAACGAGGTGCTCGGCGAGGGCGGCTTCCTGCACACCGACGACGGCGCCATCGCGCTCGGCCAGCCGGAGTCGGCGAGCACCTGGTTCCCGGTCAACGACCACCCCTCGGACAAGGCCACCTACGACTTCGAGATCACCGTCCCCGACGGACTGACCGCGGTCAGCAACGGCGTGCCGGCCGGGAAGTCCGACGCCGACGGGTGGACCACCTGGAAGTGGGCGGAGCGCCAGCCGATGGCGAGCTACCTGAGCTTCGTGGTGATCGGGAAGCTGCGGGTGACCACCGGTGAGCACAAGGGACGGCCGGTGTTCAGCGCCGTGGACGAGTCGCTCGGCAAGGGCGCCGCGGACACGTCGATCGCCGACACCGTCGAGGTGGCCGACTACCTGGAGACCGTTTTCGGGCCGTACCCGTTCGACGCGTACGGCGGGGTGGTCGTCGCCGACTCGCGCATCCGGTACGCGTTGGAGACGCAGTCCCGCCCGGTCTACTCCGCCAGCTTCTTCCGGCAGGGCACGAACACCGAGGTGGTGGCCCACGAGCTGGCCCACCAGTGGTTCGGTGACAGCGTGGCCCTGACGAAGTGGGAGGACATCTGGCTCAACGAGGGCCTCGCCACGTACGCCGAATGGTTGTGGGCCGAGCACAGCGACGACCGCAAGGCGGAATTGACCTTCGCCACCCGCTACAGCGGCTCGCCCAGCTCGCTCTGGCGCGTCCCGCCGGGCAAGCCGGGGGTGGAGAACCTGTTCAGCCAGTCGGTCTACCAGCGCGGCGCGATGACCGTGCACGCGCTGCGGGTGGCGATCGGCGACAAGGCGTTCTTCACGCTCCTGAAGACCTGGGCGGAGGAGAAGCGCAACGCCAACGGCACGACGGCCGAGTTCATCGCGCTCGCCGAACGGGTCAGCGGCAAGAAGCTCGACGCCCTCTTCGACGCCTGGCTCTACGGCACCACCCGCCCCGACCAACCCAAACCCCTGTAACACCCGCCCCCGCCCCCCGCCCTCCGCCCGCCCCGCCCCGGCGATCTTGCAGTTTGTGCCCCGAAGGTCCGGACAAAGGCCGCAAACCGAGGGCTGAAAGTGCAAGATCGCGGGAGAGAGGGGGCGGGGAGGGGCGCGGGAGGGGAGGGGAGGGGAGGGGGCGGGCGGGTCAGGTTTTTACGCGCAGGGTGGGGTTGGCTTTCAGGTACTGCTCGGCACGGCCGGCGCGGAGTTCGGTGAGGAAGCGGCGGCCCACCGAGGTGAGCTGCTCGCCCCGGTAGGCGCCGCCGGAGCCGACCGACCCGCCGGGCAGGCCGACCAGCGCGAACCGGTCCGCCGGCAGGCCACCCAGGGCGTACGCGACGTCGACCAGCCGCCGCCCGCCGACGTAGATCAGCGTGTCGCCGAGCGCGTCCGCGACCTGCTGCACCCGGTCGGGATCACGGGCCAGGTCCTGGTCGAGGATCTTCCGGACCAGGGCCCGGATCAGCTGCTGCTGGTGGCGTTGCCGGCTGTAGTCGCCGCCGGGGATGTAGCGCTGCCGGGCGTAGTCCAGCGCCTGCCAGCCGGTCAGGTGCCGGTTCCCCTTCTCGTACACCATCTGCGGGCCGACGTAACCGCCCGCGCCGGGCTTTCGGTGCCGGCCGTCCGGCTGCCGGTGCCGCGACACGACCCGCTGGTCGATGGTGAGGTCCACCCCGCCCAGACTGTCCACCAGCCGGTCGAACCCGTTGAACGTGACCACCGCGCCGGCGTCGATGCGCAGCCCGGTGTAGCCGCTCACGGTGCTGCGCAGCAGCTCGTACCCCTGCGCGGTGTTCGGCTGCTTCGGGCGGCCCGGCACCCGGCTGCCGTAGCTCATGGCGTGGGTGAGCTTGGTCCGGCCGCCGCGGTAGCCGGCCTTCGGGAACGCCGGGATGTCGACCACCAGGTCACGGGGGAGGGAGAAGAGGTATGCGCGGTCGAGCCCGCGCGGCACGTGCAGCACCAGCACGGCGTCGGCGTGGGGCTCCCAGCCGGGCACGCTGACCCGGGTGTCCACGCCCACGAGCAGCAGGTTGAGCGGGCCGGTGATGTCCGCGCCCGGCGGCGGGGGCGGCGGGCTGGGCGAGGTCGTGGGCGAGCCGGCGGCGCTCGGGCTCGGCGGCGCGGACGAGGCGGCGCCGCGGTCCGGGGCGCGGTCGCCGGCCAGCCGGACCGCCGCCACCCCGCCGGCCGTGACCAGCACGACCGCGGCGAGCAGCAGTACGCCCAGCAGCCGGCGGCGACGCGTCGTGCCTGAGCCGAGCACCATCCCGGACCCCCTTCACCAACCGGATAACGCGCTGACGGGTGTCTTCGGTTGTCCCCGACGCCGGCAGGTGTGCATGATCGCCCCTCGATGGCCCCTGGCGCGACGGCTACCGGCGAGTAATGATGCGGTGATGCGGTACGACGTGCTCGTCATCGGGTCCGGCTTCGGCGGCAGCGTCGCCGCGCTGCGCGCCGCCGAGAAGGGCTACACGGTCGGCGTGCTGGAGGCCGGGCGGCGCTTCGCCGACGACGAGTTCCCCCGGACGTCGTGGCGGGTGCGGCGGTTCCTCTGGGCCCCGAGGCTCGGCTGCTACGGCATTCAACGGATCGACCTGCTGCGACCGGCCGACCGCCGGGCCGGTGGCGGGGTGCTGGTCCTCTCCGGCGCCGGTGTCGGCGGTGGCTCGCTGGTCTACGCCAACACGCTCTACGAGCCGTTGCCCGCCTTCTACACCGACCCGCAGTGGCGGGAGATCACCGACTGGCGTACCGAGCTGGCCCGCCACTACGACCAGGCGAAGCGGATGCTCGGCGTCACCACGTACCCCCGGGACACGAGCGCGGACCGGGTGATGCGGGCGGTGGCCGGACGGATGGGCGTCGGCGACACCTTCCACGCGACCCCGGTCGGCGTCCACATCGGGCGGCCGGGGGAGCGGGTGGCCGACCCGTACTTCGGCGGGGCCGGACCGGAACGCACCGGCTGCACGCACTGCGGCTCCTGCATGACGGGCTGCCGGCACGGGGCGAAGAACACCCTGGTCAAGAACTACCTGTGGCTCGCCGAGCGGCTCGGCGCCCGGGTGCACCCGCTGACCACGGTCACCACCGTACGCCCCGACCCCGACGGCGGGTACGCGGTGCACACCGTACGCACCGGCGCCTGGCTGCGCCGACGGCGTCAGGTGTTCCGGGCCGAGCAGGTGGTCCTCGCGGCCGGGGCGCTCGGCACCCAGCGCCTGCTGCACGAGATGCGGGCGACCGGAGCGCTGCCCGCGCTCTCCCCCCGGCTGGGCGAGCTGACCCGCACCAACTCGGAGGCGATCCTCGGCGCCTCGGTGCCTCGCCAGCGGGCCCGCGCGCGGGGGCTCGACTTCACCGACGGGGTGGCCATCACCAGCTCGTTCCACCCCGACCCGCAGACCCACGTCGAGCCGGTCCGTTACGGGCGGGGCTCCAACGCGATGGGGCTGCTCCAGTCGCTGCTGGTCGACGGCGGGCCGCACCGGATCCGCCGGTGGGTCGCCACGCTGGCCCGGCAGCCGCGCCTGGCGGCCCAGCTGCTCTCCGTCCGCAACTGGTCGGAGCGTACGGTGATCGCCCTGGTCATGCAGTCGGCGGACAACTCGTTGACCACCCGGCTCCGGCGGGGCCCCCTCGGACGCCGGCTGGTGTCCGGGCCGGGGCACGGGGTGCCGAACCCGACCTGGATCCCCGCCGGCAACCACGCGGCCCGGCTGCTGGCGGAGGAGATCGGCGGCGTGCCCGGGGGAGCGTTGACCGAGCCGTTCGACATCCCGATGACCGCGCACATCCTCGGCGGGGCGGTGATCGGGGCCACGGCGGAGCAGGGTGTGGTCGACCCGTACCACCGGGTCTTCGGATATCCGGGGCTGCACGTGGTGGACGGCGCGGCCGTCTCGGCCAACCTCGGCGTGAACCCGTCGCTCACCATCACCGCCCAGGCGGAGCGGGCCCTGTCGTTCTGGCCCAACAAGGGCGAGCCGGACCCCCGCCCCGCGCCGGGCACCCCGTACCGCCGCCTCGCGCCGGTCCCGCCGAGAAACCCGGCAGTCCCCCCGACCGCACCCGCCGCCCTCCGCCCCTGACCCCGCGCCCGCCCGCACGCTGCCCCCGCCCTCGGCGATCTTGCAGCTTCGGCCCGAGCGATGTGATGCTGGTCCCGATTTGTCCGGGCAGAAAGTGCAAGATCGCGCACGGGGGACCGCACGGGCACCGCAGGGGGCCGGGTAGCGGCGGGGCGGCTCGGGGTCGGCTGTGACTGTCGGTAGGCTTTCTGCACATGAGCACGCCTCGCCCCGTCCTCGTGGTGGACTTCGGAGCCCAGTACGCCCAGCTCATCGCGCGTCGTGTGCGCGAGGCGAACGTCTACTCGGAGATCGTGCCGCACAGCATGTCGGTGGCCGACATGCTCGCGAAGAACCCGGCCGCGATCATCCTCTCCGGCGGCCCGTCGAGCGTCTACGCGCCCGGCGCCCCCCAGATCGACGCCGGCATGTTCGACGCCGGGGTGCCCGTCTTCGGCATCTGCTACGGCTTCCAGGCGATGGCCCAGGCGCTCGGCGGCACGGTGGCCCACACCGGTAACCGCGAGTACGGCGGCACGCCGCTGCACGCGCGTCCCGAGGCCGGTGTGCTGCTCCGCGACCTCCCGGACGACCTGCCGGTCTGGATGAGCCACGGCGACTGCGTCACCGAGGCCCCGGCCGGGTTCACCGTCACCGCCGAGTCGGCGGGCGCGCCGGTGGCCGCGTTCGAGGACCTGGTGGGCCGGCGGGCCGGGGTGCAGTTCCACCCGGAGGTCGGGCACACGGCGCACGGCCAGGAGATGCTGACCCGCTTCCTCTACGACATCGCCGGCATCGAGCCCACCTGGACGCCGGAGAACATCATCGACGAGCAGGTGGCACGGATCCGCGAGCAGGTCGGGGACAAGGAGGTCATCTGCGGCCTCAGCGGCGGTGTCGACTCCGCGGTCGCCGCGGCGCTCGTCCACAAGGCCGTCGGCGACCAGCTGACCTGCGTGTTCGTGGATCACGGCCTGCTGCGGGCCGGCGAGGCCGAGCAGGTCGAGAAGGACTACGTGGCCGCCACGGGAATCAAGCTCAAGGTGGTCGACGCCCGGGAGCGGTTCCTCGGGGCGCTGGCCGGGGTGACCGACCCGGAGCAGAAGCGCAAGATCATCGGACGGGAGTTCATCCGGGTCTTCGAGACCGCCGCCCGGGAGATCGCCGCGCACGGCGACGTCGAGTTCCTGGTGCAGGGCACCCTCTACCCGGACGTGGTCGAGTCCGGCGGCGGCACCGGCACCGCCAACATCAAGAGTCACCACAACGTCGGCGGGCTGCCGGAGGACCTGAAGTTCGCCCTGGTCGAACCGCTGCGCACGCTCTTCAAGGACGAGGTCCGCACGCTCGGCCTCCAGCTCGGCCTGCCCGAGGCGATGGTCTGGCGGCACCCGTTCCCCGGTCCGGGTCTCGCCATCCGGATCATCGGCGCGGTCGACGAGGAGCGCCTCGCGGTGCTTCGCAAGGCCGACCTGATCGCCCGCCAGGAGCTCACCCTCGCCGGCCTCGACCGGGGCGTCTGGCAGTTCCCGGTCGTGCTGCTGGCCGACGTCCGCAGCGTCGGCGTGCAGGGTGACGGGCGCAGCTACGGGCATCCCGTGGTGCTGCGCCCGGTCTCCAGCGAGGACGCGATGACCGCCGACTGGTCCCGGCTGCCCTACGACGTGGTCGCCAAGATCTCGACCCGGATCACCAACGAGGTGGCCGAGGTCAACCGGGTGGTCCTGGACGTGACGAGCAAGCCGCCGGGCACCATCGAGTGGGAGTGAGCGCGGCTCACGCCGCCGTGGGCGGAGTCGGCCCGGCCGTCGGGTAGGTCGTCGTCGGGGCGTACGTCGGCTGCGTCGGCTGTGGCGTGGACCCGGCGGCGGGCGGCGGCCCCTGGGGCGCGGCGCCCGTCGGGTGCGGCCAGGCGGGCGCGCCGGCCGGCTCCTCGGGCATCAGGAACCACATGATCGGGTACGCGATCAGCGCGACACCGCCGGTGAGTAGCCCGGCGACCGCGAAGATCACCCGGACCAGGGTGGGGTCGACGGCGAAGTAGCGGCCGACCCCGCTCGCGACGCCCGCCACCATGCGGTCGGTGGTGGGTCGACGCAGCTGCTTGTAGGGAGCGTGGGGAGGAGTGGTGGCTGTCATGTCTCCACGGTCCGCGCCGGGCCGCCCGACGGCCTCGGTGACCGCCCGGATCCCTACCCTGACGGCCCCCTGAGCCGGGAGCGTTGAGTCAGGAATCTGACTCTTTTCGATACCGGTAACCCGCCCCGGGGAGAATTTTCTCCCGTGACCACCACCCTGACGCCGCTGCGCAGGATCGCGGCATACGCAGTTTGTGTCGATTCGCACGACCGGGTCCTGCTGGTTCGCGCCTCGACGCGCTCCGGCACGCCCGGCACCTGGTCGTTGCCGGGGGGTGCGGTCGACCACGGCGAGGACCCGAACCACACCGTCGTGCGCGAGACGGCGGCCGAGACCGGCCTCTCGGTGGCCGTCACCGGCCTGCAGGACGTCCTGGCCGACATGCGGGCGCTGCCCGAGCGGGGCATCACGATCCACACCGACCGGCTCGTCTACCGGGTCGCGGTGCGCGGCGGGACGCTCACCGACCGGGTCGAGCGGCCGACCGACCTGGCCCGGTGGTTCACCCGCGAGGAGGCGGCCCGGCTGCCGCTGCGCTCCTTCACCGCGCGCGCCCTCGACCTGCCGGCGTCCTCGGCCGACGTGGTGCCCGACGAGCCACCGGAGTTCCCCTCCTTCTACGCCGTCCCCGGCCCGGACGGCCTGCACCGGGCGCAGCGCTTCGCCGCGTACGCGGTCTGCACCGACCCGGACGGTCGCGTCCTGCTGACTCGGGTCGCCGACGGCTACCCGGGCGCCGGCTGCTGGCACCTGCCCGGCGGCGGCACCGACTACGGCGAGCAGCCGGGCGCGGCGCTTATCCGGGAACTGGTCGAGGAGACCGGGCAGACCGGCCGCCTCGTCGAGCTGCTCGGGGTGGCGAGCCACCGGGACGCCGCCTCGCTCGGCCCGGAGGGCTATCCGATCGACTGGCACGGCGTACGCGCCTTCTACCGGGTCGTCGTCGACCAGCCGGCCCCGCCCCGGGTCGCCGACGTCGGCGGCTCCACCAGCGAGGCGCGCTGGTTCGCCCCGGCCGAGCTGGGCGCGCTCCCGGCCGAACGCCTCACCGAGGTGACCGCCGAAGCCGTCCAAGCCGCCCGCCTAACCCCCTAACCCTCGCCCTCCCTCCCCCTCCCTCCCCCTCCCGGCCCCGGCCGCCCTACCCCGGTGATCATGAAGTTATTGTCGGGACACGCCCGCATGGACGGCGATAACTTCATGATCGACGGGGAAGACACCGGGCGGGACGGACGCGGGCGGGGGCCAGGGGATGCGGCAGCGGCGACGGGTGGGCGCGTACGGGGTCTGCCGGCGGGACGACGGGCGGCTGCTGCTCGTCCGTGGCTCGGCGAGCGCGCAGTTCCCGGGCATCTGGCAACTGCCCGGCGGCGGCGTCGACCACGCTGAGCATCCCGCGCACGCGGTCGTCCGGGAGGTGACCGAGGAGACCGGGCTGACCGTCGAGGTCGCCGGGTTGCGGGCGGTGGTCGCCGACGTGATCCCGTTCCCGGCCGCCGACGTGGCGCTGCACACCGACCGGCTCGTCTTCGACCTGACCGTCGTCGGGGGAGCGTTGCGCGCCGAGTTGGCCGGCACGACCGACGAGGCCCGCTGGTTCACCACCGACGAGGTGGCCGGCGTGCCACTGATGCCGTTCACCGCCGACCTGCTCGGCCTGCCGGTCACCCCGTTGCCGGCCAGCGCGGCGGGGCCCGCCACCTTCCCGGAGCCGCCGGCCGACCGCCGGCTGCGCTTCGGGGCGTACGGGCTGGTCACCGACCCGGCCGGCCGGGTGCTGCTCACGAAGATCGCGAAGGGCTACCCGGGCGCCGGGCTGTGGCACCTGCCGGGTGGCGGGACCGACCACGGTGAGCAGCCGGTGCCGGCGCTGCTGCGGGAGCTGGTCGAGGAGTCCGGCCAGTTGGGGCGGGTGACCGAGCTGGTCGGGGTGGACAACCTGCACAACCCGGCCGCCTTCGGCCCGGAGGGGCGCCCGCTGGACTGGCACGGCGTACGGGTCGTCTATCGGGTGACGGTCGACGTACCGACCGAGCCGCGGGTCACCGAGCTGGCCGGCGGATCGACCGCGGAGGCGGCGTGGTTCGCGCCCGATCAGCTCGACGGGCTGCGCCTGTCCGAGATCGCGGCCTGGTCAATGGGACGGCGGGTCGGATAGCCCCCACCACCCGAGCCGACATCGACCTACTCCGGTACAGTCGGGATGGGGAATGATGGAGTAACGGGCGATGAAGCCCGGGATGGGAATAAGAGAGCGATTCGCGCGGTTTAAGGGAGATATAAGGACCGCCGACAGCTATCGCCAAGCCCCTCCCCCCTATGCAATGGTGTACTCCGCCACAACGGCTGCCGGGCCGGAAAAGGTCCGGCACGAGACAGCCGGACACCCGCCGACCACGGCGGTCAGCCGATCCGGTGATGGAGGAAACGTGCCGAGAGCCCCTTGGCGCCGGCGTCGTACGACTGACAGTCCGCGCCCCGCAGGGCGTCGCTGGGCGGGCCCGCTGCGCCGGAGCAGCACCTTCGCCCGGCAGGTGCTGCTGGTCCGGGTGGGCCGCCGCGACGGCGACCCGTCGGGCGCCACCGACGTGGCGCTGCCGGAGCCCCGCTACACGGAGCGGCGCCGTCGTCGCTACGGCCTCGACCGCTTCAACCGCACCGGCCTCGACCGGATCGCCCGGGCCGAGATCGACGCGGTCATGCCGGTCAGCCCGGCCCTCGCGCCGGTGGTGGAGCCCGACGAGGAGACCGGACGGTCGATCCCCCTGCTCCCGGGTGAGCGCACCGCCACCCGTCGGATGAAGTTCGCGCTGGTCAACGCGTGCACCCTGAGCAGCCTGATGCTGGGCATGCTGGCCATCTTCCTGGCGATGCAGGGCGAGGTGCAGGTCGCCGCGCTCTGCCTGATCGCCTGCGTCGCGTTCGACGGGCTCGACGGGGCGCTGGCCCGCAAGCTGGGCGTCGCCAGCCCGTTCGGCGCGCAGATGGACTCGTTGGCCGACATGTGCTCCTTCGGCCTCGCCGCGCCCGTGGTGGTCTACGCCTCGCTGGCCGGCTCCGTCTCGACGGCGGCCGCGGCCGTGGCCTGCGCTCTCGTCGCCGCCTGCGCCGCCATCCGGCTGGCCCGGTTCAACGTCTCGCCGAAGGACGGCCGGTTCTTCTGCGGAGTGCCCACCACCATGGCCGCGGCGGTGCTCGCGGTGACCGTGGCGATCCGCCTGCCCGTCCCCGGGCCGGTGCTGCTGGGCGGGGTGGCACTGCTCGCCTTCGCGATGGTGTCCAGCTTCCCCTACGCGAAGCTCGCCCGGCTGGTGAAGCTGCCCCCGTGGCTCTGGCTGGCCCCGGTGGTCGGCGCGCTGATCGACATCCGGCTGACCTTCGCCCTGATCGTGGTCGGTTACCTGGTCAGCGGCCCGGTCCTCTGGCTGCGCCAGCGCCGCGCCGCCTGACCCCGTACGCGGAAAGAGGGGCGCCGCAGCCGCGGCGCCCCTCTTTCCATATCCGACGTCAGCTCCAGCGCGCGATGACGGTCGAGCCGCCCACGACCTTGTCGCCCGGGCCGACCAGCGGCTCCGCCGCCTCGGCCGGCAGGTAGACGTCCGTCCGCGAACCGAACCGGATCAGCCCGAAGCGCTCGCCCTTGGCCAGCAGCGCGCCGATCGGTGCCCGCTGCACGATCCGCCGGGCGATCAGCCCGGTGCGCTGCGCCACCACGACGGTGCCGCGCGCCGTGTCCAGCACCGTGTAGGCCGCCACGTTGTGCTCGGCGTCGGGCTTCATGGCGTTGACGAACCCACCGTCCGCCACGAAGTAGTCGACGACCTTGCCGGCCACCGGCGCGCGGTTGACGTGCACGTCGAGCACCGACAGGAAGACCGCGATCCGCAGCCACTCGCCGTCGCCGAAGCGCTCGTCGTGCAGCCGCTGAACGGACAGGACCTGACCGTCCGCCGCGGCCACGACGGCCGACGGGTCCTCGGGAATGTCCCGCTCCGGGTCCCGGAAGAACGCCGCGACCGGGCCGGCGGCGAGGGCGGGCAGCAGCCAGAGCTTCGACTTCGGTCGGGCCAGCCGAGCCAGGGCGGCCAGGCCCAGGCTGATGCCGGCGGCGGCCACGCCGTTGGAGTCGATGTGCATGGTCCGGGTCAGCGGCACGCTGGACGGCCGGTGGGCCGGCGCGAGGCGGTCCGCCGCGGCCGGGCTGGCCGGCGTGAACCGCAGCCGGTGGAGGCGCACCGGCGGGGTGTTGCGGACCACCAGGTCCGTGGCGACGCCGTACAGTGCGCCCTGCCGCCCCAGCTCGGCCGCCGCGCCGGCCGTCCGGCCGGGGGTCGCCGCGGTCGCCACGCTCAGCACCGCGCCGTCGGCGAGGAACTTCGTCAGCCCCTCGATCGCCGTACGGGTCTCCTCGGCCGTGCCGAGAAGCGGCTCGCCGGCGATCACGACCTCGGCGGCCTCGGCTTCGGCGAGGGAGTCGACCACCCGGACCCGGTCGGCGACCCACCGGCCCAGGGCGGTGACGTGCTCACGCAGCGCGGCGGCGGACGACCCGTCGGCCGGCACCACGGTGAGCCGGTCGCCGGGCAGCAGCGCCTCGATCGCGGCGGCCAGCACCGCGGACTGCGGGTCCGCGCCGACCAGCAGCGCGGCCTTCGGGTCGTTGAGCCGGGCCAGCTCGGTGACGAGGGTACGGGCGGCTCGCTCGCCGATGCGGACCGGACCGGGCCGGCCGGGGGTGGGCACGGCGGGGGACTGGGTCATGTCGGACGGGCTCCTGACAGGGTAGACACGGGAAGCGCGACGGAGGTCCCTCGGCGGCGCGGGGTCGGCCGGTGAAGGCGGGTCCTCCACCGGCCAGCATAGGCGGGCGTACACGCCCGCCGCACCGCCGCCGCCGGCCGGGGCGGCGACCGTGCCCAGCCGTCCGCCCACGTCGGCGGAGCTCAGCGCTCGGGCCGCGCCGCAGGTTCGTCGGAGTCGCGGGTGACCGCCTGCGTCGGTCCGTCGGAATCGCCGGCGACCGTCCGCGTCGGCTCGTCGGAGCCGCGGTCGATCTCCCGCGTCGGCTCCTCGTCGCGGCCGGTCTCCCGGGTCGACCGGTCGACCTGCCACGCCGGGTGGATCCCGGCGGTGGTGGCCTGCGGTTCGAGGAGCCCCGGCCCCGGCTCGGGGGCCGTGTCGGACGGCTGCGCCCAACCCGCCTCCCAGATCGGCGGCTCGACCTCGACGGCCTGCCGGCCGGTGCCGGGTGCGGGCATTCCGGCGCCGGAGAAGGGCGCTGTGGGACTGAGGGCCGAGCCGGCACCGGAGATCGGTGCCGGAACGTCGGCGGGCAGGCCGGAGGTGGGGCCGACCGCCGGTGCCCCGGCGTCGGCCGTCCCGTCCTGGGCGGCGTACCGGCCGGAGCGGAGTGCGCCGACCAGCCCGAGGACCCCGATGAGGATCAGCGCGCCCGCCAGGAACCAGCCGACCGGCGGCAGCGCGAGCCCGAGCAACTGGGCGGAGAGCCACCAGGCGGCGAGGGCCAGGAAGATCAGCCCGAAGGCGAACGAGACGAGGTCGGTGCGGTGGGCCTTCACCGGGTCACCTCCAGGTTGCCGGCGTTGACGTGGATGGACAGGCGGAGTGTTCCGCCGCCGGCGCCGTCCGGGCCGAGGTCGGTGATCTCCCGGGACCGCCCCGCCGGCCCGGCGAAGTGGCGGCCGAAGATCCTCGCGTCACCGGCGTTGACGTCGGCCACCGTGGTCACGTCGACGTTCGGCGGCACCACGACCGTGGCCTTGCCGAAGTTGATCGCGACGCTGATCTCGGTGTTCCGCTTGTCGAAGTCGATCGTCCGCAGGTCGAGCACCGCGTCGCCGAAGCTGTTCTCGTAGCGGTCCGCGAGGTCCTGGTAGCTGGCGGGCGCCCAGGTCACCGCCCCGTCCACACCCCGGACCCGGTCGTACGACTCGGCCACCGTCCCCACGCCCAACGCGGCGGCGGTCACCACGCCGAGCGCGATCAGCCAGCGGGCCCGGCCGAACCAGGTGCCGACGAGCAGCCCGAGACCGATGGTGGCCAGGGCCGCGGCGAAGTACGCCGACGCGCCGACGTCGAACACGTTGAGTAGGTCGAGGACGGCGACCAGGCCCAGGGCCAGGAAGATCAGTGAGAAGGTCACCGCGCCCAGCGGGGAGCGTTCCTTCGGCCGCTTCGGTGGCTTCGCCGGCTTCGGGGGCTTGGGCGGCGGGTAGGTGGACTGCGACGCGTACGGGCCGTGCGGGGCGAACGGCGGCCGGTAGCCGGCCGGGGGCAGCGGCGCGGCCGGCGGATAGTCGGTGCCGGCCGGAGTCGCACTCGTCGGCGTTTGCGCGGAGGCCGCCGTCGACCAGGCGGAGGCCGTCGTGGGTGCGCTGGGCCAACTGGCCGTGTCACCGGTGCCCGGCGACCAGGCCGGCAGCTGCGCGGTGGCCTCGGCGGGCTGCCCGGAGACCGGCGCGGGAGCCGGGACCGGCGCGCCGCCGGAGACGGGGACAGCCCCGTGCGCAGCGCTCCCCCCGTGCGGAGCGCTGACCGGGTGACCGGTGCCGGCCGGCACCGACGCCGGGACCACACCGGGCGCCGCCGTGGCGGGTCCACCGGCCAGGTCGACGGTCGGCGGCGCGGCGAAACGCTCCGGGGCCGGGTAGGCGACCGGCGGCACCGGGCCGGGCGGCGCACCGGGCACCGGGCCGGCCTGCGTGGCGGCCTGCGGACCCCGGTTCGGCCGGTTGAGCAGCAGCGCGCCCCCGATCAGGATGGCCGCGCCGAGCAGAACCGCCCGGAACGCGTCGGTGACGATGTAGCCGAAGCCGACCGCGACCAGGATGCCGAGCACGATCACGGTGACCGGGGACATGCTGGACCGCCCTCGGCCGAGCATCGACTCCACCGGCGACGCGGTGTCCCCCTCGCCGGGGATGATCAGCCACGCGGCGACGTACACCAGGATGCCGATCCCGCCGAAGAACCCGAGCACGGCGAGCAGCACCCGCCAGAGCACCGGATCGGTGTTGGTGGCGCGGCCGATGGCCGCGCAGACGCCGGCCAGGTAGCGCCCGTCGCGGGGCCGGACGAGGCCGTAGCGCGAGGTGAAGCCGGTGCCGCCGGGCGGTGGGCCGGCTGCGGCGCCCGACTGCCCGCCGGGTGGCGGCGGGGTGCCACCGGCGCCGCCGGCACCGGGCACACGGTCGCCGTATCCGAAGGGAGCCCCGAAGCCCGGACCACCGGCGCCGAAGCCCGGACCGGCCGGAGTGCCCGCACCGAAGCCGGGAGCGCCTACCGGTTCGCCCGGGCCGGCCGTCGGACCGCCCGCGCCGAAGCTCGGGCCGCCGGGGGCGGTGTCGCCCGCGGTGTGACCGGTCGACGCCTCGGGCCCCGGGCCGTAGCCCGCCGGGCCCGAGAGGGGACGGGCGGTGTGGGTCGTGGTGTCCGAGGCGCCGGCCACCTCGGCGGGGCTCGTCGGGCCCGGCTCGGCGGGCCGCGCGTCGGTCGGGGCCGTCGAGGCCGGGCCGGTGGACGCGGGTGGCGGGGGTGGCGGTGGTTCACCCGGCTGACCCGCCAGAGGGCGGGGCGGCTGGGCAGCTTCCTCGGTCATGCCTTCGATCCTGCGTCCCCGGTCGCCCGAACGGCCTCAGGACCCGACCCTGACGCCACCCTGAGATCCCGGCCGCCGGAATGTCGGGGGCGTCCCCGTGGTCGGTGGGCGACGCAGCGTGTGACGATCGAACCCGGTGCCGGTCCGCGCCGGCCCCGGCCGGCCGCCGTCGCCGGACTCCGGGGCGCGACCCGCGCCACGCCGCACCTGACCAGGGGGTTTCCGATCACCACCGCAAGCCCGCCGCCGCGCCTCTACCGCGCCCCGGAGCATCGGATGGCCGCCGGGGTGGCCGCCGGCATCGCCGACCATCTGGGCATCTCGGTGCTGCGGGTACGCGTCGCCTTCATGGTCCTGCTCGGGCTGAGCGGGCTCGGTCTGCTGCTCTACGCCGCCTTCTGGGCCGTCGTGCCGCTGCGGCCCGGTGACCCAGGGGTGCCGCCCCGCCGGGACGTGGCCCAACTGCTGCCGTTCGTGGCGATCGGCCTGGGCGTGCTCCTCGTCCAGGTGATGGTCTTCGACTCCGTGGGCGCCGCGGGCACCGCCGGCTGGTTGGTGGCGATCATCGCGGTCGGTGCCGGCGTGATCTGGCACCAGTCCGCGCCGGAGCGTCGCCGGCAGTGGGGCGAGACGCTGCCGGTGCCCTGGCTCGGCGCGGTCGTCGAGGAGAGCGACCGCCGGGCCTTCGTCCTGCGCTTCATCGGCGGCGGGGTGCTCGTGGCGGTGGGGATCATCGGTGTCGCCGCCGTCTACTCGCCGGCGCAGAACTTCGACGCGGTGATCAACGGCGTGATCTTCGCGCTGGTCGGCCTCGCCGGTGTCGGCGTGGTCGCGGCGCCGGTGCTGTGGCGGACGTACAACCAGCTGCGGTCGGAGCGTGAGGGGCGCATCCGCGAGCAGGAGCGGGCCGAGTTGGCCGCGATGGTGCACGACCAGGTGCTGCACACCCTCGCCCTGATCCAGCGCAACGCGGCCGACGTCAAGACCGTCCAGCGGCTGGCCCGCGGGCAGGAGCGGTCGCTGCGCAACTGGCTCTACAAGCCCACCGCGTCGCCGACCGAGCGGCTGGCCGCCGCGCTGGAGCAGGCCGCGGCCGAGGTCGAGGACACCTTCGCGGTCACGGTCGAGGCGGTCGTGGTCGGTGACCGGGAGACCGACGAGCGGGTGGGCGCGCTGGTCGCCGCCGCCCGGGAGGCGCTGGTGAACGCCGCCCGGCACGCCGCGGTGCAGACGATCTCCCTCTACGCCGAGGTCGAGCCCGATCAGGTCAGCGTGTTCGTGCGAGATCGGGGGAAGGGCTTCGACCCCGATACGGTGGAGGACCACCGGCACGGCGTCCGCGGTTCGATCATCGGGCGGATGAAGCGGCACGGCGGTCGGGCCGAGATCCGGTCCGAGCCGGGGGAGGGGACCGAGGTCCGGTTGATCCTGCCGATCTCCCGGGACTCGTCCACGGCGGAAAGGGACAGATGACGATGGCCGAGCAGATGGAGCCGGTCGACGAGGGGGGCCCGCGCGCCGAGCGGCTGCGGGTGTTCCTCGTGGACGACCACGCGATGTTCCGCGCGGGCGTACGCGCCGAACTCGGCGCACACGTCGAGGTGGTCGGCGAGGCCAGCACGGTGGCCGAGGCGGTGAGCCGGATCGCCGCCACGACACCGGACGTCGTCCTGCTCGACGTACACATGCCGGACGGCGGTGGTCGGGCGGTGCTGGAGGCGATGCGGCGTACGCACCCGCAGGTCAGGTTCCTGGCGCTGAGCGTCTCGGACGCGGCGGAGGACGTGATCGGGTTGATCCGGGCCGGCGCCCGGGGCTACGTCACCAAGACGATCTCTCCGGACGAGCTGACCGCGGCGATCCGTCGGGTCGCCGACGGCGACGCGGTGTTCAGTCCCCGGCTGGCCGGCTTCGTGCTGGACGCGTTCGCGGCCCGTCCGGACGCGCCGGTCGCCGACCCGGAGCTGGACCAGCTCACCAACCGCGAGCGTGAGGTGCTGCGACTGCTCGCCCGGGGGTACGCGTACAAGGAGATCGCCAAGGAGCTCTTCATCTCGATCAAGACCGTCGAGACGCACGTGTCCAATGTGCTGCGCAAGCTGCAGATGTCCAACCGCTACGAGCTCTCGCGGTGGGCGGCCGACCGTCGATTGGTGTGAGGTATTCCTCTCCCCGTACAAATGGGACAGATGCCACGGATGTCGCTGGCCGGGGCTGACAAAGATCGAATTGGCGTCCCATAATGCCCCGTCACGTTCTCGCGTGCGGGTGGTGCCACGACCCCGCGGAACGGTGACCTACGCATGCCCGCCGGAGGCGGGCAACCCCTGGGGAGAGGTACACGATCTGATGTTCGGACAACGAGGACGGCGGTGGGCGCGGGTCGCCCTGGCCGCCGTCGCGGGTGGTGCGCTGGCGCTCGGCGTCGCCGGCCCGGCCGCCGCCGACGAGCCGGCCACCGGCATCGCGAAGAGCACGGGCGGCAGCGTCAAGCTCATGCTCAACGGCAAGGCGCAGAGCGTCAGCGGGCTCGCCCTCAAGATCGACGGCAAGCTGGTGCCCGCCTTCTGCATCGACTACCACACGAGCGTGGCGATCGACGGCAGGTACAACGAGGGCACCTGGAGCGAGTCCGAGGTCAAGAACCTCGGCAAGGTGCAGTGGGTGCTCACCCACGGCTACCCGAACGCCGACCCCGCGAAGCTGCTCGCCGCGGCCGGCGCCACCCTGCCGGAGAAGGCGGACGCGAAGAAGCTGCTCTACTTCGGCACCCAGACCGCCGTCTGGCACTTCAGCGACGGCATCGAGCTGGGCAACTGGGCGAACAACGGCAAGGACCTGCTCGGCCAGCGCCAGTACGAGGTGGTCCAGAAGGTCCGCAACTACCTGGTCAACAGCGCCACCGACCAGCCCGAGCCGCGCGCGGAGCTGAAGGTCGACCCGGCCACCGCCACCGCCACCGTCGGCGAGAAGGCCGGCCCCTTCACCGTCACCGGCCCGGCCGGTGACATCACCCTCGCCGTCACCGGCGGCACCGCCGTCGACGTCGACGGCAAGGCGATCACCACGACCACCAACGGTGGCACGTTCTGGCTGACCGGCACCGAGGCCGGCAAGGCCGAGGTGACCCTGTCCGCCAAGGGCTCGGTCTCCTTCGGCCGGGTGTTCCTGTCCGCGAAGGGCAAGAACAAGCACCAGAAGCTCATCCTCGGCGGCAGCACCGACGAGACGGTGACGGCCAAGGCCGGCGCCAGCTTCACCGCCGCGCCGACGACCCCGGCCAGCCCGACCCCGACCGCCACGGCCAGCCCGTCGCCGTCGACCACCGTCTCCCCCTCCGCGACGCCGACGACCCCGGGTGAGAGCCCGGCGCCGTCGACCTCGCCGGCGAGCAACGGCGGCGCGCTGCCGCTGACCGGCTCGCCGATCGCGACCGCGATCACCATCGGCGTGCTGCTGCTCGCCGCCGGCGCGGCCACCGTGCTGGTGATGCGCCGCCGCAAGGTCCGCTTCACCGCCTGATCGACCACACCTCGGCCCCGGCATCCGCGCGAGCGGTGCCGGGGCCGAGGTCTGTCCGGCGCCGGCCTGGTGTGCGCGCACCCCTCGGCGGGTGTCGATCGTCCGCCCGTGGCTCACTCGGTGCGCAGCACGGTGAACGCCTCGGCCAGCCGTCCGGGCGGCAGTCCGGCGGTGTCGGCGACGGTCGTGAGCCGGTCCCGGATCCAGGGCTCCACGTCGAAGTGCGCGGTCTGCGACCGGTGCGCGCGCAGCGCCGCGAGCTTGCGGTCGAACCGGTCGGTCACGTCGACCGCGTGGTCCGGTCCGGGCCCGCCGGCGTACCAGACCTCGCGAACCACCCAGGGCTCCAGCCCTTCGGCGAGCAGCTCCGGGTGTGCGAACCGGTTGCGGGCGTCGGGGTAGATGGCGCAGGTGGTGGCCTCGCCGACCGCCAGGTGGTCCGGGTGGCTGGGGCCGGTGAGCTGCTCCCAGCGGCGCAACGGCGAACTGGTGAGCACCCGGTCGGGGCGGAACCGGCGGATCGCGGCGGTGATGTCGCGGCGCAGCGCCAGGGTCGGGGCCAGCGTGCCGTCCGGGTAGCCGTCGAGGAACTCGACCTGCCGGACGCCGACCGCCGCGGCGGCGGCGCGCTGCTCCGCCGCACGCAGTCGGGGCATCTCCGCCCGGTCGGTGTCGTCGAAGCCGCCCGAGTCACCCCGGGTGGCGAGGAGGTAGGCGACCTCGATACCCTCATCCACCCAGCCGGCGATCGTCCCCGCACAGCCGAAGTCGACATCATCCGGATGGGCAAAAACGGCCAGTGCGCGAACGACGTCGGAGAGCACCGGAGCGGAGGCGGGGAAGGTCACAGGACCTGAGCGTACGCGCCGAGCGAGACTGCGGCGGGACCATGTCTTACCTGCTCAGAGCGGTATGAGACACGCGGTTCGTGATCTTTTCTCAAGTATCGGCAACGTGGCGGCCAACTAACGGCTTGATAACGGCACCTTCACGGAAGCGGCCGGTGGGTGTCACAGTGGCAAGCACCTCGCCCCCGGTGCGAGGCACTCCGTACGGCTCGAAGACCACGCCCGCTGCTCTCGTGACGGTCCGTGGGTGCCAAGCGTGCGCAGTGCCGAGTCCGACCGGGTGAGGTGGCCCGGCGGATCGGTACATAGGTGTCCCGATTTGGCAGTGGTTTCGGCGACCCCTGGCCGGGTCGCCTTGGCGTCACCCCCAGACGTGCGTGAAACCCACGACGGAACCAGGTTAGAAAGAGGAGGCCCCTCGGAATGAGAGTCTCGAAGCGAACGGGTAGCGCGATCGCGCTGGGCGCGGCAGTCGCGCTCATCGCGTCGGGCTGCTCGGGCAGCGACAATGGCGGCGACGCCAGCAACAGCGCCGACGGCGCCATCGTCATCGACGGCACCCAGCCGGAGGTTCCCCTGGTTCCGGCGAACACCACCGAGACCGGTGGTGGCGCGATCATCGACTACCTGTGGACCGGCCTGGTCGAGTACCCGAACAACGGTGGCGCGCCGCAGAACGCCGTCGCGGAGTCGATCACGACCACGGACTCCAAGGTCTACGAGATCAAGATCAAGAAGGGCCTGAAGTTCCACGACGGCACCGAGGTCAAGGCCGCGAACTTCACCAAGGCCTGGAACTGGGCTGCCTACTCGCCGAACGGCGCGCAGAACTCCAGCTTCTTCTCCGACATCGCCGGCTTCGAGGACGTCCAGTCCGAGGACCCGGACGGCGAGGGCCCGAAGCCGGCCCCGGAGCCGAAGGCCAAGGAGCTGTCCGGCCTGAAGGTCGTCGACGACTACACCTTCCAGGTCACCCTCGGCGCTCCGACCGCGGTGTTCCCGACCAAGCTCGGCTACAGCGCGTTCGTGCCGCTGCCGGACGTGTTCTTCACCCAGAAGCCGGACGAGTTCGGCCGCAAGCCGATCGGTAACGGCCCGGTGAAGTTCGTGTCGTGGGAAGACGACGTCTCGATCAAGCTGACGCGCTTCGACGACTACACCCTGCGCGACAAGATGAAGATCAAGGACGTCGACGTCAAGCTGTACCAGCAGGACACGGCGGCCTACAACGACCTGCTCGCGGGCAACCTCGACTTCCAGCAGCAGGTTCCGCAGTCGGCGCTCGCCGGCGACAAGTGGAAGACCGACCTGGGTGACAAGGCCATCCAGTCCGTCACCCCGTCCACCGGCATCATCGCCTTCCCGATCTACGACGCGCGCTTCAAGAACCCGAAGCTGCGCAAGGCGGTCTCGCTGGCGATCAACCGGCAGGAGATCACCGAGAAGATCTTCTTCGGCAACCGCACTCCGGCCGACAGCTGGGCCAACCCGCTGACCCCGGGCGCCAAGGAGAAGAACTGCACCGCCTGCGCCTACAACCCGGACGAGGCCAAGCGGCTCCTGGCCGAGGCCGGCGGCTTCCAGGGCGAGATGGTCTTCTACTACAACGCGGACGCCAGCCACAAGGAGTGGATGGAGGCCGTCGCGCAGAGCGTGAAGAACGTCCTGCAGATCAACGCTCGCGCCGAGGGTGTTCCGACCTTCGCGGTCTTCCGTGAGCAGATCAACGCCCACAAGATGAAGGGCCCGTACCGCGCCGGTTGGCAGCAGGACTACCCGGACGTGGAGAACTGGGTCAACCCGCTCTACGTGACCGGTGGTTCCTCGAACGACGGCCAGTACAGCAACCCGGAGGTCGACGCGCTGGCCAAGGAGGCGAGCGGCGCTCCGAGCCTGGAGGCCTCGCACGCCAAGTTCGCCGAGGCTGTTGCCAAGATCGACCAGGACGTTCCGTCCATCCCGGTCTACTTCCAGGGCCAGCAGTCGGGCCACTCGGACAAGATCAAGAAGGTGGAGCTGACCAACGTCGGCGAGATCGACATCACCTCCGTCGAGCTCTGATCCGAACGGTCACGGTCTGACCCAGGTCGGGCTCACCTACAAGGTGAGCCCGACCTGGGGCCGTTCCGCGAGGGGTGCAAAATACCCCTCGACACGTCGTCACGCGTGTCGGTCGCCGACGCGCCCCCTGTCTGGAGGACCACCCCATGGGCCGTTATCTGTTGAGACGGCTGCTCCAACTCGTCCCGGTCTTCATCGGAACGACCTTCCTGATCTACTGGCTGGTCTGGTCGGTGCCCGGCGACCCCTTCGCCGGCAAGTGCGGCGAACGCCCGTGCCCGCCCGGATTCGTCGCGATGATGACCGAGAAGTTCCAGCTGGACCAGCCCCTCATCGTGCAGTACGCCAACTACATGAAGAACCTCTTCCAGGGTGACTTCGGTACCACCTTCGGCGGCCGCTCGATCAACGACATCATCGCCACGGCGTACCCGAACACGCTGAAGCTGGCCCTGGTGGCCCTGGCGATCGAGGCGATCATCGGTCTCACCGCCGGTGTCGTGACGGGCCTGCGGCGTAACGGCTTCCTGGACAACCTGGTCCTGGTCTCCACGCTCTTCCTCATCGCGCTTCCGATCTTCGTGATCGGTTTCGTGCTCCAGTGGGTGCTCGGTGTGCAGTGGCACATCGTCGAGCCCACCGTCTCGAACGAGATGCGGATCTCCGAGCTGATCGTCCCCGGCTTCGTGCTGGGTAGCGCCTCCATGGCGTACATCGCCCGGGTCGCCCGGACGAGCATCGCCGAGAACCGCCGCTCCGACTACGTGCGTACGGCGATCGCCAAGGGCCTGCCGATGCGCCGCGTGGTGGGCGTGCACCTGCTCCGCAACTCGCTGATCCCGGTGGTCACGCTGCTCGGCACCGACCTGGGTGCCCTGATGGGCGGCGCCATCGTCACCGAGGGCATCTTCCAGATCAACGGCATCGGTCGCGTCGTGTACCGGTCGATCGTCACCAAGGAGAGCGCCACCGTGGTCTCCATCGTGGTGATCCTGGTGCTCGTCTATCTCCTGATGAACCTGCTGGTGGACCTGCTGTACGCCGCCCTGGACCCGAGGATCCGCTATGAGTGAGCGCCGCGAACGAATCATCAACGCAGCGTGCCGGGCCACTCAGGCCGGCACCGAGCGGGGAGAGGTGACGGCATGAGTGACCCGAGCACCGCGTCGATCGTCTCGACACCACCGGCGCACCAGCCGACCGAGATCGGCGGCCCGACCAACGCCGGCCTGCCGGACAACGCCCGCCGGGAGAAGCCCCGCGGCCTGCTCGGCGACGCGTGGCGGGACCTGCGGCGCAAGCCGCTCTTCTGGATCTCCGCGACCTTCATCGTGATCTTCGTGGTGATGGCCGCCTTCCCGTCGCTCTTCACCTCGGCCAGCCCCGACTACGGAGAGCTGAGCCGGAGCCTCGGCAAGCCCTCGGGCGACGCCTGGTTCGGCTACGACATCCAGGGCCGCGACGTCTTCGCCCGGACCATCTACGGCGCCAACGCCTCGATCGTGGTGGCGCTGCTCTCGGTCTTCGGCACATTGCTGATCGGCGGCACGATGGGCATGATCGCCGGCTACCGCGGCGGCTGGGTGGACGCCCTCCTGTCCCGGGTCGCCGACGTCTTCTTCGGCCTGCCGTTCGTGCTCGGTGCGATCGTCATCCTGACCACGTTCAACGGGTCGGGCACCAGCAACAGCGAGTGGAAGATCAAGTTCCTGGTCATCGCGTCGCTCGTCGTGCTGAGCTGGCCGGTGGTCATGCGGCTCATGCGTTCCTCGGTGCTCGCCACCAAGGAGGCCGACTACATCGTCGCGGCCCGCGCGCTGGGTGCCGGCACCGGCCGGATCATCCTCAAGCACCTGCTGCCGAACTGCCTGGCACCGATCCTGGTGTACGGCACGATCATGGTCGGCTCGTTCATCGGCGCGGAGGCCACGCTCTCGTTCCTTGGCGTCGGCCTCAAGTCGCCGGTGGTTTCCTGGGGCATCATCATCAACGAGGCGCAGAACCTGATCCGGGTGGCCCCGTACCTGCTGTTCTTCCCCGCCGCGTTCCTCGTCGCCGCCGTGCTGAGCTTCGTGATGCTCGGTGAGGCGGTCCGCGAGGCCCTCGATCCGAAACTCCGCTAGGGGCGATCCAGTTGTCCGACATTCTCGTGTCCGAGCAGTCCGCCGCGGGCGCCTCCGGGCGCCCCACCGGCCGCCTGCTCGAGGTCGACGACCTCCGGGTGGAGTTCCGTACCCGCGACGGCGTCGCCAAGGTCATCAACGGGGTCACGTACCACGTCGATGCGGGGGAGACCCTCGCCGTGCTCGGCGAGTCCGGCTCCGGTAAGAGCGTCACCGCGCAGACCATCATGGGCATCCTCGACACGCCGCCCGGTCACGTGACCGGCGGTCAGGTGCGCTTCCACGGCAAGGACATGCTGACGATGTCCTTCGAGGAGCGTCGCCGCATCCGTGGCGAGGGCATCGCGATGATCTTCCAGGACGCGCTCTCCGCGCTGAACCCGGTCTTCACCGTCGGGTTCCAGATCGCCGAGCAGTTCCGGGTCCGCCGTGGCCTGAGCCGCTCGGACGCCAAGAAGCGCGCGATCGAGATGCTCGACCAGGTCAAGATCCCGAACGCCAAGGGCCGGTTCAGCAACTACCCGCACCAGTTCTCCGGCGGCATGCGCCAGCGGGCGATGATCGCCATGTCGCTGGCGCTCGACCCCGAGGTGCTGATCGCGGACGAGCCGACCACCGCGCTCGACGTGACCGTGCAGGCCCAGATCATGGACCTGCTGGCCGAGCTCCAGCGCGAGCGGCAGATGGGCATGATCCTGATCACCCACGACCTCGGCGTGGTCGCCGACGTCGCGGACCGGATCGCGGTCATGTACGCGGGGCGGATCGTCGAGGAAGCCGACGTCTACGACCTGTACGCGAAGCCGGCGCACCCGTACACCCTCGGCCTGCTCAACTCGATCCCGCGTCTGGACGAGAAGGGGCAGCAGCTCCGCACCATCAAGGGCCTCCCGCCGAACCTGATGAACATCCCGCCGGGCTGCCCGTTCAACCCGCGCTGCCCCATGGCGCAGCCGGTGTGCCGGGAGAAGGTGCCGCCGCTGCTGCAGATCGGCGCCGGCCGGGCCAGCGCCTGCCACTTCGCCGAGGAGCTGGTGAACCGTGACTGAGAACATCCTCGAGGTCCGCGACCTGGTCAAGCACTACCCCGTCACGCGCGGCGTGGTGTTCAAGAAGACCATCGGCCAGGTCAAGGCCGTTGACGGGGTCTCCTTCGACCTGCGTCAGGGTGAGACGCTCGGCGTCGTCGGTGAGTCCGGCTGCGGCAAGTCGACGCTGGCCCGGGTGCTGATGAACCTGGAGAAGCCGACCGCCGGCAAGGTGCTCTACAAGGGTCAGGACATCTCCAAGCTCTCCGGTGGCGGCCTGCGCCGCCTGCGCCGGCAGATCCAGCTGGTCATGCAGGACCCGTACACCTCGCTGAACCCGCGGATGACGGTGGGTGACCTGGTCGGCGAGCCGTTCGAGATCCACCCCGAGGTGGCCCCGAAGGGCAGCCGCCGCAACAAGGTCAAGGAACTCCTCGACCTGGTCGGCCTGAACCCGGAGCACATCAACCGGTACCCGCACCAGTTCTCGGGCGGTCAGCGGCAGCGCATCGGCATCGCCCGGGCGCTCGCCCTGCGTCCGGAGATCATCGTCTGCGACGAGCCGGTGTCGGCGCTGGACGTGTCGATCCAGGCGCAGGTGATGAACCTGCTGGAGCAGCTCCAGGGCGAGTTCGGCCTGTCGTACGTCTTCATCGCGCACGACCTGTCGGTGGTGCGGCACCTCTCCGACCGGGTCGCGGTGATGTACCTCGGCAAGATCGTCGAGGTGGGCACCGAGGACGAGATCTACGAGCGGCCGACGCACCCGTACACCCAGGCGTTGCTCTCCGCGGTGCCGGTGCCGGACCCGACCGTGCGCGAGCACAAGGCGATCATCCGCCTCACCGGTGACGTGCCGTCGCCGGTGAGCCCGCCGTCGGGCTGCCGCTTCCGCACCCGGTGCTGGAAGGCGCAGGACATCTGCGCCCAGCAGGCGCCGCTGCTGCAGATCCGGCAGGGCTCGGACCACCCGAGTGCCTGCCACTTCGCCGAGAAGCGGGAGATCGTGGCCACCCACGAGGTCTGATCCCCCCACCGGAACCGCCTGTCGCCGTCGGTGACAGGCGGTTCCGCGTATCCGGACCCGCCGCGCGGCCGGGCCGGGAGGGGTCAGAGCGGCCCGCGGCCGGCTCGGAGAAGGAGCAGGGCGAGCTGGGTGCCGTCGGCGCCGAGGGCCCGCCGGAACCGTTCGAGGATCTCCCGCTCGCGGGAGAGCACCAGGCGGGTGCCGCCGGACGCCATGCGCGTCGCGCCGACCTGCTGGGACAGGCTCGCTCGCTCCTGCCACAGGTCGATGAGCGCCTGGTCGATCTGGTCGATCCGCTCCCGGATGGCGACGATCTGGGCCGCGGCGACGGGCTCCTTCGTGCCGGCGTCCACCGGTCGGTCCCCGGGCCGGCCGTTCGCCGCGTCGTCCAGATCGCCCGCCGGGCCGGTGCCACCCTCGGGCCCTCCGGCCGCGGGATCGGCGGGCGACCCGGACGACGGCGGCTCTTCCGCCGCGCCGGACGCACCGGATCGCGCCGGGCCGCCGTTCTGCTCCACCACGTCTGTCATCATCGCCGTCCCCCTCGGACGTCGGGCCCGGAGCCCGGATCCCGGGACGACGAAGCCCCGGGCTCCAGGAGCCCGGGGCTTCTCGCAGGTCTGTTGATCAGGCGCGACCTACGGCTGCCGGACTCCCGGTGCCGTAGTAAAAGTAGTAGCGCTGACCGATCACGCCGTCGAGTATGCCCAGCCGGGGTGCCCTCGCGCAAGGAATCCGGCCGCACGGAGTGCGACAACGCACCCGGAGATCCGGCCCGCGACACCGGCCCGCCGTGCCGAGGCCCGAGACGCCGGCCGGCGCGCTCGCTCGGGAAGTGTCCGGCGGGCGGCATAGACTCGCCGTGCGATGCATCCTCTCTTCGACATCCCCGCGTCCCCGCCCGCGCCCGAGCGCGCGCCGACCCGTCCGCACCGGCCCGGGTCGGCGTCCAGCCGTCTCGACCCGAAGGCACTGCTCACCGGGCTCAACGGCCCCCAGCGCGACGCGGTCACCCACGCCGGCTCGCCGCTGCTGATCGTGGCCGGCGCCGGGTCCGGGAAGACCCGGGTGCTCACCCACCGGATCGCCTACCTGCTCGCCGCCCGGGACGTGCATCCCGGGGAGGTCATCGCGATCACGTTCACCAACAAGGCCGCGGGCGAGATGAAGGAGCGGGTCGCCTCCCTGGTCGGCCCGAGGGCCCGGCTGATGTGGGTGTCGACCTTCCACTCCGCGTGCGTCCGGATCCTGCGCGCCGAGCACGAGCACGCCGGGCTGAAGTCGACCTTCTCCATCTACGACGCCGACGACTCGCGCCGCCTGATGCAGCTGGTCGCCCGCGAGCTCGATCTCGACCCGAAGCGTTACCCGGCCCGGGGCCTGGCGGCCCAGGTCTCGAACCTGAAGAACGAGCTGGTCGACCCCGAGGAGTTCGCCGCCCGGGCGAAGGGCCCGAACGAGCGGGCCCTGGCCGAGGCCTACACGCTCTACCAGCGGCGGCTGCGGGAGGCGCACGCGCTCGACTTCGACGACCTGATCATGACCACGGTGCACCTGCTCCAGTCCCACCCGCACGTGGCCGAGAGCTACCGGCGCCGGTTCCGGCACGTGCTGGTCGACGAGTACCAGGACACCAACCACGCCCAGTACGTGCTGATCAAGGAGCTGGTCTCCGGCACCGAGGGGATCCCGCCGGCCGAGCTGTGCGTGGTGGGCGACGCCGACCAGTCGATCTACGCGTTCCGCGGCGCGACGATCCGCAACATCCTGGAGTTCGAGCGCGACTTCACCGACGCCCGGACGATCCTGCTGGAGCAGAACTACCGCTCCACCCAGACGATCCTCAACGCCGCCAACGCGGTGATCGACCGCAACACGTCCCGCAAGCCCAAGCGGCTGTGGAGCGACGCCGGGGCCGGTGAGCAGATCGTCGGCTACGTCGCCGACACCGAGCACGCCGAGGCGGACTGGGTGGCCCGGGAGATCGACCGGCTCGTCGACGAGGGCGACACCCGCCCGGGCGACGTGGCGGTCTTCTACCGCACCAACGCCATGTCACGGGTCTTCGAGGAGGTGTTCATCCGGGTCGGCCTGCCCTACAAGGTCGTCGGCGGGGTGCGCTTCTACGAGCGCAAGGAGGTCCGCGACGCGCTGGCCTACCTGCGTTCGGTGGTCAACGACGACGACACGGTGAGCCTCCGCCGTGTCCTCAACACCCCCCGCCGGGGCATCGGCGAGCGGGCCGAGGCGTGCGTGGAGGCGCTCTCCAGCCGCGACCGGATCTCGTTCGGCGCCGCGCTGCGCCGGGCCAAGGACGCCCCGGGCATCTCGACCCGGGCGGCCAACGGCATCGCCGACTTCGTGGCCCTGCTCGACGGCGCCCGCGAGCTGGCCGAGACCGGCACTCCGGAGGAGGTCCTGGAGGCGCTGCTGACCCGCTCCGGCTACCTCACCGAGCTGGAGGAGAGCCTCGACCCGCAGGACGCGGGCCGGGTCGACAACCTCCAGGAGCTGGTCAGCGTCGCCCGGGAATACACCGAGCGCATCGAGGCCACCGGGGCGGAGGGGGAGCGGGCCACCCTGGCCGGCTTCCTGGAGCAGGTGGCGCTGGTCGCCGACGCCGACCAGCTGCCCACCGACGACCCGGACCACCAGGGCGTGGTCACCCTGATGACCCTGCACACCGCCAAGGGGCTCGAGTTCCCCGTGGTGTTCCTGAGCGGCCTGGAGGACGGCGTCTTCCCCCACCTGCGCTCGCTCGGCGACACCAGGGAGCTGGAGGAGGAGCGGCGGCTCGCCTACGTCGGGATCACGCGGGCCCGCCAGCGGCTCTACCTCTCCCGCGCGGTCACCCGCTCGGCGTGGGGGCAGCCGGCCTACAACCCGCCCTCCCGCTTCCTGGAGGAGTTGCCGCCGGAGCTGGTGCGCTGGGAGCGCACCGAGGGGTCGTACACCTCGTGGGCCGGCGGGGGCGGCGGCGTCGGAGGCCGCGCGGACCGCGCGCCCGGCGGGCGCGGCGGCTTCAACGGGGGTACGCCGAAGGCGGCCCAGTTGGCGAAGCGACTCGGAGTGGACGCCAGCCGGCTGACCACGGCCAGTGAGCTGCCGCAGGCGCCCAAGGTGGCCGCCGGGGACCGGGTCAACCACCAGCGCTACGGGCTGGGCCGGGTGCTGGCCGTCGAGGGGCACGGGCCGGGCGCCCGGGCGCAGATCGACTTCGGCGACCAGACCATGTGGCTGGTGCTGCGACACGCCCCGATCGACAAGCTCTGACGGCGGGGCCCGGTCCGGGCGTACCGGACCGGGCCCCTCCTCGTGCCGTGGCCGTCAGCAGGCCACGTTGATGCCCCGCGCGCGCAGGAACGGTGCGGGGTCGATCTGGTTCCACATCTGGCCCTGGTGCACCTCGAAGTGCAGGTGCGGGCCTGTGGAATCGCCGGTGGAGCCCTCGTAGCCGATGACCTCGCCGGCGCTGACCTTGTCGCCCACGGCGACCGCCAGGCGGCTCTGGTGGGCGTAGTGGGTGAGGTAGCCGTTGCCGTGGTCGATGAAGACCGAGTTGCCGTACCCGTCGCCGGCATCGCCGGCCTTGACGACGGTGCCCGCGGCTGCGGCGTGGATCGGGGTGCCGGCCGGCATCGCGAAGTCGATGCCCGCGTGCAGCGTGCCCCAGCGCTGGCCGAAGCAGGAGGTGATCTGGGCGCCCTTCATCGGGATGACCCAGGCCGGCTTGGGCTTCGTGGTCTTCTTCGGCTTCGGCGTGGTGGTCGTCGCCTTCGCCTTCGGGGTGGCGGTGGACGGGCTCGGTGTCGGGCTGGCCGGGCTGGCCGACGGGGTGACCGGGGCCGGCGACTCGCGGGCCGAGCGGTCGGCGCGGTCGACCGCCTCGGCGCGGGCCTGCGCGTCGACGGCGACCGTCTTCGGTGCGGGCTCGTCGCCCGTCGCGGCGACCGCCACGCCGGCGACGGCGAGGCCGACCGCGGCGACCGCTCCGACCACGAGGAGGCGGGTACGGCGGCTGGGCAGCGCCCGGTGCCGGATCACCT
The DNA here is from genome assembly GCF_900091425.1 of Micromonospora krabiensis. Classification (GTDB taxonomy): domain Bacteria; phylum Actinomycetota; class Actinomycetes; order Mycobacteriales; family Micromonosporaceae; genus Micromonospora; species Micromonospora krabiensis. The sequence goes on from NZ_LT598496.1 coordinate 5,675,487, forward strand.
CCGGGTCGTCGCGGCGATCGTTCTGGATGGTCGTGTCTTCTTCCTGCACGGGGGACCTCACGTGTCGAGGGCATCGGACTGACCGATCCTGGTGTGACACGCGTTTCGGCAGGTCAGGGGGTGGGAAGGCGGCCGGGCGTCCGCCCGGCTGGGCGCCCCGGTATCCGGCGTCGTGTCCGGTTCCACCCATTAGCTGATCATGCGGGTGGGTGTCGCCGGTCACACCTCTGGATGTGGCGCAGGCTACTTCGCCCGGCGACGAGCAACGAAAAACCGCCCGGACCGGGAGGTCCGGGCGGTCAACGGTCGGTACGCAGCGTCAGGACGCCGGCACCTCGTTGTAGATCGTCTCGATTTGCATCTTGATGTCCACTCCGCGCTCCTGGAGCCACGGCACCGGGTCCACCGGCTCGCCCTTGACATGCACCTCGAGGTGCAGGTGGGAGCCGTAGGAGTGGCCGGTGTTGCCGACCAGTCCGAGCTGGTCGCCCGCCTTGACCTGCTGGCCCTCCCGCACGCTCACGGCGGAGGAGTGGCCGTAGATCGCCTCGCTGCCGTCCGGGTGCTGGACGATCACGGCGTTGCCGTAGCCGCCGAACCAGCCGGCCTTGGTGACGGTGCCGGCGTGGATCGCGACGTAGGGGGTGCCCTCCGGGGCGACCAGGTCGGCGCCGGTGTGCAGCTTGCCCCAGCGCATGCCGTAGGGCGAGTTGAAGTCGTAACCCTGGAGCGGCAGGAGCCAGACGTCCCGCTCGCCGGCCTCCTCGCCCCGGGCGCTGTCGCGGGAGGCGCGGTCGGCGGCCTCACCGCGGGCTGCGGCGTCCTGGCTGGTGATCGAGGCCTGACGGAGCTCGTCGAGAACCGTGGGGCTGACGCTCTTGGCGTCGGGCATGGCGCTCGCGCCGAGGGCGACGACACCCGCTCCGACGAAGGCGGTGGTGACGACGGCGGCGTAGCGGCTCCGCGGTGGGGTGGGGACGCGGCGGCGACCACGATATCTATCGGGCTCAGACGACAGGCGCTGGCGCACGCACACCCTCCGTTGTCGGGGTTCCGAAGCGGCTTCGCGGACGTTCGGGAACGTTGCGGTGAACATCTGCTGGCCGCGTCGTCACCCGTCCTTGGACCTGATGACAACCGTGGACACGTTAGCCAACCACCACACGAGTCACAAGCCGGAGCGCCGAATTGGCGTGTCAACTTGTCCGTTTGCGTCCGTGATTGTCATGTCTCGCGCCGCCGAACGGTGCCCCCGTTACTACCCGTTCGTCGCGCAGCGTGACCGGTACGGCGGACTCGTCCGCCTTGACGTGGACCGCTGCGGGAACCGGCCGGCGGGCAGGCTACCTGCGTCGACAGGGAAGGTCGCCCGACCACCCCGGCCGCCGACGACGGGCGGACCGTTCGGCGACCCGGTGACTCCGTGCCGAAGTCCCGGGTTTGCCGGCCCGGATTTCCCGGGGTCCGTCCGGCGGGTTACCGTTCGTTCAGGTGGAGGCTGTCGAGCCGGTGAAAGGTGTGCGCTGATGAGCTCTCGTATTCGGGTCGTCGTCGCCAAGCCAGGTCTGGACGGCCACGACCGCGGCGCGAAGGTGGTCGCGCGTGCCCTCCGGGACGCGGGCATGGAGGTCGTCTACACCGGCCTGCACCAGACTCCGGAGCAGATCGTGGAGACCGCCATCCAGGAGGACGCCGACGCGGTCGGTCTCTCCGTGCTCTCCGGCGCGCACATGACGCTCTTCCGGCGGGTGCTCGAACTGCTCGCCGAGCGCGACGCGCGCGACATCGTGGTGTTCGGCGGCGGCATCATCCCGGACGCCGACATCCCGGAGCTGGAGCAGCTCGGCGTCGCGAAGATCTTCACCCCGGGTGCCACCACCCAGTCGATCGTGGAATGGGTGCGACAGAACGTCGCGCAGCCGGTGAGCTGAGCCCCGGCCGGGAGGCCGGCCGGGCGGACGTCGGCGCGCCGGGCTCGCCGGTCCGTGCACGGCCGCGCGGCGGGCGCCGAACCGGAGGCGGACAGGGGGAGGGGCCGGACGCACCCCTCACACGTCCGGCCCCTCTATGCACGATGCCCCGCCGCCACCCCTCGACCGACAGGGCATCGGCCGTTTCTCCTGTCGTCGCACTGACCAGCGCTCCGACACCTGACTCAACGAAGCCCCGACGGCGGGGTTACGCCCTCCGCCAACATCCCTCGAAAGGCTGAACGCGGCCCGCCGTCGCGGTGTCCGTCGTCCCTGCTCCCGTGCCCGTCGCCGGACGCCGACGCGCCGTCCCGGCCCGCGCGGTCCGGATGGCCCGCGGATCGGCGGTTCCGGATGTGAGCCGGCGGCTGTGCATTACCGCACACCGCGCACCCGCTCGGTTGCCCCCGGTGGTGACCTCGCTAGGCTGCGGCCAATGGCCTGTTTCAACTGATGACAGGCGTCAAACTGTTTTCGAACGCTGGTGGCGGCGCGACGGCGCGCCGCGGAGACGGGACGGGACGCGCAATCGTGGACCTGTACGAGTACCAGGGGCGGGACCTGTTCGAGCGGCACGGCTTGCCCGTGCTCGCCGGCGGCGTCGCCACTACCCCGGAGGAGGCCCGCGCCATCGCCGATCGCCTCGGCGGTCGGGTGGTCGTCAAGGCGCAGGTGAAGGTCGGCGGTCGGGGCAAGGCCGGCGGCGTGAAGCTGGCCGAGGGCGCGGAGGAGACGGTGGCCCGGGCCACCGACATCCTCGGCATGGACATCAAGGGCCACACCGTCCACAAGGTCATGATCACGGTGACCGCGGACGTGGCGGAGGAGTACTACTTCTCCTACCTGCTCGACCGGGCGAACCGCACGTTCCTCTGCATCGCCAGCGTGGCCGGCGGTATGGACATCGAGCAGGTCGCCGCGGAGACCCCGGACAAGGTCGTGAAGGCGCCGATCGACGCGGTCGCCGGGGTGGACGAGGCCAAGGCGCGGGAGATCGTCACCGCCGCCGGCTTCCCGGCCGAGGTCGCCGACCAGGTCGTCGACGTCGCGGTCGGGCTGTGGAAGGCCTTCGTGGCCGAGGACGCCACCCTCGTCGAGGTGAACCCGCTGGCCAAGACCGGCGACGGCAAGCTGCTGCTGCTCGACGCCAAGATCAGCCTGGACGAGAACGCCGGCTTCCGGCACCCGGACCACGAGGCGTTGGTCGACCAGGCCTCGGTGGACCCGCTGGAGCAGGCGGCCAAGGAGAAGGACCTCAACTACGTCAAGCTCGACGGTGAGGTCGGCATCATCGGCAACGGCGCGGGTCTCGTGATGTCGACCCTCGACGTGGTCGCGTACGCGGGCGAGCGGCACGGCGGCGTCAAGCCGGCCAACTTCCTCGACATCGGTGGCGGCGCGAGCGCGGCGGTCATGGCCAACGGCCTGGAGATCGTCCTCTCCGACCCGTCGGTGAAGAGCGTCTTCGTCAACGTCTTCGGCGGCATCACCGCCTGCGACGCGGTCGCCAACGGCATCGTGCAGGCGCTCGACCTGCTGGAGCAGCGTGGCGAGAAGGTCACCAAGCCGCTCGTCGTCCGGCTGGACGGCAACAACGCGGAGGCCGGCCGGGCGATCCTCGACGGCGCGAACAACCCGCTGATCGAGCGGGTCGACACGATGGATGGCGCGGCCGAGCGGGCCGCCGAGCTGGCCGCTGCGGGGGTCTGACACATGGCAATCTGGCTGACCAAGGACTCGAAGGTCATCGTGCAGGGCATGACCGGGTCCGAGGGTTCCAAGCACACCAAGCGGATGCTCGCGGCGGGCACCAACGTCGTCGGCGGCGTCAACCCGCGCAAGGCGGGTCAGACGGTCGACTTCGACGGCACCGAGCTGCCGGTCTTCGCCAGCGTGGCGGACGCGATGAAGGAGACCGGGGCGGACGTCACGGTCATCTTCGTTCCGCCGCAGTTCACGAAGGCCGCGGCGGTCGAGGCGATCGACGCCGGCATCGAGCTGGCCGTCGTCATCACCGAAGGCGTGCCGGTCCACGACACCGCCGCGCTCTGGGCGTACAACGTGTCGAAGGGCGAGCGGACCCGGATCATCGGCCCGAACTGCCCCGGCATCGCCTCGCCGGGCGCCTCCAACGCCGGCATCATCCCGGCCGACATCACCGGCAGCGGCCGGATCGGCCTGGTCAGCAAGAGCGGCACGCTGACCTACCAGATGATGTACGAGCTGCGGGACATCGGCTTCTCCACCTGCGTCGGCATCGGTGGTGACCCGATCATCGGCACCACCCACATCGACGCGCTCGCCGCGTTCCAGGCCGACCCGGACACCGACGCGATCGTGATGATCGGTGAGATCGGCGGCGACGCCGAGGAGCGGGCCGCCGAGTTCATCAAGGCCAACGTCACCAAGCCGGTCGTCGGCTACATCGCCGGCTTCACCGCGCCGCCCGGCAAGACCATGGGCCACGCCGGTGCGATCATCTCCGGCTCGGCCGGCACCGCCGACGCGAAGAAGGCGGCGCTGGAGGCGGTCGGCGTGAAGGTCGGCAAGACGCCGACCGAGACCGCCCGCCTGATGCGGGAGATCATGTCCGCCGGCTGAGCGGAGTGCGTCTCGCGCTGAGGGGGTCGACCGGCGGTCGACCCCCTCAGCCGTTACGCCACAACGGATAGTTCCCCGTCGCCCGCAGGAACGCCCCGGCGACGAGGTTGACCACGCCGAGCGCCACGGCGACGTAGCCGAGCACCGGCGAGTTGCCGTACCGCCGGGCGTCCCGGACGGACAGGTAGCCGAAGATGATGCCGAGGATCCCGCAGCAGATCAGCCCGAGGACGACGCCGAGCACACCCCAGAGCGTGGTGCGGTCGCGCCCGCGGGCCGCTGGGGGCGGCGGGTACGGCGAACCCACGGCGACCTCCCGCCACGATCGGGGCCGCGACGGCGTCACGTCCTGCGCCGAGGCTAGACCGGGCGGACGCCCGGCCGGCCGTGGATGGCGGAACTCGCCGCCGTCCCCGGGCGGTATCGGACTGCCACCGGGCGTCTGACGTGCCAGAGTAGACCTCGATGTCCGACCTCACCCCTGATCGATCCCGCCGGACCGGCGCGGTCGCCGCCGACAACCGCCCGCCCGGTCGTGGCGTGCCCGGCGGGCGGGTGCCCCGCCCACGGTCCGACGGACCACCGCGCGGCCGCGCCCCGCTGGCCGTGGCCGCCGCCGTGGCCGCCTTCGGGGCGGCGCTCACGTCGTACCTGCCGGTCGCGATCGTGCTCGGCCTCGCCCAGCTCAGCGAGGACGCCGGGTCGGTCACCGGTGCCCTGCGCGCCGGCCTGGCCGGCTGGCTGCTCGGCCACGGCGTCCCGCTGCCCACCGAGGCGGGGCCGCTCGGGCTCGCCCCGCTCGCGCTGACCGCGCTCGTGGTGTGGCGGCTGGCCCGGGCCGGTGTGCACGTCAGCCGGGCGATCGGCGCGCGCGGTGGCCGCTCGCCGCGCCGTGCGCTCGCCGCGGCCGTGGCGGTCGGCATCGCGTACGCGCTGCTCGGCCTGCTCGCCGCGGTGCTGGTCGGCCTGGGCGGCCCGGGCGTGTCACCGGTTCGCGCCGGGCTCTCCTGCGCGCTGCTCGGCACGGTGGCCGCCCTGGTCGGCGCGGTGCGCACCACCGGCGTGGCCGGCTTGCTCGCCGAGCGCGCGCCGGCGGCGCTGCGCGACGGCGTCCGCACCGGCCTGGTCGCCGGCCTGCTGCTCCTCGGGGCGGGGGCCGGAGCCGCCGGTCTGGCGGTGGCCACCGGGGGCGGCGACGCGGCGGACATGATCGGGGCCTACCGGACCGGGGTGGCCGGTCAGGCGGGCGTCACCCTGGTCAGCCTCGCCTACGCGCCGAACGCCGCGATCTGGTCCACGAGTTACCTGCTCGGTCCCGGGTTCGCAGTCGGCACCGACACCGCCGTGCGGACCAGCGAGGTGTCGGTGGGGGCGCTTCCCGCCGTACCGCTGCTGGCCGGGCTGCCCCGCGGCCCGGTCGACGGCTTCGGCGCCGCCCTGCTCGCGGTGCCGGTCCTGGCGGGCATGGCGGCCGGCTGGCTGCTGGCCCGCCGGCTGGTGCGGCTCGCTGCCGACGACCGCGCACCGCTGGGCTGGCCCCCGCTGCTCGCGCCGGCGGCCGTCGCCGGCCCGGTGGCGGGTGTGCTGCTGGGGATCGCGGCGGCGGCCTCGGCCGGGCCACTGGGTGGTGGCCGGCTGGCCGAGATGGGCCCCGTCGCCTGGCAGGTGGGCGCCGTGACCACCGCCGTGGTCGGAGCCGGCGCGCTGCTCGGCGCGGCGGCCACCCGCACGTTCACCCGCGGCCCGGTGCGGCGGAGCGCCGCGACCTCCTGACCGCCGCAAGGACGACGCCGAAGGGGCGCCCCGCGGTTGCGGGACGCCCCTTCCGGTCAGCCGTGGATCAGGGCTCGGTCGGCAGGCTCATGCCGATGAGGTTGAGGATGATCGCCAGAATGCCGATGCCGACACCGACGGCACCACAGATCAGGCCGGCCTTGGCCTGGCCGGCGTTGTTGGCCTGGCCCTGGGCCACCTTCTGCCGGCCCAGGTAACCGGTGATGATCGCGGCGATGCCGACCGGGAAGCCCAGGAAGAAGCAGCAGGCCAACGGGATCGACGCGATGCCGAGGATCATCGACACCAGACCGAGCGTGTTGTTCTGCCCCTGCGCCTGCGGGTAGCCGGCGTTCGGGTACGTCGGCGCGCCGCCGTACGGCTGCTGCTGCGCGTACGGGTCCTGCGGGTACGGCTGCCCGGGCTGCTGACCGTACGCGGGCTGCTGACCGTAGGGGTTCTGCGGCGCGGCGTACGGGTCCTGCGGCTGGCCGTAGGGCTGCCCCGAGGTGGGCTGCTGCCCGTACGGCGCCGAGGGCGGCGGAGCGTACGGGGCCTGGGGCTGCGGTGCGGTCGGGTCCTGGTGCGGCTGCTGGCCGTACGGATCCTGACCGGGCTGACCGGGCTGCATTCGAGGAGGCTCCTTGGGTCTGTCCGTCAGTACGTGCTGTTGTCACCACTCATGATCGCGCCGAGGCCGCCGAGTGCGCAGCACAGAATCGCGATCACATACCACGAGATACCGACGATCAAAGCCCACTTCGACCACTTGCGCGACTCAGCGGCGGCGGCCTGCGCGCCGGCGTAGTCGCCCTGCTGGAGCAGCGGGTTCACCTTGGACGCGTTGATGATCGCCGGAATCGCGAGGGGCCAGAAGAGGAAGATGGCCACGATCGACATCGTCATGTTGTTGTTGACCGGCGGCTGCTGGGGTGGGTACCCGGGCTGCATGGGGGCTCCTCAACTTGTCGACACGTCTGCGGTGTCGGTTCTTCTACTCGGGGGTGCGGGCCGGGCGTGTGCCGGGCCCGAGCGAGCGGCAGCGTACCGGGTCGACGCCAGCGGAACTGTCACCTGCGCGTCCCGGTACGGTCTCGATCACCGCGCGACCTGCCCGGACGCGGCCGCTTCCGCCCAGCCCGATAGGGTGACGCGGTGACCGAGCCCGCGTCCGCCGCCCGCATCGTCGTCCTCGTCTCCGGATCCGGGAGCAACCTTCAGGCGCTGCTCGATGCCACCGCCGACCCGGCGTACGGCGCCCGCGTGGTCGCGGTCGGCGCCGACCGGGACGGCATCGCCGGGCTCGACCGGGCGGCCGCCGCCGGAGTGCCGGCGTTCGTGGTCCCCCTGAAGGCGTACGACAGCCGCGAGGAGTGGGACCGGGCGCTCACCGACCAGGTCGCCGAGCACCGGCCCGACCTGGTCATCTCCGCCGGGTTCCTGAAGCTGGTCGGGCCGCACTTCCTGGCCGCGTTCGGCGACCGCTACCTGAACACGCACAACACCCTGCTGCCGGCGTTCCCCGGCATCCACGGCCCGCGTGACGCCCTCCACTACGGCGTGAAGATCACCGGTGCCACCCTCTTCTTCGTCGACGCCGGAATGGACACCGGCCCGATCGTCGCGCAGGTCGCCGTGCCGGTGCGCGACGACGACGACGTGGAATCCCTCACCGAGCGCATCAAGGTGGCCGAGCGCGGTCAGCTGGTCGAACACGTCGGTCGCCTGGTCCGCGAGGGTTGGACGATCATCGGAAGAAAGGTCACGATCCCGTGAGCTCCACTCAGGACGAGCGCCGCCCGATCCGGCGGGCGCTGGTCAGCGTCTACGACAAGACGGGCCTGGTCGACCTGGCCCGGGCCCTGCACGCGGCCGGCGTGGAGATCGTCTCGACCGGGAGCACCGCGGCGACCATCGCCGGCGCGGGTGTGCCGGTGACCGCCGTGGAGACGGTCACCGGGTTCCCGGAGGTCCTCGACGGCCGGGTCAAGACGCTGCACCCGAAGGTGCACGCCGGCCTGCTCGCCGACCTGCGCAAGGACTCCCACGTCGCCCAGCTCGACGAGCTGGGCGTCGCCGCGTTCGACCTGCTGGTCAGCAACCTCTACCCGTTCCAGGCCACGGTCGCCTCCGGCGCCGGCCTGGACGAGTGCGTCGAGCAGATCGACATCGGCGGACCGGCGATGGTGCGGGCCGCGGCGAAGAACCACGCCTCGGTCGCGGTGGTCACCGACTCGTCGGCGTACCCGGCGCTGCTCGCCGCCCTCGACGCGGGCGGTTTCACGCTGCGGCAGCGCCGTGCGCTGGCCGCGCGGGCGTTCGCCGACATCGCCGAGTACGACGTGGCGGTGGCGAACTGGTGCGCCGTGCAGCTCGGCGAGGACGCGGAGTGGCCGGGCTTCGCCGGTCTGGCGCTGCGGTCCGACCGCGCGCTGCGCTACGGCGAGAACCCGCACCAGGCGGCGGCGCTCTACACCGACCCGGACGCGCCGGCCGGTCTGGCCCAGGCCGAGCAGCTGCACGGCAAGGAGATGTCCTACAACAACTACGTCGACGCGGACGCCGCGTGGCGCGCGGCCAACGACTTCCCGGACCAGCCGGCCGTGGCGATCATCAAGCACGCCAACCCGTGCGGCATCGCCGTCGGCGCGGACGTGGCCGAGGCGCACCGCAAGGCACACGCCTGCGACCCGGTCTCCGCGTACGGGGGCGTGATCGCGGTCAACCGGCCGGTCTCCGTGGAACTGGCCCGACAGGTGGCCGACATCTTCACCGAGGTGGTGGTGGCGCCGGAGTTCGAGGCCGGTGCGGTCGAGATCCTGCAGGGCAAGAAGAACGTCCGGCTGCTGCGCGCCCCGGCCTGGAACCCGCCGCCCGCCGAGTGGCGGCAGGTCAGCGGCGGCGTCCTGGTGCAGATGGCGGACCGAGTGGACGCCACCGGCGACGACCCGGCGACGTGGACCCTCGCCACCGGCGACCCGGCCGACGAGGAGACGCTGCGCGACCTGGTCTTCGCCTGGCGGGCGATCCGCGCGGTGAAGAGCAACGCCATCCTGCTGGCCCGTGACGGCGCGACGGTCGGCGTCGGCATGGGCCAGGTCAACCGGGTCGACTCCGCGCGGCTGGCGGTCAGCCGGGCCGGCGCCGAGCGGGCGCGTGGCTCGGTCTGTGCCTCGGACGCGTTCTTCCCGTTCGCCGACGGCCCGCAGATCCTCATCGAGGCGGGCGTCCGCGCGATCGTGCAGCCGGGTGGCTCGATCCGGGACGAGGAGGTCGTCGCCGCCGCCAAGCAGGCCGGCGTGACGATGTACCTGACCGGCACCCGCCACTTCTTCCACTGACCCACCGCGCCCCGGCCCGGGCTCGCCCCGGCCGGGGCGAGCCCGGGCCCGGGTGGAGCGGTCAGGCCGTCGGGGTGGGGCGGAGCTCCGCGAAGTGGCAGGCCGACGGGTGCGGGTCGGCCGCGCGCGGGACGGTCTGCGGGTCCTCGACGGCGCAGATCTCCTGGGCCTTCCAGCAGCGGGTGCGGAAACGGCAGCCGCTCGGCGGGTCGGCCGGGGAGGGGACGTCGCCGGTCAGCCGGATGATGTTCCGGTCGTCGCGCGCCTCCGGGTCCGGCACCGGCACCGCGGAGAGCAACGCCTGGGTGTACGGGTGGGTGGCCCGCTCGTAGATCTCGTCCTCGGTGCCGATCTCCACGATCCGCCCGAGGTACATGACCGCGACCCGGTCGGAGATGTGCCGGACGACCGATAGGTCGTGCGCGATGAAGATGTAGGAGAGCCCCAACTCGTCCTGGAGCTGCTCCAGCAGGTTGATCACCTGAGCCTGGATCGACACGTCCAGCGCCGACACCGGCTCGTCGCAGACGATGATCTCCGGACGCAGGGCGAGCGCCCGGGCGATGCCGATGCGCTGCCGCTGACCGCCCGAGAACTGGTGCGGGTACCGGTTGATGTGCTCCGGGTTCAGGCCGACCACGTCCAGCAGCTCCTGCACCCGCTTGCGTCGGCTGCCCTTCGGCGCCGCGTCCGGGTGGATCTCGAACGGCTCGCCGATGATGTCGCCGACCGTCATCCGCGGGTTCAGCGACGTGTACGGGTCCTGCATCACCATCTGCATGTTCCGTCGCAGCCGGCGCAGCGTGGAGCCGGACGCCTTGAACAGGTCCTGCCCCTCCAGGGTGGCCCGGCCCGACGTCGGGGTCTCCAGCCGCATCAGCAGCCGGGCCAGCGTCGACTTGCCGCAGCCGGACTCGCCGACCACGCCGAGGGTCTCGCCCCGGCGCAGCTCGAAGCTGACCCCGTCCACGGCCTTGACCGCGCCGATCTGCTTCTTCAGGAGCACACCGCGTGAGATCGGGAAGTGCTTGACGACGTTGTCGACGGAGAGGATGGTCTCGCCGCGGACCTTGGTGGAGCTAGCGGGCGCTGTCATCACGGACCTCCTGCGCGAAGTGGCATGCGCTGGTCCGGCCGTCGCCGAGGACCAGGTCGTGCGGCACCACGTCCACGCAGACCTGCTGCACGTACGGGCACCGGGGGTGGAACGGGCAGCCGGAGGGGATCCGCATCAGGTTCGGCGGCAGTCCCTTGATCGTCGACAGCTCCTGGCCACGGACGTCCAGACGCGGGATCGACTCCAGCAGGCCCTTCGTGTACGGGTGGGCCGGCGCCCGGTACAGCGACCGGACGTCGGCGTGCTCCACGATGCGACCGGCGTACATGACCGCGATCCGGTCCGCGACGCCGGCCACGACACCCAGGTCATGGGTGATCAGGATCATCGCCATGCCGAGGTCGCGGCGCAGGTCGGCGAGGAGGTCCATGATCTGGGCCTGCACGGTGACGTCGAGGGCCGTGGTCGGCTCGTCGGCGATCAGCACCTTCGGGTTGAGCGCCAGCGCCATGGCGATCATGACGCGCTGCCGCATGCCACCGGAGAACTGGTGCGGGTAGTCACCGATCCGCCGCGCGGCCGCCGGGATCTTCACCAGGTCCATCAGCTCGATGGCCCGCCGACGGGCGTCGGCGCGGGACATCCCCTCGCGTTGGCGCAGCGTCTCCCCGATCTGCCAGCCGACCGGGAAGACCGGGTTGAGGGCGGAGAGCGCGTCCTGGAAGATGATCGCGATCTCCTTGCCGCGCACCTGGCGGCGCTCACCCTCCGACATGCTGAGCAGGTCGCGCCCCTGGTAGAGGATCTGACCCGAGCGGATGTGCGCGGGCGGGGTGTCGAGAATGCCCATGATCGCCTGCGCGGTCACCGACTTGCCCGAGCCGGACTCACCGAGCACGGCGAGCGTCTCGCCCGCGTCCAGGTGGTACGACACCCCGTTGATCACCTTGGCGACGCCCTCGCCGGTGCGGAACTCGACGTGCAGGTCCCGCACCTCGAGCAGGTGGCCGCCCTCCGGGGTGGCGGAGGCGGGCGTGGGCTGGACGACGGAGTCAGTCATGGGTCACCGCAGCTTCGGGTCGAAGGCGTCGCGGATGGCGTCGCCGAGCATGATGAACGCCAGCACGGTCAGCGCGAGGAAGACGGACGGCACGATCAGCGGAGTCGCCGATTCCCGCATGTGGACCCGGCCGGTGTCGATGTCCTGGCCCCACGAGATCGTCGGTGCCTTCAGGCCGATGCCCAGGAACGACAGCGTGGCCTCGGCGGCGATGAACGAGCCGAGCGCGATGGTCAGCACCACGATGGCCGGGGCCAGCGAGTTGGGCAGGATGTGCCGCCACATGATCCGGCCGTTGCCGGCGCCGAGCATCCGGGCCGCCGCGACGTAGTCCTGCCCCTTCGCGGTGATGACCGAGGAGCGGACGACGCGGGCCGCCGTGGTCCAGCCGAGGACGGCCAGGACGAAGACGACCGCGGTGATGCGGGCCGCCGAGCTGTCGCTGGAGACGCGCTTGAGCAGCACGATCGCGGCGAGCAGCAGCGGGATGCCGAGCACGATGTCGATCACGCGGGAGAGCACGGCGTCGACCCAGCCACCGAAGTAGCCGGCGAGCATGCCGACGGTCAGCGCGATGATGCCGGTGATCGCGGCGGAGAGCGCACCGACCACCAGCGACGCCCGGGTGCCGTAGACGGCCCGCGCGTAGGTGTCGCAACCCTGGAAGTCGTACCCGAAGATGGCGCCGCCGGACGGCCCGGCGTTCTGCCGGGAGAGCATGCAGTCCCGGGGGTCGTTCGTGGCGAACACGCCGGGGAGGATCGCCATCAGGGTGATGATCGCGACCAGGGCCAGCGAGACCCAGAAGATGGGGTTGCGGCGCAGGTCGCGCCAGGCGTCGCCGGCCAGGCTGCGGGGCTTCTGCGGGGTGCCGACCTGACTCGGGGTGCCCGGCTCCCCCGAGGGGCCACGACGGGCGGCCTGGTTCTCGCTCGCCGCCACGGTCTCAAAATCACTCATAGCGGATCCTCGGGTCGAGTACGGCGTACAGGACGTCCACCACCAGGTTGGAGAGCAGGTAGACCACGACGAGGACGCTGACGATGCCCACCACCAGGGGGCCGTCCTCGGTGCGGATGCCCCGGAAGAGGTTGAACCCCACGCCCGGGATGTTGAAGACGCCCTCGGTGATGATCGCGCCGCTCATCAGGTTGCCCAGCTCGACGCCGAGGAAGGTCACCACCGGGATGAGCGAGTTGCGCAGCACGTGGATGCTGACGATGCGGCGCTTGACCAGGCCCTTCGAGCGGGCGGTGCGGACGTAGTCGGCGCGCAGGTTCTCGGCCACCGAGGTGCGGGTCAGCCGCAGCGCGGTGGCCAGGGAGAGTGAGCCGAGCACGATCCCGGGCAGCAGCAGGGCGTAGAAGGTCGGCTCCGCGCCGGCGGTGGGCGGGAAGAGTTGCCACTTGACGCCCAGGAAGAACTGCGCGAGCGGCGCCAGCACGATGGTCGGGATGCCCAGCACCAGCAGGGTCAGCACCAGCGTGGAGTTGTCGAAGATGCCGGCGCGGCGGATGCCGGCGATCACGCCGGCCGTGACGCCGAAGATCACTGCCACCGCGAGCGCGATGAGGGCGAGCTTCACGGTGATCGGCCACGCCTGTCGCAGGATGTCGCCGATCTGCCGGCCGGTGAGCGACTGACCCAGGTCCCCCTGGAGCAGGTTCTTGACGTAGTCGAAGTAGCGGTAGAAGAACCCGCCGATGCCGGTCGCGTCGAGGTGGTACTTCTCCGTCAGGTACGCCCGCTGGGCCGGCGTCACCGGCCGTTCGCCGGCGAGCGCCTGGATCGGGTCGCCCTGCCCGGCGAACATCAACGCGTACACGATCAACGTGGTCCCGAAGAACGCCAGGACCATCTGCAGGAGGCGCCGCAGGATGTAGCGGAACATACTTCCCAGTCTCTCCGGAAAAATGCGAAAGGGGCGCCGGACCGTATCTCTGGTCGTACCGGAAATATCAGGGACCGGTTCTCCGCCCGCCCTCGTGGGGGCCGGGCACGGGCCCGGCCCGGTCGGGTGCGACCGGGCCGGACCGCGTGTGGTCGGGCCACCCGGGGGTCTCCCGGGTGGCCCGTGCCTCGGTCAGGTCAGTCGGCCAGCTCGATCTTGGTCAGGTTGACGCGCTGGTAGGCGTCGACCTCGACGTTCTTGACCTTGCTCGAGTGCCCGAACACGTTCTCCTGGTAGCGGAGCGGGATCACCGGCATGTCCTTGGCCAGGATGTCCTCGGCCTGCTGGAACTTCTTGATCGCCTCATCCTCGGTGGGCGCCGCGGCGCCCACCTTCACCAGCTTGTCGAACTCCGGGTTGCTGTAGCCGTAGTAGTTCGACGAGCCGTTGGTGCTGAACAGCGGGCCCAGGTAGTCCTCCATGGACGGGTAGTCCATGATCCAGCCCATCCGGAACGTGCCGACCGGCTGCTTCTTCTCGACCTTGGTGAGCAGGTCGGCGAACTTCGGCTCGGCCACGCCGACGGCGTCGACGCCCAGGTTGGCCTTCAGCTGGTTGACGGTCGCGTCGACCCAGTCCTTGTGACCGCCGTCGCCGTTGTAGGAGATGGTGATCTTCTTCGGGCCGCCGGCCGCCTCGTACAGCTTCTTCGCCTCGGTCGGGTTGTACTCGGTCGCCGCGCCGCCGCCGTTCTCCCGGAAGCCGGGCAGGATCGGGGAGACGAACGAGTGGGCCGGCTGCTGCGTGTCCTTGAAGATGGACTTGGTGATCTCGTCCCGGTTGATCGCCATGGAGATCGCCTTACGGACGTCCGGGTTGGCGTAGTCCTTGTCGAAGGTCGGGAACGCCAGGTACTGGATGCCGGACATCGGGCTGGTCTGGTAGCGGTCGCCCAGGTCGGCCTGCGCGGTGCTGAGGTTCTCGGCCGGGATCGTCGTCAGCACGTCGAGGTTGTCCGCCTGCAGGTCCGCGTACGCGGCGCTGAGCTGCTGGTAGATCCGGAACTCGACGGCCTGCACCTTGGGCTTCTCGCCCGGGAACGCGTCGTACCGCTCGACCTCGATCTTGCTGTCGTGCTGCCAGGTGCCCTTCATCTTGAACGGGCCCTGGCCGATCGGCGCCGCCTCGTACGAGTCCTTGAGCACGCCCGGGGCGGAGAACGCCGCCTCCGGCATCGGGAAGAACGCGTCGTAGTTCAGCATCGACCGGAAGTCGATGAACGGGTCGGTGAGCGTCACCTGGAAGGTCAGGTCGTCGACCTTCTTGAGGCCGGACAGGGTCTTCGCCTTCGGCGCGTCGCCCTGCAGGTCGGCGTAGCCGGCGATCTTCTCGAAGAAGTAGTTCGCGTCCTGACCGTTGGGCGCGTACGCGCCGTAGTTCCAGGCGTTGATGTAGTTGTCGGACGTGACCTTCTCACCGTTGTGGAAGGTGTAGCCGTCCTTCAGCTTGATCGTCCAGACCTTGTTGTCCGGCGAGGTGATCGACTCAGCCGCGTTCATGACGGGCTTGCTCTGCGCGTCGAAGGTGACGAGCGGGCTGAACAGACCCTGGAGGACCTGGTCGCCGTTCGTCTCGGTGGTGTTGGTCGGGACCAGGTGCTTCGGTTCGCCGATCCAGATGCTGACTGCCTTGGAGTCGCTGCCGGACCCACCGTCACCGCCGCTGCCGCAGGCCGCCAGGCCCAGCGTCACCGCAAGCGGGAGGGCGGTCCAGGCGGCGAGCCTACGAACTCGCATGGTGCCTCCTCATCTCCTCACACTGCGCAGTCGGGCCCGACGCTGGGTGACGCTGCGCAACGACCGGTAACGGTAGGTCGGATGGTTCGCTTCGGCAACGAGCCGGTTGCGACTCCGTAACGGTGCCGCCGCCCAACCCTTGCCACCGCGTCGGAACGCTGGTAGGGAAATGCTGGCGTTATGCGGTTTGAAGTGCGGTTATGTGGGTGGGGGGCGCCGCTTTCCCGGCCCGTTCGGTTCGGGCTGGGAGGTAGCCGCCCGAACATCCGGTTCGTGCCCGAGGTGTCCGCACTGACGTTTACCGGCGTGATGGAATACACGTTCCAGTTACCTTGAGTGAGGAAAGACACGTCACCGAAAGTCACCGGGATGCCTAGCCGGAGGACCTCCTCCGGGCCGTCGGGAGCGGGTCGTCCGAACGGCGGACGCCCGACGTGAGACGATTCCGTACGTGACGGCGACGCTTCTGGACGGCAAGGCGACCGCGGCGGAGATCAAGGACGAGCTGCGGACGCGGGTCAAGGCACTGGCGGAGCGGGGCATCACTCCCGGCCTCGGCACCGTGCTGGTCGGCTCCGATCCCGGCTCCCAGGCGTACGTCAACGGCAAGCACCGGGACTGCGCCGAGGTGGGCATCGCCTCCATCCGGCGGGAGCTGCCCGCCGACGCGACCCAGCAGCAGGTCGACGACGTGCTCGCCGAGCTGAACGCCGACCCGGCCTGCCACGGCTACATCGTCCAGCTGCCGCTCCCGGCCCACCTCGACACCCAGCGGGTGCTCGAACTGATCGACCCGTCGAAGGACGCGGACGGCCTGCACCCGGTCAACCTGGGCCGGCTGGTGCTCGGCTACCCGGGCCCGCTGCCCTGCACCCCGCGCGGGATCGTGGAGCTGCTCCGCCGGCACGACGTGGCGCTGCACGGCGCCAAGGTCGCGGTCGTGGGCCGGGGCAACACCGTCGGCCGTCCGCTCGGCCTGCTGCTGACCCGGCGGAGCGAGAACGCCACCGTGACGCTCTGCCACACCGGCACCCTCGATCTCGCCTCGCACACCCGGGCGGCCGACATCGTGATCGTGGCGGCAGGCGTACCGGGCCTGCTCACCGACGAGATGGTCTCCCCGGGCGCGGTCGTGGTCGACGTCGGGATCACCCGCGTGGTCGGGCCGGACGGCAAGGGTCGCTACACCGGTGACGTGGACCCGAGTGTGGCCGAGGTCGCCGGCGCGCTGGTCCCGATGCCCGGCGGTGTCGGACCGATGACCCGGGCCATGCTGCTGACCAACGTGGTCGAGCGCGCCGAGCAGGGCTGAGCGCTCGGCACAACGGTTCGCCCATCGAGGTCATAACCGTCCGCCCCTGGCCGGTTCGGTGCCAGGATGACTGATACGGTCCGGAAAACCGACTGGTATCAGGGAGTGGGACGACCATGGGTAAGAAGGTCACTGTCGTCGGGGCCGGCTTCTACGGCTCCACCACCGCACAGCGCCTGGCCGAGTACGACGTCTTCGACACCGTCGTGATCACCGACATCATCGAGGGCAAGCCGGCCGGCATCGCACTGGACCTCAACCAGTCGCGTCCGGTCGAGGGCTTCGAGACGAAGGTCGTCGGCGTCACCACCGGCCCGAACGGCGAGGGCTACGAGCAGATCGAGGGCTCGGACGTCGTCGTGATCACCGCCGGCCTGCCGCGCAAGCCGGGTATGAGCCGGATGGACCTGCTGGAGACGAACGCCAAGATCGTCCGTCAGGTGGCCGAGAACGTCGCCAAGTACGCCCCGAACGCCGTCGTCATCGTCGTCTCCAACCCGCTGGACGAGATGACCGCGCTGGCCCAGATCGCCACCCAGTTCCCCAGGAACCGGGTGCTCGGCCAGGCCGGCATGCTCGACACCGCCCGGTTCACCAACTTCGTCGCCGAGGCGCTGAACGTGCCGGTGAAGTCCGTGAAGACGCTGACCCTGGGCTCGCACGGCGACACCATGGTGCCGGTGCCGTCGAAGAGCACGGTCAACGGCAAGCCGCTGCGCGAGGTCATGCCCGACGACCAGATCGAGGACCTGGTCGTCCGCACCCGCAACGGTGGGGCCGAGGTCGTGGCCCTGCTCAAGACCGGCTCGGCCTACTACGCCCCGTCCGCCGCGGCGGCCCGGATGGCGAAGGCCGTCGCGGAGGACTCCGGCGAGGTCATGCCGGTGTGCGCCTGGGTCGACGGCGAGTACGGCATCTCCGGGGTCTACCTGGGTGTCGAGGCCGCGATCGGCGCCGAGGGCGTCAAGCGGGTCGTCGAGACCGACCTGGCCGCCGACGAGCTGGCCAGCCTGAAGGAGGCCGCCGAGGCCGTCCGCGCCAAGCAGGCCGACGTCGCCAACATGTGAACAAACCCGAGCCACGGAAGGGGCGCGCCGGCCACCGGCGCGCCCCTTCCGCGTTCCCCACCCCGCCCCGGCTCCGACCGCGCGTGCCCCGACCCCGTTGATCATGAAGTTGTTGCCGTCCGCGTCGGCGTGTCGGGCGACAACTTCATGATCAACGCGGGGAGGTGGGGTGCCAGGGGGTGAAGGGGTTGGTCAGGTGGGGGGTGGCCAGGGTCAGTGGGCCACCGCCGGTGGTCAGGGATTCCAGGAGGGCTCGGCGGGAGGTGCGGGCCTGATCCGGGTCCTCCTCGTGGGCGTACGCCAGCTCCGGGTCGACCAGCTGCACGGCGTGCACCAGCAGGTCGCCGGTGAGCAGGAGCCGTTCGTCGTCCCCGTCGAGCAGCACGGACTGGTGACCGGGCGTGTGCCCCGGCGTCGGCAGCAGGCGTACGCCCGGACCGATCGTGGCCTCGCCGTCGACCTCGCGGAGCCGGCCGGCGGCGCGCAACGGCGCGACCAGCCCGGCCCGCAGCCCCGGGTTGAGCACGTCCAGGGCGGCCAGCTCGGCCCGCTGCACCAGGTACTCGGCGTGCGGGAAGTACGGCGTTCCGGGTGAGCCGGTGACCGCCCAGCCGACGTGGTCGGTGTGCAGGTGGGTGAGCACGACGGTGCGTACGTCCGACGGGTCGATGCCGGCGGCGGCGAGTTCGTGCGGCAGCCGACCCGGCACCGGCGCCCAGCTCGCGGCGGGGGAGTCGGCCGGCCCGAGGCCGGCGTCCACCAGGGTGACGGGGCCGTCGCCGCACCGGACGGCGAAGCAGCGGAACTGGAGCCACCAGCCGTCGTCGACGGTCACCGCGCCCGGATCCCGCGCGTCGGCCGCCTTCCAGTGCGCGGCGGTCGCGGCCGGGAACGCCTCGGTGCGGGGCTGGAAGAAGGGCCCCTCGCCGTCGAAGATCGCGGTGACCGTGATAGACCCGAGGGTGCGGCTCGGCGGCATCCGGCGATGATGGCACCGAGGCCGACGGTCCGGCATCCCGGTTTCTCCGACGCCCCCGTCCGGGCAGCTCAGTCGTGGGACGGGGTCGAGTGGGGAACGCCGGCCGGTTCCAGTACGCTCGTACTGCTTGAGCATGTGTCCCCCGAGAGGAGCGCCGGCCGATGGCGAAGATCAAGGTAAACAACCCGGTCGTGGAGCTCGACGGCGACGAGATGACCCGGATCATCTGGAAGCAGATCCGGGAGCAGCTGATCCTGCCCTACCTCGACGTCGACCTGCACTACTACGACCTGTCGATCCAGCACCGCGACGAGACCGACGACCAGGTCACCGTCGACGCGGCCAACGCCATCAAGGAGCACGGCGTCGGCGTGAAGTGCGCGACGATCACCCCGGACGAGGCCCGGGTGGAGGAGTTCGGCCTCAAGAAGATGTGGCGGTCGCCGAACGGCACCATCCGCAACATCCTCGGCGGCGTCGTCTTCCGCGAGCCGATCATCATGTCCAACGTGCCGCGGTTGGTCCCCGGCTGGACCAAGCCGATCATCATCGGCCGTCACGCCCACGGCGACCAGTACAAGGCCACCGACTTCGTCGTCCCCGGCCCGGGCACGGTGACCATCACCTACACCCCGGCCGACGGCGGCGAGCCGATGGAGATGGAGGTCGCCAACTTCCCCGGCGGCGGCATCGCCATGGGCATGTACAACTACGACGAGTCGATCCGGGACTTCGCCCGCGCCTCGTTCCGGTACGGCCTGGACCGCAACTACCCGGTCTACATGTCGACCAAGAACACCATCCTCAAGGCGTACGACGGCCGGTTCAAGGACATCTTCGCCGAGGTGTTCGAGAACGAGTTCAAGGCCGAGTTCGACGCCGCCGGCCTCACCTACGAGCACCGGCTGATCGACGACATGGTCGCCGCCGCGCTCAAGTGGGAGGGCGGCTACGTCTGGGCGTGCAAGAACTACGACGGTGACGTGCAGTCCGACACCGTCGCCCAGGGCTTCGGCTCGCTGGGTCTGATGACCTCCGTCCTGCTCTCCCCGGACGGTCGGACCGTCGAGGCCGAGGCCGCGCACGGCACGGTCACCCGGCACTACCGGCAGTGGCAGAAGGGCGAGAAGACCTCGACCAACCCGATCGCGTCGATCTACGCCTGGACCCGGGGCCTCGCCCACCGGGGCAAGCTGGACGGCACCCCGGCGGTCACCGAGTTCGCCAACACCCTGGAGCAGGTCATCGTCGACACCGTCGAGGGTGGCCAGATGACCAAGGACCTGGCGCTGCTCATCGGTCGGGACGCCCCGTGGCTGACCACCGACGAGTTCATGAACACGCTCGACGAGAACCTGGCGCGCAAGCTCGCCGCCTGATCCTCGCCACGCACCGAACGGGCCCGCCGGCACTCCGCCGGCGGGCTCCGTCGTCCCGGGCCGGGCCGTTCTCCGTCACCTTGTCCGGCGCGCCTCGTTGACCAGCGTGGACGAGATGCCAGTCGCGTCCACGGAAGGTTGACCGCGGTCGCCTCGCGGCACGAGTGCCGATCAGCCAGCCTTCCCGGCTGTCGAGCACAGCCAGCCGTCCCTTCCCTGCGGGGGGCCCTGTCCCGGGCCCCCCGCGCCCTGTTCCGGGCCCGCGCGCTACGCGGCGCGCAGGAGTTACGCGGCGCGCAGGAGTTCGGCGGCGCGCTCCGGGGCGATGTCGTTGATGAACACGCCCATGCCGGACTCGGAGCCGGCCAGGTACTTCAGCTTGTCCTTCGCGCGCCGGATGCTGAACAGCTGCAGGTGCAGGTGGCCCAGCTCGCGGTCGATCCGGACCGGCGCCTGGTGCCAGGCCGCGATGTACGGCATCGGCAGGTCGAACAGCCCGTCGAAGCGGCGCAGCAGGTCCAGGTAGAGCGGCCCGAACGCGTCCCGCTCGGCGTCGTCGAGCGCCGGGATGTCCGGCACCGGCCGGTGCGGGGCCACGTGCACCTCGAACGGCCAGCGGGCCGCCGCCGGGACGTACGCCGTCCAGTGCTCGTTGCTCGCGACGACCCGGTCGCCGGTGGCGCGCTCGGCGGCGAGGACGTCCGCGTACAGGTTCCGGCCGCCGGTGCGCTCGGCGTGCCGCCGGGCCGCCGCCAGCATCGCGCGGGTCCGGGGGGTGACGAAGGGGTACGCGTAGATCTGCCCGTGCGGGTGGTGCAGGGTGACGCCGATCTCCACGCCCCGGTTCTCGAAGCAGAACACCTGCTCCACCCCGGGCAGCTCGCCCAGCGCGGTGGTGCGGTCGGCGAGCGCGTCGAGCACGGTGCGGACCCGGGTGGGCGGGAGGCCGGCGAACGAGGCGTTGTGGTCGGAGGTGAAGCAGACCACCTCGCAGCGGCCGAGGCCCGGCCGTACCGGGGTGAACGGGGTGATCTCGCCGGGCTCCTCGGCGACCCGCCCGCTCAGCGACGGGAACCGGTTCTCGAAGACCACCACGTCGTAGTCGGGCGCCGGGATCTCGGTCAGCCGATCACCCTCCGACGGGTCGAGCGGGCACTCGTTCGCCGGGGGCAGGAACGTGCGGGTCTGCCGGTGCACGGCGACGGCGACCCACTCGTCGGTCAGCGGGTCGTACCGCAGCTGCGAGGCGGGTGGCGGCGGCGGCAACTCCCGCCGGTCCGGCTGGTCGCGGACCGCGTCGTCGCGCTCGTCGAAGTAGATCAGTTCCCGGCCGTCGGCCAGCCGGATCGCGGTGCGCTTCACTCCGCCGCCCCTCCACTCGTCGGCGTGGCCGTCGCCCGGCCCGCCCCTGTCGCGCTCACCATCACGAGTTCGCCCACCCGGTCGCCGAGTACCCCCCGCGCGTCCGCCGGCAACCGGTCGTCGGTGACCAGTACCTGCGCCGCGGCGAGCTCGACGATCGACGAGATCCCGACCGTGCCCCACTTGGTGTGGTCGGCGAGCACCACCAGCCGGTCCGCCGCGGCCACCAGGGCTCGGTCGGTCTCCGCCTCCATCAGGTTCGGCGTGGTGAAGCCGGCCCGCTCGGTGATCCCGTGCACGCCGAGGAAGAGCAGGTCCAGGTGCAGCGACCGGATGGCTCCGACGGCCAGCGGGCCCACCAGCGCGTCGGACGGCGTCCGCACCCCGCCGGTCAGCACCACGGTCTGGTCGGGGCGCCCCCCGGTGTGCAGGATCTCGGCCACCGGCAGCGAGTTGGTCACCACGGTCAGCCCGGGCACGTCCACCAGGCGGTGCGCCAGCTCGGCGGTGGTGGTCCCGGCCGAGAGCGCGATCGCCCCGCCCGGCCGGACCAGCTGCGCCGCCCGGTCGGCGATGGCCGCCTTCTCGGCGAGCTGCCGTACGGACTTCGCCCGGAAGCCCGGTTCGTCCGTGGAGCCGGGGCCGGCGACCGTCGCGCCGCCGTGCACCTTGGCGAGCAGGCCGCGTTCGTGCAGCGACTCCAGGTCGCGCCGGATGGTCATGTCCGAGACGCCGAACTCGGCGGCCAGTTCGGTGACCCGCACGCCGCCCGCCGCCCGGACCCGTTCCAGGATGGCCGTCTGCCGCTGCTGCGCCAGCATCCCGCCGCACCTCCCAGACGCCCACGAACTCTCACGTGGTCAAACGTGTTCCAACAAGTTTGAACACTAGCGCGTAGCCGGGAGCGGCGGAAGAAACGGGGGTGCCCTTCGGGTCAGGCGGCCGGGAGCCGGGGCTCGACCCAGCCGGTCTCGGTCAGGTGGTGCAGCACGCCCTGCACCGCCTCGTCCACACTCAGGTTGCTGGTGTCGATCACCAGGTCGGCGTCGGTCGGCTGCTCGTACGGGTCGTCCACACCCGTCATCCCGGTGAGCAGGCCGGCCCGGGCCCGCGCGTACAGGCCCTTGCGGTCGCGCTGCTCGCAGACCTCCAGCGGGGTGGAGACGTGCACCAGCACGAAGCCCGCCCCGGCGGCGAGCGCCATCTCGCGTGCGGTCGCCCGCGCCGCCGCGTACGGCGCGATCGGGCAGCAGATGGCCAGGCCGCGGTGCCGGGCGATCTCGGCGGCCACCCAGCCGATCCGGCGCACGTTCAGGTCGCGGTCGGTCTTGGTGAACCCGAGCCCGGCCGACAGCTCCCGGCGGACCACGTCGCCGTCGAGCAGGGTGACCGTGCGGTCCCCGGTCTCACGCAGCGCGTCTGACAGCCCCCGGGCGATGGTCGACTTGCCGGAGCCGGAGAGGCCGGTCAGGAAGACCACGAGCCCGCGGTGCCGGCGCGGCGGACGGGCCTTGGCCAACTCCTTCGCCACCGCCGGCGGGGTGTGCCACTCGGGGAGGGGGAAACCCCGGTCCAGCAGGTCGTCGATCTCGTCCTGGGTCAGGGCCAGCCGCCGGTTGCGTGGCGGGATGTCCTCGCGCCAGCGCCACTGCCCGTCCCGGTTGTCGTAGGCCAGTTCGCGGGGCACCAGCACGCGCAACCCGGCGCCCGAGAGCATCTCGCCGGTCGACAGCAGGTGGGTGACGCCGTACGCGCCCGACACCCGCGCCCGCAGCAACGCGTCGCTGATCTCGTCGCGGCGGCGGGACAGCGGCACGGCGACGATGGTGGCCGGGGGCATCCGGTCCCGCGCGGCGAAGATCGCCCGCACCAGCGCCTCGGGCGGCAGGCCGCCCAGCCCGTCCTCGCCGATCGGAATGAGGACCAGCAGGTGTGCGGCCAGGGTGCGGGCGGCGTGCGCGATCTGGGCGAGCTGCGGGCGGTGCAGCGGCCGGTCGGCGATCACCCCGAGCACCCGGCCCGGGGGCAGGAGCGCCCGCACCTCCTCCGGGTCGCGGCGCAGCCGCTGGAAGGGGCCGTGGCCGCCGTCACCCAGCCGGCGGACGGTGCCGCCCACGCCGGCGACGCCGTCGCGGACCGGCCACGTGTCGGCCACGTCCAGCGCGGCGACCGGGGCGCCCTCGCCGTCGGCCAGCACCACGGCACGCCGCGCCGGGTCGCGCGGGTCGAGCGTCTGCGCCAGGGCGGCCGGCACCTGGAGGGTCACCGGGACCTGCCAGGGGGTGCCGTCGGCGAGCCGGCCCCGCCGGCTGACCGAGACCAGGTCGGCCCGCGTCATGAAGCCGGTCAGCGGTGTGTACGCCCCGGTCAGCAGGAGCTCCAGGTCGGCGAGCTCCCCCGGGCGCGGCGTGTACGCCGGCGCGTCCCGGAGAACCTCGTCGGGCAGCACCCACCCGTTGCTCATCACACCCCCCACTCGCTGGCCGGCACACAGTTTCTCAGCCGGCCGCCGATCGGTCGAGACCGCCACTCCACCGCCGTGAACGGACGGCGGCGTGTCGGTGTCCCAGAAGCCTCCTACCGGCCGAGTGACCGGGCGAGGCGCGCCGGTACCCCGTCCCGTCCGACGCGTCGCACGACCGCGCCGCGTACCCGGGACCAGAACGCGTCCTTGGCGCGGACGACGGGATCCGCGCCGTCGGCGGAGAAGTGCAGGAACAGCGGCAGCCGGGCGTCGGCCGTCCACCCGGAACTGGTGACCCGGGCCTTGAGGAACCAAGTGCCCTGGGTACGTCCGGAGTTGAGGGCGGCGGTGTCGATGGTGGCGGTGGCGCGGTGGACCACGTACACCCGACCACCGGGCTCCGTGGGGTCCGGCACCCGCTCGCTGCTGAGCGTGACGGGCAGGAAGATCTCCTCGTTGGTCTGTCGCCGGCGGGCGACGACGTCCACCCGGCTCGGCCCCGGCGTGGCGGTGAGATCCCGCAGCGCCGGGTCGACTCCGTCCACCGGCAGCACCAGCAGCTCCCGGTCGCCGTCCGGGCTCAGCGCGACCGGCCGGCCCTCCGACTGAAGGTGCGCGGCGATGTCGACGGTCAGCGTGCCGCCGGTCATCTCCTGCCGCTCGACCGTCGCGGTCACGTCGATCCCCGACTCCCACCGGGCCAGCCGGCGCAGGTCCGCGACCCGGCCGTGCTCGGCGAGGTGCGCCACCACCCGTTGCAGCGGCGGCAGGCCGGCGGCGACACCGGGCGCGAAGCGGTCCCGGATCACCTGCCGGACCTCCTCGACGACCTGGCCCGCCCAGTCCTGCGGGGCGTCGAGCAGCCGCTGCCCGCGCAGTCGGCTGATCATCTCGTTGCGCAGCCACCGTCGGTGCAGACGGTCCCGCAGCGGGCCCGGCTCGACGTGCGCGTCGACGACGTCCAGCGCCTCGCGGAGGGCGGCGAAGTACTCCGCCGGGTCCAGGGGCCGGGCGGTCACGTTGCCCGCGTCGGCGCGCTTGCGGTGGTGATAGCAGGTGTAGTCGGAGAGGACGGACGTCCGCCGGGAGAGCAGGTAGGCCCGCACCACCATCCGGTGGTCCTCCAGGCGCAGCAGCGGGCCCTCGGAGAAGCGCAGCTCGTGCTCGTTCAGGAACGACCGCCGGAACAGCTTGTGGCAGGTGAGGCTGTCGATCAGGGGAGCGTTCGCCAGCGTGGCCTGGAAGCGGTTCTTCCGGAACAGCTCCCGCGGCACCGCCCGTCCGTGCCCGGTCATCTTGCCGATGACCACGTCCGCGTCGTTCGCCTTGGCGCAGGCGTAGAGCCGCTCCAGGGCCTCGTCGCCGAACCAGTCGTCGTCGTCGGCGAAGAACACGTACTCGCCCCGGGCGTGCTCCACCCCGACGTTGCGCGGGCGGGACGGCCAGCCGGAGTTCGGGATGTGGAGCACGCGGAAGTTCGGGTGCGCGGTGGCGAGGGCGTCCAGGCGGGCGCCGGTCCCGTCGGTCGAACCGTCGTCGACGAAGACAGCCTCGAACTCGTCGGCGGGCAGGGACTGGCGCCGCAGCGAGGAGACGAGCTTGTCCATGTGCCGGCCGCAGTTATAGGCCGGTACCACCACGCTCACCTTGGGCACACTCATGCGCCTGACCCTTCCGGCCGCCGGAGTCGATCGCCCCGAAACGGTAGCCGGGCCGAGGCGGAAAGCATAGGCGTGCGTGAGCGACCGGTTCGACGCCGGCGGCGGGCCCCGTCGACGGATCCGGGCGCATTAGGGGTCGGCGGGCTCGGGGATCGGGGTCGGACCAGGGGCGAGCCGGATACCCGGAAGCCTGCGGGCTGCCTACGCTGTGTGGCGTGACACTGATCGCGACCGAGTCATTGACCAAGACGTACGGGGGTGGGGTCACCGCGCTCGCCGACCTCACCGTCGCGGTCGAGCCGGGGATCATCGGGTTGGTCGGCGCGAACGGCGCCGGGAAGTCGACCCTCATCAAGATCCTGCTCGGCCTGCTCGGCCCGACCAGCGGTCGGGTCCGGGTGCTGGGCCTCGACCCGACGACCGACGCCGCCGGCGTGCGCGCCCGGGTCGGCTACATGCCCGAGCACGACGCCCTGCCACCGGACCTGAGCGCCGCCGAACTGGTCACCCACCTCGGGCGGATCAGTGGGCTGCCGCGTACGGTCGCCCGCGAGCGGGCGTCGGAGGCACTGCGGCACGTGGGCCTCTACGAGGAGCGCTACCGCCCGGTCGGCGGCTACTCCACCGGCATGAAGCAGCGGGTGAAGCTCGCCCAGGCGCTGGTGCACGACCCCGACCTGCTGCTGCTCGACGAACCGACCAACGGTCTCGACCCGGCCGGCCGGGACGCCATGCTCGCCCTGGTGCACCGCATCGGCACCGAGTTCGGGATCTCGGTGCTGGTCTGCTCGCACCTGCTGGGCGAGGTCGAGCGGATCTGCGACACGCTGGTCGCCATCGACGGCGGCCGGCTGCTGCGCGCCGACCGCATCTCGGCCATGACGTCGGCCACCGACGTGCTGGCCGTCGAGGTCAGCGAGGGCACCGAGGAGCTGGCGGCGCGGCTCGCCGCGCTGCGCCTCCCGGTCAGCCGGGACGGCCGGCTGCTGCTCGTCCCGCTGGCCGACGAGGGCACCTACGACCTGATCCTCGGCGCGGTCGCCGAGCTGGACCTGCCGCTGCACCGGCTCGACCAGCGCCGGCACCGGGTGGCCGAACTCTTCGCGACGAGGGAGCCCAGCCATGTCTGAGCCCACCGGTGTCATCCACGACATCGGCTACCAGCGCTACACCGGCCCGCGGCTGGGCCGCCGACACGTCTTCGGCGCGCTCTACCTGCACGGGCTCCGGACCGCGTTCGGTCTGGGACGCAGTGCCAAGGCCAAGATCTTCCCCTGGCTGGTGATCGGCATCGTCACCCTGGTCGCCGCCGGCGTCACCGCGGTGCGCAGCCAGATCGGCGAGGTGGTGATGACGTACGCCCAGTTCGCCGACGCGATGAGCTGGCTGGTCATCTTCTTCGTGGCGGTGGTCGGGCCGGAGCTGGTCTCCCGCGACCTGCACAGCGGGGTGCTGCCGCTCTACTTCTCCCGCCCGCTGCCCCGCGGCGACTACGCACTGGCCAAGCTGGCCGCGCTGGGCAGCGCGCTCTGGCTGCTGCTCGGGGCGCCGCAGCTGGTGATGTTCCTGGGCGCCGCGTTCACCACCAAGGACGGGATGAGCGGTGTCTGGGACGAGTTTCTCGACCTGCTGCCCGGCCTGCTCTACGCCGCGCTGTGGGCGGTGGTCTTCGCCTCGGTCGGGCTGCTCATCGCCTCGCTCACCGGCAAGCGGGCCTTCGCGGCCGGCGGCATCGTGGCCGTGTTCCTGATGACCGCCCCGATCGTCGGCATCCTGTCGATCATGCCGTCCCGCACGGTCAACGAGTTGGCGATGCTCGGCTCGCCCACCGCCCTGATCCACGCCGTCGGCCAATACACCCTCGGCGACCTGCTCGTCCCCGGCGGGGATCCCGAGACGCAGATCGGCGGCTTCGGGCCGGTCTACGTGGCCGCCGCGGTGCTGCTGGTGGCCGGCTGCGTCGCCCTGCTTCTGATGCGATACCGGAAGGTGGCCGCCCGATGAGCACCGTCAGCACGGAGCCGGCGGCCCCGGCCACCCCCGCCTCCGCCCTCGACCTGGCCGGCGTCTCCCGCTGGTACGGCAACGTGGTGGCGGTCAACGACGTCAGCATGCGCCTCGGGCCGGGCGTCACCGGGCTGCTCGGCCCGAACGGCGCGGGCAAGACGACCCTCCTGCACATGATGGCGGGTTTCCTCTCCCCGTCGCGCGGCACGGTGACCCTGGACGGCGCGCCGACCTGGCGCAATCCGGAGGTCTACCGGCGGCTCGGGCTGGTCAGCGAGCGGGAGGCGGTGCACACCTTCCTCAGCGCGTACGAGTTCGTGCTGGCCAGCGCGAAGCTGCACCGGCTGCCCGACCCGAAGGAGGCGGCCCGCCGCGCGATCGCGCTGGTCGAGATGGAGAGCGCGCAGGACCGGCGGATCGGCACCTACTCCAAGGGCATGCGCCAGCGCGCCCGGGTCGCCGCGGCGCTGGTCCACGACCCGCAGGTGCTGCTGCTCGACGAGCCGTTCAACGGCATGGACCCCCGGCAGCGGCTGCACATGATGGAGCTGCTGCACCGCCTCGGCGACGCCGGCCGCACCATCCTGTTCAGCTCGCACATCCTGGAGGAGGTCGAGCAGGTCTCCGGCACCGTCCAGGTGATGGTCGCCGGTCGGCTGGCCGCGTCCGGTGACTTCCGCACCATCCGCCGGCTGATGACCAACCGGCCGCACGTCTTCGCGGTGCGCTCCACCGACGACCGCGCGCTGGCGGTCGCGCTGATGGCCGAGGCGTCGGTGACCGGCGTCGAGCTGGCCCGCACCGGGCTGACCGTGCAGGCCGGCGACTACGGCGCCTTCACCCGGGCGCTGCCCCGAATCGCCCTGGCCCAGGGGATCCGGGTCCGGCAGTTGGTGCCCGAGGACGAGTCCCTGGAGAGCGTCTTCTCCTACCTGGTGGAGGCCTGATCATGTCGACCGTTTCCTGGATCACCGCCCGGGGTCTCTTCGGCCGCCGCCGGTTCCTGCTGCTCCTCCCGCTGCCGGTGGTGCTCGTGCTGCTCGCCGTGCTCTCCCGCTCGCTGGGCGTCGACCCAGGGGAGTGGGGGCCGCCGGTGCTGGTCGGCCTCGGGCTGGCCGTGGTGCTGCCGGTGGTCGCGCTGATCGTCGGCACCGGCGTGCTCGGCGCGGAGATCGACGACGGCACGGTGGTGCACATCCTCACCAAGCCGCTGCCGCGTTGGCAGATCGTGCTGCCCAAGCTCGCGGTCGCCACCGGGGTCACCGCGGTCACCGTCGCCGTGCCGATCTACGTCGCGGGCGTG
This sequence comes from Micromonospora krabiensis, assembly GCF_900091425.1. GTDB lineage: Bacteria > Actinomycetota > Actinomycetes > Mycobacteriales > Micromonosporaceae > Micromonospora > Micromonospora krabiensis. The sequence goes on from NZ_LT598496.1 coordinate 5,704,510, forward strand.
CTGGCCCATTCGGTACGCCTCGGTCTGGCGCTCGCGGCCGCCGCCGCGCTCGGCGCGCTGGCGTATTCGGCGCTGTTCCTGGCGCTGAGCCTGATCACCCGGCGACCGGTGCTGCTCGGCCTGGTCTACGTGCTGATCTGGGAGGGCCTGCTCGGCAACTTCGTGAGCGGCACCAAGGTGCTCTCCATCCAGCAGTACGTGATCGCGCTCGCCGACCGGCTGGCCCCGACGGGGCTGCTGGAGACCAGCGTCTCGGTGCCGGTGGCGGCGGTGATGACCGCGCTGGTCAGCGTCGGGTTCACCGTGCTGGCGATCGACCGGCTGCGCTCGTTCAGCGTGGCCGGCGAGACGAGCTGAGCGAACGGCCGGGCCGGCCGGTGGGCCGCCGAGTCACCGGACAGCAGGTGCGGCGATGGTAGGGCTGGCCGGATGGATCCGGCTGCCGTGGTCGGCGAGGCTGGACGCGTGAGTGCGGAAGCGGGACAGGTGCTGGCGCGCCAGCGGTATCCGGGCGCGCGGCACTGGCTGGTCAGCCTGGCGGTGGCCGGATCGGCCGCCGCCGCGACGACCACGATCGCCCAGGGCAGCGGCCACTTCCACTGGTGGGCCGGGTTCGTGCTGATCCCCGGCGCGCTGATCGCGGCGACCGGGGGGCCACTGCTGGCCCGGGGCGGCGGACGAGCCTTCGCCGGGTACGTCGTCGCCTGCGTCGGCGCCCTGGTCTTCGCCACCGGCGCGCTGCTCATGGTCGGTGCGATGAGCCGCGGCTGGCCCGTGATGATCATCCTGCCGTGCCTGGCGGTCGCCGGCACCTACTTCTGGCGGCCCGCGCATCCGCTCGCCCGGGGGCTGCACCGGGCGGTGGCGCTCCTGGCCCTGTCCGGGGCGCTCCTCGGCGGCACCTTCCAGCTGATCCGTGCCGGCCTGGTGGACTTCGGCGACACCGGCTGGTGGGGGGCCTTCATGATGCTGGCCGCGGTGATCGTGCTCGGCAACGCGGCCGAGCTGACGCGGCACCGGATGCCGTACCGGCTCCAGGCCATCACCCTGCTCGCCGGCCCCGCCGTGGTCGCCTTCCTGCTCGGCCTGCGTTTCCTCCGCGGCTGGTGACCCGTGCCGGCGCCGCGACGGGCGCCGGCACGGGACCAGGTCAGAACGCCGAGGCGATCACCAGCTCGCTGGTGCGGTCGGGGAGCAGGTCGAGCTTGCCGATCCGGCCGGCGGCCCGCAGGTCGTCCGAGATCAGCGTGAGCTTCTCCAGCAGCGCCGCCGGGCCGAGGGCCTCGGCCAGCGGCACCTCGGCCCGCATCGAGAGCTTCCGCTCCGACTTGGCCCGCCGCACCTGGCTGAGCGCGTCACCGGCGAGCCGGAGCAGTTCCGGGTCGCCCGTCCCCTCGATCGCGCGACCCACCTCGTACGTGGTCGGCCACGGGGCGCGGTGCACCGAGCCGTACCGCCACCAGGACCAGACCTCCTCGGTGACGTACGGCAGCACCGGGGCGAACAGTCGCAGCTGCACCGACAGGGCGGTGGCGAGCGCGGCCCGGGCCGAGTCGGCGCCCGCCCCGGTGCCGTAGGCGCGCTCCTTCACCAACTCGATGTAGTCGTCGCAAAACCGCCAGAAGAACGCCTCGGTGGCGAGCAGGGCGGCGGTGTGGTCGTACGCCTCGAAGGCGGTCGTCGCGGCGGTCACCACGCCGGAGAGTTCCGCGAGCATGGCCCGGTCCAGCGGTTCGGTCGCGGCGGCCCGTAACGCGTCGGCGGCGCCCAGCCCGAGGGCGAACTTCGACGCGTTGAGCAGCTTGGTGGCGAGCCGGCGGCCGATCTTGATCTGGGCCGGGTCGAAGGCCAGGTCCATGCCGGGCTTGCCGCTCGCCGCCCAGTACCGCACGGCGTCCGAGCTGTGCTGCTTCAGTAGCGCCAGGGGAGTGACCACGTTGCCCTTGGACTTGGACATCTTCTTGCGGTCCGGGTCGAGGATCCAGCCGGACAGCTCCGCGTCGCGCCACGGCAGCACCCCGTGCTCCAGGTGCGACCGGACGATGGTGGCGAAGAGCCAGGTGCGGATGATGTCGTGTCCCTGCGGGCGCAGGTCCATCGGGAAGACCCGGGCGAACAGGTCCGGGTCGGTCTCCCATCCGCCCACGATCTGCGGGGTCAGCGACGAGGTGGCCCAGGTGTCGAGCACGTCCGGGTCGCCGACGAAGCCGCCCGGCCGGCCGCGCTGCGACTCGTCGTAGCCCGGCGGTGGGTCGGTGGACGGGTCAACCGGCAGCGCGGACTCGTCCGGCGTGAGAGGGTGGGACCAGACCGGCTCGCCAGCGTCGTCGAGCCGGTACCACACCGGCACCGGCACGCCGAAGTAACGCTGCCGGCTGACCAGCCAGTCACCGGTCAGGCCGCTCACCCAGTGGTCGTAGCGGTGTCGCATGTGCTCCGGCACCCAGTGCAGCTCCCGGCCGCGTGCCAGCAGCCGCTCGCGCAGCTCCGGGTCCCGACCACCGTTGCGCAGATACCACTGCCGCGTCGAGACGATCTCCAGTGGCCGGTCGCCCCGCTCGTAGAACTTCACCGGGTGGGTGATCGGGCGCGGCTCGCCGACCAGGTCACCCGCGTCGGCCAGCATCCCCACGATCTCCCGGCGGGCACCGGCGACGGTCTGCCCGGCCAGGGCCGCGTACGGCTGCGCGGGCACGCCGGCCGGCGGCTCGGGCAGCAGCCGGCCGTCCCGGCCGATCACCACCCGGGTCTCCAGGTGCAGCTCCCGCCACCACGTCACGTCCGTCAGGTCGCCGAACGTGCAGACCATCACCAGGCCGGTGCCCTTCGCCGGATCGGCCAGCGGATGGGCGTGCACCGGCACCTCCACTCCCAAGAGCGGGCTGCGCGCGGTGGTGCCGACCACGTCGGCGTAGCGTTCGTCGTCCGGGTGGCAGACCAGCGCCACGCACGCCGGCAGCAGCTCGGGCCGGGTGGTGTCGATCAGCAGGTCCCGCCCGTCGGCGCCGGTGAACCGCAGCCGGTGGTACGCGCCCGGGCGCTCCCGGTCCTCCAGTTCGGCCTGCGCCACCGCGGTGCCGAAGCCCACGTCCCACAGCGTCGGCGCCTCCGCCTGGTACGCCTCGCCGCGGGCCAGGTTGCGCACGAACGCCCGCTGGCTGGCCGCCCGGGCCGCCCGACCGATCGTGGTGTACGTCAGCGTCCAGTCCACGGAGAGCCCGAGCCGTCGCCACAGCGCCTCGAAGACCTGCTCGTCGGCAACGGTCAGCCGCTCGCAGAGCTCGATGAAGTTGCGCCGGGAGATCGGGGTGGGGTTCTTCCGGGCCTCGTCGGAGACCGGGGTGGCCGGTGGTCGCCAGACCGGGTCGTACGGCAGCGCGGGGTCACAGCGCACCGCGTAGACGTTCTGCACCCGCCGCTCGGTGGGCAGCCCGTTGTCGTCCCACCCCATCGGGTAGAACACCGTCCGACCGCGCATCCGCTGGAACCGGGCGACCGTGTCGGTGTGCGTGTACGAGAAGACGTGCCCCATGTGCAGCTCGCCCGATACGGTCGGCGGAGGCGTGTCGATCGCGTATACGTCCGAGCGCTCCTTCGAGCGGTCGAACGCGTACGTGCCCTCCTCCTGCCAGCGGCGCGCCCAGGTCTCCTCGAGCCCGTCCAGGGTCGGACGCTCGGGGACGCCGGTGCGGGCCGTCCTCGCCGTATCAGTCATCCTGCGATCGTAGGCAGGCGCCAACGGCGGGACCACGAGTTAACCGCGTGCCACGAGGTAATTCGTGCCCACGATCACCGCAGCGACTGCTGCCACTGCCGGTGCAGGGCGGCGTACCGGCCGTCGGCGGCGGCCAGCCGGTCCGGCGGGCCGTCCTCGACGATCCGGCCGCCGTCCAGCACCAGCACCCGGTCGGCGATCTCCACGGTGGAGAGGCGGTGCGCGATGACCAGGGCGGTGCGGTCCCGCAGGATGGTGCCGAGCGCCCGCTGCACGAGCCGCTCCGTCGGGACATCCAGCGACGACGTCGCCTCGTCCAGGATCAGCACCGTCGGGTCGGCCAGGAACGCGCGGGCGAACGCGACCAGCTGCCGCTGACCTGCGGAGAGCCGGCCGCCGCGCCGGTGCACCTGCGTGGCGTAGCCGTCGGGCAGCGCCGCGATGAAGTCGTGCGCCCCGATCGCGCGGGCCGCGTCCCGCACCGCGGCGTCGTCCGCGTCCGGGCGGCCGAACCGGATGTTCTCCTCGACCGTGCCGCTGAACAGGTGGTTCTCCTGGGTCACCAGTACCACCGCTCGGCGCAGGTCGGCGTCGGCGACCGCGCGCAGGTCGACCCCGTCCAGGCAGACCGTGCCGGCGACCGGGTCGTGGAAGCGGGCGACCAGCTTGGCGATCGTCGACTTGCCCGCGCCGGTCGGCCCGATCAGCGCGACGGTCTGCCCGGCCGGCACGGTCAGCTCCAGGTCGGTGAGGATCGGCGCGTCCGGCCGGTAGCCGAACGAGACGGCACGGAACGCCAACGCGCCCCGGACGGACCCCGCGGGCAGCGGCACCGGCCGGGCCGGTTCGGCCACCGCGGGTCGCTCGTCGAGCACCCCGGCCAGCTTCTCCAACGCCGCCGTCGCCGACTGCAACGAGTTGTAGAACTGGCTCAGCTCCTGCATCGGCTCGAAGAAGCGACGCAGGTAGAGCAGGAACGCGGCGAGCACCCCGATCTCCATGCCGCCGTCGAGCACCCGAGCGCCGCCGTAGCAGAGCACCACCGCCACCGTCACGTTCCCGATCACCTTGATCCCGGGGGAGTACGTGGCGATCAGCCGGAACGCGTGCAGGCTCGTCCGGCGGTAGTCGTCGCCGAGCGCCTCGAAGATCCTCTGGTTGCGCGGTTCCCGCCGGTACGCCTGCACCGCGCGGATGCCCCGCATCGACTCGACGAAGTGGACGATGACCAGCGCCACCGCCTCGCGGGTGCGCCGGTACGCGCCCGCCGAGGCGCGGGCGAACCAGCGCGACAGCCAGAACAGGAACGGGAAGGCGAGCAGCGTCACCGCGGCCAACGGCAGGTCCAGCCACAGCAGGATGCCGGCCACCGACAGGATCGACAGGCCGGCGAGCACCAGGCTGTCGATGCCCCCGTCGACGAGCTCGGCGATCGAGTCGAGGTCACTGGTCAGCCGGGAGACCATCCGACCGGACGTGTACCGCTCGTGGAAGGCGACCGACAGGCGCAGGAAGTGCCCGTACACCCGGCGGCGCAGGTCGAGCAGGACGGCCTGGCCGATCCGCGCGGAGAGGGTGAGGAAGCCACGGCGGGCCGCGTACTCGGTCAGCGACGCGACGACGAACGCGCCGGCCACCGCGACCAGCGGGCCGGGGTCGCCGGCCCGCAGCGGCGCGATGCCCCGGTCGATGCCGACCATGACCAGGTACGGCCCGGCCATCGCGGCGCCGTTCTGGGCCAGCAGCAGCCCCACCGCCACGGTGAGCCGGCCCCGGTGCGGTCGCAGCAGGTCACCCAGGAGCGCCCGGCTGCGCGTCCGCAGGCGGGCGACCGCCTCCGGGCTGCTGTCCTCGGCACGGCTGCGGTCGGCGTCCGGGTCGGTCGCCTGGCCCCGCCACCGGGTCAACTCGTCACCGGTGTCCCCGTCGCCCGGCCCGGGTCGGGCCGGCGCCGTTGCGGGCGGTGCGCCCTCCGGCGCCGGAGCCGGGGGAGGGGGCCGCCGGTCGGGCTGTCGCAGCGGCCAGCGGGAGCGGCCGGAGCCGCGGACCGGCCCGCGACCGGACGCGGGTGTGGTCACGACCGCACCAGTCCACGCCCGTCCGAGGGACTGTCCGCGATCCGTCCCGGCGGGTCCGGATCGTCGGGCGGCGGGTCGGCGGAGAGCAGCGCCCGGTACGCCGGCACGGTGGCGAGCAGCTCCGAGTGGTCGCCCACGGCGCTGATCCGGCCACCCTCCAGCAGCGCCACCCGGTCGGCCAGCGCGATGGTCGACGGTCGGTGCACCACCAGCAGCGCACTGGTCTCCCGCAGCACCCGTTTCAGCGCCGCCTCCACCAGCGCCTCGGTCTGCACGTCGAGGGCGGACAGCGGATCGTCGAGGACCAGGAGCGCGGGGCGGCCGAGCACCGCCCGCGCGAGCGCCAACCGCTGCCGCTGCCCGCCGGACAGGGACAGTCCCTGTTCACCGACCCGGGTGCCGAGCCCCCACGGCAGTTCGTACGCGAAGTCGGCCTGGGCCAGCGCGAGCGCGGCCCGGACGTCCGCCTCGTCCGCGTCCGGCCGACCGAGGGTGAGGTTCTCGTGCACCGACATGGAGAACAGGGTCGGCTCCTCGAACGCCACCCCGATCAACCGGCGCAGCGAGTCCAGCCGGAGGTCGCGCAGGTCGTGGCCGTCGAGCGTGATCCGGCCGCCGGTCACGTCGTGCAGCCGGGGCACCAGGGAGAGCAGGGTGCTCTTGCCGCAGCCGGTGGCGCCGACCAGGGCCAGCGTCTCGCCCGGCTCGACGGTCAGGTCGATCCCGCGCAGGACCGGCTCCGGGCTGCCCGGGTAGCGGAAGTGCACCTGCTCGAACCGGAGCCGCCCCCGCACCCCGGAACGGACCAGCGCGACCGCCCTCGGGGCGTCCACGATCTCCGGTGGGGTGTCGAGCACCTCCTGGATGCGGTCGGCGGCGGTCGCCGCCTCCTGCCCGTTCGCGATGATCCAGCCCAGCGACTGCACCGGCCAGATCAGCATGAGCTGGAGCGTCACGAAGGCGACCAACTCGCCGATCGTGAGCACGTCACGCGCCGCGGCGGCCGCGCCGGCGACCAGCACCACCCCGAGGGTCAGGTTCGGCACCAGGTCGAGCAGCGCCGACGTGCCGGCCAGCAGCCGACCCTTGCCGACGCCGGTGTCGTGCAGGGTGCGGGCCGCGCCGGCGAACCGGCCCGCCAACTCCGGCCCCCGGCCGTACGCCTTCATCGTCCGCAGCCCCTGCGCGGTCTCCTCCACCAGCGTCGCCACATCGCCCTGCTGGTCCTGCATGCGCCGGGACGCGGCGTGGTAGTGCCGGGCGAACCGGCGACTGATCAACAGCAGCGGCACCGCGCTCGCGGCCACCAGCAGGCCCAGCGCGGGGTGCAGCCGGATCAGCAGCACCACCACGACCGCGTACGTGGCCAGGTTGAGCACCAGGAAGAACAGGCCGAAGGAGAGGAACCGCCGGATCACCGACAGGTCGCTGGTGATCCGGGAGAGCAACTGGCCGGACTGCCACCGGTCGTGGAAACTGGCCGGCAGCCGTTGCAGGTGGGCGTACACGTCGGCGCGCAGCGCCGCCTCCATCCCCACGGCCGAGGACGACTGCACCCACCGGCGCAGGAAGATCAGCACCGCCTCGGCCAGCCCGAGGAGCAGCGCCAGGCCGCCGAGTCGCAGCAGCCCGGCAGGGTCGTCGTGGGCGACCGGCCCGTCCACGACGCGCTGCACCACCAGGGGAACGGCGATGCTCGCCGCCGTGGCGGCCAGGCCGGCGACCAGCAGCCAGCCGAACTCTGCCGCGTACGGGCGCAGGTAGTGGCGCAGCCGCCAGAGGTTGTGCACCGGGTGGGGGCCCGCGGCGACCCGGGCGGCCGGGACGCCGTCGCTCTCCGCAGGCACTACCCGACGGTAGCGGCAAAAGTGAATCCCGCCGGTGTCAGCTTGCCGTCAACCGCCGCTCATGACCGAGAAGCCACTTCTTCACGTCCAGGCCCCAGCGGTAGCCGCCCAGCGTCCCGTCGGTGCGCAGCACCCGGTGGCACGGCACGAAGAGCGCGGCGGCGTTGCGGGCGCAGGCCGCCGCGGCCGCGCGTACGGCCAGGGGGCGGCCCGCCAGCCCGGCGAACGCCGTGTAGGTGACCGGCTCGCCCGGCTTCACGTCGCGCAGCACCTCCCACGCGTGCGTCAGGAACGCGCCGCCGGTGCGCTGCTCGACCGGCACCGTGTCGATCGCGGCGAGGTCACCGTCCAGGTAGGACCGGACGGCCACGCTGACCGGGCCGAGGTCGGCCCGGTGCCGCAGCGGTGCCCGCAGCTCGGGGTGCACCAGGGGGAGCAGTGTCTCGGGGTCACCGGTGAAGCCGGCCGCCCGTACCGCCCCGTCGGGGCCGGTCAGGATGCTCAGCGGGCCGGCCGGGGTGGCCAGCACCGCACTGTCGACAGTGGTCATACCGTTCTCCAGAGTCGGATCGTCGCGTACGACCGCCAGGGGCGCCAGCGGTCCGCGTACGTGTCGAGGGTCTTCGGGTCGTCGGGCAGACCCCGCGCGGCCGCGCCGCGCCGGACCGCCAGGTCGGTGGGGAGCAGGACGTCCGGGTCGCCCAGGGCGCGCATCGCGACGTAGCCGGCCGTCCAGGGGCCGATGCCGGGCAGGGCCACCAGCCGGCGTACGACGTCGTCGCGGTCGCCGCCCGGTGCGAGGTCCAGGTCGCCGTCGGCCACCGCCCGGGCCAGCGCGCGAAGGGTCTCCCGCCGCGCCACCGGCATCCCGAACGCCTCATCCGGCAGCCCAGCCACCTCCTCGGCCGACGGAAACCCCCGCAGCTCCCGGCTCGGCTCCCCCGGCCCGCTCGACTCCCCCCGGTGATCATGAATTTGTTGCCGCGACACGCCGACGGTGGCGGCAACAACTTCATGATCGACCAGGTCGGTAGGGGTGTGGACGGGGGCGGGCGTGTGGGTGAGTAGGCGGGTCAGGGTGGTGCGGGCCGCCGACACCGAGACCTGCTGGCCGACGACCGCGCGGACGGCCATCTCGAAGCCGTCCACCGAGCGCGGCACCCGCACGCCGGGCTCCGCGGCCACCGCGTCGGCGAACGCCGGGTCGGCCGCGAGCGTCGCGTCCACCGCCACCGGATCCGCGTCCAGGTCGAGCAGGCGCCGACAGCGCGCGACCGCCGGGGCCAGGTCGCGGAGGTCGGCCAGGCACAGGGTGGCGGCCACGTGCCCGTCCGCCGGCGTCAGCGCCACCTCGGCCACGCCGTGCGGCAGCCGCAACCCACGCCGGTACGTGCCGTCGCGGACCTCCTCCACCCCGGGCAGCGCGCGCAGCGCGAGGAAGTCCAGCAGCGCGCCCGCGTGCAGCGGCGGACGGTACGCGAGCCGCAGCGCGATCGTCCCGCCCCCGGGTGGCGGGGAGTGCGTTCCCCGGCTCCGCCGCAGGTCGCTCGGCGCGACCCCGTACACGTCTCGGACGGTGTCGTTGAACTGCCGTACGCTGCCGAACCCGGCCGCGAACGCGACCTCCGCCATGCCGAGGCCGGTGGTCTCGATCAGGATCCGAGCGGTCTGCGCCCGCTGTGCCCGGGCCAGCGCGAGCGGCCCCGCGCCCATCTCCGCGCGCAACATCCGGTGCAGGTGCCGCTCGGTGTAGCCGAGTCGGGAGGCCAGCCCGGGCACCCCGTCGCGGTCGACCACCCCGTCCGCGATCAGCCGCATGGCCCGGCCCACCACGTCGGCGCGTACGTCCCACTGGGGTGACCCGGGAGCCGCGTCCGGGCGGCAGCGCCGGCAGGCCCGCAGGCCGGCTCCCTGCGCGGCCGCGGCGGACGGGAAGAACCGGACGTTCTGCCGCTTGGGCGTGGTGGCCGGGCAGGACGGCCGGCAGTAGATCCCGGTCGACGTGACGCCCGTGTAGAACCAGCCGTCGAACCGCTGGTCACGGCTGTCGACCGCCCGGTAGCACCGCTCGAAGTCCAACTCCACGTCACCGATGATGCTCCGCCCCGGCGGCTTCCGGCTGGCGGGAATCGGACCTGGCCGTGCAGTGACCGGCGGCGGGCGTCACCGCCGCCGGTCGCCCCGGCCACCGCCGCGTCGGGCGGACGACCCTCGGCGGTCCGGCCCACCCTGCCCCCGGCCGCCGGCGTGCCGGGAGCCCGACTCGTGACCGTCGGCCTGCCGAGCGCCCGCCTGGCGGGTGAGCAGGGCGGGCCGGAAGACGCCGTCCGGGTCGTACCGGCGCCACAGCGCGGCGACCCGCCGGCCGGTCTCCCCCGGGTAGATCCGGTCGAACGCGGCCCGGTCCGGTCGGCTCTCGAAGTTGACGTACGCGCCGTCGGCCCGCGCCGCGATCGGCCGCCAGGCGGCGTCCAGCGCGGCGCCGCCCTGCGGCGGGAAGACCGAACCGATGACCAGCGTGTCCTGGTGCCGGTGCGGGTAGGCGGTCGCCGTCGGGTCGACGTCGTTGACCGCCCCGCCGACCGACCGCAGCTGCACCACGGCCCGGCTCGGCCCGGTCGTCGCCCGCATGATCGCCCGGGCGCTCGCGTCGTCCATCGTGAGCAGGCTGTTGGTGGTGGTGCTCGCCTGCTGCCCCACGTTCGGGTGCAGGTGGCCCATCGGCACCAGCGCCGGGTAGGGCGCCAGGTCGTTGCGGTGGTCGAGCAGCCGGCCGATGGAGAGCAGCGGCTCGGTCATCGGCCGGACCCGGCGCAGGCTCTCCACGGCGGCGATGGCGGTGATCTGCATGATCGCCGTGCGTCCCTGTGCGTAGAGGACGACGGCCGTGCTCAGCTCCCGGGGCGCCCGGCCCAGGTGATCGGCCCACTGCCGCACCGTCGCGCCGTCCGGGCTCGCCTCGACGACGATCTGGGCCAGGCCGACGTTGCGGACCTCCTCGGCCTGGAGCTCGAACGCCACCACGATGCCGGCGCCCGCGCCCGCGCCGCGGACCAGCCAGAACAGCTCCGGCTCGTGCTCCGCGTCCGCGCGCACCAGCGTGCCGTCGGCGAGCACGACCTCCACCGCCCGGACGTGGTCGATGGTCAGGCCGTACCGGCGGACCAGCCAGCCCACGCCCCCGCCGGTGGCGAGGCCGCCGACCCCCACGTTGCCGTGGTCGCCGGAGCTGATCGCCAGCCCGTACGGCGCCAGCGCCTTCGCCACCATCGCCCACCGCGCGCCCGCCTCGACGCGCACCAGTCGGGCGCGCTCGTCGAGCACCTGCACCCGGTTGAGGGCGGACAGGTCGATGACCAGGCCGCCGTCGTTGGAGGAGTTGCCGGAGAGGCCGTGGCCGCCGCTGCGTACGGCGATCGGCAGGCCGCGCTCGCGGGCGTAGCGGACCGCCGCGACGACCTGCTGGGTGGTCTCCGGGAGCAGGATCTCGGCCGGGGTGTGCCGCGTGGTGTACGTCGAGCGCAGCATCGCGTACCGGCGGTCGCCGGGTGTCACGAGCTTGCCGGTGAGTGAACCGGGGAGGACCAGGTTCGGGGTCATCGTTGCTCCCTGATCTCGCGCACCTGTTCGCGGACCGCCGGGATCACCCGGTCGGTGAACGCCCGCAGCTGTGCGCGCGGCGACATGATCGGCCAGAAGATGAACGTGTCGAAGCCGAGGTCGACCGCCCAGCTGACCAGCGTATCCACCCAGAGCTGGACGTCCCCGACCAGGCCGGTGCCGCCGCCCCGCGGCCCGATCGCGCCGATCACGTTGTAGATCCGGCGGATGTCCGCCGGATCGCGTCCGGCGGCGCGGGCGGCGTCGTCGATGATCTGCTGCCGGGAGGGCACCTCGGCGGGCGGTACGTAGATGTTGAGCGGCGAGATCCAGCCGTCGGCGTGGCGCCCGGCGACGCGCAGCATGCGTGGCCGCTGGCCGCCCAGCCAGAGCGGGACCGGTGCCGGCGGGACGGGTCCGCCCGCGTACCCCTCGATGGTGTGCTGGTCGCTGTCGACCCGCACGGCGCCGCCGGCGAGCGCGCGGCGCATGATCTGCAACCCCTCGGCGGTGTACGTGATCGTCTCGGCGGCGCTGCGCCGCGGACCGCCCATGGCGGCGACGGCGTCCGCGCTCGGACCCCCGCCCACGCCGAGGACGACTCGCCCGCCGGTGAGCACGCTGAGCGACGCGCCGGCCTTGGCGAGCATGGCCGGCGGACGCAGCTGGAGGTCGGCGACGTCGGTGAGGAAGGAGATCCGGTCGGTCTCGGCCGTCAGGTGACTGATCATGGTCCAGGCGTCGAGGTGGCCGGGTTGGTAGACGTGGTCCTGGACAGCGAGGTACTCCATGCCGCTGTCCGCGGCGGCCCGGGCCAGATGTCGCGTCTCGGCCAGTTTGTCGGCGGACGGATCGAGGCTCAGACCGAAGGTGATCGGGTGTTGGTAGTCGGTCATGAGTCAAGGGTCGGCAGCCGTCGAGGAGTGGGCAAACCCGAGGTTAGCTACTAACATTCGGTAAGTGACGAACGCTCAGGACGCCGTCTACCGGCGATACCAGGACATCGACGACACTGGCTGCCGCGTCTTCCAGGACGCTCTGGAGCTGGTCGGCCGGCGGTGGACCGGAGCCATTCTGCTCGCCGGGATGCGCGGTGCGCGCCGGTTCGGGGAGTACCGGGCCGCCGTGACCGGAATCTCCGACCGGCTGCTCGCCCAGCGGCTCAAGGAACTGGAGAACGACGGCCTGATCGAGCGGACGGTGATCCCCAGCTCCCCGGTCCAGATCCGCTATGCCCCGACCCGCGACGGAGGCCAGCTGATGGCCCTGCTCCAGCCGCTGATCGACTGGAGCCACCGCCGCCGGTCCACGCCGTCCGGGTCACCGCCGGCCGCCGACTGATCGGGCTTCCTGCGGTGCCCGTGCCTTCTGTGGTGCTGGCGGTGCGTGCCGGCGGCGAAAGTGTCGGTCGTGGACGATACGGTCCGGCCACCAACTCAAGAAGGGTGCGGCGATGGCGAGCGTGGCGGGTCCGGGGGCGACGCGGAGCGAGCACCCTCCGCTTGAGCGGGCCGTCCTCGACGAGTTCTACCGTCGCATGCGTGCCGTGGCCCCGGCCGCGGTCGGCGCGATCGGGCGCGATCGCGCCGACGACCCGGGTCGACCGTTCGCCGACACCGCCTGCGGGCGCCTGGTCCGCTCGCTCGACGAGGGAGGGCTGCGGGCCCTCGGCATGTGGGCGCACCACTGGTGCATGCGGTTCTACGACGGCGACACCCGCGTCGGCCTGCGCCTGGTCCGGGAGATCGCCCGTCGGTCCGCGTTGGGCTGGACGGCCGACGAGGTGCGCTGGATGCTGCGCGAGTCGCACGCCGCCGGGCCGGCGGCCGCCGGCCGCTTCACGCTCCCGCTCGCCGCCGCCGCCGAGGTGGGCCCCGACGTGATTCCGCGCGACGAACTCGCCACCGACCCCCGCGCCCCGGCCGGTTGGCCGCCTGCGGGTCCGGTCGTGCCCCGCCAGCTCCGCCGCGCCTGACCCTCGGTCCGTGGCGGGCGCTGGCCTAGCGCGGTGGCCCCGACCGCCAGGGCGAACCCGGCGAGCTGCCAGCCGGTGAGGGCCTGGTCCAGCGCCAACCAGCCGAGCGCCGCGGCGGTGAGCGGGCTGAGCGCGCCGAGCAGCGACACCTGGGTCACCGGCAGTCGGGTCGCCCCCCGGAACCACAGCACGTACGCCAACGCGGTGCCGGCCAGGGTGAGCCACGTGTAGCCGGCCAGGGCGGGCAGGTCCGGCACGGGCGGGTGACCCTCGACGGCGAGGGCGAGCGGCACCACCATCAGCCCGCCGGCGGTGAGCTGCCACCCGGTGACGGTGAGCGTGCTCACTCCGGGCGGTCGTCCCCAGCGCCGGGCCAGCACCAGCCCCGTCGCCATCGCGGCGGTGCCGGCCAGCCCGGCGGCGACTCCCACCGGGTCCAGCCCGGCGCCGGGGCGCAGCACCACGAGCGTGACGCCGAGTGGCGCGGCTACAGCCGCGGCGAGGGCTCGGGGGCGCTCGCCGAGCACCAGTACGGTCAGGCCGGCGACGAGCAGCGGCTGGGCCGCGCCGAGAACGGCCGCGGTGCCGCCCGGCAGCCGGTAGGCGGCGAGGAAGAGCAGCGGGAAGAACGCGCCGATGTTCAGCGCGCCGAGCACCACGGCCCGCCACCACCAGCTGCCGCGCGGGAGACGTCGGGTCAGCGCGAGCAGCAGCAGCCCCGCCGGGAGCGCCCGGATCGCGCCGGACCAGAGCGGCCGACCGGGCGGCAGCAGCTCGGTGGTCACCAGGTAGGTCGTACCCCAGGCGGTGGGTGCGGCGGCGGTCAGCAGCACGTCGGTCCAACGGCGGTCCATCACAACTCCTCGCGGCCAAGTAGCTTGGAGCTAAGATACTTAGTAACAAGAGAGATGGGAAGGAGCGCCGTGCGGCACAATCCCGATGTGGCAGAACGGGTGACCCGGGACGACGTGGACGGCATCGTCGCCCAGTGGCAGCGGGAGCGCCCCGGCATGCGTCCCGAGCCGATGGCGGTGTTCGGTCGCATCTACCGGCTGGCCCGACTGATCGGTGACGGGCAGGAGCGGGTCTACGCGCGCTGGGGGATCGGTCGGGGCGAGTTCGACGTGCTCGCCGCGCTACGCCGCTCCGGGACGCCGTACACCCTGGCGCCGAAGGCGCTCAGCGCCTCGCTGATGCTCACCTCCGGCGGCATGACCGGCCGCTTGGACCGGTTGGAGCGGGCCGGCCTGGTGCGCCGCTCGCCGGACCCGGCCGACCGGCGCGGTCTCCAGGTCACCCTCACCGAGACCGGCCGCCAGGTCGTCGAGGAGGCCGCCGACGCGGGCCTCGCGGTGCAGCGGCGGGTGCTGGACACCCTGCCGCCCGACGATCAGGACCGACTCGCCGACCTCCTGCGTACGCTGCTCGCCGCCGCCACCGACGGCGGACGCTGAGCCCTTACCCGGGGTGCGGGCCGACGTCCCGAGACCAGGTCGGGCAGGATGGGCGGGAGCCCCGACGGAAGGACGACCGTGCCTGCCAGCGAACCGACCATCCTCGCCACCAGCATGGGCTTCTTCAGCCGCCACCGTGGGCCGTACGACCTGCGGCCCGGCCCGATCTTCGACCTGGGCGCAGAGCTGGCGCAGGCCGGGCCGGAGCCGCGCATCTGCTACCTCGGGCAGGCCGTGGGCGACCAGCCCACCAACCTCACCGCGATCCACGGGGCGTTCGCGGGCACCCGGTTCCGCCTGTCCCACCTGGCGCTGTTCCCCATGCCGAACGTGGACGACATCCGTGCCCACCTGCTCGCCCAGGACATGATCTGGGTCGGTGGCGGCAGCGTGGCCAACCTGGTCGCGGTCTGGCGGGTGCACGGGCTCCCCGAGATCCTGCACGAGTGCTGGCAGGCCGGCGTGGTGCTGGGCGGCGTGTCCGCCGGCTCGATCTGCTGGCACCTCGGCGGGGCCACCGACAGCTACGGTCCGGACCTGCGGCCGTTCACCGATGGGCTGGGCTGGCTGCCCTACGGCAACGGGGTGCACTACGACAGCGAGGCCCAGCGCCGGCCGCTGATCCACCGGCTGGTCGGCGACGGCACGCTGCCGGTCACCCACTGCACAGACGACGGGGTGGGGCTGGTCTACCGGGGCGACAAGCTGGTCGAGGCGGTCGCCGACCGCGACGGCGTCTCGGCGTACGAGGTCAGCCGCGCCGAGGACGGCACCGTGCGGGAGACCGTCATCACCCCACGACGCCTCGGCTGATCCGGGCGGCGGCACTGCGTGCCGGTGCGGGAGCGCAACCGCGTAAGCTGGCTCGTCGTGAGTCTCACCATCGGCATCGTCGGCCTGCCCAACGTGGGTAAGAGCACGCTCTTCAACGCCCTGACCAAGAACGACGTGCTCGCCGCGAACTACCCGTTCGCCACCATCGAGCCCAACGTCGGCGTTGTCGGGCTGCCCGACGAGCGACTGGACAAGCTCGCCGAGATCTTCAGCTCGCAGAAGGTTCTGCCCGCGCCGGTGTCGTTCGTCGACATCGCCGGCCTGGTGCGTGGCGCCTCCAAGGGGCAGGGCCGGGGCAACGCGTTCCTGGCGAACATTCGGGACGCCTCCGCGATCTGCCAGGTGGTCCGCGCCTTCTCCGACCCGAACGTGGTGCACGTCGACGGCAAGGTCTCCCCGGCCGACGACATCGAGACGATCAACACCGAGCTGATCCTGGCCGACCTCCAGACCCTGGAGAAGGCGCTGCCGCGGCTCGAGAAGGAGGCCAAGCTCCGCAAGGACCGGGCCGCCGCGGTGACCGCCGCGAAGAAGGCGACGGAGCTGCTCGACACGGGCGTCACCCTGTACGCCGGCGCCAAGGACGCGGGCATCGAGCTGGAACACCTGCGCGAGCTGCACCTGCTCACCACGAAGCCGTTCCTCTACGTCTTCAACGTCGACGAGGCCGAGCTGGGCAACGCCGAGTTCCTCGACGAGCTGCGCGCCCTGGTCGCCCCGGCCGAGGCGATCTTCATGGACGCGAAGATCGAGTCGGAACTGGTGGACCTGCCCGAGGAGGAGGCCCGCGAGCTGCTGGAGTCGATCGGGCAGAGCGAGCCGGGCCTGGACCAGCTGGTCCGGGTCGGTTTCCGCACGCTCGGGCTCCAGACGTACCTCACGGCCGGGCCCAAGGAGGCGCGGGCCTGGACCATCCCGATCGGCGCGACCGCGCCGGAGGCCGCGGGGGTCATCCACTCCGACTTCCAGCGCGGCTTCATCAAGGCCGAGGTGGTCTCCTACGCCGACCTGGTCGCCGCCGGCAGCATGGCCGCCGCCAAGTCCGCCGGCAAGGTCCGGATCGAGGGCAAGGAGTACGTCATGCAGGACGGCGACGTCGTGGAGTTCCGCTTCAACGTCTGAACCGGTTTCGCTCCGTTGCCCTAGCGGATCAGGCAGAACGGGTGGCCCGCCGGGTCGGTGAAGACCCTGAACCGCTCGCCGCCGACATCCGTACGGGACGCGCCCAGCTCCAGTGCCCGTGCCTCGCCGGCGTCGAGGTCGTCGACGACAAGGTCGAGGTGGGCCTGCTGGGGGTACGCCGGATCTGGCCAGCGGGGCGGGTTGTAGTCACTGATCCGCTGAAACATCACGCTCCTGCCGTCCGCGGAGATGAGCGCACCCTCGGGGCCGTCATAGGTGACGTTCATGCCGGTGAGATCGGCGTAGAAGCGGGCCAGGGCTGACGCGTCGGCAGCATCGAGGGTGACCGCGAACAGGGTCATCACCGGGCCGACGCCGTCGGCCTGGCACAGGTCGAACGGGTGGCCGGCCGGATCAGCCAGCGTGATCCAGGTCGGCCCGTCCGCCAGTCGTGTCGCGCCCAGGGCCACCGCCCGCCCGGCCGCCGTCTCGGGATCGTCGGTCTGCAGGTCGAGGTGGATCTGCTGCGGGTGCTCCTGCCCGGGCCACTGTGGCGCGACGTGGTCCGGCGCGCGCTGGAACTCGATCTCCTGACCGTCCGGACTCCGGAGGCCGAACCGGTCGGAATCGTTCCGCACGACGTCCCAACCGGTCAGCTCGGCGTAGAACGAACCGACCTTCTCGATGTCCGCCGCGTCGAATATGGCGAGGTCCAGGCGAGCCGTCACGGTCATGGCCGCATCCTGCCGCAGCCCTCTGACAAGAAGGGCCGCCGCCGTCGGATCACGCAGCTGGATCCTGATCACCGACAGCATCCAGACGCGCCACAACGGCGAGGCATCGACCGGGAGTCGGCTCGGGTCACCGTGGACGCGGCGGGCCGGGTCGGTCGCCGATCCTGCCGGGGCGGCGTGCCGGCCCCCGTCTGATCACGGCGTTCGGCGCGCCGGCGCGGCTCCTGTCGTCGACGCGAGGCGGGATCGGGTGCGGGCCGGTGCCGTCGGGGGCAGCGTGGCGATGATGTCGGCGAGCGACACGTCGGCGAGGCTGCGCCGCCACGCGTCGTGCGCCTCGGCCATCTTCTGGGCGAGGGGGCAGATGGTCCGGCACTCCTCCGGAGAGAGTGCTCCCACGCCCTGTTGGCGGATCTCCCGGCACTCGTAGGGCGGGGAGGTGCCGTCGACGGCCTCCACGATCCGCAGCAGCGTGATCTCGGATGCCGGTTGCGCGAGCCGGAAGCCGCCGCGCGGACCTGTCGTCGCGGTCAGCACGCCTGCCTTGACCAGCCCCTGCAACTGTTTGGCCAGGTAGGCGGCCGGGAGGTCGTAGTACTGCGCGAGCTGCGCCGCCGAGGCGGTGGCTCCGGGGTCGAGCTGGGCCAGCGTCGCGGCGCAGTGCAACAGCCATTCGGTGCTCACGGGCAGCTTCACGGCGCCATCCTATCGCAGATATTGCGGATGAGTTAAGTCCGAGATACCGTCAGCCGGTAGCCAGCGAGAGGAAAGATCGTCATGCGCATCGCAGTCGCCGGGGCGACCGGCAACATCGGAGCCCTCACCGTCGCCGCCCTCGAGCGGGACGGACATGAGGTCGTACGCATCAGCCGTTCGGTCGGCGTCGACCTGTCGACCGGTGACGGGCTCGACGACGCCCTCACCGGCGTCAACGTGGTGATCGACGCGACCAACGCGCCGGCCGGCGGCGACGCGGAGACGGTGGCGTACTTCGGCACCGCCACCCGGAACCTGCTCGCCGCCGGGGAGCGCGCCGGCGTCCGACACCACGTCCTGCTGTCGATCGTCGGAATCGATCGCGTCGAGGGCACCGCACACTACGCCGGCAAGCGTGAGCAGGAGCGTCTCGTGACCGCCGGCCCACTGCCGTGGACGATCGTCCCGGCCACCCAGTTCCACGACTTCGCCGCGATGGTCGCCGGTTGGACCGAGCGCGACGGCGTCGCGACGATCGCCCCGCTGCTCGTGCAGCCGATCGCGCCCGAGGACATCGCCGAGGTCCTCGCCGAGATCGCCGCGGGCGAGCCCCGAGGCCGCTACGCCGACGTCGCCGGCCCGGAGCCGCAGGACCTCGTCGACATGGCCCGCCGCACCAACGAGGCGCGCGGCCACACGGTGAAGCTGGTGCCGACGTGGTCGGGCATCTTCGACTCGACGATGGCCGGCGACGTGATGCTGCCCGGCGAGGGGGCCCGCATCACGCCGACCACCTTCGACGAATGGCTCGCGGGGCAGCGACGGGACCACACCCGCGGGACCCGCGGCTGATGGCACGATCGTGCGGTGACGCTTGAGGCGCAGCGGCAGCACATCCTCTCGGGCGGGATGTACAACGACCTCACCGAGGAGCTGACCCAGGCGCGGCAGCGGGCCGTGCTGCTGACCACCGAGTACAACAGCAGTTTCGGGCAGCCGCAGGAGCAGCGCGAGGCGATCCTGCGGCGCCTGCTGCACGCGGTGGGGCGCGGGTGCCATTTGGAGCCCACGTTCCGCTGCGAGTTCGGCTTCAACATCAGCCTCGGCGACCACTTCTACGCCAACTTCGACTGCGTGATCCTGGACGGCGGTGGCGTCACCATCGGTGACCACGTCCTCTTCGGCCCGCGCGTCGGCATCTACACCTCGAACCACTCCCTCGATCCCGCGGAACGGGCGGCCGGCGCCTGCTACGCGAAGCCGGTCACGATCGGCGACCACGTCTGGATCGGCGGCGACGTCACCATCAACCAGGGCGTGACCATCGGCGACAACACGGTCGTCGGCTCGGGGAGCG
Source organism: Micromonospora krabiensis (assembly GCF_900091425.1). Lineage (GTDB taxonomy): Bacteria > Actinomycetota > Actinomycetes > Mycobacteriales > Micromonosporaceae > Micromonospora > Micromonospora krabiensis. The sequence continues at coordinate 5,723,922 of NZ_LT598496.1, forward strand.
TGGTCACCCGGTCGATCCCGTCCGGTGTCGTCGCCGTCGGATCGCCGGCCCGGGTCCTGCGCGAGATCACCGACGCCGACAGGACCGGCTACCGGCCCTGACGCAGGTCGCCCGACGAGACGTACGCCTGGAAGGCCCCACCTCCTCCTCCGACACCACCGGGGCGAAGTCCAGGTGCTCGCCGGGGTGGATGCCGGTGCCGGATCCGACCCCGGTCGTCGATCTCGTGGGTGGGGTAGCCTGCGACTGCGCGACTGGCGAGGGTGGGTAACCACCGGGGAGCGCTGTCAGCGGGAGCATCGTCCGCCTGGGTGCTCCTCACCACTAGGTGAGGAGCAGAGTATGACCGCGACGTTGCTGGATGGGCAGGCCGTCTCCCGGCGCCTGCTGGACGAGACCGCCGAGCGGGTCGCCCGGTTCCGGGACCGGCACGGGCGCCGTCCGTGTCTGGCCACCGTGCTGGTGGGCGACGATCCCGCTTCGCACACGTACGTGCGGATGAAGGTCAACCGGTCCGCCCAGGTCGGGATCGAGTCGCGCCGCGTGGACCTGCCGGCGTCGACCAGCACCGAGCAGTTGGTGAAGGTGCTGCACGACCTGTCGACCGACCCGCAGGTGGATGGCATCCTGTTGCAGCACCCGACCCCGGCGCAGGTCGACGAGCGGGCCGCGTTCGAGGCGATCGCCCCCGGCAAGGACGTGGACGGGGTGACCGGCGCGTCGTTCGCCGCGATGGCGTTCGGCAGCCGCGGGTTCGCGTCCTGCACGCCGGCCGGAATCATCCGGCTGCTCGACGCGTACGACGTGCCGTTGCGGGGCCGTCGGGCCGTGGTGGTGGGACGCAGCGCCATCCTGGGGAAGCCGGTGGGGATGCTGCTGCTGGCCCGCGACGCGACCGTCACCTACTGCCACTCGCGTACGGTCGACCTGGCCGCGCACGTGGCCGAGGCGGACATCGTGGTGGCGGCGGTCGGTGTGCCCGAGCTGATCCGGGGCGAGTGGATCCGGCCCGGTGCCGTGGTGGTCGACGCCGGCTACAACCCGGGCAACGTGGGCGACGTCGAGTTCGACGCCGCTGCCGCCCGGGCGAGCCTGATCACGCCGGTGCCGGGCGGGGTGGGGCCGATGACGATCGCCGTGCTGCTCGCGCAGACGGTCGACGCCGCCGAGCGGCACGAGGCGTCGTAGGCGCGGCCCGCCCCCGAGCCGGCCGGGGGCGGCGCACCGGCCGAGCCGGCCGGAGGGCGTCCCGCCGGCCGGCTCCGGGCGGTCAGAGCACCCCGGCGAACCGGCGGAGGATGCCCGGCCAGCCGCCGTCCCCGCCGACCGCGTCGCGTACTCCCTCCCAGCCCGGCCCGTGCGCGTCGAGCCGGTCGTGCACCAGGTCGACACGGGTGCCGGTGTCGGTCGGGGTGAAGGTGACGGTCACCCGGCTGCCGGCCGCGTCCGGGGCGGGTGGCTTCCAGTCCGGCCCGACGAGCCACGAGAAGGCGAAGGTGTGGGGCGGGTCCCAGGTGAGGACGCGCCCCCAGGCGCAGGTCTCGCCGGCGTCGTTCTCTTCCCACATCCGGCCGCCGACGTGCGGGTCGACGCCGACCTGCCGCAGCTCGCCCGGCTGGACCCGGTGGGAACGGGGCCACCAGCGGTCGATGCCCCTGGTGAACACCTCGAACGCGTGCTCCGGCGTCGCCGCGACGTCGATGCTGTCGCGGACGACGGTCTCGTGATCGGTGTTGGCTGTCACGTCTCCTCCTCCGATGGGTTCTCGACGGCCTCCGCGAAGGCCGCCAGCGCCCTGCTCCAGAACTGGTCGAAGTAGCCGCGGATCGCCGCCAGGCCCTGCGGGTCGACGGCGTAGAGGCGGCGGGTGCCCACCGCCGTCGACGAGACGAGCCCGGCGTCCCGGAGCACCTTGAGGTGCTGGGAGACGGCGGGCCGGCTCACCGGAAGACCGTTGGCGATCTCCGCTACCGAACGCGGCCCCGTGGCCAGCGACTCGAAGATGGTGCGCCGGGTGGGGTCGCCGAGGGCTTCGAGCATCCGCCCTTGGTAAGTGGCCACGAACGGTAAGTCTAGACTTTCCGATTCTCCCGTCAAGGACACCGCCAGGAATGGCGGAGAATCACGCCGCCCGTGCCATCACCACGAACTCGCCGTTGCCCGCGCCGACCGGTTCACGACCCCACCCGCCGAAGACGTGCTCGACGGCGAAGCCGGCCCCTCCGAGCGAGTCACGCAGCTCCGGCTCCGTGCGGAAGCGCAGGGTCGCCGAGCTGAGCAGCTCGTCGCCACCGGGGAACCGGTAGTGGTGGACGAGGCTGACCGCGCCGACGACAACGCTCGTCACCTCGGTCCACGCTCGCACCTCGCGTCCGTCCGGCAGGGCGACCCGGCGCGCGGAGTCGACCGGGTTCCACCGCTCCCACCGCCGGTCGGCCGGGTCACGCGTGTCGAAGACCAGCCGGCCACCGGGCACCAGCGCCCGGCGCACGTCGGCGAGGGTCGCCGCCCACTCGGCGTCCGCGCCCAGGAACTGTGCGACGTGGCTGGTCAGCACGGCGATGTCGTACGCCCCGTCCGGCAGGACGGCCGAGGTGCCCTCGACCCAGGTGACCCGGTCGGCGCCCGGCTTGGCGCGGGCCGCGTCGAGGGAGGCGCGAGCCGGGTCGACGCCGGTGACGGTGTGGCCGGCCGCCGCCAGCGCGAGGGTCAACCGGCCGGTCCCGCAGCCGAGGTCGAGCACCCGGGCGCCGGGTGTCTCGCCGACGACGGCCAGGAAGAAGTCATCGTCGCGGCCCCACGGGCACTCGGCGTCGTAGACCGTCACCAGTCGCGGGTCCTCGAACTCGCCGTGCCGCACCGACCCTCCGTGACCCTCAGGAGATGTAGTGGAGGATCACATTGTGGACGTGGTGGCTCTTCTGCGCGCCACGGAACTCCACCTCGTACGTGTGGGTGCCGACGTGGATGGCGATGGCTCCGGTGGAGAAGAACGAACCGCCCCACGACTTGTTGCTGACCACGCTCACGCTGGTGATCTTCGAGTACGGAATGCTGGTGATCGCGAACCGCTTCCCGATGAAGGAGCGGTCCTGGATGATGACGCGTCGGTCGGTGAGGCCGATGAACCCGGTGCCGGTGCCGACCGCGTCGTAGACGGCGATGATCTGTTCCCCGTCGAGCAGCCCGCTCTGGATCTGCTGGAACTGCTCCTTGCGGTCATAGGTCGCGTTGGCCATGCGCCTCACGGTAGGTGAGACGCGCCAGCGACCGGATCGACGCAGGTCAGCGCGCGACCGAGTCGCCGGCGGCCCGGACGAACTCGCGGACCCGGACCGTGTTGTTGGTCGGCAGCCAGACCGGGCCACGCCGGATCGGTGGGGCGTCGTGGATCGGCACGTACGCGACGTCGGGGCGGGGGTAGTAACGTCGCGTCTGCTCCCCGACCGGGAGGACGCCACGACCCATCGCCACCAGCGACAGCATCTCGGAGAAGGTGTTGCCGGCCGGCCCCTTGGGCACGGCGCGGCCGGACGGCGTGTACTCCGGTGTGCGGTCCTGCTTGAACCCGAGCGAGGTCACCGCCGGGTACTGCACGACCGGATGGTCGGCCAGCACCTCCAGCGAGACGGACTCCGCGCCGGCCAGCGGGTGCCCGGCCGGCACCGCCAGCGCCCGGCCCTCCGTCAGCAGCACCGGCCCGGTCGCCATGCCGTCGAAGGGGTACGCGGCGACGAGCACGTCCACCGACCCGTCGAGCAGACTCGGTCGGGAGTTGAAGAGCTGGACCTCGCGTACCTCGACCTCGCACTCGGGGTGCCGGTCGCTGAACAGGGCGACGGCTTTGAGCAGCGCGGGCGCGGACCACTCGCCGAGGAACGCGACCCGCAGCTTCCCGGTGACCCCACGCCCGGCGTCGACCGCCCGCGCGATCGCCTCGTCGATCCCGGCGACCAGCGGCCGCAGGTCGTCGGCGAGCCGGCTGCCGATCGGGGTGAGCTGGACGACCCGACTGGTCCGGGCGAAGAGCGGGGCGCCGATCCGGCGCTCCAGGCGCTTGATCACGTGGCTGACCCGGCCGGTCGTCACCCGCAGCCGCTCGGCCGTGCGGCCGAAGTGCAGCTCGTCCGCGAGGGTCAGGAACGTCTCGACCTCGTACCGCTCCAGCATCCCGCCGTCCCGTCGTTTAGCCAGGGTCAACGATCGTAGCCCGATCGCGTCTTGGTCCCCGCTTCCGCTCAGCGGATCGTGGAGCGGTACCCGAACGAGAGGCGCATCATGAACAGCACCATCGACGACTACCTGGCCCAGCTTGATCCGCCGCTGCGGGAGATCGGCGAGAAGCTCCGGCCGGTCATCGACGCGGCCCTGCCGGATGCCACCGCCGCGATGTGGCACGGCCACCCGGTCTGGGGACTCGGTGACAAGCCGGGCCAGCGTCCGGTCTGCCTGCTCAAGGCGTACGGCCGCCACGTCACCTTCGGGCTGTGGCGAGGGCAGGAGCTCGACGACCCGACCGGACGGCTGACCCCGGGAGCCCGGCAGATGGCCTCGGTGAAGCTGCGTACCGTCGCCGACGTCGACCCGGCGCTCTTCACCGGATGGCTCGGTCAGGGCCGTGACCTGGAGGAGAGGTGAGCGGCGTGCGGGGTCACCGGTTTCGACCACCTGGTGCTGAACGTGGCCGACGTCGAGCGGTCACTGGACTTCTACTGCGGCCGGCTGGGACTGACGCCGGTCCGGGTCGACCAGTGGCGGGCCGGAGAGGCGCCGTTCCCGTCGGTGCGGGTGAGCCCTGACCGGTCGGTCGGTTCGGTGCCGCGTACGTCAGGAGGCGGTGACCGCCCGGTAGGCGTCCTCGATCCGGGCCGCGAGCAGCACCTCGCCCTCGGTCAGCGGGGTGGTGCCGTGACCGACGCGGATCTGGGTGTGGTCGGCGCGGCGGCTGATCTCGGGACGTAGGTGCAGGGCGTCCGCGACGACCTTCACGCGCTCGGTCAGCGCGGCGTGCTGGCTGTCGTCCATCACGAGGGTGCGTCGGATCTGCTCGCCCTCCCGGGTCCACCCGGAGAGCAGAGTCAGCGCGTCGGAGAGGTAGTCCTGCTTCGCTCGGCCGTTGAACAGCGCACGCATCACCGCACCTCCCAGGCGCCGTTGCCGGCTTGTGGCCAAATCGTCGCCGTCCCGTGTTTGTCGGTGGCCCCTAGTCTTTCGCCGGAGCCGGCGTGTGTCCACGCCCACACTTCCGGGTTCTACTGACCTAAGCGGCCGGTTACGGTACCCAAACCGCCGATTGATCTGGCACGCTGGACGGCCGTGCGGACCGAATGGGCGAACGGGGGCGGGCAGCCACCGCGGCGGGACCTCAAGGTGATCGTCGGGGCGGCGATCATCCGTGACGGGCGGGTGCTGGCGTGTGCGCGTTCCGCACCCCCCGAGGTGGCCGGCATGTGGGAGTTTCCCGGTGGCAAGGTCGAGCCGGGGGAGTCCGAGACGGACGCGCTGGTCCGTGAGTGCGCGGAGGAGTTGGCCGTCCGCGTGGAGATCGGCGACCGGGTGGGCCGCAACGTCAAGATGGCCCACGGCCGTTCGGTGCTCAAGGTGTACTCCGCGAGCCTGGTCGAGGACGACCAGCCCCAGCCGCTGGAGCACTCGGCCCTGCGCTGGCTCTCGGCCGCCGAGCTGGACTCGGTGACCTGGCTGCCCGCCGACGCCCCCATCGTGGCCGCCCTCCGTCCCCTGCTCGCCCCCGACGCCACCCGGCAATGATCCTCAGGTCCGGGGTGTGACCGCCCGGCTACGGCGTCGTCAACTGCCCGGTCCGCGGAGCGGCCCGGCCGGGTGCGAGCGGGCAGCCGGGCGGAAACGGGACGGGGGCCGACGGCTTGCGCCGCGGCCCCCGTCATCGTCGGTGTGTTCAGTGCTTGTCCTGCTCCGGGTGGGCGAAGTTCAGGTGCTCCGGAGGCAGCGGGAACGAGACGTCGTCGCCGAACGGCGACGGCGCGGCGGCCCGGTCGAAGGTGAGCTCCGTGAGCGGCAGCTTGCCGCGCTCGTCGACGGCGGGAGCGGTCGGGTGCGGCACCTCGCGGTGCCAGTTGACGCCGCTCTGCGCCTGCGCCTCGGCCCGCGGGTCGTGCGAGCCGCCCGCGTGCGAGTGGACCCCGCCCCGACTGGTGCTGGGCGTCCCCGCGGGGCCGGCCCCACGGGCGCTGGTCACGCTGGTCTGGGGCGTCTCACCCCGTCGGAAGATCTTGCTACCAAGCCACACAAGGGGATCGTACCTGCGGTCGACGACTCGCTCCTTCATGGGGATGATCCCGTTGTCAGTGATCTTGATGTGCTCGGGGCAAACCTCGGTGCAGCACTTGGTGATGTTGCAGTAGCCCAGCCCCATCTCCGACTGTGCGTACTCCTTGCGGTCGGTCTTGGCGTCCAGGGGGTGCATGTCCAGCTCCGCCGCCCGGATGAAGAACCGGGGCCCGGAGAAGGCCGGCTTGTTCTCCTCGTGGTCACGGATCACGTGACACACGTTCTGGCAGAGGAAGCACTCGATGCACTTGCGGAACTCCTGCGAGCGCTCCACGTCGACCTGCTGCATCCGGTAGTCACCCGGTGCGACGTCCGCCGGCGGGGCGAAGGCCGGCGTCTCCCGGGCCTTCTCGTAGTTGAAGGAGACGTCCGTGACGAGATCCCGGATGACCGGGAACGTGCGCAACGGGGTGACCGTGACGGTCTCGTCCTCCTCGAAGGTCGACATCCGGGTCATGCAGCCCAGACGGGGCTTGCCGTTGATCTCCATCGAGCAGGAGCCGCACTTGCCGGCCTTGCAGTTCCAGCGACACGCCAGGTCGGGCGCGTCGGTGGCCTGGAGGCGGTGGATCACGTCGAGGACGACCTCGCCCTCGTTCACCTCGACCATGTAGTCCTGCAGGTCGCCGCCGCTCTCGTCGCCCCGCCAGATGCGGAATTGGCGCTTGGTTCCCATCAGTTGCCCGCCTCCTCAGCGAGGGCGTCGAACTCCGCGAGTTCCTCGTCGGTCAGGTACTTCGACAGCTCGGCGCGGTCGAACAGGCCGATCAGTTCGGCGCGCATCTTCGGCAGCGGCTTGCGGGTCAGGCGGACCGTGTCGCCCTCCAGCGAGCACACCAGGTTCACCCGGCGCCACTGCGGGTCCATCGTCGGGAAGTCCTCCCGGGTGTGCCCGCCGCGCGACTCCCGGCGCTCCAGCGCCGCCTTGGCCGTGCACTCCGAGACCACCAGCATGTTGCGCAGGTCCAGGGCGAGGTGCCAGCCCGGGTTGTAGCGGCGCCCACCGGCGGCGCTCACCTTGGCCACCCGCTCGCGCAGCTCGGCCAGCCGGACCAGGGCGTCCTCCAGCTCACCCTCCCGCCGAATGATGCCGACCAGGTCACCCATGACCGCCTGAAGGTCCTGCTGCAGGGTGTACGGGCTCTCGCCGGTGTCCCGCTGCAGCGGCGCGAGGGCGGTCTCCACCGCGGCCTCCACCGCCTGCACGGCAACCTTGGGTCGCGCGGCGAGGCTGTCGGCGTACGACGCGGCGTGGCCGCCCGCCCGCTTGCCGAAGACCAGCAGGTCGGAGAGCGAGTTGCCGCCCAGCCGGTTGGAGCCGTGCATGCCGCCGGACACCTCGCCGGCCGCGAACAGCCCCTGCACGTGGCCGAACGCGGCGCCGCTGTCCGGGTCCACCTCGACGCCACCCATCACGTAGTGGCAGGTCGGGCCGACCTCCATCGGCTCGGCGGTGATGTCGACGTCGGCCAGCTCCTTGAACTGGTGGTACATCGACGGCAGGCGCCGGCGGATCTCGTCGGCCGACTTGCGGCTCGCGATGTCCAGGAAGACACCGCCGGCGGGGGTGCCGCGACCCGCCTTGACCTCGCTGTTGATCGCCCGGGCCACCTCGTCGCGGGGCAGCAGCTCCGGCGGACGCCGGTTGTTGTCCGGGTCGGTGTACCAGCGGTCCGCCTCCTCCTCGGTCTCCGCGTACTGCTTGCGGAAGACGTCGGGGACGTAGTCGAACATGAACCGCTTGCCTTCGGAGTTCTTCAGCACGCCGCCGTCACCGCGGACCGACTCGGTGACCAGGATGCCCTTGACCGAGGGCGGCCAGACCATGCCGGTGGGGTGGAACTGGAGGAACTCCATGTTGATCAGGGTCGCCCCGGCGCGCAGCGCGAGCGCGTGACCGTCCCCGGTGTACTCCCACGAGTTCGAGGTGACCTTGTAGGAGCGGCCCACGCCACCGGTCGCCAGCACCACCGCGGGGGCCTCGAAGAGCACGAACTCGCCGGACTCCCGGTAGTAGCCGAACGCCCCGGCGATCCGGTCGCCGTCGAGGAGCAACTCGGTGATCGTGGTCTCGGCGAAGACCCGGATCCGCGCGTCGTACGAGCCGAACTCGCGCAGGTCCTCCTGCTGGAGGGAGACGATCTTCTGCTGGAGGGTGCGGATCAGCTCCAGGCCCGTCCGGTCACCGACGTGCGCCAGCCGCGGATACTCGTGGCCGCCGAAGTTCCGCTGGGAGATCTTGCCGTCCTTGGTGCGGTCGAAGAGCGCACCGTACGTCTCCAGCTCCCAGATCCGCTGTGGCGACTCCTTCGCGTGCAGCTCGGCCATCCGGAAGTTGTTGAGGAACTTGCCGCCCCGCATCGTGTCGCGGAAGTGGACCTGCCAGTTGTCCCGGCTGTTCATGTTGCCCATCGCGGCGGCGGCGCCGCCCTCGGCCATCACCGTGTGGGCCTTGCCGAACAGCGACTTCGAGATGATCGCGGTCTTCTTGCCGGCGAGCCGGGCCTCGATCGCCGCGCGCAGGCCGGCGCCGCCGGCCCCGATCACGACGACGTCGTAGTGGTGTCGTTCGATTCGCGTGGTAGTGGTCATGTCGGGGCCCTTTAGTTGATGAACCGCAGGTCGGGGAACCAGTCCGCGGCGATCGCCATGACGTAGAAGTCGGTCAGCGCGAGCGTGCCGAGGGTGATCCAGGCGAGCTGCATGTGCCGGACGTTCAGCCAGGACACGGCGGTCCAGGCCCGGTAGCGCAGGGGATGCTTGGAGAAGTGCTTGAGCCGCCCGCCGATGATGTGCCGGCACGAGTGGCAGGAGATCGTGTACGCCCAGAGCATCACGACGTTGCCGATCAGGATCAGGTTGCCCAACCCGAACCCGAAGCCCTTCGGGGAGTGGAAGGCGAGGATCGCGTCGTACGTGTTGATGAGCGAGATGATCGCGGCCGCGTAGAAGAAGTAGCGGTGCAGGTTCTGACCGAGCAGCGGCAGCCGGGTCTCGCCGCTGTAGGAGGCGTGCCCGTCCGGCACGGCGCAGGCCGGCGGCGACAGCCAGAACGACCGGTAGTAGGCCTTGCGGTAGTAGTAGCAGGTGAGCCGGAACAGCAGCAGGAACGGCAGGGTCAGCGCCGCGTCCGGGATGATCCACCAGCCGGGCAGGAACTGCCCGAAGTGCGAGGCGTTCTCGGCGCACCGGTCCGTCACGCACGGCGAGTAGAACGGCGTCAGGTAGTGGAACTCGTCCACCCAGTACCACTTGTGCATGAAGACCCGGACCGTCGCGTACGCGACCCAGGCGCTGAGCCCGACCACGGTGACCAGGGGGGCGAACCACCAGCGGTCGGTACGCAACGTCTTCGCCGCGATGGCGGCGCGCGCCCGCGCTCCCCGCGGCCTCGTTGCCGTTGATGTCATTCGAGATTCTCCTCGACGGGGCCCGCAGGCGCGGGCGGTTCTCTGCTCCGGTCGGCATGCGGACCGGCGAAACCCGTACCCGCTTGCCACGTCACGCGCACACCAACGACCACGCCGGAAGTATCGGCGCAGCTAAGTGACACACGTTACGCCGATCTTTGCGGGCCGTCCGCGCAAGGCAGTGTCCCGTGTGTCCGGGCGCTTGGAAAGACCCTCGATGCGACGAGGTGTGTGAGATTGTCCAGGGTCGATGCGGGTGCGGCCGTCGCGGCGTCTTCCCCAGGCCGGAGTCAGCCGGAGGCACCGCCGGTGAAGTTCCAGGAGGCGAGGCGCACCGGCGGCGCCTCCGACCAGGCCCCGTCGACCCGGTCGGGCTGGCGGACGGCGCGCCGGCCGAGCCCGAGCACCGCGCCCGGACCGAGGGCACGCGGGTAGGACTCGGTGAAGCGCAGGTCGCGGACGGCCCGGGTGACCACACCGTCCTCCACCAGCCAGAGGCCGTTGCGGGTCAGCCCCGTGACGACCAGGCTCTTCGGGTCGAGCACCCGGGTGTACCAGAGGTCGGTGACCAGCAGTCCGCGGCGGACCCCGGCCACCAGCGCGGCCGTGTCGTCGTCGGCCACCGCCCCGGCCACACCCGCGTCGACGGTCGTGGCGGAACCCGCGGTGTCGCGGTCGACGGACGGCGCGAGCAGCCGCAGGTTGTGCGGGACCGGACCGAAGGTGGTCGCGCCGAGCATGCCGTGACCGGTCGAGCCGACACCCGCCTCGGCGCCGCTGCGCCGGTCGTGCGCCAGCGCGCGGGTCACCCCGCCGTCGACCAGGGTCAGCGCACGCCGCGCGGTGCCCTCCAGGTCGTACGGGAGGACGGAGCCGTGCAGCGGATCGTCCACCAGGGTCACCGACGGGTCGAACTGGGCGGCGCCCGGCTCGGCGAAGGACTGCCCCTCCGCGTGGCGCTTGCCGTTGAAGCCGTACCAGGCGAGGTTCTGCAGGAGGTCGGCGACGGCGGCCGGTTCGAGCACCACCTCGTAGCGGCCCGGCGGCAGCTCGACCCGGTCGGCCGCGGCCCGCGCCTTGGCCGCGGCCCGGGCGCCCAGGGCGGCGCCGTCGAGGTCGGCCAGCCGGTCCGCGCCGTGCCGGGCGACGCCGTCGGCGCCACCGGTCCGGGCGATGCCGTCCATCGCGGCCTCCGCCGCGCGCCCGTGCGCCGAGTGGCCGGCCGAGTTGGCGAAGGCGCCCGAACGGTGTGCCGTCCGGCAGTAGCCGGCCGCCTCCAGGCCGCCCACCGCGTCGACGAAGGCACGGACGCGGGCCGCCCGCTCGTCCGGCTCCGCGTGCGCGGTGGCCTCGTCCACCATCGGGCCGGAAGCGGCCGGGGACGGCGGGGTGAGCCCCGGCCAGGCGGGGTCGGGCGGGCAGAGCCGCGCGGCGGTCAGGGTGCGCTCGACGAGCGCGCGCAGGCCGTGGGCGCTCACCACGCTGCCGCCGCCGGCGGCCGTACGACCGTCCACGTGGACCCGCAGCCGCACGCCGACGGTCGACTCGGCGACGTTCTGGTGGATGAAGGAGTTGGCGAACCGGGTCAGCGCCAGGTCGGCGCGCGTCACCACCGCCTCGGCCTCGGCACCCGGGCCGCCCAGGTCGCGGACCAGTTCGATCACCCGGGCGGCGAGGTCCAGCTCGGCGGTCATGCCCGCACCCCCACCCGGACGCCGCGGAACCGCGCCGGCGCGGCCGGGTGGCCGGTGTGCCCGATCTGCCCGGGCTGGCCCTTGCCGCAGTTGGGGGTGCCCCACGCGACGGTCTCCCCGGAGAGCATGTCCATCGAGCGCCAGAAGTGCGGGCCGATGCCGGTGTAGGTGGGGTTGCGCAGCATCCGCCCGCGTCGCCCGTTCTTGATCTCCCAGCCGATCTCGCAGCCGAACTGGAAGTTGAGCCGCTTGTCGTCGATCGACCAGGACCGGTTGATGTCCATCAGCACCCCGTCGTCGGTCGCCGCGATGATCTCGTCGAGGGTGTGTGGGCCTGGTTCGAGGCCCACGTTCGTCATCCGCACCATCGGCAGCCGCGCCCAGCCGTCGGCGCGTACGCTGCCGCCGTGGTCCAGGCCGGCGACGGCGGCCGAGTCGCGGCCGGCGAGCACGCCCACCCAACGCCCGTCGCGGACCGCGTCCCGCTTCACCGCCGGTGAGCCCTCGTCGTCGAAGCCGAAGCTGCCCAGCGCCCCGGGGATCGTCGGGTCGATCGTGACGTTCATCAGCTCGGAGCCGTAGCGCAGGGTGCCGAGCTGGGCCAGGTCCAGCCAGGACGTGCCGGCGAAGGCCGCCTCCCAGCCGAGGATGCGGTCGAGCTCGATGGCGTGCCCGACCGACTCGTGGATCTGCAGGGCCAACTGCTCGCCGCCGAGGATCAGGTCGGTCTCGCCGGCCGGGCAGAGCGGCGCGGTGAGCAGCGCCCGGGACTCGTCGGCGATCCGTGCCGCGTGCGCCGGCAGGTCGAGTGAGTCGACCAGCTCCCAGCCGGTGGTGCCGTACTGGCCGCGGTAGCTCGGATAGGAGCGCCGCTGGGTCTCGCCGTCGCCGATCGCGGTGGCCGAGATGCCACCGCCGCACTCCCGGATGCGCTGGTCGATCCGGTGTCCCTCGCTGGAGACGAACCACTTGGCGGTGTCCCAGATCTGGTAGAGGCCCTCGGCGATGTCGGCGCCGTGCGCGACCATCGCCGCCGTCGCCCCGACCAGCAGGTCACCCTTGTCGGACAGCGGCACGGCGAGCGGGTCCACCCGGCACTCCGAGGCCCATGTCGCGGTCACCGCCTCCGCCGGCACCAGGTCGATCGGCGGCCCGGGGACGCGGCCGCTCGCGGCGGCCGTCCGCGCGGCCCGGTGGCCGGCCTCGCGCGCCGCCACGTCCGACAGATCGGGTACGGCGTGGAAGCCCCAGCTGGACCCGACGAGCGCCCGGACGCCGAGGCCGAGACTCTCGTCCTGGGTCAACTCCTCGATCTCGCCGTTACGGGCCGACATCGACTCGTAGCGCCGGTGCATCACCCGGGCGTCGGCGTAGCGGGCGCCCGCGTCCAGGGCGGCCTGCACGGCGACGGTCGCCGCGTCGAACTCGCTCATGGGACCGACCCTAGGCGAGGACCCCGACAGCCGTCAGGGCAGCAGTTCCTCCGGGCGGATCGTCGTCCGTACGGGTTCGGTGAGTTCCAGGAGTTCAGCGGCCTTCGTCACGGACACCTCCCGATAGTGCCGGCCCTGGCGGCGGTAGAGGTGCAGGTCTCCGCCACGGTCATGGTCACCTTCACCTCGTGCCGGCGGGAATGCTGTCGTGACTGCCGCGTCCATGGTCGCACCCGACGTGCGGACGGCGGGCGTCGGCGTCGAATCGCGTCCGTGGATGTGCTGGTGAGGGCTGTTCACGCCCGTTGCCGACTCGTTACGCTGAGGCCCGCTGACAGGCCCACGCGTTGTAGCTTATTTTCGCCCTCAGGACTTTCCTGTAAGTTCTCTTCGTCACTGAGGGAGGCGGTCGTGGGCAGTCCCGAGTTGGCGCCGTCCGGGCAACCGGACGATCGCCCCGGCGTGCCGCAGCAGCGCGCCGCCGACGATCCCTACCTGCGGGTGACCGACCTGCGGGTCCGGTTCGACACCACCGACGGCGTGGTCCGCGCGGTCGACGGGGTGTCGTTCGCCGTGCAGCGCGGGCGGACGCTCGGCATCGTCGGCGAGTCCGGCTCCGGCAAGAGCGTCACCTCGCTGGCCGTCCTGGGCCTGCACGACGCCCGGCGCGCCACCATCACCGGCGAGATCTGGGTGGGCGGCCGCCAGGTGGTCGGCATGTCCGAGGAGGACGTACGCCGACTGCGCGGCCGGGACATGGCGATGATCTTTCAGGATCCGCTGTCCGCGCTGCACCCGTACTACACGGTGGGCCGGCAGATCGCCGAGGCGTACCGGGTCCACCACCCCCGGGCCGGTCGCCGGGAGGCGCGGCAACGGGCGGTCGACGTGCTCGGCCGGGTCGGCATCCCGCAGCCGGCGCGCCGCTTCGACCAGCACCCGCACGAGTTCTCCGGCGGCATGCGGCAGCGCGCGATGATCGCGATGGCCCTGGTGAACGACCCGGAGCTGCTCATCGCCGACGAGCCGACCACCGCGCTGGACGTCACCGTGCAGGCGCAGATCCTGGACCTGCTGGCCGACCTACAGGCCGAGTTCGGCTCGGCGATCATCATGATCACGCACGATCTGGGCGTGGTCAGCCAGGTCGCCGACGACGTGCTGGTGATGTACGGCGGCCGGGCCGTCGAGCACGGCAGCGTCGAGCAGGTGTTGCGCCGGCCGCAGCACCCGTACACCTGGGGGCTGCTCTCCAGCGTGCCGTCGCTGCACGGCGACGCGGACGCGGACCTCGTGCCCATCCGGGGCAACCCGCCGAGCCTCATCAACCTGCCCTCGGGCTGCGCCTTCCACCCCCGCTGCCGCTACGCCGACCGCAACGGCGACCGGTCCCGGACGGAGGTGCCCGAGCTGCGCCCGGCCGGCGAGGACGGCCACCTGGTCGCCTGCCATCTGGCGGCGGACGAGCGGGCCCGGCTCTACCGGGAGGACATCGCACAGGTGGGGGTCGCCCGGTGAGCGTGAGGAACGCGGCGCAGCGGAGTACCGCGGTCGCCAACGAGGGTGTTCCGACGAGTGACGACGTCGAGCCGCTGCTGCGGGTACGCGGGCTGGCCAAGCACTTCCCGGTCCGCTCCGGGCTGCGGGGACGCGGCCTGGTGCGGGCGGTCGACGGGCTGGACTTCGACGTGCGGGCGGGCGAGACGCTCGGCCTGGTCGGGGAGTCCGGCTGCGGCAAGACCACCACCGGTCGGATGTTGGTGCGACTGTTGGAGCCCACCGCGGGCACCATCGAGTTCGAGGGTCGCGACATCACCCACGCCGGGCGGCGCGAGCTGCGGCCGCTGCGTCAGGACCTGCAGATCATCTTCCAGGACCCGTACGCCTCCCTGAACCCCCGCCACACGGTGGGCCGCATCGTCGCGATGCCGTTGCAGGTCAACGGGATCGAGCCGGCGGGCGGGATCAAGGCGCGGGTGCAGGAGCTGCTGGAGACCGTCGGGCTCAACCCGGAGCACTACAACCGGTACCCGCACGAGTTCTCCGGCGGGCAGCGGCAGCGGATCGGCATCGCGCGGGCGCTGGCCCTGCGGCCGAAGCTCATCGTGGCCGACGAGCCGGTCTCCGCGCTGGACGTGTCCATCCAGGCGCAGGTCATCAACCTGCTGCGCGACCTGCAACGTGACCTCGGGCTGGCGTTCGTCTTCATCGCCCACGACCTCGCGGTGGTGCGGCACTTCTGCCAGCGGGTCGCGGTGATGTACCTCGGCAAGATCGTGGAGATCGGCGACCGGGCGGACATCTACGAGCGGCCGCAGCATCCGTACACCCGGGCGCTGCTCTCGGCGATCCCGGACGTCACCCAGCTCGGCCCGGGCGGCCGGATCCGGCTGACCGGTGACGTGCCCACGCCGCTGGAGCCGCCGTCGGGCTGCCGGTTCCGGACCCGCTGCTGGAAGGCGCGGGACGTCTGCGCCACGGAGGATCCGGCGCTGGTGTCGCGCGACGGCGGGGCCCAGGCGACCGCCTGCCACTTCCCCGAGTCGGGGCCGGTCACCGGCGACGCGGCCGCGGCCGGTGGGGACGCGACCGCGGTCGGCGCGGCCGCGGACGAGACGGTCGAGGAGGTGGCGAAGTGAGCCTGTCCCCGGTGGAGGGCGTGGCGCTGGCCGAGATCGAGTCCGGCGGTGACCCGGCGGCGCCCGAGCGGAAGGGGGTCGTCGGCCGCTCGCCCGGCCAGCTCGCCTGGCTGCGGCTGCGCCGCGACCGTACGGCCGTGGTCAGCGGCGGGATGCTGGTCTTCTTCATGCTGCTGGCGCTCGCCGCCCCGCTGATCGAGATGGTCTACGGGGTCAGCCCGCGCGAGCAGTTCCAGCACCTGCTGGACGGCTTCGGCATGCCGCTGGGTTACGTCGGCGGCGTCACCGGCGACCACTGGTTCGGTCTGGAGCCGGGGCTCGGCCGGGACATCTTCATCCGGCTGATCTACGGCCTGCGCACGTCGCTCTTCATCGCGTTCGCCGCCGCCGTCATCACCGCGGCGATCGGCATCGTGCTCGGTACCCTCGCCGGTTACCTCGGCGGCTGGCTGGACGCGGTCATCAACTGGATCACCGACCTGACGCTGGCCATGCCCTTCCTGGTCATCGCGTTGGCCCTGACGCCGACCCTGGTGCTGCGCTTCTACGGGGAGCGGGAGCAGGTCTCCTCGGCGTTCGGGGTGGGCGTGCTGATCGCCGTCTTCGCCGTCTTCGGCTGGACGAGCACCGCCCGGCTCGTCCGCGGCCAGGTGATCGCCCTGCGCGAGCGGGAGTTCGTCGAGGCGGCCCGGGCCAGCGGGGCGGGGCTCGGGCACATGCTCTTCCGGCAGCTGCTGCCGAACATCTGGGCGCCGATCCTGGTGTCGTTCTCCCTGGCGGTGCCGCAGTTCATCACCAGTGAGGCCGCGCTCTCCTTCATCGGCGTCGGGCTGAGCGACGAGACGCCGAGCTTCGGCCGGATGATCTACCGCAGCCTGGACTACCTCCAGACCGACCCGGCGTACGTGTTCTTCCCGGGCATCACGATCTTCGCGCTCGTGTTCGCCTTCAACCTCTTCGGTGACGCGCTGCGTGACGCGCTCGACCCGAAGTCGTCCCGGTAGGGGTGCCCGATGGCGCGATTCCTGATCAAGCGACTGTTCTCCGCCACGCTGACCCTGTTCGCGGTGAGCGTGCTGACCTTCCTCATGTTCTTCGCCCTGCCCCGTGACCCGGTCACCGGCATGTGCCCGAAGAACTGCAGCCCGGAGCGGTTGGAGCGGGTCCGCGAGGAGTTGGGCCTCAACGACCCGCTGGTCGCGCAGTACGCCGGCTACATGAAGGGCATCGTCACCGGCCGGGACCTGGGCAGCGCCCAGGGCGGCCACTGTGACGCGCCCTGCCTGGGCTGGTCGTACGTCACCAACGAGGCGGTCTCGGACACCATCGCGCGGGTGCTGCCAGTGACGCTGAGCATCGTCATCCCGGCGGCGATCCTGTGGCTGCTGCTCGGTGTGGGGCTCGGCATGGTGTCGGCGCTGCGCCGGGGGACCTGGCTGGACCGGCTGGCCATCGGCTTCTCGCTGACCGGCGCCTCCCTGCAGCTCTACTTCGTCGGCGCGGTGCTGCTGCTGGTGTTCGTCTACAACCTGAAGCTGCTGCCGGTGCCCAGCTACACGTCCCTCTTCGACAACCCGTGGAAGTGGGCGAGCGGTCTGGTGCTCGCCTGGGTGTCGCTGGCCTTCCTGTTCTCCGCCATCTACGCCCGGCTGTCGCGGGCGCAGATGTTGGAGACCCTCTCCGAGGACTTCGTCCGCACCGCGCGGGCCAAGGGCCTGGCCAAACCCAAGGTGTACGGGCGGCACGCGCTGCGCGCGGCGATCACCCCGGTGGTGACGATCGCGGGCCTCGACGTGGGCGGTGCGCTCGGCGGCACGGTGATCACCGAGACCACGTTCGGCATCCAGGGGTTGGGGCGTACGGCGGTCGACGCCGTGCGCTCCGGCGACCTGCCCACGATCATGGCGACCGTGCTCATCGCCGCGGTCTTCGTGGTGCTGGCCAACGTGCTGGTCGACCTGCTCTACGCGGCCATCGACCCCCGGGTGCGGCTGCACTGAGCCCGGTGGGCGTCGGGTGCGTGTCGGCCGCCCGGCGGGCGGTGAAATTTATCGACAACTGTTACACAACTCGAAGGTTTTCTTCTTTACGATCCTCGGGACGTCGGCGGTTCCACCTCCGGCGGACCCGCACGACACATGGGTGGAGGAGGTACGAGATGCGACCACGCGTGGTGGCCGCCGCAGGCGGCGCGATCGCACTGGCTGTGGCATTGGGTGCGTGCTCGAAGAACACGGGCGAGGGCACCAACGTCGACACCAACCGCACGCAGACCGGGGTCATCGCGACCGACCCGAAGGAGTCGCAGGGTCCCGCGGCCGAGGTGCCCGGGGCGCAGAAGGGCGGCACCTTCACCATCATCCGGGAGACGGCCATCTCCCACCTCGACCCGCAGCGGACGTACTCGTTCGCCGGCCTGATGACCAACCCGCTCTTCGCCCGCTACCTCACCACCTGGAAGGACGACGGCAAGGGCGGTCTCGTCCTCGTCGGCGACCTGGCCGAGACGCCGGGCACCAACGTCAACAACGACTGCAAGGTCTGGGAATTCAAGGTCAAGGACGGGGTGAAGTTCGAGGACGGCCGCCCGATCACCGCCAAGGAGATCGCCTACGGCATCGCCCGCTCCTTCGACCCGGACCTCACCAGCGGCCCGACCTACCTCCAGCAGTGGCTGGCCGACAGCGCGGACTTCGACACGAAGTGGGACTTCAAGAAGAACAAGACGTCCCTGCCGCCGGGGCTGACCACGCCGGACGACAAGACGCTGCGCTTCGAGTTCGCCAAGCCGCGCTGTGACCTGCCGTTCGCCGTCTCGCTGCCGACCACCGCGCCGCTGCCGCCCGACAAGGACACCGGCGTCAACCTGGACACCCACCCGTTCTCGTCCGGGCCGTACAAGATCGCCAAGAACCAGGTCGGCGTGCAGCTCACCCTGGACCGCAACCCGAACTGGGACCCGAACACCGACCCGGTCCGGCACCAGTACCCGGACCAGTTCGTCTGGAGCTTCGGGCCGACCGCGGACGCCGCCAACAACCGGGTGATCGCCGACAACGGCGCCGACCAGAGCGCGCTCGCCTTCAACCCGGTGCCGGCCTCGCTCGTCGCGAAGGTGGCCGGCGACGCGTCGCTGAAGTCCCGCACGATCCTCTCGCCGACGCCGAGCGCCAACCAGCTGGTCATCAACAACCAGCGGGTCACCGACCTGAAGATCCGCCAGGCGCTCAACTACGCGATCGACCGAGAGGGCCTGATCAAGGCGATGGGCGGCCAGACCGTCGCCGCGCCGCTGACCACGCTGATGCCGCCGGCGACCATCGGCTTCAAGGCGTTCGACGCGTACCCGGCCGGTGCGAACGGCAACGTCGAGAAGGCCAAGGAACTGCTCGGCGGCCAGACGCCGGAGCTGGTCCTCGGCGTCGCCGACAACACGACCGAGCAGCTC
Source organism: Micromonospora krabiensis (assembly GCF_900091425.1). Taxonomy (GTDB): domain Bacteria; phylum Actinomycetota; class Actinomycetes; order Mycobacteriales; family Micromonosporaceae; genus Micromonospora; species Micromonospora krabiensis. The sequence goes on from NZ_LT598496.1 coordinate 5,742,855, forward strand.
CAGGGCACCCAGCTCAAGGCCAACCTGGAGCGGGCCGGCTTCAAGATCACGCTGCGGAACATCCCGGACGACGCGAAGCTCGACGAGATCAAGAAGAAGGACAACCCCTGGGACCTGTACATCGGTAACTGGGCGGCCGACTGGCCCAGCGGCGCCTCGATCCTGCCGGTGCTCTACGACGGCCGCTCCATCAAGGCCGAGGGCAACAGCAACCAGGCCTACTTCAACGACCCGGCGATCAACGCCGAGTTCGACCGGATCCTCGCGCTGGCCCCGGCCGAGCAGGGCCCCGAGTGGGCCAAGCTCGACGAGCGGATCATGAAGGAGCACGCCCCGGTCGTGCCGCTCTTCGTCGACGTGGCCTACCACGTGCACGGCTCCAAGGCCGGCGGGGTCTTCATCTCCAGCGTCTTCGGCTACCCGTCGTTCGTCAACGCGTACGTCAAGCAGTAACCGCACGGACGGGCCCCCGGTCGACAACGTCGTCGGCCGGGGGCCGCCGTGTCCCCGGGGCCACCCGTGCGGCCCTCCGCGTGCCGCCCGCCGTCCGCCCGCCCGTGCCCGGCGGCTTGGCTCACAGGTGCGTGCGGAGGAAGTCCAGCTCCAACCGGAGCAGCCGCTCGGCCGTGCCGCCCGCGGTCATGTGCGTGGCACCGGTCAGCGGCAGCACCGAGTGCGGTCGGCCGGACGCGAGCAGCGCGCCGGAGAGCCGCAGCGTGTGCGCGGCCACCACGTTGTCGTCGACCAGGCCGTGCACCAGCAGCAGCGGCCGGGCCTGGTCGGGACCGGTCACCGGCTCGGCGGCCAGCTCCACCAACGAGTGGTGGGCGTAGACGTCCGCGCCGTCCTCGGGCATCCCCAGGTATCGCTCGCTGTAGGCGGTGTCGTAGAGGGCCCAGTCGGTCACCGGAGCACCCACGATCCCGCAGCGGAACAGCTCCGGGTGCCGCAGCACCGCCAACCCGGCCAGCCAGCCCCCGAACGACCAGCCGCGCACGGCGACGCGTTCCAGGTCCAGGTCCGGGTGCTTGCCGGCCAGGGCGGTCAGCGCGTCCACCTGGTCCAGCAGGATCACGTCGGCCACCCGCCGGTGGATCGCCTTCTCGAACGACGGGGCGACCCCGGGCGTACCCCGGTTGTCCACCACCACCACGGCGAAGCCGGCGTCGGCCCACCACTGCCGCTCCAACCACGCCGCCCGGGCGGCCACCACCTCCTGGTGGCCCGGCCCGCCGTAGATGTCCAGCAGCACCGGCAGCCGGCGGCCCGTAACGTAGTTGTTGGGATAGAGCACCGCGGTGGGCAGCCGCCGGTCGGTCACCCGCTCCAGCAGCGGCAGCGGCGAGTAGGGCGGGTTCGCCGCGTGCGACACGAGCGTGCCGACCTCCCGGTCGCCCTGCCACACCGTCCAACGGACCCCGGCGTGGTCGAGGGAAGCGGCGCCCACCACCAGCACGTCGCCGCCGACCGCCGCCGTGTGCCAGCCCGAGTCGGTGGTCAACCGACGGGCGTCCACGCCGCCGCCGATCGAGGTACGCACCCGGAACAGGTGCCGCTCGCTCGGCTCCCCGTCGCTCGCCTCCACCAGCAGGTCGGCCGGGCCGGCGACGGCGGGCAGCCGCCCCACCACCCGCCGGACGTAGAGCGAGGGCGGGGTGAGCAGCGTGCCGTCGGCGAACAGGCAGCGCGCGTCGTACCCGTCGTGGGCCAGCTCGCCGCCGACCAGCACCCGACCGTCCGGGAGGTGGGCGGGGGTACCGGCGATCGGCTCGACCCAGCGCGGGTCGGCCAGCTCGGCGTGCACCTGCGTCTCACCGGTGCGCGGGTCCACCGCGAGCACCAGGCCGTGCTGCTGGGAGCGGCGCAGCACGGTGATCAGCGGGCCACCGTCGGCCCAGCTCACCGCCGTCAGGTACGGGTACGTCTCCCGGTCCCAGTGCACGTCGACCCAGCCGTCGTCGAGGTCGAGCAGGTGCAGGCTGACCTCCGCGTTGGGGCCGCCGGCCCGCGGGTAGGCGACGACGACCGGTGGGGTGGCCGGCTCGGACGGGTCGTGCAGGTGCCAGCGGTCCAGGCGGGACTCGTCCACCCGCGCGGCGAGCACCGACCGACCGTCCGGCGCCCACCAGTAGCCCCGGAACCGGCTGAACTCCTCGGCCGCGATGTGCTCGGCCAACCCCCAGGTGACCCCCGCGTCCTCCCCGGCGAGCAGGGTGTCCGTGCCGTCGGAGTGGATGACCCGCAGCTCCCCCCGGCGGACGCCCTCGGCGGCGTCCGTGACGTACGCCAGCCGCTCGCCGGTCGGGTCCGGACGCGGGTCGAGCACCGGCCCGATCGCGGCCACCTCGACCACGTCGCCGTGCACCAGGTCGGCCCGGAACAGTCGCCCGGCCAGGGCGAAGACCGCGATGCGGCCGGCGGCGTCCAGCGCGTACGAGCCGATGCCGGCGGCACTCAACCGCAGCCGCTCGCGCAGCGCCCGTTCCCCGGGGGAGAGGGCGGCCGGATCGGCGCCCTCGCCGAGCAGCACCGCCGGATCGGCCACCAGCCGCTCCTCGCCGGTGGCGACGTCCAGGAGCCACAGCGCGTCGGCCGGGTCCTCGGGCCCGGTGGACCGTAGGAAGATCACCCGGGAGCCGTCGTCGGCCACGGAGACGGCACGTGGCGCGCCGTGGCTGAACCGGCGGGTACGGGCGGCCAGCTCCGGATAGTCCACGGCCAGATCGTAAGTCGGCCACGGAGGTGATGTGGCCGACCTGGGTGGACGCGTCGAGGCCGACCGGGCGGAACCGCCGGATAGAGTGACGGGCGTGACGAAGCTGCCCGACCGCCGCCTGCTGCTGGTCCACGCGCACCCCGACGACGAGGCCATCGGCACCGGGGCCACCATGGCCCACTACGCCGCCGCCGGGGCCCACGTGACGCTGGTGACCTGCACGCTGGGCGAGGAGGGCGAGATCCACGTGCCGGAGCTGGCGCAGCTCGCCGCGGCCGAGGCCGACCAGCTGGGCGGCTACCGCATCGCCGAGCTGGCCGCCGCCTGCGCCGCCCTCGGGGTCACCGACCATCGCTTCCTCGGCGGCGCCGGCCGCTACCGCGACTCCGGCATGATGGGGCTGGCGACCAACGAGCACCCGCGGGCGTTCTGGCAGGCCGACCTGGACGAGGCCGCCGGTCACCTGGTCGAGGTCATGCGCGAGGTCCGACCGCAGGTCATGATCACGTACGACCCGAACGGCTTCTACGGGCACCCGGACCACATCCAGGCCCACCGGGTGGCGATGCGCGCGGCCGAGCTCGCCGCCGCCGAGGGTGTCGCCCCCGACAAGGTCTACTGGACGGCCATGCCGCTGAGCGTGCTGGAGGCCGGCATGGACCAGTTCACCGAGTCGTCCGACAACCCGTTCGCCGGCATCGAGGACATCACCGAGCTGCCCTTCGGCACGCCCGACGCCGAGATCGCCGCGCGGATCGACGGCACCGACCAGCACGCCGCGAAGCAGGCCGCGATGCGCGCCCACGCCACCCAGATCCCCGCGACCTCGTGGCTCTACACGATCGCCGGGAGCTTCGGCGGCGAGTTCATGGGCGTCGAATACTTCACCCTCGCGGTCGGCGAGAAGGGACCGGGCCGGGGCCCGTACGGCTGGGAGGACGACCTCTTCGCCGGGCTCTCCGACACCGGCCCGGACCGGACCCCGGTCGCGGCGGCCGGTCTTCGGTGACCCTGCCCGCCGCGCCGATGTCGGTCGTTCCCGACGAGACCAGCCCGCCGCCGGAGCGTCCGCCGTCGCGGGTGCTCGACGGCGGCCTTCGCGTCGCCGGCGGCGTGGTCGCGGTGGTCGCCGGGGTGGTCACCGCGGTGCTGGAGCTGCTGCTGGCCACCGTCCGCGTCGGCGGTCAGCTCATCGGGGTCTCGGTGCTGGTCGCGGTCGCCGCGAACATCGCGCTGAGCTGGTTCGCCCACCAGGCGGTCGGCCGCCGCTGGTCGGTGGCGCTGCCCGCGGTGCCCTGGTTCCTGCTGATGGCCGTGGCGGCCGTGCGGACCGCCGAGGGCGACCTCCTCCTCGCCGGCGACAACTGGGTCGGCCTGGTCATGATCGTGGCCGGGGCGATGACCTTCGCGGTCATGGGCTTCCGGCAGATCCTGGCGGTGCCGCCCACCCGGATCGGGGACTGACGGCACACAGGTTCAGGTGGTAGATATTCCTGCCAGAGAGGTCGCCCCGGGGTGGGCGGAACGGTGGGAGGTCGTGCGATGGACAAGCGGTGGCGCGGCATCGGGGTGCTCGCGGCGGCACTCTTCGCGGTCAACGTGGTCGCCCGGTTGATCATCCACTTCGGCTTCGAGGGCGACGACACCGCGGCCGACCGGGTGTCGCTCGGGATGTTCGTGGTGATCGGGCTGATCCTGGCCGGAGTCGCGGTCGTCTGGGGGCGGCGGCGCCCGCTCGGCGCGTGGGAGGCCGACACCGCGGCGGCGGTCGCGATCGCGCTGCTGCTGACCGTGCTGCTCGGCCCGCTGCTCGTCGGCGACAGCCCCTTCGCCGGTGGCGCGGGCACCTTCTTCGCACAGATCTGGCTCTACCTGGGCGCCACCGGCGTCGGCACGCTGATCGGCTACCTGGTCCTCACCGCCCTCGGCCGTGACCACCGCTCGCAGACCCTCAAGCGGTACGCCGAAGCCAAGGCCGCCAAGCCCCGCAAAGTGGTCCGCCGCTAACCCCACCCGCCGCGCCGCGCCGCGCGCCGCGCACCGCGCGCCGGCCCCTGCGATCTTGCAGTTTCGGCCCTGCCTGGACCGCTTTTGCCCAGATTTGCCGGGGCGGTAAGTGCAAGATCGCGGGCTGGAGGGGTGGGGGGTCAGCGGGGGGCGGCGCGGGTCAGGTAGGTGTGGTGGGTGGTGAACCCGAGGCCCTGGTAGAGGGCTACCGCGCCGGTGTTGCTCTGTTCGACCTGGAGGAAAGCGCGGGTCGCCCCGGTCGCCACGCCCCAGTCGGCCAGCGCCCGGATCATCCGGGCGGCCAGACCCTGCCGGCGGGCCGGCGGCAGCACCTCGATGAGGCTCAGCCCCAGCCAGCGCCCCGACCCGGTCACGGTGCCCCGGCCGATTCCGATCAGCGTTCCGTCGGCGTACGCGTGCGCGAAGCGAACCTCGTCCACGGCGGTGAGCACGTGGCGCGCGGCGTCCGGGAGGCCGCCCTTGCGTCCGGCCGCCACCGAAAGCCACTCGTCGCTCGGCGCGGTCGCCAGCTCCACCGCGGCGGCGCCGGCACGGGGCGGTGCGGACGGCAGGGGGAGTGGCGCGGTCTGGACCAGCACCGGCGGTCGGGTGGCCCAGCCTCGGGCGTCCAGTTCGGCGCCGACGGGCGCGGCGAGCGGCAGCGGGGTGTTGACCATGGGGGTGAGCCCGCGGTCGCGGTACCAGCTCTCGACCGCGTCCACCGCCGCCGGCAGTGGCCGGTCCGGGTCGCCGACCGGCAACGCGGAGTTGGCCCGCCCGGTCCATCCGTCGGCGGCGCGCAGCAGCCAGCCGCCCAACCGCCCGCGGGTCTGCGCCGGCCAGGCCTCGTCGGCGGCCAGCTCCAGCTCGGTCACCGCGGCCGCGGTCGGACGCCGGGTCGGTGGCACCCGCTTGGCCCGGTGCACCTCGTCCCGGGGCACCCGCAGCGGACCCTGCGCGGTGGCGAGCGTGAGATGGCTCTCGCTCAGCTCGACCAGCTCGCCGAGGGCGTCGGAGAAGAGCGGCCGGCCTTCGCGAATCCCCACAATCCGGCGAACCACGATCCGGTGTCCCACATCCTGCTGACCCAGCACGATCGACCCCCTCCCCGGCGAGATACTAGGCTCTTACCGTCGCGGGAGATCGCGGCGCGTCTTGCGGAGGAGAAGACCGGTGACCTACATCATCGCCGAGCCGTGCGTGGATGTGCTCGACAAGGCATGCATCGAGGAGTGCCCGGTCGACTGCATTTACGAGGGCAACCGGATGCTCTACATCCACCCCGACGAGTGCGTCGACTGTGGTGCCTGTGAGCCCGTGTGCCCGGTCGAGGCGATCTTCTACGAGGACGACGTCCCGGAGCAGTGGAAGGACTACACCGGCGCCAACTACGAGTTCTTCGAGGACCTGGGCTCGCCCGGTGGCGCCTCGAAGATCGGCAAGGTGGAGAAGGACGCGGCGTTCGTCGCCGCCCAGCCGCCGCGCGGTGAGGGCCACTGAACCGGCCCGAGCCGGTCTCGGCACGTCTGCCCGAGTTCACCTGGGACACCCTGGACGCCGCGGCCACCCTGGCCGCGGCGCACCCGGAGGGCCTGATCAACCTCTCCATGGGCACGCCGGTCGACCCGGTGCCCGAGGTGATCCGGCAGGCGCTCGCTGACGCGTCCGACGCCCCCGGCTATCCGCTCACCGCCGGCACTCCCGCCCTGCGGGCGGCGATCAGCGCCTGGGTCGCCCGGGCGTGCGGCGCCGGGGTCGACGGTCTCGGCGTGCTGCCGAGCATCGGCTCGAAGGAGTTGGTCGCCTGGCTGCCCACGCTGCTCGGCGTCGGCCCGGGCGACGTGGTGGTCGTGCCGTCGATCGCCTACCCGACCTACGAGGACGGTGCCCGACTGGCCGGCGCCACCGTCGTCCGCGCCGACTCGCTGACCGCGGTCGGCCCGACCTCACGGGTCCGGCTGGTCTGGGTCAACTCGCCCGGCAACCCGACCGGTCGGGTGCTGCCCGCGACCCACCTGCGCAAGGTGGTCGACTGGGCCCGGGAACGCGGCGCCGTGGTCGCCAGCGACGAGTGCTACCTGCCACTCGGCTGGTCCGCCGAGCCCGTGTCGGTGCTCTCGCCGGAGGTGTCCGGCGGCTCGTACGAGGGCGTGCTCGCCCTGCACTCGCTCTCCAAGCGCTCCAACCTCGCCGGCTACCGGGCCGGGTTCGTCGCCGGTGACCCCGCGCTCGTGGCCGAGCTGCTGAAGGTGCGCAAGCACGCCGGCATGATCGTGCCCGCCCCGGTGCAGGCGGCGATGGTCGCGGCGCTCCAGGACGAACGACACGCCGACGAGCAGCGGGAGCGTTACCGGGCGCGCCGGGAGGCGCTCCACGCCGCGTTCACCGCGGCCGGGTTCACGATCGAGGACTCCGAGGCCGGACTCTACCTGTGGATGACTCGCGGTGAGGACTGCTGGAAGACGGTCGACTGGCTGGCCCGGCGTGGCATCCTGGTCGCCGCCGGAGCGTTCTACGGCCCGGCCGGCGGCCAGCACGTCCGGGTCGCGCTCACCGAGTCCGACGAACACGTCGCGGCCGTCGCCGGCCGGCTCGCCCAGCCCTGACCGACTCGCGCTGACCCGCCGGCCGGATCGCTCCGGCCGGCGGGCCCGCCATCAGCCGTTGATCCGACGGAGAACGGCGAGCAGCGTGTCGCGGCTGTTCTTCTCCAGCAGCTCGCTGGAGTACAGCTCCTGCACCGCCACGGTCCGGCCGCCGTGCAGGGTGAGCGTCGCCTTGAGCGGCACCTCCCGCGCCACCTCCGCCGAGGTGATCTCCTCGTACGGCAGGAACGTGTGCGTCGCGGCCAGCTGCGCGACCGGCGTCGAACCGACCAGCGCCTTCAGCCGCTCCTCGCCCTTGCTGGCCCGGCCCGGGTCGGCGACGAGGACCAGCCCGCGGTCGAGGACCAGCAGGTCGTGCTCCTTGCCGTCGATCTTCATGTTGGCCAGGGCGCCGATCAGGTCGGCGTCGCGGCCGGTGACCCGCTGCTGCACGACGGTCGCGCTCCCCGGGTCGATGCCCCGTTCGCGCAACCGGACGACCGCCTCCTCCACGGTCTGCGGGGAGACCGCGAGCTTGGCGATCTCCGCCAGGTCCCACGGCTCGCCGTCGGCGCCGACCAGCCGGGCCGGCCCGGTCCAGGACAGCTCCCAGTGCGCGCGGCCGGAGCGGACCGCCGCGTTGTCCAACAGGGTCTCCATCGGGCCGGCGAACCGCTGCGCCGCCTCACGCCGGGTGGCGTCGCCGAAGAACTGCTCGGCGAACTCGCCCAGTCGCTTGGCGCGTACCAGGTCGAGCACGGTGACCAGGCCGGGCTCCGCCGCGCCGGTGAACCTGCCGGCCGCCCGGTAGATCTGGTCCGCCTGCTGCTGCACGCCCGCGGCGACGGCGGCGGCGATGAACTCGGGCCAGGGCAGCACCTGCCGGCCGCCGTGGTCCACCACGACGCCCTGCAGCTGTCGCCCGGCGGCGTCGACGTCGGCGAGCAGGACGCCGGCCGGTCGGTCGTCCACCGCGACAGTGCCGGCCGGGACGTCAACCATCGCGGCGACCCGGACGCCGACCGGCGGGTGGGTGTCCCAGCGGGACCCCTCCCGGTCGTCCGCCATCTCGCGCAGGCCGGCGATCTCCTCCTGACGGGCGCGGAGCAGCTGGGCGAAGCCACCGAACAGGTCGTCCGGGGCGAGGTCGGCCGACCAGCCCGGCTCGACGTACCGCCGCATGTAGAACGACCAGGCGGCGCCGAGCCCAGGGATGGTCCGCAGCGCGGACGTTGCCGCCTCGTGCCCGGCGAGCAGGACCGAGGCGCGGTCCGCCTCCAACTCCTGGCGCCGGGACGCGGCGTTGTCGACGAGCAGGTAGAGCCGCGCGTAGCCGCGGAACACCAGGCCGACCGGGTTGCGGCTGCTGATCCGCTCGACCGTGTGCCCGATCGCCAGCCGTCCCCGGTAGGCGACCCCGCCGAGCCGGGTGTGCTTGCCGGAGTAGTGACCCAGCTCGTGCGCCAGCACCGAGCGCAGCTGATCGACCCGCATGCCGTGGAGCAGGGGCAGGCCGACGTAGAGGGTGCGCCGGCCACCGACCAGGCCGAGCAGGCGGCTCTGCTCGCTGACCGCCGCGTTGACCTCCGGCACCAGGCGGATCTCGTCCGGCGCGCGGGTGCCGACGGCGGCGGCGAGCTCGCGGACGGTGGCCCAGAGCCCCGGCGCCTCCCGCTCACCCACGATCAGGCCGGGCATCGGCTCGTTTCGGGTGCGGATCGCGCGCCACAGCCCGACGGCCACCGCGCCGAGCGCGACGACCAGCGGCAGCAGCAGTTTGCCGGCGACCAGCCCGTTGGTCACGTCGAGCAGCCAGACGCCCAGCGCGACGACCGCGCCGAGTTGGAGCAACGCGACCACGTAGAAGCCGATCAACATGGTCACCGAGGCGAGTGCCCGGTAGGTCGCGGACATCCGGCCGTCCTTTCTCCCCGTGCCCGCACCGTACGGGCGGCGCACGGAAGGTACGACGTGGATCTTTCTCGGACAACCCCCTTCCGGACGACCCACGCCGGCCGGAACGCCGCGCCGTCCAGAACACCGCGCCGGCCGCCGCGGCGACGGAGGGCGGGTCCGGCGCTGGCGGGCGGAGATATCCTCGGCCGGACCGGGTCGGGGCCGGGGAACCCCGCGACGCACGAGACGCCGAGGTACGCGATGGTGGAGCAGCCCAGGGTCGCCGTGGTGGGCACCGGCCTCATCGGCGGCTCGATCCTGCTCCGGCTGCACGCGGTCCACCCGGATGTCACCGGTTGGGACCCGGACCCGCGGACCCGGGCGGAGGGGCGCGAGCGGGGAATCGATCTTCCCGACGAGCTGGCCGACGCCGTCCGGGACCGGGACCTCGTGTTCCTGGCCGGCCCCCTCCCGAGTCTCCCGGAGACCCTGCTGACCGTCGCCAAGCACAGCGGTGAGCACTGCGTGGTCACCGATGTCGGCAGCACGAAGGGCGGGGTCGCCCGCTTCGCCGTCGAGCACGGGCTGAGCGGCCGGTTCGTCCCGGGCCACCCGATGGCGGGCACCGAGCGCTCCGGGCTGACCTCCGCCGACCCGACGCTCTTCGACGGCGCCGCCTGGGTGCTCTGCCCGGCCGCCGACGGGATCGTGCCGTTCCGGATGCTCGTGGGTCTCCTCGTCAACGTCTTCGCGGCCCGGGTGGTGCCGATGTCGCCGACGGTGCACGACTCGGTGGTGGCGCTGTCGTCGCACATTCCCCACCTGCTGGCGGGCAGCCTCGCCGGGGCGGTCTCCGGCTCGGAGATCCGCGACGCGGTGCTCGGTCTGGCGGCGGGGAGCTTCCGCGACGGCACGCGGGTGGCCGGCACCCCGGCGAGGCGGACCGCCGACATGCTGTTCCAGAACCGGGAGCAGGTGGTCCGACAGCTCGGGCAGGTCAGCGCCTTCCTCGACGGGCTGGCCGACGCGCTGCGCCGGGACGACCTGGACGCGCTGGTCCGGCACTACCGGCGGGCGCAGGGCCTGCGGGACGCGCTGCGTGACCGGGACCTGCGGGCGTGCCGGCAGGAGTTCCCGACCGACGGCGACCACGTCGCGGAGCTGGCGTACCTGCTGGAGCTGGGGGCGGCCGGGGGTTACCTGACCGGCTGCCGGATCGAGGACGGCGTCGTGACGTACGTCGGGCACCGTCCGGCGACGGCGGACCCGGCGTGACCGGGGCGCCGTCCGTCCGCCGTCCGGTGTGGGCGGCACGGCGCCCGGCCCCCGACTAGGGTGAGGGCATGGTGGACGGCCCGGTGGTGACGGTGCGCGGTGAGGCCTACCGGGAGGTGGCGCCGGAGCTGGCCCGGTTCACGGTCACCGCGACCGCGCGCGACCGCGACCGCGAGACCACCCTGACCAGGCTGGCCGAACGCGCCGCCGCTGTCCGGGTGTTGCTCGACGGCTACGGGCCGGCGATCGCCCGGCGGGAGACCGGTGACCTGCGGGTGCGGCCCGAGACCCGGCGGGCCACCGAGCGGGTGGTGGCCTGGCACGGCGCGGTCACGACCACCGTCACGGTCACCGACTTCGCCACGCTCGGCGAGCTGATGCTCCGGCTCGCCGACCAGGACCAGGTCGAGGTGGCCGGGCCCTGGTGGTCACTGCGCCCCGACAGCCCGGCGCACCGGGAGGCCCGGCACGCCGCGATCGGCGACGCCGTCGCCCGCGCCCGGGAGTACGCGGAGGCGCTCGGCGCCCGGGTCACCGCCCTGATCGAGCTCGCCGACACCGGCGTGGAGCGGCCGATGCTGGCCCGGATGGCCTACGCGGAGGCGGGCGGCGGCCCGCCGGAGCTGGACCTGGACCCGCAGACGCAGACCGTGCAGGCCGCGGTGCAGGCACGGTTCGCCATCACAGCGCCGGTTCTCGACTGATGCCGGCCGCGCAGATGCTCTCCGTCGAGGAGTTGGTCGAGCGGGCCCGCGCCCTGGCCGAAGCCGGCCCGCGTCAGCTGCTCGGCATCGCCGGCGCGCCGGGCGCCGGCAAGTCCACGCTGGCCCAGCGGATCGTCGCCGAGGTCGGCCCGTCCGCGCGGCTGGTGCCGATGGACGGCTTCCACCTCGCGCAGGTCGAGCTGCACCGGCTCGGCCGCACCGGGCGCAAGGGCGCGGCCGACACGTTCGACGCGAACGGCTTCGTGAGCCTGCTGCGCCGGCTGCACCGGCTGGAACCCACCTCGGTCTACGCGCCGGCGTTCCGCCGCGACCTGGAGGAGCCGATCGCCGGGGCGATCGAGGTCCCGCCGGAGGTGCGGCTGGTGGTGACCGAGGGCAACTACCTGCTGCTGACGGAGACGCCGTGGGACGAGGTGCGGTCCCTGCTGCACGAGGCGTGGTTCCTCGACCTGGACGCGGAGCTGCGGGTGCGCCGGCTCACCGCCCGGCACGAGGCGTACGGGCGGACGCCGGCCGAGGCGCGGGCCTGGGCGTTGGGCAGCGACGAGACCAACGCGACGCTGGTGGCCGGCACGGCCGGGCGCGCCGACCTGGTGGTCCGGCTAGCCGACGGGCTGCCGGGGTAGCGGCACCCCGCGGCGCAGGAGCCGGGCCACCCGTGCCCGCTCCTGGTGGAACTCGGGCGCGTCCGGGTAGCCGCTGTGGTTGCGGATGGGCGGGTCGGCGACCTCGCCGCCGCTGGGGTGCAGCGCCTCCGGGTCCCGCACGGCCAGGTCCCGCTCGCCCGCGTTGACGGGCCACCCGAGCGGGTCGGTGTCCCGCCAGAAGTTGGTCCAGCCGGTCCAGCGGGGTGCCACGGTCAGGGCCTCGGCGAGGACCGGCAGCCGGTCCGGCCCGAAGTACGCGGGGAAGATCCGCCCGTAGAGCCGGGTCAGTTGGCAGCCGTACGAGAAGAACCAGAGCCGCCGCCGCCACCGTGCCGGCAGTTGGAGGATCACCGCCGTGCAGATCACCGTGCCCTGGCTGTGTCCGGACAGGATGATGCCGTCCACCCGGCGGGGGTCGTGCTCGGTCAGCGCGAGCAGCCCCGCGATGCGGGTCTGGAGTTCGGGCACCGCGCGTTCGGCGTAGCTGGGCGGGGCGAGCGGGTGGGCGGCGCGGGGCCAGAACGTGCCCACGTCCCAGATCACGCCGACCGTTCGCCGTACGGTGTCGTTGCGGTAGACCAGCGCGCCGATCGCGGCGACCAGCACCGGCAGCCAGCCGAGCAGGGAGTCCCCGACGTCGGAGACGACCTTCACGACCGCCGCGCCGTCGGCGGCGTCGACCGGGTGGGGTCGGGTGTGCGACAGCGCGGCGGCGCAGCCGAGGGTGACCAGCGCGGTCGCGGCGATCGCGTAGCAGCCGACGAGCCGGATCGCGTGTTCGCCGACCAGCCGGTGCAGGGCACGGAACGCGCTGACGTCGCGGCAGCGCCGCAGGTCGTGCAGGGAGAGGTTGTGCCCGGGCGGGACCAGCTCCGCGTACTCCCGGCGGCGCAGGCGGTAGAAGAGCACGGCGGCCCGTGCGAGGGTGACCGCGAGGACGGCCAGCGCGACGGCGAAGGCGAGCCCCGCCCACATGACGGGGATCGGCGGGGTGACGGTGGACTGGCCGCTGGGGGTGGCGCCGTTGTTGAGCCGGTCGGTCACCCAGTAGAGCAGCCCGGTGGTATTGGCGATGCACAGCAACCAGCCGAAGCCGGCGATGACGGCCGGCCCCCGCCCGCCCCACCCCACGTCGGTGTGCGGTTCCAGCGGCTGGAGGCCGGTGCCGATCGGGGTGCGGGGGAGCACCAGCCCGACCGCGGCGAGCGTCACGGCGGGGACGGCGAGCATCCACACGGCCAACGGGTCGGGTGCCGGGGGGAGCGCCGGCAGCCAGCCGTCGATCCAGAACACCCCGCCGACGAGGAGCAGTCCCGCGGCGACCGGTGGGGCCAGCGCCCGTCGGCCGGAGCGGGCCACCCCGCCGATGGTGATGAGCAGCAGCAGTTGCCCCGCGCACAGCCAGGCGAGGATCCAGTCGTACCCGGGCAGTGAGCGGTCGGCGAAGCAGCCCGGGATCGCGGGGTCCTCGGCGCAGCCGCGGGGCGGCCGCCAGCCGGCGAGGGGGGTGCCGGCCGGTCCGTCGGGCAGCAGCAGGAGCGCGACGGTGCCGAGCACGGCGAGAGCGGCGAGGCCGGCGACGGCGGCGCTCCACGGTCCGAGCGGGGTGGATCCGGCGCGTCGGGTCAGGTACGGCCGGCTGAGGGCCACCACCGCGATGACCAGGACGGCCGCGCCCACGGTGACGGCGGGCCAGGCGACGGCGGCGCGTACGCCCCGCGGTGGGTCCATCGCCAGCACGGTGCCGAGCGGCACCGCCGCCGCGACCACGGCGCCGGTGGACAGGTGCAGTACGGCGGCGCGCCGGAGCTGACCCTCGCCCCACCAGAAGGTGGGGTCCTGCAGCGGGTTCGTCGGGTCCGGGGGAGGCGGTTCGGGTTCGGGCGGCGGCTCCTCCGGCGGCTGCGCGACCGGTGGTTCCGCGTCCGTGGGGGCCGCGACGGGCGTGTGGAGGACCTGAGCGGGGCTCGGGTCGGCGGGCATCTCCGCCTCGTACTGGTAGGTGCGCCAGGCGACCAGGCCGAGCACCGCGAGCAGCGCCAGCGGGACGAGCAGTCCGACGGCGAGGGCGCGGGCTCCCTCGCTCCACCAGCCGTGGGCGAGGAACTCCCACGGCCCGGGGATGCGGCCCAGGCAGTAGTCGTCGACGCACTGCCAACCGATCAGGTCGACGCCGATGCCGGTCACCGCGAGGACGACCGTGCTGGTCAGGCTGAGGCAGAAGAGCCGGATCAGCCAGGCGGTGATTCCGGAGCGACTGGCCCAGCGCTCCTGGTCCGGGTCGGGTGGGATCCCGGGCCGGGCGTGCAGCGCCACGTTCGCCAGGGTGAACGGCAGCAGCAGCGTCCACAGTGCGCGTTCCACGTCCCGCGCGGTGCGCGCGCCGGAGGTCAGCTGCCCCCAGCTGTACGCCTCGACCGCGAGCGGGTCGTCCGGTCCGCCGCTCGGGGCGCGATAGAAGCCGGTGACGGCTCCACCGGCGACCAGCCGTGGCTGGGGCGGGGCGTCGGCCGGTTCGGGGTGCAGGCCGAGGATCTGGTCCGGCGGTGTGTTCGACACCCCGTGCACCCGAAGCTCCAGAACCCGACCGGCCATGTCACCTCCCGGTGAAACCGTCACTACCTACAGTGCCGGAGTTCGGGCCGAATCGCCAGCCGTCGAGACGCTGTTTGTGCAGGTGAAGGGCTTGATCGTGGTCAGTCGACCGCGCGTACCGGACGGGCGGGGTTGCCGAGCGCGACGACGTTGGGCGGTAGGTCGCGGGTGACCACGGCGCCCGCGCCCACGACGGTGTTCGCGCCGACGGTGACGCCGCCCAGGACGATCGCGCCGCCGCCGAGCCAGACGTTGTCCGCGATGGTGATGGGTCTCGCGGACTCCCACTTCGCCCGTCGCGGTTCGGGCGCCACCGGGTGGGTCGGCGTGAGCAGCTGGACGTTCGGGCCGACCTGGACGTCGGCGCCGAGGATGATGGGCGCGACGTCGAGGAAGACCGACTGGTAGTTGACGAAGGAGCCGGGGCCGATGCGGATCCGGTGGCCGTAGTCGCAGTGGAAGGGCGGCCGGACCCAGGCGCCTTCGCCGACGTCGCCGAGCAGTTCCCGGAGCGCCGCCAGGCGGGCGTCGGGGTCGTCGGCGGGGCTGGTGTTGAAGCGCTCCATCAGTCGGGCGGCCCGGTCGAGGTCGGCGATGATCTCGGGGTCGTCGGCCTGGTAGAGCTCGCCGGCGAGCATGCGTTCCCTCATGGACGTCACCGGTCGATCATCCCGATCGGCCGGCGGCGGTGTCGGCGACTTGGTCGGATTTATGACTTCCCCACTGCATACCGGGTATGTAATCCTGACGGTTGTCAATGTGTCTCTCGTTGGTTAACGACGCTCCACCGAGGAGGATCCGTTGCACCGAATCAGGAAAATATCCGGCGCCGGGCTCGCGTTCGCGCTCGTGCTCGCCGGCCCGACGGCCGTATCGGCGGCTCCGCCGATCGACCCCGGCCCGGCGGCGGCCGCCCCACGCGCCTCGTCGGCGACCGCCGACCACACCACCGTCACGCTGCTCACCGGCGACCGGGTGACGGTCACCCGGTCCGGGGGCGCGAGCGTGCGCCCCGCTGCGGGGCGCGAACACGTCCACTTCCTCACCTCACGCCACCGCGGCCAACTCTCGGTGGTGCCCCACGACGCGCTGCCGCTGATCCGCGACGGGCGGGTGGACCGGCGGCTCTTCGACGTCACCGGCCTCATCGCCGCCGGCTACGACGACGCCCGCAGCGATCACCTGCCGGTGCTGCTCCGCGCGTCGTCGACCGGGGCCGCGCGGCGGGTCGCCGCGCCGGCCGGCGTGACCGTCACCCGGGAGTTGCCCGCGATCCACGGGTTCGCCGGCACCGCGGCGAAGCAGCGGGCCAGCGAGGTGTGGGCGGCGCTCACCGGCCGGGCCGGAGCCCGGGTCGACACGGCGGGGGGTGTCGACCGGATCTGGCTCGACGGCCGGCGGAAGGTCACCCTCGACCACAGCGTTCCGCAGATCGGCGCACCGGCCGCCCACCAGGCCGGCTACACCGGCCGGGGCGTCCGGGTCGCGGTGCTGGACACCGGGGTCGACACGACGCACCCGGACCTGGCCGGTCGGGTGGCCGAGTCGCAGAACTTCACCGAGGAGTCCGCGACGACCGACGTGGTCGGGCACGGCACGCACGTCGCCTCGATCATCGGCGGGAGCGGTGCCGCCTCCGGCGGCCGCTACCGGGGCGTGGCACCGGACGCCACCCTGCTCTCCGGCAAGGTTTGCGAGGTCTTCGGCTGCACCGACTCGGCGATCCTCGCCGGCATGCAGTGGGCCGCCGTCGACCAGCGGGCGGACGTGATCAACATCAGCATCGGCGGCATGGACACGCCGGAGCTCGACCCGCTCGAGGAGGCGATCAACCAACTCACGGCGACGACCGGCGCGCTCTTCGTGGTCTCCGCCGGCAACGATGGCGGCTTCGCCCCGGTCAGCTCACCGGCGACCGCCGACGCGGCGCTCGCCGTCGGCGCCGTCGACCGGGAGGACGTGCTGGCCGACTTCTCCAGTCGCGGCCCACGGACCGGCGACGAGGCGCTCAAGCCGGACCTCACGGCTCCGGGCGTGGAGATCGTCGCGGCCCGCGCCGCGGAGGGCGTGATCGGTGACCCGGCGGGGGAGGGGTACGTCTCGATCTCCGGCACCTCCATGGCCGCCCCGCACGTCGCCGGTGCGGTCGCCCTCCTCGCCCAGCAGCACACCGGCTGGGGGGCCGGGCAGCTCAAGGCCACCCTGATGGCGTCGGCGAAGCCGCACCCGGAGCAGTCCGCGTACGAGCAGGGGGCCGGTCGGGTCGACGTGGCCCGGGCGATCACGCAGACCGTCACCAGTGAGCCGGTGAGCGTCTCGTTCGGCCGGACGACCTGGCCCCACCAGGACGACACCCCGGTCACCCGGGAGGTGACCTGGCGCAACGACGGCGCGGCACCGGTCACCCTCGACCTCACCGTCGAGGCCACCGGGCCGACCGGCGCGCCGGCACCGGCCGGCCTGTTCACCCTGAGCACGGCCCAGGTCACCGTGCCGGCCGGCGGCACGGCCTCGGCCACGGTCACCGCCGACACCCGGATCGGTGACGCGGACGGCCACTACACCGGCCGCGTCGTCGCCCGCGCCGGGGACAGCGTGGCCGTCACGCCGTTCGGTGTGCACCGGGAGGTGGAGAGCTACACCCTCACCGTCCGGCACGTCGACGAGACCGGGGCCCTCACCGGCAACGCGTTCACCGTCCTCGCCGGGCTGGACGAGTCCGGCGGGCAGGAGGCGTCCGACCCCGACGGGACCACCGAGCTGCGGATACCGAAGGGCCGGTACGGGGTGTTGACCTTCCTCAACGGCGGGGACGAGGAGAACCCCCGGACGGCGTTGATGGCCCGCCCCGAACTGGTGCTCGACCGGGACACGACGATCACCATCGACGCGCGGCAGGCGAAGCCGGTGCGGACCACCGTCCCGGATCCGTCGGCCACACCGGCTCTGGTCGAGGTCGGGGCGAACGTGCTCGCCGCCGACGGCGGCGCGTACGGCTTCAGCGCGCTGGGCCTCGACTTCACCGGGCTCTCCAGCGGCCAGCACGGCCCGGCCGGGTCACCGGAGCACTTCCTGGGCACGGTGAGCAGCCAGTGGGCCGACCGGACGGCGACGAGCAGCCCGTACCTCTACGCGCTCAGCGAGGGCTTCCCCGGCCGGCAGCCGACCGGGTTCGACCGGCACTACCGCAGCCGTGACCTGGCCACGGTCACCCACCGGTTCCGCGGCGGCTACCCCGGCCTGAGCACGGAGCGGGTGGTCTTCCCGCACCTCGAACCCGACGTGGGGGGTTGGGCCGCGGTGCTGCCGACGTCGCTGCCCGGGCAGCGGGTCGAGCACTACAACACCCGTGGGGTGCGTTGGTCCGGAGAGATGACCTTCGGCGTGCCGACCGAGGACGGCTGGATCGAGCCCCGGGCGGTGCTGGTCGGCGAGGAACGGACCTACCGACCCGGCCGGAAGTCGCGAGAGGACTGGAACAGCGCGCCGTACGGGCCGTCCTTCCCGGCGCCGCGCTGGCCCGGTCAGGGCCTCACCCGGCTGGGCGACCTGATCGTGCTCGACGTGCCGCTGCACAGCGACGCCGACGGGCATGCCGGCGGGTCCCTGCCGGAGAGCGCCCGGACCGCCCTCTACCGCGACGGGAAGCTGGTCGGCGAGAACGGCGAACCGGGCTACGGCGAGTTCGAGGTGCCGGGCGGCGCCGCCAGCTACCGGCTGGAGACGGTGACCAGGCGGAGCTTCACCGACCTGAGCACCGAGGTCGGCGCCGCCTGGACGTTCCGGTCCCGGCACGTGGCCGGCGAGGACTTCGCCCGGCTGCCGGCGATGGCGGTCCGCTTCGCGCCGCCGCTCGACGTGGCCAACAACGCGCCGGCCGGTCGCACCTTCACCATCCCGGTCACGGTGGAGCGGCAGCCCGGCGCACCCTCGGCCCGGGTCGCGGCACTCACCGTCGACGTCTCCTACGACGGCGGGACGACCTGGCGGCGGGCCACGGTCCGGCCCGGTGACGGTGGCTGGAAGGCCACCGTGCGGCACCCGGCCGGCACCGGCTACGCGTCCCTGCGGGCCACCGCCCGGGACACCGCGGGCAACACGGTGACCCAGCACATCATCCAGGCGTACCGACTGCGCTGACGGCGTACGCCCGCCGGGTCCGCGGCTTCCCGTGGACCCGGCGGGTTCGCGTCAGTCGTTGGCGTGCAGCGCGGCGTTCAGCTCGATGCCGCGACCGGTCCGCGGCTTCGCCTCCAGCGCGCCCGTCACCGAGTTGCGCCAGAAGAGCAGGCCGTCGACGCCGGAGAGCTCGCGGGCCTTGACCACCCGCCCGTCCGGAAGGGAGATCTTCGACGCGGCGGTGATGTAGCAGCCCGCCTCGACCACGCAGTCGTCGCCGAGGGAGATGCCGACGCCCGCGTTCGCGCCGATCAGGCTCCGCTCGCCGATGCTGATCTTCTCGGTGCCGCCGCCGGAGAGGGTCCCCATGATCGAGGCACCGCCGCCGACGTCCGAGCCGTCGCCCACCAGCACGCCCTGGACGATCCGGCCCTCGACCATCGAGGTGCCCATCGTGCCGGCGTTGAAGTTGACGAAGCCCTCGTGCATGACCGTGGTGCCGGAGGCCAGGTGGGCGCCGAGCCGCACCCGGTCCGCGTCGGCGATCCGCACCCCGGAGGGGACCACGTAGTCGGTCATCCGGGGGAACTTGTCCACCCCGTAGACCGCCAGGTGCCGACCCGCCGTGCGCTCGATCACACGCAGTTCGTCCACCCGCTCCGGCGGGCAGGGCCCGGCCGACGTCCAGGCCACGTTCGCGAGCTTGCCGAAGATGCCGTCGAGGTTGATCTCGTTGGGCCGGACCAGCCGGTGGGAGAGCAGGTGCAACCGCAGGTACGCGTCGGCCGCGTCCTTGATCGGGTCGTCCAGCGAGCCGATCACGGTGACCACCTGGACGGCCCGCAGGCCCGGCAGGCCACGCTCGCCGATCGCGCCCGGCGGCAGGTCGAGCACGTCCGACTTCTCCTCGCCGGGCACCAGGGGCAGTTCGCCGAGCCCCAGCTTCCCGGTCGGATACCAGGTGTCGAGCACCTGGTCGTCGGCGGTGACGGTGGCCAGGCCGATGCCCCAGGCGGATTGTGCGGACGTCACTGCTTCACCTCTCGTTCGCGGCTGCGGGCCGGTCTCGTACGCGGCTGCGGGCCGGCAAGATCACTGCTCGCCCCCACCGGGTCTGACGGTACCGTGCGAATCATGGAGAACCCGCTGACCCCCGAGGTCCTCGCCGATCCGGTGGCGCTCACCCGCGCCCTCGTCGACATAGAGTCCGTGTCCCTCAACGAGAAGGCGATCGCCGACTGCGTGGAGGAGGTGCTGCGGCGCGTGCCGCACCTGACGACGTCCCGGCACGGCAACACGGTGATGGCGCGCACCGACCTGGGACGGGCGCAGCGGGTGGTGCTGGCGGGGCACCTGGACACGGTGCCCCTGAACAACAACTTCCCGTCGACGATGCGCGGCGACCTGATGTACGGCTGCGGCACGTCCGACATGAAGTCCGGCGTCGCGTACGCCCTGCACCTGGCGGTGACCCTGCCCGACCCCCGCTACGACCTGACGTACTTCTTCTACGAGGCCGAGGAGATCGAGTCGAAGTACAACGGGCTGCACCTGGTCGGCGAGGCGCACCCGGAGTGGCTCGCGGCCGACTTCGCGGTGCTGCTGGAGCCGACGTACGGGGTCGTCGAGGCCGGTTGCCAGGGCACCATGCGGGCGATCGTCACCACGCACGGCGAGCGGGCGCACGCGGCCCGGTCCTGGCACGGCGTGAACGCCATCCACGGTGCCGGTGAGGTGCTGCGCCGCCTCACCACGTACGAGGCGCGACGGGTGACCATCGACGGCTGCGACTACCGCGAGGGGCTCAACGCGGTACGCATCAACGGCGGGGTGGCCGGCAACGTCATTCCCGACCGCTGCGAGATCGAGATCAACTACCGGTACGCCCCGGACCGTGACCCGGCGGCCGCCGAGGCGCACCTGCGGGAGGTCTTCGCCGGCTTCGACCTGGCGGTGACCGATGCGGCGGCCGGCGCCCTGCCTGGGCTGGAGGCGCCCCCGGCGAGGGAGTTCCTGGCGGCGGTCGGTGCGGCACCGGTCGGCAAGCTGGGCTGGACCGACGTGGCCCGGTTCGCGGCGCTGGGCATTCCGGCGTTGAACTTCGGCCCCGGGGATCCGAACCTGGCCCACCACAAGGACGAGCACGTCGAGATCAGCAAGATCCGGGACGGCGCGGCGACCCTGCACCGCTGGCTGGCCTCCGCCTGACGCCGGCCGACCCGGACGCTGAGGGTGGTCAGGCCGGGGCGGAGACGGACGAATTCGTGGTCGGCCGGGCGTCGGCGGCGTCGGCGGAGGAATCGGCGGCGGCCGGCTCCAACTGGCGGGCGCGGCGGCGCTCGGCCACCACGTCACGGATCCGCCGCTGCATCTGACGCCGGATCCGGATCATCTCGCTGTTGCTGATCACGCTGGCTCCTCCCCCGAAGGCGCGCGCCGGGGCATACCCGGTATGTGAATAGTAAGACGTACGAGCGACCGGAATGGTTGCCCAAGATCGCGAACTATTTCGTCGCGTTCTCGCCCCGCGCACCCGGCCGGTGCCGCTCCACTACGGTGGCTTGCATGAGCCAGAGCAACGGGCGGGACGCGGGCCGGGCGCCCGGGCGGGAACGGCACCGGGGCGCGGTGACCCTGCGTCGCCAGGCGATCCCGACGAGCACCGCCGACCAGCGGCTGCTCGACTCGCGCGGGCGGGGCGACTGGAAGACCCGGGACGCCTGGCGGGCGCTGCGCATCCTCTCCGAGTTCGTCGAGGGTTTCGACACCCTCGCCGACCTGCCGCCGGCGGTCAGCGTCTTCGGTTCGGCCCGCAGCGGGCCGGACAGCGCCGAGTGCGTGCTGGCCGAGGAGCTCGGCGCCGCCCTCGCCCGGGCCGGCTACGCCGTCATCACCGGCGGCGGCCCGGGCGTGATGGAGGCGGCCAACCGGGGCGCCAGCGAAGCGGGCGGCCTCTCCGTCGGTCTGGGCATCGAGCTCCCCTTCGAGCAGGGCATCAACGACTGGGTCGACCTGGCCATCGACTTCCGTTACTTCTTCGCCCGCAAGACCATGTTCGTCAAGTACGCCCAGGCCTTCGTGGTGCTCCCCGGTGGGTTCGGCACCATGGACGAACTGTTCGAGGCGCTCACCCTGGTGCAGACCGGCAAGGTCACCCGGTTCCCGGTGGTGCTGATGGGCGTGGACTACTGGCGCGGGCTGCTCGACTGGCTCCGCGACACCATGGCCGCCGGCGGCAAGATCGGGCCGGTCGACCTGGACCTGATCTGCCTCACCGACGACGTCAACGCGGCCGTCCGGCACATCGTCGAGGCCGAGGCCGCGCTCTCCGCCGAGCAGGAGGCGGTGCGGGAGGAGGCGGTCGCGCGGACCGGCGCCGACCAGCAGGCGGCCGCGGCCGAGCACGCCGCCGCCGACCGGCGCGAGGCGGAGGAGCGCTGAGCGATGGCCGCGATCTGCGTGTTCTGCGCCTCCTCCCGTACGCTCGACGACCGCTGGCTGCGGCTCGCGGCCGACACCGGCGCCGAGATCGCCCGACGCGGGCACACCGTGGTCAGCGGCGGCGGCTGCGTCGGCATGATGGGCGCGCTGGTGGACGGCGCCCGGGCGGCGGGCGGCCGGACGGTGGGCGTGATCCCCCAGGCGCTGGTCGACCTGGAGGTCGCCGACCTGAAGTCGGACGAGTTGCTGATCACCGACTCGATGGCGAGCCGCAAGACCCTGATGATCGACAAGTCGGACGCGTTCCTCACCCTGCCCGGCGGCCTGGGCACGCTGGACGAGTTGTTCGAGGTCTGGACGACGGCGACCCTCGCCCTGCACGGCAAGCCGATGGTCCTGGTCGACGCGGACGGCTTCTACCGGCCGTTGCTGGACTGGCTGGCCACGCTGACCGACCAGCACTTCCTCAAGCCGGCGGGTCTCGGCCTGCTCACCGTCGTCGACTCCGTCCCCGCTGCCCTGGCCGCCCTGGAGTCCCACCTGTCCTGACCCCGCTCGGGCTTGTCCCCGGCCGGCGGGTGGGCGGGGTGGCGTGCGGGAGGTGTCGTACGGGCGTGGTGGGATGAGCTGATGCAGGCGTACCGATTGGTGCGTCGGCCCCTGCGGCCGACCGACGGGCTCGGCCGGTCCTTCGGGACGGCCGACGGTGTCGGGCAGCCTGCGGCGGCCGAGGGTGCGGGGCAGCCGGCGGCCGGTGGCGGTGCGCGTGGTGGGGCGCGGTCGTGGCGGGACGACGCCGTGCAGGCCGAGGTGGTCGGGCACACCGACGGACCGATGCTGGTCGTCGGCGGTCCGGGCACCGGCAAGACCGGCACGCTCGTCGAGGCGGTCGCCGCCCGGGTGGCCGAGGGGGTCGACCCGGAACGCGTCCTGGTGCTGACCTTCAGCCGCCGGGGCGCCACCGAGCTGCGGCACCGCATCGAGGCGCGCGTCGCCCGCGACGGTCACCGCGTCCTGCGGGAGCCGCTGGTCCGCACCTTCCCGGCGTACGCCTTCGGGCTGCTCCGCCGCGCGGCAGCCGAGCGGGGGGAGCCTTCGCCCCGGCTGCTCACCGGTCCCGAACAGGATCTGATCATCCGTGAGCTGCTCGACGTGGTCGGCGAGGAGCCGGAGGACGACCCGGTCGGCTGGCCCGAGGACCTGCGCCCGGCGCTGCGCACCCGCGCCTTCGCCGCCCAGCTGCGGGACCTGCTGATGCGCGCCGCCGAGCGCGGGGTGGGCCCGGTCGAGCTGGCCCGCCTCGGAGAAAAGCTGGGTCGTGCCGACTGGCCGGCCGCCGCGCGCTTCATCCGGGAGTACGTGGCGGTGCTCGCCCTGCGGGACGTGAGCAACCGCGGTTCGATCGCGTACGACCCGGCCGAGCTGGTGCGGGCCGCCACCGGCATGCTGCGCGACGACGAGGAGCTGTTGGCCGCCGAGCGGCGCCGGTTGGCGTACGTCTACGTCGACGAACTCGCCGACACCGATCCCGCCCAGCTCGACCTGCTCGCCGTGGTGGCGGGTGGGGGCAAGCCGCTGGTGGCCTTCGCCGACCCCGACTCGTCCACGTACGCGTTCCGCGGCGCCGACCCGGCCGGGGTCACCAGCTTCCCGCACCGGTTCCGGACGGCCTCCGGGGCGCCCGCGGCACAGGTGTTGCTCTCCACCTCCTACCGGGCCGGCCCGGAGCTGCTGACCGCGACGGCCGGCGTGGCGCGGCGGCTGCGGGGCCCGGCGCGGCACCGCCGGCTGCGTCCGCTGCCCGACGCGCCACCCGGCGCGGTCGAGGTCCACACCTTCCGGTCGGGCACCAGCGAGGCCGCCTGGCTGGCACACACGCTGCGGTCGGCGCACCTGCTCGACGGGGTGCCCTGGTCCGAGATGGCGGTGCTGGTCCGGTCGACCGCGCTGCAACTGCCCAGCCTCCAGCGGGCCCTGCACGCGGCGGGCGTGCCGACCGTCGTGCACGGCGAGGACCTGCCGCTGCACCTGCAACCGGCGGTCGCCCCGCTCCTGCTCCTGCTGCGCTGCGCCCTGTCGCCGGAACAGTTGGACGAGGAGGCGGCCGTCGCGTTGCTCCACTCGCCGCTGGGCGGCGCCGACCCCCTCGCCGAGCGGCGGCTGCGGCAGGGCCTGCGCGCCCTCGCGCTCGCCGGTGGCGACCGGCGCCCCTCCGGCGAGCTGATCGTCGAGGCGTTGCGCGACCCGGCCGAGCTGGCCGCGATCGACCGGCGGTGGGCCGAGCCGGCGCAGGCGGTGGCCGGGCTGCTCGCCACGGCGCGGGAGGCGGCGGCCCGTCCCGGCGCCACGGCGGAGGACGTGCTCTGGGCGGTGTGGCAGGCCAGCGGCCTGGCCGAGCGGTGGGCCGGTGCGATCGTCCAGGGTCGGCCGGTGGCCGGCGAGGGCGACCTCGCGCGGCGGCGCCGGGCCGAGGCCGCCGACCGGGACCTCGACGCGGTGATGGTGCTCTTCGACGCGGCCGCGCGGTTCACCGACCGGCTGCCCGGCGCGCGCACCGAGGTCTTCCTCGACCACGTCCTCGCGCAGGACCTGCCGGCCGACACACTCGCACCCACCGCCGACCGTGGCGACGCGGTCCGGCTGCTCACCGCCCACGCCGCGAAGGGCCTGGAGTGGGACCTGGTCGCCGTGGCCGGGGTCCAGGAGGGTGTCTGGCCGGACCTGCGGCTGCGCGGCAGCCTGCTCGGCTCCGAACGGCTGGTCGACGTGCTGGCCGGGCGGGCCGTCGACGCCGGTGGGGTGGCCACGGTGGTCGGCCAGACGTCGGCGCTGCTCGACGAGGAACGACGGCTGTTCCACGTCGCGGTGACCCGGGCGCGCCGCCGGCTCCTGGTCAGCGCGGTCGCCTCAGCCGCCGTGGGCGGCGACGACCACGAGGAACAGCCCAGCCGATTCCTGCACGAACTCCGGCCCACCGCGCCGCCGGGCGACGCCCCGCCCGGCCCGGACGACGGTCCCGAGCCGACTCCGCCCGGCCCACGATCCGCCCCGGACGGCGGTGCTGCCGTGCCGGACGCCGACGGCGCCGCGCCACGGGACGGCGCCGCGTCACCGGGCACCGTCGCGCCGCGGCACCGCACGGCACCGCCCGACCCGGCAGCGCACCCGGGCACCGCCGCGCCACGAGATGCTGCCGCCACCGGCGACGAGGACGGCGACGAGCCGACCCGTCCCGGCGTGCTGCCGATCACCCGACCGCCCCGGGCGCTGACGCTGCCGGCGCTGGTGGCGGAGCTGCGTACGGCGGTCGTGGACCCGGCCGCCCCGTACGCCCGGCGGCGCGCCGCGGCGGCCGAGTTGGCGCGGCTGGCGGCCGCCGGCGTTTCCGGCGCGCACCCGGACGACTGGTGGGGGCTGCGCGGGCTCTCCGACGACCGACCCCTGGTGGACGAGGGCGAGCCGGTCCGGGTCACCCCGTCGGCGATGGAGAGCGCGCTGCGGTGCAGCCTGCGGTGGCTGCTGGAGCGGCACGGCGGCAGCGCACCGGCGACCGCCGCGCAGGGCGTGGGCAACCTCGTGCACGCCGCCGCGATGCTCGCCGAGGACGCCAGCGCCGACCGGGGCACCCTGCTCGACTACGTGGCCGCCCGGTTCGACGCGATCGAGCTGGCCGCCCGCTGGATGGCCGGGCCGGAGCGGTCCCGGGCCGAGGCGATGGTCGACAAGCTGCTGCGCTGGCTGGCCGTCAACCCCCGCCGGCTGCTCGCGATCGAGCACGAGTTCGCGGTCCGGCTCGACGACCCGACCCGTCCGGTCGAGCTGGCCGGTCGGGTGGACCGGCTGGAGGTCGACGCCGACGGCCGGCTGGTGGTGGTCGACCTGAAGACCGGCAAGTCGACCTCGGTCACCGGCAGTGACCTCGCGGAGCACCCGCAGCTCGGCGCCTACCAGGCGGCGGTGGAGGCGGGGGCGTTCGCCGACTTCGGTGACGAGTCCGGGGGCGCCGCCCTGGTGCAGCTCGGCACGACCGCCAGGGACGCGAAGGAGCAGAGCCAACCGCCGCCCGGCGAGGGGCCGGAGGCGGGCTGGGCGACCGCTCTGGTGCGGCGCACCGCCGATACGATGGCCGCCGCCACCTTCGCCGCGGTCGCCAACGCGAAGTGCCGGGTCTGCCCGGTGCGGACCAGCTGCCCGGTCTCCGGTCAGGGCCGCCAGGTGGTCGAACCACCGGCCGTCCGCCGGGACGAGCCGGGGGACACGCCGTGAACGCGGGGAGCGAGTCGCGCGTCCCGCGGCCGCGACCGAGGAACGCACCGTGACCCAACCCGCCCTGTTCGGGGCCGCGAGCCCGGCACCCCGGGTGGCCGACGCCGGCCCCCGGTACACGCCGGTCGAGCTGGCCAGGCTGCTGCGGCTTCCCGCACCCACCCGGGAGCAGGCCGCGATCATCGCCGCGCCGGTGGAGCCGCTGCTGGTGGTCGCGGGCGCCGGATCGGGCAAGACCGAGACGATGGCCGCCCGGGTGGTGTGGCTGGTCGCCAACTCGTACGTCCGGCCCGAGCAGGTGCTCGGTCTGACCTTCACCCGCAAGGCGGCCGGCGAGCTGGCGCACCGCGTACGCACGAGGCTCGACCAGCTGATCCGCCGGCTCGGGCGGCGGGACCGGAATCCGCTGGACGATCCCCTCGCCGGCGAGCCGACGGTGGCGACCTACCACTCGTACGCCGGGCGCATCGTCACCGAGCACGGTCTGCGCGCCGGTTACGAACCCTCCACCCGGCTGCTCACCGAGGCGTCCCGCTGGCAGTTGGTCGACCTGCTGGTCCGCAACTACGACGGCGACATGTCCGACGTGGACCGGATGCCGAGCACGATCACCGACGCGGTGCTCGCCCTCGCCGGCGAGCTGGACGAGCACCTCGTCGACCCGGACGACCTGGCCGCCTGGACGGGACGCTTCTTCGCCGAGGTGCAGACCCACCCCGGCCGGGTGTACGCCGACGTGCGCCGGGCGCTCACGCTCCAGCAGGCCCGGCTGCGCCTGTTGCCGCTGGTCCGGGCGTACGCGCGGCGCAAGGAGGACTTCGAGGCGATGGACTTCGCCGACCAGCTGGCCCGGGCGGCCCGGGTCGCCCGGGACCACCCGGCGGTCGGCGTGGTCGAGCGGGACCGGTTCCGGGTGGTGCTGCTCGACGAGTACCAGGACACGAGCCACGCCCAGGTGGTGCTGCTCAACGCGCTCTTCGGCGGCGGGCACCCGGTGACCGCGGTGGGCGACCCGTGCCAGTCGATCTACGGCTGGCGTGGCGCGTCGGCCGGCACCCTCGACCGGTTCCCCGCCGAGTTTCCCCGGCCGGACGGCACGCCCGCGCCCGTGCTCGGCCTCACCACCAGTTGGCGCAACCGCCCCGAGATTCTCGGGGTGGCGAACGCCCTGGCCACCCCACTGCGCGCCGCTGGCGCCCGGGTGGCGGAGCTGCGACCGGCGCACACCGTCCGGGACCCGATCCCGCACCGCAGCCCGCGCGGCGCCGCCGCCGGCACCGTGCACTGCGCGCTCCTGGAGACGTACGCCGACGAGGCGGCCTGGATCGCCGACAGCGTGCTGGCCGCCTGGCGTGGCGCCGCCCGGATGCCCGGCGCGCTGCCCGAGCACATTCCGGTGACGCGACGCCCGACGACCGCGGTGCTGGTCCGCGTCCGCAGTCAGATCCCGGCGATCGAGTCGGCGCTGCGGGATCGGGGGCTGCCCGTCGAGGTGGTGGGGCTGGGCGGGCTGCTGGACACCCCGGAGGTACGCGACGTCGTCTGCACGTTGCGGGTGCTGGCCGACCCGACCGACGGCGCGGCGCTGCTGCGGCTGCTGACCGGCGCGCGGTGGCGGATCGGGCCGCGGGACCTGGTGGCCCTGCACCGGCGCGCCCGGGCCATCGCGGCCGGTCGGCGGCAGCTCGCCGGGGACGGCGGCCCGGAGATCGTCCCGGACCAGTTGGACGAGGCGACGCTGGTGGAGGCGCTGGCCGACCTCGGGCCGGCGCAGGCCTACTCGGCCGAGGGCTACACCCGGCTGCGCGCGTACGGCCGGGAGTTGGCCCTGCTCCGCTACCGCCTGGACCAGCCCCTGCCGGAGCTGATCGCGGACGTCGAGCGGACCACCGGCCTGGACGTGGAGGTGGCGGTCCGCGCCGGGCGGGACGGCGCCGGCGACGCGGGCCTGGCCCGCGGCCACCTGGACGCGCTCGCCGACGTCGCGGCCCGGTTCAGCGGGGAGACGCCGGGCGCGACCCTGTCGGCGTTCCTCGCCTTCCTCGCCGCAGCCGAGGACGAGGAGCGCGGCCTCACCCCGGGCGAGGTCGAGGTGGTCGAGGGGGCGGTGCAGGTGCTCACCGCGCACGCGGCCAAGGGCCTGGAGTGGGACGTGGTGGCGGTCGCGGGGCTCAGCCGCGGTGTCTGGCCCGGCCCGGTGCGCGGCTCGGACCACTGGCTGGGCGGGTTGGGTGTGCTGCCGTTCCCGCTGCGCGGCGACGCCGACGGGCTGCCCCGGCTGGATCTCGCCGAGGTGTCCGACCAGCGCGGCGTGGCCCGTGCGCTCGCCGACTTCGGCGACGCGTGGCGGGCGCACGACGAGCGCGAGGAGCGGCGGCTGGCGTACGTCGCGGTGACCCGGCCGCGCCGGCTGCTGCTCTGCTCCGGGTACTGGTGGGGGGAGGGGACCAAGCGCCCGCGCGGCCCGTCGGTGTTCCTCCGGGAGGTGTACGACGCGTGCGCCGACGGCGGGCCCGGCCACCTGGTCGACGTGTGGACCCCCGAACCGGCGCCGGACGCGGTGAACCCGACCACGGAGGTGGTGCTCCGGGCGGAGTGGCCGGCCGATCCGCTCGGCGCGCGCCGTCCCGCGTTGACCGAGGCGGCCGCGCTGGTCCGACGGTTTCTGACCGAGGGCCCGGACGCGGCCCGGGCCGCGATCGCGCGGGCCGACCCGACGTCGGACGACACCGACACCGAACCGGCGGACGCGCTGCCGGACCCGCTGGCGGACGACCCCGAGGTGGCGCGGTGGCGGCGGGAGACCGACCTGCTGCTGGCGGAGCGGGCCGAGCTGACCCGGTCCGCCGGGGCCGTCGAGGTGGGGTTGCCGGGGCACCTGACGGTCACCCAGCTGGTGACGCTGCGCCGCGACCCGGCCGCGCTGGCCCGCTCGCTGCGCCGTCCGATGCCGACCGAGCCGAACCCGTACGCCCGGCGGGGGACCGCCTTCCACACCTGGCTGGAGCAGCGGTTCGGGGCGGACCGGCTGCTCGACCTGGACGAGCTGCCCGGTGCCGCCGACGCGGACGCGGCGCCCGACGAGGCGCTCGCCGAGCTCCAGGAGCGCTTCCTGGCCAGCGAATGGGCCGAGCGGGTGCCGGTGGAGGTGGAGGTGCCGTTCGCCACGGTGATCGCCGGGGTGGTGGTCCGCGGCCGGATGGACGCCGTCTTCGCGCGGCCGGGTGGGCGCTTCGACGTGGTGGACTGGAAGACCGGCGCGCAGCCCACCGGGGCGGCCGCCGAGGTGGCCGCCGTGCAGTTGGCGGTCTACCGACTTGCCTGGGCGGAGCTGTCCGGGGTGCCGGTCGACCGGGTCGGTGCCGCCTTCCACTACGTCCGGGACGGGGTCACCGTCCGGCCGACCGACCTGCTCGACGTGGCGGGGCTCACCGCTCTCATCACCACTGTGCCGGAAACCGCGCGAACGGACGTCCGGTCGTGGTAGGTTGGTGCTGTTGCAGTTTTGGTTACCAGAGACTCTGTGTGCGCCTGGCGGATTGTGGCCCCAGGCGCTCTTTGTTGTGTCCGGAGTTCTCCGGGCGGGGCGACCAGCAGCGACAGGCGAGGCACGCGTTCGCGTGCGCGCTCACTCTCCGGCCCGCAACAGGTGCGGGTCGGGCGTTCCGTCAAGGAGACGAAACACATGGCAATTGGCACCGTCAAGTGGTTCAACGCTGACAAGGGCTTCGGCTTCATCACCCCGGACGGCGGCGGCGCCGACGTCTTCGCCCACTTCTCGGCGATCCAGTCCTCCGGCTACCGGAGCCTGGACGAGAACCAGCGCGTCGAGTTCGACGTGACCCAGGGCCAGAAGGGCCCGCAGGCGGAGAACATCCGCCCGCTCTGATCTCCGGCACCACCGCACCATCCACCGGGCCCAGCCGGGCGCGGTGACGGGGGTCGGTTCGTCGTCGTACGGCGGACCGGCCCCCGTACTCCCTTCGGTTCGTGCTTGCGACCGCCGGCCACCGTGTCGGCGACAGCGCCCCCTGGGCGCCTTCCTCGACACGTGCCGCCCTGAGGAAGGCCTCCCATGGCTACCGTCGTCCCGTCGTTCGCCGACACCGGGCTCGCTCCCGACCTGCTCGCCGCCCTGTCGGCGCAGGGCATCACCGAACCTTTCCCGATCCAGTCCGCGACCCTGCCCGACTCGCTCGCCGGTCGCGACGTGCTCGGCCGGGGCCGCACCGGCTCCGGCAAGACCCTCGCCTTCGGGCTCCCGCTGCTGCACCGCACCGCGGGTCACCGCGCCCGGCCCGGCCGTCCGCTGGCGCTGATCCTGGTGCCGACCCGCGAGCTGGCCCAGCAGGTGACCACCGCGCTGGCCCCGTACGCCCGCGCCGTCCGGCTGCGCTGCGCGACCGTCGTCGGTGGCCTGTCGTTGCAGCGTCAGGCGGACACGCTGCGCGCCGGCGCCGAGGTGGTCGTGGCGACCCCCGGCCGGTTGCACGACCTGATCGACCGGGGCGACGTCCGTCTGGACGAGGTGCGGACGACCGTGCTGGACGAGGCCGACCGGATGGCCGACATGGGCTTCCTGCCGCAGGTCACGAAGCTGCTGGCACAGGTCGCCCCGGACGGGCAGCGGATGCTCTTCTCGGCGACCCTCGACGGCGGCGTGGACCGCCTGGTCCGCCGGTTCCTCACCGACCCGGTGTCGCACTCGGTCGACCCGGGCACCGCGACCGTCACCGCGATGACGCACCACGTGCTGCACGTCGACGCGGCGGACAAGCCGGCCGCGCTGACCCGCATCGCCGCCCGCGAGGGCCGCACCATCCTGTTCATGGGCACCAAGCACCGCGCCGACCGGCTCGCCCGCCAGCTGTTGGCCAAGGGCGTACGCGCCGCCGCCCTGCACGGTGGCAAGTCGCAGCCCCAGCGCACCCGGATCCTGGAGCAGTTCCGTAGCGGGCAGGTGACCGCGCTGGTCGCCACCGACGTGGCGGCCCGGGGCATCCACGTCGACGGGCTGGACCTGGTGGTCAACGTGGATCCGCCGACGGAGGCAAAGGAGTACCTGCACCGGGGCGGCCGGACGGCGCGGGCCGGCGAGTCCGGCACCGTCGTCACGCTGGTGCTGCCGGAGCAGCGCCGGGACGTGTCCCGGCTGATGACGGCCGCCGGTATCCATCCGGAGTCCGCGTCGGTGCGCCCGGACGACGACACCCTGGCGCGGGTCACCGGGGCGCGGGAGCCGTCCGGGGTGCCGGTGACCATCGTCGCCCCGCAGGCCAGCCAGCCCGCCCGCCGTCGCTCCGTCCCGGCGGCCATTGCCCGTACGGCGGACCCGGCGAGCGGGGACGGCACCGCGTCGGGCGCCGGCCGGGCCGCGCACCGCGCGTCGGGACGCCCGCGGCGTCCCCGCCGTCCGCGCGGAGCCTGACACCCCCGCCGATCACGCCGGGGTCCGTCCTGGACACCGGGCAGCTCCGGCTCCGCGCCGAGGCGCCCGGTGGCCCGCCGGCCGTCGCCTGATGGTCGGCGTCCGGCGCCCGGTCGATCGCGCCCTGAGTCGGTAATCAGCGGCTGGTGCGTCGGCTGGCCGACTGTACGGCCCGCCGGCGTGGTCGATGCTGCCCTCGGGGAATGGCGTCGGGCGGGGGGCCCGGCGCGGAGGGGGTGACCATGGTGGGCGACGTGGGCCCGGGCGGCGCAGTCCGCGAGCTGGTCCTGGTGCTCGCGGTCGCGGTCGCCGGGCTGTTGCTCGCCATGGTCGCGGCCTTCACGCCCTGGCATGCCACGCCGGCCGGGCCCGCACCCGCCGGCCTGGTGGAGCTGCGCAGCCCGGGTGAGGTCCCGGACGCGACGCGGGCCGGCTGACCGGCTCCGGTGGACGGCCGCCCGAGGGCGGCCGGCGGCGTGGTCGGGCCGGCGGGGCACCGGCCCGACCACGTCCCGCGGCGCGGCAGGCGCCGCGGGACCCGCCGAGTCCGTCTCGGGCCGTCCATCCACATCCCGGGACGAGAAGCCTCGGGTATGTCTGCTTTTCCTACCGCCTCGATAGGATAAGGGTCCACGGCCCGGCCCGGAGAGGCGGCATCCATGACCTTCCACTGGTTCCTCCCCACCTCCGGCGACAGCCAGCAGGTCG
Organism: Micromonospora krabiensis; assembly: GCF_900091425.1. Taxonomy (GTDB): domain Bacteria; phylum Actinomycetota; class Actinomycetes; order Mycobacteriales; family Micromonosporaceae; genus Micromonospora; species Micromonospora krabiensis. The sequence continues at coordinate 5,775,263 of NZ_LT598496.1, forward strand.
GTGCGGCGACCGTCACGGCCGGCGCCGCCCGGCACGACCGCGCGGCCACCGTGGCCTACCTGGCCGAGGTCGGCCGGGCCGCCGAGCGGGCTGGGTTCACGGCCGTGCTCACCCCCGTCGGCAGCGGCTGCCCCGACCCGTGGATCGTCTGCGCGGCGGTCGCCCAGCACACCGAACGGCTGGGCATGCTGGTCGCGGTGCGGGCCGGGTTCGCGCTGCCCACGTTGATCGCCCAGCAGGCCGAGGCGTTCCAGGCGGTCTCCGGTGGCCGGTTGGCCGTCAACATCGTCACCGGCGGTGACCCCGCCGAGCAGCGCGCGTACGGCGACTTCCTCGACCACGACGCGCGCTACGCGCGTACCGACGAGTTCCTCGAGGTGCTCCGGCGGTGCTGGCGGGGCGAGCCGTTCGACTTCGCCGGCACCCACTACCGGATCGCCGGTGGCGGGCTGGCGACCCCGCTCGCCGACGTGCCGCCGGTCTACTTCGGGGGCGCCTCCCCGGCCGCCGAGGCGGTGGCCGCCCGGCACGCCGACACGTACCTGATGTGGGGCGAGCCACCGGCCGCGGTCGCCGCGCGGGTGTCCCGCATCCGCGCGCTCGCCGCCGAACACGGCCGCGACCTGCGGACCGGCATCCGGCTGCACGTCATCGCCCGGGCCACCGCCGCCCAGGCGTGGGCCGAGGCCGACCGGCTGCTGGACGGCATGAGCCCGGAGCGGATCGCCGCCGCCCAGGCGCGCTTCCGCCGGATGGACTCGGTCGGGCAGGCCCGGATGGCGGCGCTGCACGGCGGGACGGCCGACGGGCTCACCATCGCGCCCAACCTCTGGGCCGGCGTCGGCCTGGTCCGCGAGGGCGCGGGCACCGCCCTGGTCGGCAGCTACGCCGAGGTGGCGGCCCGCATCGACGAGTACGCGGACCTCGGCATCGACGAGTTCATCCTCTCCGGATGGCCGCACCGGGAGGAGGCGGAGCGGGTCGGCGTGGAGGTGCTGCCCCGGGTGACGGCCCCGGTGGCGGCGGCTCCGGGAAGGTCGCCGGTGGCCGAGGTGCCGACGCGCTAGGGTCGATCCCGTGGCGGCGCGGAGATCGAGAATTCCAGCGACGAAGTATCAGGTCGAGCGGTTCACCCTCGACAACGGCCTACGGGTGGTCCTCAGCCCGGACCGCAGCGCACCGGTCATCGGGGTCGCCGTGGTCTACGACGTGGGCATCCGGTCCGAGCCGGAGGGGCGCACCGGCTTCGCGCACCTCTTCGAGCACCTGATGTTCCAGGGCTCGGAGAACCTGGAGAAGCTCGCCCACTTCCGGCACGTGCAGGGCGCCGGCGGCACCTTCAACGGCTCCACCCACCTCGACTACACCGACTACTTCGAGACCCTGCCCAGCAACGCCCTGGAGCGGGCGCTCTTCCTCGAGGCCGACCGCATGCGCGGCCCCCGGCTGACCGAGGAGAACCTGCGCAACCAGGTCGACGTGGTCAAGGAGGAGATCCGGGTCAACGTGCTCAACCGGCCGTACGGCGGGTTCCCCTGGCTGACCCTGCCCCCGGTCATGTTCGACACCTTCCCCAACGCGCACGACGGCTACGGCTCCTTCGACGACCTGGAGTCGGCCACCGTCGCCGACGCGGCCGACTTCTTCCGCCGCTACTACGCCAGCGGCAACGCGGTGCTCGCGGTGAGCGGCGACCTCGACGTGGCCGAGGCGACCGAGCTGATCGGCCGGCACTTCGGGGACGTGCCGGCCCGGCCCGCGCCGGTGCGGCCCGACTTCACCGAGCCCGACCTCACCGCTGAGCGGCGCACCTCGTACACGGACAAGCTGGCGCCGCTGCCGGCGGTGGCCAGCGCCTGGCGCGTACCGGACCCGGTGGACGACTTCGCCGCCTACCTGCCGTACGTGGTGCTGGCCGAGGTGCTCACCGACGGCGACGCGTCGCGGCTGGTCGAGCGGCTGGTGCAGCGCGACCGGACGGTGACCAGCCTGGGCGGCTACCTCGGGTTCATGGGCGACCCGTTCGACGTACGCGACCCCACGGCCCTGCTGCTCCAGGCGCACCTGCCACCGGGCGGGGACGTCGACAAGGTGCTGCGGACCGTCGACGAGGAGCTGGACCGGTTGGCGACCGACGGACTGACCGAGGGCGAGCTGGCCCGCACCCAGGCCCGGATGGCCACGCACCTGCTGCGGGACACCGACGCGGTGCTCGGCCGGGCGCTGCGGATGGCGGTGCTGGAACAGCAACGCGGCGAGCCGGGCCTCCTGAACGAGCTGCCCCGGCTGGTCGGCGAGGTCACCGAGGACCAGGTACGCGCCGCCGCCGCCACCCTGCGGCCGGAGCGCCGCGCGTCCGTCGAGGTCGTCGCGGGAGGAGCCCGATGAGCGCCCCGTCCGGACCGCGCACCCTGCCGCCACTGGGCCCGAACCGCAGGCTGAAGCTGCCGAAGCAGGCCGAACGGACGTTGGCGAACGGGCTCACCGTGATCGCCGTACGCCGGCCCGCCGTGCCCCTGGTCGAGCTGCGGCTCTGGATCCCGTTCGGTCGCACCCACCTCGCCCGTGGCGCGATGCTCTCGCAGACCATGCTCTCCGGCACGTCCACGATGACCAGCGTGCAGATCGCGGCGGAGCTGCAGAAGGTCGGTGGCGGGCTCTCCGCCGGCGTGGACCCCGACCGGCTGATGCTCACCGGCACGAGCCTGGTCACCGGCCTGGACCGGATGCTGGAGATCCTCGCCGAGGTGCTGACCGGGGCCACCTACCCGAACGACGAGGTGGCCACGGAACGCGACCGGCTGGTCGACCGGATCCAGGTGGCGCAGAGCCAGCCGGCGCACCTGGCCCGGGTCGCGCTGCTGAAGCGGATCTTCGGCCGTCACCCGTACGCGGTGCAGACCCCGGAGCCCGACGAGGTCCGCTCGGTGCGGCCCGCGGCGCTGCGTCGCCTGCACGAGGAGCGGGTGCACCCGGCCGAGGGGATGCTCGTCCTGGTCGGCGACGTGCAGCCGGAGCGGGCGCTGGACGCGGCCGAGAAGGCGCTCGACGGGTGGACCGGTGCCGGTCGCGCCGTCGTGCTGCCGGCCACGCCGCCGCTGGAGCCGGGCCCGCTGCTGCTGGTCGACCGGCCGGGTTCGGTGCAGTCGTCGCTGCGGGTGGCGCTGCCGGCGGTGCCCCGCACCCATCCCGACCACGCCCCGCTGCAACTGGCCAACCTGGTCTTCGGCGGCTACTTCTCCTCCCGCTGGGTGGAGAACATCCGCGAGGACAAGGGCTACACGTACGGCCCGCACTCGCTGATCGAGCACGCCGTCGCCGGGTCGGTGCTGGTCGCGGCGGCGGAGGTGGCGACCGAGGTGACCGGTCCGGCGCTGCTGGAGACGACGTACGAACTGGGTCGGCTCGCCTCGCTCCCGGTGAAGGAGGAGGAGTTGGAGCAGGCCCGCCAGTACGCCCTGGGCACCCTCCAGCTGGGGATGTCCACCCAGGCCGGTCTGGCGGCGCTGACCAGCGCGTACGCCGGCAACGGGCTGCGGCTGGACTTTCTCGCCGAGCACGCGGCTCGACTGGCCAAGGCGACCGTGGCCGACGTCGCCGAGGCGGCCGCGCGCTATCTGGCCCCGGCGAAGGCGGTCACGGTGGTGCTCGGTGACGCCGAGCGGATCGCCCCGGCGCTGGCCGCGCTGACACCGCTCGAGAGGTCGGCATGAGCGGGGAGACCGCCCCGCCGCTGGCCCGCTCGACGCTCGACCGGGCCGCGCACCACCGCACCGACCCGGCCTGGTTGGCCGAGGCGTGGCTGCGCGGCCGGGTGCTGGTGCTGGACTCGACCGCGGGCGGCCGCACCCTCGTCCGCACCGGCGTGATGCCGCCACCCCTGCTGTTGCTGGGGGCCGGTGACCTGCCGGCGGGCAGCGAGGCGGGCGCGATGTTCCTCGGTGTGGAAGAGGACGGGACTCCGATGTTCGCGGTCGACGTTCCGCTGCCGGAGCTGCCCGGCACCCGGGCCGTCGGTCTGCGGGACGTCGGTCATCTGCTCAGTGACCGGGACGCGGGGCTGTTCACCACCGCGCTGGCCCTGCAGAACTGGCACCTGCGGCACCTGTACTCCGCTGCGACGGGGACGCCGACCGAGATGGACGAGGCGGGCTGGTCCCGCGTCGACCGCAACGGCGACCGGATCTGGCCGCGTACCGACCCGGCGATGATCGTGCTGGTGCACGACGGGGTGGACGGCCCCGAGGGGCGCTGCCTGCTCGGCAACAACGCGTCCTGGCCGGGCACCCCGGGTGAGCGCCGGTTCTCCTGCCTGGCGGGTTACGTGGAGCCGGGGGAGTCCGCCGAGGCCGCCGTCCTGCGGGAGGTGCAGGAGGAGGTGGGCGTCGGGGTCGACAAGATCACGTACGTGGGCAGCCAGGCCTGGCCGTTCCCCGGCTCGTTGATGCTGGGCTTTCTCGCCACGGCCGACCCCGAGCATCCGGTGCGGGTGGATCCCACCGAGATCGCGTACGCCCGCTGGTTCACCCGGCGGGAGATCGGCGCCGCGCTGGCGGGGCGGACGGTGGACGTGGGCGGCGGTGCCCGGCTGGTGCTCCCGCCGGCGTCGTCGATCGCGTTGTTCTTGATCCACCGCTGGTTGGACGGCTGGTTGGAGACGCCGGCCTGACCGGGGCCGCGCACGGTCCCGGCCCGTGACCGTCGTTGCCGCGGCGGTCACGGGCCGGGAACACGGGCCGTCGTGGTCGGTGGGCGAGGAACACGGCGGGGGAGCCGGTCGGCCACGACGGACGTCTTCAGGTGGTGCGACCCTTCGGGCCCCACCGGCCCAGAGCGGGCTCGGTCAGCGGCAGCACCTTGACGCGCTGCCGGCCGGCGCGCACCGCACCCACGGTGGACAGCGCGCGGGCCAGCAGGAGTGCCGCGTCGCGGTCCTCGGCGTGCACGATCTGCCGGCGGGGCTCGGGGGAGGTCGTCTCGTCCCGCAGGCGGTGACCGCCGGCCCAGGCGGCGGCGATGTCCCCGTCCGCGACGGCGCGGATGTCGGTGCGAACGATCAGGAACCGCATGTGGGTCTCCGGATGAGCCGCGACTGGATGAGACGGTGTGGAACTTCCACGTCACTCTGTCGTCATGTTACGCCGCGTATTGGGCTCGGCAACTGAAACGCGACGATTGATGTGGAGCGTCGTCCGATCAGCGGATGGCTGGTCAGCGGCCTGCCGGGGGACACATGCGACGGGGCCGCCGGCATCGTGCCGACGGCCCCGTCCACTGTCCCGGGTCAGTCCAGATCGAACTGGCCCTCCTTCGCTCCGGCGATGAAGCCGAGCCAACCGGCCCGGTTGAACAGCAGCACCGGGCCGCTCGGGTCCTTGCTGTCCCGCAGCGCGACGACCGCCGGGGCGGCGCCGAGTGGGGCGACCTCCACGCAGTTGGAGGTCTGGCTGCGGGTGCTCTTGCGCCACGGGGCTTCCGCCAGGTGCCGGGCGGGGACGGACGAGGTGTCGCGGATCTCGTTCATGGTTCTGCTCCAATCGAACCGCTGCGATGGGACGAGTGGTGCCGCACGCCCCCGACGGAGGGTCCCCCGTGGACTCACCGTTCCGTCAGTCGCCCCGAATGCCGACGGCGTTGAACCGGCGCCGTTGCCGATCCGTACGCCACTGTGGACGGCGATGCCGTCTCGGTCAGCCGTCCCGTCGCCTCGATCAGCCAGGAGAGGGTGTCCGAGGCGGGAAGTGCCGCCGTGCATAGCCACTCGAACACCACTTTATAGCGATTTAGGGTTTTTGCCTCGGTCGACATGACGTCGGTGAAGCCACCTTCGATGGCGACCGTCTCCGGATCGAGGGGATCGGCGAACCGGTAGACGGAGAACGCGGTCGGCGGGAGGTACCAGTCGCCGATCGGCGTGTCGCGCGGAAGTACGTGCAGGGTGACGTTGGGCAGCAGGGCCAGCTCGCAGAGCTGCTCCAGCTGTTCGTGGAGCACCTTCGGTGGGCCGGCGCGGCGACCGAGCGCCGCCTCCTCCAGCACGGCGGTGTAGCGCGGCGCGTCCGGCTCGCGGGTCAGCAGCGACTGTCGGGCCAGCCGGGCCTGGACCTCGGTCTCCGGCTCCTCGGTCGGCTCCGGGTCGCCGGCCCGCTCGCCGACCTGCCGGGCCGACACGATCCGCACCCGGGCGTAGCCGGGGGTCTGGAGCAGCCCCGGCACGAGCACCGGGTTGTACTCGGAGATCTCCGCGCAGCCCGCCTCCAGCTCGGCCCAGCTGCGCTGCTGCTGGGTCATCACCGGGAAGTTCCGCAGCCAACCCCGCATGTCGCCGGCCTCCTCGGTGATGCCGAGGAGTTCCTTGCGCAGCGCCTCGTCGGCCCCGTAGAGGTGGAGCAGGTCCTGGACGTCCTGCGGGTCGGGGCGGCTGCGGCCGTTCTCCAGGCGGGACAACTTGGACGCGGAGGCCCAGCCGATCCGCTCGATGACCTGGTCCCCGGTGAGACCAGCGGCCTCGCGCAGCCGGCGCAGTTCGGTGCCCAACCTGCGGCGACGCAGGATCGGGCTGGGTGACGCAGGAGGCACGGTGTCCTCTTTCCCGTCGACCGTCGACGACGCGACGGTAACTGTATGAAATTCGCCCCCCACCGTCAGTATGGACGGCGCGGCCGGTGTCGGAGCTTCCGGCGGGGGCGTGTCTCGCAGAAAAGAGGACCGTGGAACGGTGCGGACGACCGGCGACGGCGTGCCGCACGGCCGCGCCCCCTCGACCGCGCCCGCCGGGCGCGCCACCGTCAGCCGGAGGATCCATGCGCACCGTCCTGCGCCGTCCCGACTTCCGTCTCTTGTTCGTCGGGCTGCTGGCCAGCATGGCGGCGGAGTCCATCCTGCTGCTTGCGCTCGCCATCTGGGTGAAGGACCTCACCGGGTCGAACGGGCTGGCCGGCGGCACCATCTTCGCGATCATCGCGCCGATGGCGTTGGCGCCGCTGGTCGGCTGGGTCGTCGACCGCTACCCGCGCCGGCCGTTCTTCGTGGCCGGAAACCTGGTGACCGCGCTCCTGCTCACGCCGCTGTTCACGGTCCGGGACCGCGCCGACGTCTGGGTCATCTACCTGGTGGCCGCCCTGTACGGGCTCTCCTACCTGACGCTCAGCGCCACGCTCAGCGGGCTCATCCGGCAGGTCGTGCCGGTGGATCTGCTGGCCGAGGCGAACGGCGTGCTGCAGACCGTACGCCAAGGGCTGCGCCTGGTCGGTCCCCTGGCCGGGGCCGGCCTCTACGCGGCACTCGGCGGTGTGGCGCTGGGCCTGATCGGCATGGCCGGGTTCGTGGTCGCGGCCGCCGTGGTCGCCGCGATGCGCACGACGGAGCCGTCACCGTCCGGCCCGACGGACGGTCCGCCCGGGCGACGTCGGCTCGTGGACCTGAGCGGTGGCCTGCGTCACCTGGCGGGCGAGCCGGCGCTGCGCCGTGCGCTGCTCGGCTACGGGATGGGTTCCCTGGTGATGGGCTTCACCGAGTCGCTGATCTTCGCGTACGTCGACCAGGGGCTACGCCGGGACGCCGCGTTCGTCGGCGTGCTGGTGACCGTGCAGGGGTTCGGCGGGTTGGTGGGCGGTCTCTGCTCGCCCGCCGTGGTGCGGCGCCTCGGTGAGGTGGGCACACTCGCCGCCGGCGTCGCCTTCTTCGGGCCGGCGGCGCTGGCGCTGGCGTACCCCGACCTGCGGCTCGGGATCGTGGCGCTGCTGCTGGCCGGGGTTTCGCTGCCGCTGATCACGGTGGGGCTGAACACGCTGGTCCAGCGCCGGACGCCGCCGCGGATGCTGGGCCGGGTGACGGCCGCCGCGGAGGCGATGGTCAGCGGTCCGCAGGCGATCTCCATCGGCACCGGAGCGCTGCTGGTCGGCGTCCTGGACTACCGGCTGCTGTTCGTGCTGACCGGCGCGGCGACCCTGGGAGCCGGTGCCTACCTGTGGCGTTCCCGCCACCTGACCGCCCCACCCCCGCCGCTACCACCCCCACCCCCGCCACCCCCACCGGCGACCCACCTGCCCCGCCCGCGCCGCCCTGGTGATCATGAAGTCGTTGCCGCGACACTCCGACGCGGTCGGCGATAACTTCATGATCATCGGGGTGGGCGGAGGGACGCGGAAGGGGGCGGCCGTCCCTCGGACGGCCACCCCCTTCCGGTGCTGCGGGGTCAGGCGGCGATGCCGGCCAGGTGCTGCTTGACCTGGGTGATCGAGGGGTTGGTGAGCGCGCTGCCGTCGGCGAAGCGCAGCGTGGGGACGGTCTGGTTGCCGCCGTTGACGCTCATCACGAACTCAGCGGCCTGCGGGTCCCGCTCGATGTCGATCACCTCGTAGCCGATGCCCTCACGGTCGAGCTGCGACTTCAGGCGGTGGCAGTAGCCGCACCACGAGGTCGAGTACATCGTCAGCATGGTCAGATCCTCCAACTGCTCCGCCCGGCGGCTTGCCGATCAAACCGAGGCTAACGGCTGCAACGTCCGGGGTGGCTGCGAGAATTCCGGGCTGTGGTGGTTCACTCAGGCGCCGACGTCCTCGCCGGGCTCGATCCCGAGCAGCGGACGGCGGTAACCGCGCCGGCCGGTCCGGTGTGCGTCCTGGCCGGCGCCGGCACGGGCAAGACCCGGGCGATCACCTCGCGCATCGCCCACCGGGTGCTCAGCGGTGAGATCTCCGCCCGGCACGTGCTCGCGGTCACGTTCACCGCCCGCGCCGCCGCCGAGATGCGCAGCCGACTCACCCAGCTCGGGGTGCCGGGTGTGCAGGCGCGCACCTTCCACGCCGCGGCGCTGCGCCAGGTGCGGTACTTCGCGCCCCGGCTGCTCGACGGCCGGGCCATGCCCGAGCTGCTGGACAGCAAGGTCCGGCTGGTCACCCTCGCCGCCGCCCGGGTCGGGCTGCGCACCGACCGGGCGGTCGCCCGGGACCTCGCCGGTGAGATCGAGTGGGCCAAGTCCTCGCTGGTCGAGCCCGGGGAGTACGTGGTGGCGGCCGCGAAGGCCCTGCGCGAGACCCCGCACGAGCCGGCGCGGGTGGCCGAGGTCTTCGCCGCGTACGAGAAGATCAAACGCGGCAACGGGGTGATCGACTTCGAGGACATGCTGCGGGCCGCCGTCTGGGGCATCGAGGAGCACGCCGACGTCGCCGAGCAGGTGCGCGCGCAGTACCGGCACTTCGTCGTCGACGAGTACCAGGACGTCAACCCCCTCCAACAGCGGCTGCTGGAGGCGTGGCTCGGTGGCCGGGACGACCTGACCGTCGTCGGCGACGCCAGCCAGACGATCTACTCCTTCACCGGCGCCACCTCGTCCTACCTGGTCGACTTTCCGCGCCGGCACCGCGGCGCCGTGGTGGTCCGGCTGGTCCGCGACTACCGGTCCACCCCTCAGGTGGTCGGCCTCGCCAACGCGGTGATCTCACAGGCGCGGGGCACCGAGGCCCGGTTGCGGCTGGAGCTGCGCGGGCAGCGCCCACCCGGCCCCGAACCGGAGCTGCGGATCTTCACCGACGAGCCGGCCGAGGCCAACGCCGTCGCCGCGCGCGCGAAGGCGCTCGTCGACGCGGGCACACCGGCTCGGGAGATCGCCGTGCTGTTCCGGACCAACGCGCAGTCCGAGGCGTACGAGAAGGCACTCACCGAGGCCGAGGTGCCGTACGTGGTGCAGGGGGCGGAACGCTTCTTCGAGCGCGCCGAGGTGCGGCAGGCCATGGTGGCGCTGCGTGCCGCCACGCGGTCCATCCCGGGCGAGACGCCGCTGCCGGCCGCCGTGGTCGAGGCACTGGCGGCGGTCGGCTGGGCGCCGGACGCCCCGCCGGCCGGTGGTGCCGCCCGCGAGCGCTGGGAGGCCCTCGCCGCGCTGGTGCAGCTCGCCGAGGAGTACGCGGCCACACCGACCGTCCTGCCGATCGGCGAGGCGGCGAGTGTGGAGCGCCCGGTGACCCTGGCCGACTTCACCGACGAGCTGCACCGGCGGGCCGCGCAGCAGCACGTGCCGACCGTGGAGGGCGTGACCCTGGCGTCCCTGCACTCGGCGAAGGGGCTGGAGTGGGACGCCGTCTTCCTGGTCGGGCTCTCCGAGGGCACCCTCCCCACCACGTACGCGAAGACCGTCGAGCAGGTCGAGGAGGAGCGCAGGCTGCTCTACGTCGGCGTCACGCGCGCCCGCGAGTGGCTCTGGCTGTCGTACGCCGCGGCGCGCTCGCCGGGCGGCCGGGCCCGCCGACCGTCTCGGTTCCTGCCCCAGCTCGACCGGTCGGGGGGCGCCGAGCGGGCGCGCGGCTCCGGCCCCGCGGCACGACCGGAACGCCGCCGCACGCAGATCGTCTCCTGCCGGATCTGCGGCGCCACCCTGCTCGCCGGGCCGGACCGCAAGCTGGGCCGCTGCGCCACCTGCCCCTCGGACATCGATGAGGAGCTGCACGAGCGGCTGCGCGAGTGGCGCCAGCGGGTGGCCGGCGCGCAGAAGGTTCCCGCGTACGTCGTCTTCACCGACGCCACGCTGACCGCGCTGGCCGAGCGGCGTCCGGGCCGGGCGGAGGAGTTGATCGCCATCGCCGGGATCGGGCCACGCAAACTCGGCCTTTACGGCGAGTCCGTACTCGCCCTGGTGGGGGGTGCGGCGGTCGACGACGTCTGCCCGGAGAAAACTTTCGAAATCTCGTCGTAAATTCGTTTGCCCTCGCCCCCGGGCGAGGAATAGCCTCAGGACACACCTCGCGAGCGGCGTCATTCGCGCTGCTCACGGGGGTCAGGTCCAGTCGATTCGAGGAACGTGAGGGAGGTGGCACCAATGGAGATCTTCACCTATGAGCGTCCGGCGGCGCTGTCTGCCGTCCGCGCTCCGCTGTCGGCTGTCCGGGTGGCCCTCGCCGCTCCACGACCGTCGGTTCCGCAGGTGCACCAGGTCCAGGTTCAGGCCGAGCTGACCCTGACCGTCGCGCCGAACGGTATCGAGGGGACCAGTGGCTTCACGGGCATGGGCGTCGGTGCTGCCAAGAAGCGCACGGATGTCCGCGGTGTTCCACCTCGAGGTAGACCGGTCTGACCACCAGACCACCGGCTCACCTCGAGGCCGCGGAACCCGCACACCGGGATCCGCGGCCTCAGTTTTTTTGCCCCGCCGAAGTAGTCGGAAACAGCGATCCACGAGATCGAAGTGAGAGAGAGGTGACCGGGAGATGAGTCTGGCCTTGGCCCCGCTCGACGTGAGCATCGAGCTGGAGGCGAACCTGCCCTGCCGGAAGTTCGACCCCGACCTGTGGTTCTCCGACTCGCCCACCGAGCTCGAGCTGGCCAAGTCGCTCTGCGGGGACTGCCCGCTGCGCGTCGAGTGCCTCGCCGGTGCGGTGGAGCGGGCCGAGCCCTGGGGCGTCTGGGGCGGCGAGATCTTCGAGCGTGGCGCGGTCGTTCCGCGCAAGCGGCCCCGTGGCCGTCCGCGCAAGGAGGACGTCGCCCGTGACGCCGCGCTGCGGGTCGAGGCCGAGGAGCGCCTGGCGGCCAGTGGGCTGTCCCAGGGGCGTAACGCGGTCCGGCTGGCGGCCTGACATGAACCCGATCCGCACCACCTACGCCGGCGTCAAGCCGGCAGCGAGTGAGAACACCATGCTGCACGTCCCGAACGGAGCCATCGAGATGCAACTACTCCACGAAGCGTTGTCCCGGGCTCGAATGCCCCGGCCTCAGGCCGGTCGCAGCACCACGAGCACTGAGGCAACCCGTTCCGCCCGTACCGTCGCGATGAACAGCCGCAACCAGGCGGCGCGCGACCTGGGCGTTCTCTGATCCCTACCGATGCGAGGGGCGGTCGGCCGAACGGCCGACCGCCCCTCGGCGTCCGCGGGTCCCGGCCCGGTCAGCCGACCGGTGCGAAACCGGGCAGCCAACGCTCCAGGATGCTCCGGTACGGCGCCTTCGCCTCCAACTGGCACAGCACCCCGATCGACCCCAGGGTCACCCGGTGGATGAGCAGGTACGACGCCGGCAGGTTGAGCTTGCGGCTCAGCTGGTACGTGGGGGAGCGGGGGCTGGCGAGTCGGGCCGCCTCGGCTCGCAGCCAGGCCCGGGTGAACCGGAACCCGTCGGCGGCGATGGGTTCGAGCATCGGCGCGAGGAACTCGAGCACGCCCTCGGCGTCGATCTCCTCGGTCGCCCCGATGAAACCCTCCGACCGCAGCCCCGCCACCACCTCCTCGGCGTCGCCGCGCAGGGCGAGCGCCGCGATGCGGCCGATCGGCTCCGGCGTGCCTTCCGGCATCCGCGCGACCGCGCCGAAGTCGATCACGCCGAGCCGGCCGTCGGGCAGGAGGCGGAAGTTGCCCGGGTGCGGGTCGGCGTGGAGCAGCCCGGCCCGCTGCGGCGCGGAGAGGTGCAGGGTGGCCATCAGTCGGCCCGCCTCGTCCCGCTGCTCCTCGCTGCCCTCGCGGATGATCTCGGCGAGTGGGGTCCCCTCGACCCATTCGGTGACGAGCACGCGGGGTGCGGAGGAGACCACCGCGGGGATGTAGATCTCGGGGTCGTCCGCGTACGCCTCGGCGAACGCGCGCTGCGACTCGGCCTCCAGCTCGTAGTCGAGCTCCTCGGTGATTCGTTCCCGCAGCTCGACCAGGAGCGGCTTGACGTCCAGTCCGGGCTGGATCGCCCGGAACATCCCGCCCAACCGGGAGAGCTGTTTGAGGTCGGCGAGCAGGGCGTCACCCGCGCCCGGGTACTGGATCTTGACGGCCACGTCCCGGTGGTGCGGCTCGCCCGACGGCCCGTAACCCGGGTCGCGCCAGACCGCCCGGTGCACCTGCCCGATGCTCGCCGCGGCGGACGGGCTGTCGTTGAACTCGACGAACCGGCCACGCCAGTCGGGGCCGAGCTGCTCGGCCAGCACCTTGTGCACACTCGCGACGGGCAGCGGCGGAGCGGCCTCCTGGAGCTTGGTCAGCGCCTGCCGGTAGGGCGCGGCGATCTCCTCGGGCAGTGCCGCCTCGAACACCGACAGCGCCTGCCCGAACTTCATCGCACCGCCCTTGAGCTGGCCCAGGACGCTGAAGAGCTGTTCCGCGGTGCGCTGCTGGATCTCCGCGGAGATCACGTCGGACGCGAGCCCGGTGACGCGCTTTCCCATGCCGAGGACGGTCCGCCCGGCG